>NZ_JBEYSY010000012.1:217227-278295 GCF_040704315.1 Micromonospora sp. NPDC047644
GGTGCCGGCCTGCTCGGTGTCGGCCTGCTCGGCGGCGGCCGCCGGCTGGGCTGCGGCAGCCGCCGGTCGGGCGGCGACGGCAGCGGCCTCGGGGGCGGCACCGCTGGCGGCGGCAAGCAGAATGCGGGCCGCGTCGGCGGCCGGTGGCCGATCGCCGGGGTGGGCGGCCAGGCACCAGCGGTAGAGCCGATGCACCTCGGGCGGCACACCGTCGATCGCGGGCAGCGGGTCCGGTTCGACGGGCGTGTGCGCGCGGACCATCCGGGTCTGCGCCTCGGCGGGCCACGGCAACCGGCCGGTGAGCACCCGGTGAAGCAGCAGACCGAGGGCGTACACGTCGCTGGCCGGCCGCACCTCGCCAGCCAGCAACCGCTCCGGCGCCAGGTACGCCGGCGTACCCATCAGCCGCCCCTCGAAGTCGATCTCCGGCGCTCCGACGGCTGCCGCGATGCCGAAGTCGAGCACCTTCGCGCCCGTCGGCGTGAGCATCACGTTGGCCGGCTTGATGTCGCGGTGCACCAACCCCTGGTCGTGCGCCGCGGCGAGCGCCGAAGCCACCTCGGCACACACCCGCAGACCCGCGCGCGGGGGCAACGGCCCGACCACCAACCGGCGCTCCAGGGTGTGACCGCCGAGCAACTCCATCACCACGAACGGGACCTCGGCACCGTCCACCACCGACTCGCCGTAGTCGTAGACGCCGGTGACGTGCGGGTGCGACAGCCGGGCCGCGGCCTTGGCCTCGCCCCGGATCCGCTGCCGGGCGTTGGTGTCCGAGGCGACCAGCACCTTCACCGCCACGTCCCGTTCGAGCACCTCGTCGTACGCCCGATGAACCGCCGACATGCCGCCACTGCCGAGGCGTTCGAGGAGCCGGTAGCGGCCCGCAAGCAACTGATCACGCTGCACGACGGACAGCCTGCCGTACCGCCCTGAGTCCCGGATACCCGGGATCGAGGTGTTGCGATGGGTGGGAGCGCGGTGCGGCTACCGTCCGCGCAGATCCGGATGGGCGCGCAGGAACGCCTCGCCACGGCGGGCGTTGCGGAAGACCGACACGATCAGCATCGCCCAGATCACCAGCAGCAGCCCACCGATCACCGCGAAGAACGGCGCGAACGCCAGGAATGCCTGACCGACGCTCGTCATCGCCAACCCGACGACGAGCAGGACAGACCAGCGCTGGCCGGCGAACTCACGGGCGGTCTCCACGAGAAGGGCCGGGTCTTCGTCCGCCTCGGGTGTGCCGCGTCGGACCTGGCGCGCCAGCCGTCGCCGATGCGACCAATTCAGCGCCAACAGTGGCGACCGCCGCGCAGCCCGGTGGCGGCCGGTCCGTACGGCCCAGACGATCGCGGCGACCTCGACGATGATTCCGAGAATCACCAGCACGAGCCCCAGGCTTCTGGCCCAGCCCGGCGGATCACCGTCGAAGATGCCGGTGTTCTGGCCGCCCCTCGCGACACCGACCGCGAGCGCGCCGACCACGGCGGACAGCAACACGAAGCCAAGTATCAGGCGAAGTAGCCGGCCGCTCCGGTCCGGATTCGTCGCTGTCGCGTCCATAGTGGCCCCCCGATCACCGCGTGGAGGACATCTACCCATCGACGGGGGCGGCCGAACCCTGCCGACTCAGGCGTCGGTCGGTGGCCGCCAGGCGAAGCGGGGCGTACGCCGCTCGGTCACCGCCGCGACCCCCTCGCGGGCCTCACCGGTCGTCGTCACCTTCCGGTGCCACCAGGCGATCCGCGCAGGTTCGGCGCGATCGTCGATGATCTCCTTCGCTGCGGCGATGCTCAGCGGGGACCGCTGGGCGATCGTCGCCGTCAGTTCGTCCACCCGGGCGGCGAGCTGGTCTACCGGCAGCACCTCGTCGACCAGGCCGATCCGCAGGGCGCGCTCGGCGTCGATCAGCTCTGCGGTGAACAGCAGATGTTTGGCGGCGGACGGGCCGACCAGCCGGGCCAGCCGGCGCGTCGTCGGTGCCGGATAGACCAACCCGAGCCGGGCCGGCGGTACGCCGAAACGGGCGTCGGCGGCGGCGATCCGCAGATCGCAGGCGACGGCGAGTTGGGCCCCGCCGCCGACGCAGGCACCCCGGATGGCCGCGATCGTCGGCTTGCCGAACCGGGCCAGCCGTTCCTCGGCCGCCACCGCGATGCTGGCGTCACCGGCGTCCAGCAACTCGGCCAGGTCACCGAGGTCCGCACCCGCGCAGAACGCGTCGCCGGCACCGGTGAGCACCAACGCCCGTACGTCGGGGCCGGGCTCCAGCCGGTCGAGCACTTCGGGGAGCTGACGCCACATGGCCGCGGTCATCGCGTTGCGCCGGGCCGGGTTGCTGATGACGACGGTGGCGACCGGCCCGGTCACCTCGACTGTCAACTCCGCGTCCGACACGTCCACCCCTTCCCGCGTCACCGTGAGCGACGCCGCCGATCTGGTCGCCGGCACCGCGCGCCGGTGCGGCGACCATAGCGAAGGCGACCGGCCAGTCCCGGCGCAGGCACGAACGGGGAACCGACGGTTGGGGTGACGCGTCCGACGGGGATGAGACCCGCATCGACGATCGCCGTCACCGCCGCGCTCCTGACCGCGCTCCTGACCGGTTGCACCAGCGTCGACCGAGCCCCCACCACCACCCCGACCCAGCCGTCGGCCACCACCGCTTCCGGTCCGGCCACCCCGGCCACGGGCACCTCGCTGCCGACTGCGGCTCCCACGGCCAGCGCCGGGGCCAGCGCGGTGGCCCCCCGAGTGACGTTGCGGATCTCCGGGGGCTTCGCCGGTCGCGGGGACGCCATCGTCGTCGAGCCGGACGGCCAGTGGACCGTGACGGACCGGGCCGGGGGCCGGCGCATCGGCCGGCTCGAACCCGCCGATCAGGGCATCCTGGCGGGGCTGGCCGTGGACCCGCGGCTCGCCAGCGAGGCGCGACGGCCGACCACCGCGACCACCTGCTCGGACGTGATGCACTACCGCCTCACCGTGGCCGGCAACGACACCGGCTACACCACCTGCCCGGAGGACGGGACCCCGCCGCCGGCCACCCAGGCGGTGGTCAAACTGCTCCTGCGAACCACCGGGACCTACGTCAGATAGTCCGGGGGCAGGCCGGTGCCCCGCAGCTCCGGCGGTAGGTGGGCCACATCGTTGAGGGCGATCAGATTCGGCGGGCCGGCCGCGCTGTAGCGGATGACGGTCAGCCCGGCGTTGTGCGTGTTCAAGCCCAGCCAGCGCCACTCCGGCGCGTCGAGGGCGTGCCGCACCAGCCAGGCGATCAGGAAACTGTGCGTCACGACCAGCTCGCGGACCGGTTCGCCGCCGGCGGGGCTCTCGGCGACCGGGCTGGCGAACCGTCGCACCGCGTCCGCCGTCACTCGCGGCCCGTCGGCCCGCTCGGCCGTCGAGAACTGCGTCAGGAACTGGGCGTACGCGGGCGGCAGGCCAGTTGGGTCCGTGTCGTGTGGGAGGTGGTCGCCGGCCAGCTCCGTCTCGTACACCGGAACGTCGGGCAGCGACCTGGCGACCAGCTCGGCGGTCTGTGCGGCCCGGCGCAGCGGCCCATGGTGGACGGCGGCGAACCGCCGGGCCCCCAGGCGTTCGCCCAGCAGGGTGGCCTGCCGTCGGCCGCGCTCCGACAGGCCGGTATCCGGTTCGCCGGCGTCCGGCCCGCTCGGCTCGGGGAGATCCTGCTCGGCGTGTCGGGTGAGGTACAGCAGTCGGGTCACCATGATCGCCACCTCAACACACCGGGAGGTACGAGTTCGACCCCGTACCTCCCGGTCCTGACGCGGCGGCCCGACTGATCGCCCGCCCGCTACGCCCGGGGGAACATCTGACCGATGCGGATCCGGTTGCCGAACGGGTCCCGGATGCCGAAGTCGATCCCGTACGGGCGCTCGGTCGGCTCGTCCGTGATCTCGACGCCCTTCGCCACCAGATCCTCGTGCGTCTTGCGGGCGTCGTCGGTGGTCATGAAGAGGTACCCGCCGAGGGCACCCTTGGTGAGCAGCTCCCGGACCTGCTCGGCGGTGGCCGGGTCCAGCGCGGGCGGACCGGGCTTCTCCAACAGGATCTCGCGCTCCGGGTCGCCGGGCAGGTTGACAGTCAGCCACCGCATGAAGCCGAGGTCCTGGTCGGTGTTGACCTCCATGCCGAGCTTGTTGACGTAGAAGTCAAGCGCGGCGTCCTGGTCGAGGACGTAGATCTGGGAGCGGCTGATCGCGTTCATCGTCATGCCCATGACGCTAGAGGTAGCCCCTGACCTGCTGCTTATCCAAAACTGCTTGGACGGGTCCAGGCTTTGGTGAAGCACGACGGCACGTTGGCCGGCGCGACGCGCTGGCGCCGGAAATCCGAGGGCGACTCCCCGACGATCTGCCGGAACGTCCGACTGAACGTGCCCAGGCTGCTGAAGCCGACGGCGTAACAAATGTCCGTTACGTCCCGGTCGGTCTCCAGCAGCAACGACATCGCCCGCTCCACCCGGCGGCGTTGCAGATAGCGGTGCGGTGTCTCACCGAAGGTGGCCCGGAAGGTACGGATGAAATGCGCCTGCGAGACGTGCGCGATCCGGGCCAACGCGGGGATGTCCAAAGGCTCGGCGTACGCCCGGTCCATCGCGTCCCGGGCGCGCAACATCGCCCGGTTCGACTCCTCCACCGCCCGGCTCATCCGCCCCCGTCCCGCTCCGCACTGAACCGTCTGTCGGTGCGCGTGGGCTGAGCCGAGATCCGATTACCCCTCGGGGTAACCGGCAAAGGCACAGCAGCGCCGATCGGAAACATCTGATGTAATTGGAGCCCCCGGCCGGGATCGAACCGGCGACATCTCGCTTACAAGGCGAGTGCTCTGGCCAGCTGAGCTACAGGGGCGCGCGCGTCGAGGTCAGCATAGCGACTGATCTCCGGTAATCCCGATCGCGAGGCCTCCCGAGCACGGGAATCGTCAACAACCCGACGCAGACTCGTTTGCCACCGCGTCGATTGATGGCTGACCGTGCCCGAGTGACCGGAATGCGTAGCCCGACTGGTGGGCTGGACGACCCCCCGCCTTGGCAGCACGGGGAAACGCGTTTACGGTTCACACACGGATGACGACCGGGCGCCCCCGCGCCCGAGCGCCGTCCGATGACCGGCACGGGCACGTGCCGGTTGCTCCTTCACTCGGATCGTCCGGCACGTTCCTGCCGGTGAAAGGAAGCGCTTCACCATGGCTACGGTCACCTATTCCAAGGCGTCCCGGGTCTACCCGGGCCAAGAGCGTCCCGCCGTCAACGAGCTGGACCTCGAAATCGGCGACGGGGAGTTCCTCGTCCTGGTCGGCCCCTCCGGTTGCGGTAAGTCCACCAGCCTGCGGATGCTCGCCGGCCTGGAGGACGTGGACGCCGGTTCGATCTACATCGACCAGCGTGACGTCACTCACCTTCCCCCGAAGGCCCGCGACATCGCGATGGTCTTCCAGAACTACGCCCTCTACCCGCACATGACGGTGTACGAGAACATGGCGTTCGCCCTCAAGCTGCGCAAGACCTCCAAGTCGGAGATCGACCGGCGGGTCAAGGAGGCGGCCGGGCTGCTCCAGCTGGAGGAGTACCTCAGCCGTAAGCCGAAGGCGCTCTCCGGTGGTCAGCGTCAGCGCGTCGCGATGGGCCGGGCGATCGTCCGCGAGCCGCAGGTCTTCCTCATGGACGAGCCGCTGTCGAACCTCGACGCCAAGCTCCGCGTGCAGACCCGTACCCAGATCGCGTCCCTGCAGGCCAAGCTGGGCGTCACCACCGTCTACGTCACGCACGACCAGGTCGAGGCCATGACCATGGGTCACCGGGTCGCGGTCCTGCTCGACGGTGTTCTTCAGCAGGTGGACACCCCGCGGGCGCTCTACGACACCCCGGCCAACGTGTTCGTCGCCGGCTTCATGGGCTCGCCCGCCATGAACATCAAGACCGTTCCGCTGAACGAGAAGGGCGCCGAGTTCGCCGAGATGTACATCCCGCTGACGCGGGAGCAGGTCGAGGCGGCCCGCGCCGAGGGCGGCGACGGCAAGGTCACCGTGGGCTTCCGTCCGGAGGACTGCGAGCTGGTCAGCCCGACCGAGGGTGGTATGCCGGTCGTGGTCGAGCTGGTCGAGGACCTCGGCTCGGACGCCAACGTCTACGGTCACGCCGCGCTGGGTGGCAACTCGGAGCGCTTCGTCGTCCGCACCGACCGGCGCAACATGCCGAACATGGGTGACACCGTGTTCGTCAAGCCGGTCGCCGGTCGCAGCCACGTCTTCCACGCCACCACCGGTGGCCGGATCTGACGTAACGCCGTACCGACAGGGGCGGTCCGCTTCGGCGGGCCGCCCCTTCGTCGTACCTCACTCGGTTCTTCAGTCTGCCTTGGCGCCCAACGACGAAGGCCCCCTCCCGCGCTCGGCGGGAGGGGGCCTTCGTTCGATGTGCGCTACAGCTCGACGGAGCGTCGGCGGGCGACCTCGGCCAGGGCGACCGCCGCGGCCACGCTGGCGTTGAGCGACTCGACCTCGGAGATCATCGGGATGCTGACGGTCAGGTCGCAGGTCTCCCCGACCAGGCGGGACAGACCGCGCCCCTCGGAGCCGACCACCACCACCAGCGGACCGACCGCGGCCTCCAGGTTGTAGAGGTCGGTGTCGCCGTCGGCGTCCAGGCCGACGACCATGAAGCCGGCGTCGCGGCACGCCTTCAGCGACCGGGTCAGGTTGGTCACCTGCGCGACCGGCACCCGCGCGGCCGCGCCGGCGCTGGTCCGCCAGGCGGTCGCGGTGATCCCGGCGGCACGACGCTCGGGTACGAAGACACCCTGCGCGCCGAACGCGGCAGCCGAACGGATCACGGCGCCCAGGTTGCGCGGGTCGGTCACGCCGTCCAGCGCGACCAGCAGCGGGGCCTGCTGCTCCAGGGCAGCGGCGACCATGTCCTCGAACGGCTGGTACGCGAAGGGCGGCACCTGCAGGCCGACGCCCTGGTGCAGCACCCCGCCGGTCATCCGGTCCAACTCGGCGCGGCTGATCTCCAGGTTGGCGATGCCCCGGTCGGCGGCGGTCCGGATGATCTCCTTGGTCCGCTCGTCCACATCGATGCCCTGGGCCGTGTAGAGCGCCGTCGCCGGCACCTGGGCGCGCAGCGCCTCCAGCACCGGGTTACGCCCGACCAACAGCTCCGGGGCGTCCTTGGCCGGGTTGGACTTGCGCCCCGGCGAAACCCGGGGGCCGGACCGGCCGGTGGGCTTACCGCCCCGTCCGCCGGTGGCAGCGCCACGACCGACCGGCACGCCCCGACCGCCGCCCTTGCCCCAGGTGGTGTCCTTGGTGCCCGGCTGACCGATCTTGGGGGCGCGCCCCTCCTCGGCCGCCACGCGGCGCTCCTTGTCCTGCTTCCAGGCGGTGCGCTGGGGCAGCTTCTCGGTGCCCGAGTAGCCCTTGTGCCACGGCCGCTCGTCCGCGGGCAACGTGCGACCCCGCCCGGCCAACGAGTCCTTGTTCTTGCCGCCGGTGCCCTTGGGGGCGCCTGCCTTCGACGTCAGTCGCCGGCCACGGCGCTGCGAGTTGCCGGCCATCAGTCCTGCTCTCCAATAGTCCAACGGGGGCCCTGGGGGGTGTCCTCGACCGCCACGCCGGCCAGCTTGAGCTGGTCACGCACGGCGTCCGCGGCAGCCCAGTCCTTACGGCCCCGCGCCTGCGCGCGCTGCTCCAGGGCCAGCGCGATCAGGGAGTCCACCACGGCGCGAAGATCGTCCGATCGGCCGCCACCGGTCCAGGCCGGGTCGAGGGGGTCGATCCCGAGGATATCCAGCATTGCCCGCACCACGGCCAGCGTGGTGCGGACGGTCACATCGTCGCCGACGCCCAGCGCGGTGTTGCCGTCCCGAATGTGCTGCTGCAGCACGGCCAGCGCGGCGGACGTGTTGAGGTCGTCGTCCATCGCCGCGACGAAGCCGGCGGGCAGCTCACCGATCTGCCCGGCACCGACCCGCTCGGCGGCCCGCAGCACGAAACCCTCGATCCGCCGGTACGCGGTGGCCGCGTCGCGCAGCGAATCCTCCGAGTAGTCGATCACCGAACGGTAGTGTGCGGCGGCGTAGTAGTAGCGCAGCTCCACCGGCCGCACCCCGAGCGAGTCCACGTACGCCAGGCCCAGCGCGTTACCGGCGGACTTGCCCATCTTGGCCCCGCCGATGCTCAGCAGCCCGTGATGAACCCAGTAGCGGGCGAACGGCAACCCGGCCGCCTGGGACTGGGCGATCTCGTTCTCGTGGTGCGGGAACGTCAGATCCAGGCCACCGCCGTGGATGTCGAACTCCGGGCCGAGATAGCGCCAGCACATCGCCGAGCACTCGATGTGCCAGCCCGGACGACCCAGACCCCACGGCGAAGGCCAGTAGGCGTCCGCCGGCTCGTCCGGTTTGGCGCCCTTCCACAGCGCGAAGTCGCGCGGATCCCGCTTGCCCCGATCCGGGGCGTCCCCGGCGGACTGCATGGCGTCCGGAGACTGACCCGACAGCGACCCGTACGCCGGCCAGGACGCCACGTCGAAGTAGACGTCGCCGGAGCCGTCACTCGCCGGGTACGCGTGCCCGTCGGCGATCAACTTCGTGATCAGCTCGTGCATCTCGGGGATGTGCCCGGTGGCGCGCGGCTCGTAGGTCGGCGCCAGCACGTTCAACGACCGGTACGACTCGGCCAGCAGCAGCTCGTTGGCGTACGCGATCGACCAGAACGGACGACCCTGCTCGCCGGCCTTGACCAGGATCTTGTCGTCGATGTCGGTCAGATTGCGAATGAAGGTGACCTCGTAGCCGGCGGCCGACAGCCATCGGCGCAGGACGTCATAGTTGACGCCGGAGCGAAGGTGACCGATGTGCGGCGGAGCCTGAAGGGTGAGACCACACAGGTAGACCCCCACCTTGCCGGCTTCCCGCGGGACGAAGTCCCGCACCGATCGGGTGGCGGTGTCATACAGGCGTAGCGTCACCGTACAAGGGTAGCTGTCCGTGCCTGTCCGGGTCCGCCGGTGCCGGGTCGTACGCTGCCAGGCGTGGATGCGACCGCACGCTCCGGTGGCTCCGGCGACCCGCCAGCCAACCCCACCGCCCCCGCCGACCCGGCCCGCGAACGGGCTTCCGGGCAGACCGACGCGACCGTCGCATCGACCGGCACAGGTGGAGGGCGGTCCAACGCGGCCCACGGGCGGGCCGAGGCTGGCGTGGGGCCGGCCGACGCGGTTGCAGGGCGGGGCGGGGAGACGTCGCAGACGCTGGACCGGGGGTTGCGGCTGCTGCATCTGGTCGCCGACGTCTCCGGCGGTCTGACCGTCACCGAGGCCGCGAATCGGCTCGGCATCGGCCGGGCCGCCGTCTACCGACTGGTCACTGCGCTGACCGGGCACGGCATGCTGCGTCGCGACGGGGACGGTCGGCTGCGCCTCGGTGCCGGGTTGCTGCATCTGGCCCGACGGGCCCAGCCGCTGCTCGCCGAGGGTGCGCTGCCCGCGCTACGCCGCCTCGCCGAACAGGCCGGCGCCACCGCACACCTGACCGTCGTCGAGGGTGGCGAGGGCGTCGCCCTGGCCGTGGTCGAGCCGAGCTGGACGTCGTTCCACGTCGCGTACCGGGCCGGGGCACGACATCCACTGGAGCGGGGGGCGGCCGGCCGGGCCATCCTCGCCGGTCGCGCCGGGGTGGCCGAGCCGCTGAGTAGCAGCGGAGAGTTACAGGCCGGCGCGTACGGGGTGGCCGCGCCGGTGCTCGGCGTACCCGGCCTGGAGGCCAGCGTCGGCGTGGTCGCGCTCGCCCCGCTGGACGTCGACTCCATCGGCCCCGAGGTGCTCGCCGCCGCCCGCGCGATCGCCATCGCCCTCAGCTGACCCTGACCCCCGCACCCCTGCACGCCCGCACCCCCGCACCCCGCCGCACGCCCTCACCGCCGCGCGCCCTTACCGCCCCGCCGCGCGCCCTCACCGCTCCGCCGGGCGCCCTCACCGCCCCGCCGCGCGCCCTCCGCACCGTCGCCCGTCCCGTCTCGTCTTGATCAACTCGGGTACACGGAAGTCGCGGTGTCCCCGAGCCAGTGACCGCCCGACTTTCAGGAACGCGAGTGGATCAACGCCGTGGGCGGCCCGAATGCCTGATTGGTCGGCCGCCCAGGCCGGTGCCATAGCACGATCGCCAGGCGGATTCGTCGTTGTCCACAGGGCCTGCGGCTAACGAGGTCCCGGTTGTCCACAGGGGTACCGGCGGTCCGTCGGTGGCCGGCAGGCTGCTCGGCATGCCCCCACGTCCGCATCGCCCCGATGCCCTGGCCTGGCAGGTCTTCCGCGGTTCCGACGCTGTCCGGGACGGCCTGCTCACCGAACATCAGCTGCGCAACTCCGCCTGGGTGCGGTTGCGCCACGACATCTACGCCGATGCGCGATTGGATCGGGACCACGCCCTCGCGTGTCACGCCGCCCTTCTCCGACTTCCGCCCGGCGTGGTGGTCGGCGGCCCGTCGGCCGCCTACCTGCATGGCGTCGAACACGCCGCGGGCTTCACCGACGACGTTCACGTCCTCGTGCCCCGATCGTTGCGGGTCGGCTCACAGCGCGGCCTCCGCGTGCACGTCAACGGCATCACCCCACTGACGGCGAACGAGACCGGTGAGCCGACGGCGTCAACCACGCGACGACCGGCGGGCACAAGACGACCACCAGACGCAGGAGGACCGCGAGAAGCGAGCTGCCCGTCGACCCCAGGGAACCGGCCCGACGCAGGACGAGTGCCGGTCGCAGGACGGATGCCGGTCACAGGACGACCGCCGGACGCAGGACGACCGCCAGACGCAGGGCGAATGCCGGTCACAGGACGACCGCCGGACGCAGGACGACCACCGAGCGCGGGAAGTCCACGTGATGCAGCGCGACCTATGGGAGTGGGCCGCCCACCTGTCGGCGGCAGGTCACCACGCCCGGCACGGCAGCTGCCTCGCCCGGCCGCCGTGTCCGCCGGAGCAGGGGGCTTGGTGGTGGCTGGCCGGGGCGATGGGTGGGCCAGCCAGCCGTTGCCCAGGGGGCAGAACCTCCCGATCCCCCGGTCCGATCCCGGACGGGCGGCCTGGGAGACGGCTGTCTGGCTCGACCCGATCCGGGCAGTGGCCATAGTCGACTCACTGCTCGGTCAGGGGCTCGCCGACCGCGACACACTCAGCGCCATGGCTGCCCGCAACGCTGACCGCCCCGGTGGCCGACGGGCGCGCTGGGTGTTTGATCTGGCCGACGGTGCAGCCGAGTCTCCGCCGGAATCCCAGCTGCGCGTCCAATTGGTGTTGGGCGGATTGCCGCGCCCGGCAGTTCAACATCCGGTGCGCCTGCCCACCGGGCTCGTTCTGCATCCCGATCTGGCCTGGCCGCAATATCGGGTGGCGGTGGAGTACGACGGAAAGTGGCACTCCAGCGTGCAGCAACTGCACCGCGACCGCCGTCGGCTGAATCAACTGGTCGGTGCCGGTTGGCTGGTTCTGCACGTGACCAGCCAACGGCTGCACGGCGAGTTTCCGGCGGTGCTTCGAGAGGTACGCGACGCACTGGTCAGCCGAGGCTGGCGACAGGGATCGCCCAGATGACCGGGATCACCTCGGGTTCCTGGAAACCGCGCCATCCTCAAGGCACCAACACCGCACCTTGCAGGGAACCGAGTCGATCATGAACGGTGCCGGGCGAAGGTCGCTGACGACGGGCCTTGATGACCCGAGGCCCGGTCGACGACAGGTCGACCGGGCCCCGGCAGACGGTGGCGGTTGGGCCACCGCAGTGCGATGTGCGTTACGGGCGGGCGTTCGGCTTGAGCGGAGTCTTCACCGCCGCGTAGGCGTCAACGATCCCGTAGCCGTAGAAGCCGTTGAAGTTGACCCCACCGGCGCAGTACGCGTCGTAGGTCTCGTCCCGGCCCTCGTTGCGGTACTGCTGGAGGCGCGGCTCCGGGCACGCGTGCTCGGCAGCCGTGCGGTAGAGGTGCTGCTCAACCTGGTCCGGCGACATCCCGAAGCCATTCCGACCCTGCGCCTTGCCGTACCGGCTGACAATCAGCGCGGCGACACCGGCGGCGTGCGGGGACGCCATCGAGGTGCCCTGGAGGTACGTGTAGTAGCCGCACTCACCGTTGGCCTTGCACTGCTTGAAGACCGAATTTTCGAAGCCGGGAACGATGTTGCCGTCGGCGTCGACCGACTCTTCCTCCTGAAGCACGTGCTTCGGGTACGAGGAGAGAATCATGTTGGCGTCGGTACGGAAGGTGTCGGTGCCGAAGCCGTCCCGGAACCAGCCTCCCGGCGCGGCGACCGAGATCTGCTCGGTGCCGTAGTTGGAGAAGTCCGACTTCTTGCCGGACGGGCCGACCGACGACACGCCGATCACGTGCGGACCCTCGGTGGGAAGGTCCCAGCAGCTCTCGTTGTCGATCGGTCGGGGGTACGGGTCGGCGCCGTAGTCGGGGCTCGTGACATCGGTGCGCGGCGCACCCAGGTCCTCGTTGTTGTTGCCGAGCGCACCGACGAGGGTCACGCCCTTGTTGTGCGCGAAGACCAGCGCCCGCTTCATCGCCTTGATGATCGCCCGCTGCTCGGCCTGGTCCTCGGGGGAGTCGGCCGGGTTGGCGGTGCAGTTGTAGAGCCACGGGTCGACATAGAACGACATGTTGACCACGTCGATCCCGGAGCGGCCGGCGTAGACCAGAGCGTTGACGACCGGGTCGAGGAAGAAGTAGCCGGAGTCCTGGCCACCCTTGAGCTCGACCAGCGAGACGTTCGGGGCGACGCCGGAGAGTCCGAAGCCGTTGGCCGCGGCGCCGATGGTGCCGGCCACGTGGGTGCCGTGCCCGCCGTCGTCGGTGCCGACCGGGTCGAGGCAGCTCGGCACCTCGCAGGGGCCGTCCACATCGATGAGGTCGGGCGCGAAGTTGCGCGACAGCGACCAGTTGAAGTTCGGCGCGATGTCCGGGTTGCTGGCGTCGACGCCGGTGTCGAGTACGCCGACGGTCACCCGCCGGTCGCCCGGCTCGATCTTGCGGGCCTTGTCGGCCCGGATCATCTCCAGGCCCCAGAGCTTGTCATCGAGCGGATCGAGCTTGGCGCCCTTCTTGGCGGCACCGGCAGCACCGGCACGGGCACCGGCAGCGGCCAACAGGTGCTCCTGCTCGACCCGGTCCAGCTTCGGCTTGCGGCCGATGGCCTTCTGCTCGGCAGCACCGATCAGCGTCGGCGCGGCGGTCGCCCTGGCCGCGAAGTCGGCCCGGTCGCTACTGACCTGGAACATGCCGACCTCGTCGGACCGGGACACCACAGTGCCGCCGGCCGCCCGGATCGCGGCGATGGCCGTGTCGGTGGCGACGCCATCCTCGGCGACGACGGTGAAGGTCCGGGAGTCGCTCGGCGCGGCGTTGGCCGGCACACCCAACCCCGTAGCCGTAAGTGCCAGCACAGCCGCAGTCGCGACCGTACGGGCGGTGAAGCGCTTGCTCACCACATCGGATCCTCTCGTTGAGGGACGTGCCAGCCATCACACAACACCGATTCGCATCGCGCCAGCTGAACGCCCGTTATGGCCGTGAATCCCGCCAGTTCGGGCCACACCCGGCCGCCGGAAAGGCCAGACACACGCCGCACGGGCACAGGCCGCGCGGACACAGGCCGCACGGGCACACACGCGGGCGGCGGCGAGCTACACGCCTACCGCGTCGACACCCATCTTCGCGAGCGCGGCCGGCAGCTCGGCCATGCCGAAAACTTCGGCGTCGGGTGAGCAGCCGCGCGGGCGAGGCAGGCCGAGCCGGTTCAGCCACACCGATCGCAGGCCGGCCCGCCGAGGCGCCACCACGTCGTGCTCCCACGAGTCGCCGACGTACACGATCTGGCTGGCTGGCACCCCGGCCGCCGCGACCACCGCGGCGTAGAACTCCGGGGCCGGTTTCTTGGGCAGGCCGTTCTCGTGCGCGTACAGCTCGAAGGCGAACTCGCCGCTGAGTCCACATCGCTCGGCCCGGCTGTTGCCATTGGTGGCGAAGCCCAGCGCGTACCGGCCGCGCAGCGTGGCCAGCGCCGGTGGTACGTCCGGAAACGGTCGGGTGAGGGCGAAGCGCTGGGCGAAGAAGAGGTCAGTGATCTCGTCCAGGTGGTGGACCAGCGCGGCGCGGGCCAGCGACCGGGCCAGTGCGGCGCGCCGGATCTCCGCCACCGGGGCGGCCTTCAGCTCGCCGAAGACCGCGCTCCAGTCCGACTCCAGTTCGGCGAGCGTCACCCCGGCCGCCGCCGATGTCCGTCGCCGCATCTCGTCGAGGACCGCCACCAGCCCGCCCGTGACCGCCGGACGCAGGTCCAGAAGCGTCTCGTCAGCGTCGAACACCACAGTGGTCAGCACGACACCCACTCTCTCACCGCCGACAAGGGCCAGCGTCAGAGGAAGCCACCGGCAGCGGAACCACCACGCGCCGAGACCACCCGACCGTCGCAAGCGCCGAGAGCCGGGAGCACTCCACTCACGGCACGCGCCGCCCAGCGGCAAAGCACCGGCCATCGGGCGCGCATCGACCGCGAACCCTCACCGACCGTCAAGCGCCAGCTCGGGCTCGGGTGTGACCGGCGTGGGCGTCGAGGGCGACCCCCGCAGTTCGTCGAGGCGTACCAGGGCGACGCCGGCGACGATCAGCGCACCGCCGAAGAGCTGCCAGCCGGTGGGCAGCTCGTTCAGGAACAGCCAGGCGATCAGCACCGCGAAGAGCACCTCGGTCAGCCCGACGAACGACGACAGGCGGGGCCCGAGAATCCGGGTACCGGCGATGCCGGCGAGGTACGCGATGACGGCGGCCACCAGCGACAGCCCGGCGATGGGCACCAACCAACTGGTGGGCTGCCCGGCGAAGGTGACCTCACCGAAGGTGGCGTGCAGCGGCAGCAGACCGGTCAGTCCGACGAGCAACAGCACGGCGGCACCGACGGCCATGCCACCGCTGGCCATGGCGACCGAGGGCAGCCGGGGGTCGACCCGGCCGGCGAGCACGAAGTATCCGGCCAGGCCGAATGCCGCACCCAGCCCCCAGAGCACCCCCACCGGGTGGAAGTCGGAGGTGCCGGCGAGGTCGAGCACGAACGCCAGCCCGGCCAGCGCGGCCACCGACCCGGCGATGGTGAGGCGGCGGGGCGGCTGCCCGTGCCGCAGCCACATCCAGACCACGACGAGGATGATGCCCAGGTATTCCAGCAGCAGCGCGACACCGACCGGCAGATAGCGCACGGCGTTGAAGAAGCACACCTGGGCCAACGCCACCCCGAGGAGCCCGAACAGCCCGATGGCCCCGGCATTGCTCCGCAGCACGTCCCATTTGCTCCGCAGCGCCAGCAGAGCGGGGATTGCCAGCACCAGGGCGGCCACGCCGACGCGGGCGATCACAGCGGACTCGGCTGACCAGCCGGCATCGATGAGTGATCGCGCGAAGGTGCCGGAGGTGGCGAAGGTGACTGCGGAGAGCAGCGCCAGTCCGACGCCGGCAGCGGGTCGAGAGTGCATGTCGCGCTCCTCGCAATGGGCACCGTGTCATGAGCAAACTATCCTTGTGCTGATGACGCTAGGCGCAAGCCGTGACAGGAGTCAAGTTGCTATTCGCTCATGACACCGAATGTTCGCTGATCGCTGCGGCGGCGCTGGTCAACACCGCGGGTCGCGACGGTGAGTTGCTGCCCGACATCGCGGCGCTGGACGCGTTCTTCGTCCGCCACTCCTACAGTGGCCGGCACGAGCACACCGAGGCCGAGCTGCGCGCCGTACGGGAACTACGGCCCCAACTACGCCGCATCTGGCACGCCGAACCACCCGAGATCGTCGCTGTGGTCAACGGCCTGCTGCTGGAACACAAGGCGCTGCCCCAGCTGATCGAACACGACGACGAGCCGTACCACCTGCACGCCGTTCCTCGCGACGCGCCGCTGGCCACCCGGATCGCGGTCGAGGCCGCCATGGCGATGGCCGACCTGGTCCGTACCGGCGAACTGAGCCGCTTGCGGATCTGCGAATACCCGGACTGCGACAACGTCGTCGTCGACCTGTCCCGCAACCGCTCCCGGCGGTTCTGCGAGGCCGGCTGCGGCAACCGCGCCGCGGTGACCGCCTACCGCGCCCGCCGGGCCGCCGGCCGCTCCTGACCGATGGTCGCCCACTCCTCGGCCCGCACCTCGTACTCCACCTCGCCCCGCTCGGTTCCCGGGATCGGGTGATCCCACTGGAGGTGGAAGGTCCGCACGTAGTGCAACCCGGCCTTCACCATCACCCGCCGGGAACGCTCGTTCACCGTCATCGTCTCGGCCCAGACCCGGCGCACCCCGACGGTGTCGAAGGCGTACCGGACCAGCGCCCGCGCCCCCTCGGTGGCCAGCCCTCGCCCCCACGTCGGGCGGCGCAGCCGATAGCCCAACTCGGCCTCGGCGCCGTCCGCCGACGGATCCAACGCGAACCAACCCAGGAACTCGCCGGACGCCCGATCGTGCGCTGCCCACCGGCCCAGCCCGGGGTGTCTGTCGTACTGGGCCAGCAGCCTCGGCAACTGCTCGTCCCGCACGGTGGCCGGCGGGGTCGCGACGCCACCGGTGAGGAAACGCATCACCTCGGGATCGCTGTCCAACTCGACCAGCGCGTCCACGTCGGCGATGGTCAGCCGCCGCAACCGCAGCCGCTCGGTCCCCGCCGGCACACCCACGCCATCGTCACCCACATCCCGGATCATCCGTCCCGCTCAGCACCCCCGTCGAGCCCTTTTCCCCGGGGCCGTCCAAGATTCGCGCAGCTTCGCCGAAGTTGCGGGGAAACCCGAGCCGTCGCGGGCCAGGCGGTCGCGTCAGCGCCGCAGCGCGCCCACCAAGAGCCGCCAGGAGTACGCGTCGACAACGAGCACGGGCCCGTCCGAGTCCTTGCTGTCTCGCACCCCGACCACCTCCCCAAGATTCGTAGCCACCTCGACACACATGTTGTCCTGGTTGCTGCGGCTGCTCTTGCGCCATCGAGCGCCGGTCAACTCCACGACTCGGCCACCTCGTTCATCAACTCGATCGACGCCTGCGGGGGCAGGGCTTCGCCCAAGGTAGCTTCCCAGACCCGCTGCAACCGCAACAGATCCTTCGGCTGGTCCAGCTCCTGGCCGCGAACCTGACACTCCAGGTAGGCCACCTCTGTCCCGTCGGGCAGTGCGGCGAGTGCGAACTGCCCGCCGAGCCCCGGATATTCCTCGGCGGATCGCGGCACCACGTGCAACCGAACGCGGGGGTGCCCGGTGGCGATGCCCGCAAGATGCAGCGTCTGGTCGCGCATCACTTTCCGCCCACCCACCCGTCGTCGCAGGACGGCCTCGTCCAGCACCGCCACTATTTGCGGCGCACGCTCGCTGTGCAGCACGTCCTGACGCTCCATCCGGGCGGTCAGTCGCCTGTCGACCTCCTCGGGAGCGAGCAGGCCACCTGCCTCGAAGACCGCCCGCGCGTAGTCCTCGGTCTGGAACAGTCCGGGCACATAGCGGGGTTCGTACCATCGGAGTGTGCGAGCCTGCTCAAGGATCGCCTGCCAGCCGCGCAGCCAGGGCTGTGTCCGGTCCAGGCTGACCAGCTCGGTGGACATCCGGCTGAAGAGGCCGCCGGTGTCGAGGGCCCGGTCGACGAGTTCCAGGTACTTGGCGGTGGGCACCTGCTGGCCCAGCTCGACAGCGCTGACCATCGACGCCGAGTAGTTGACCGCCTTGGCCAGCTCATCCTGACTCCAGCCACGCCGAGTCCGCGCCCGCCGCAGCTCCGCGATCAGGAACGCCGCCGCCGTCATCTGTCCATCGGCCATGCCGTGCCCGCCCTCCACCCCGCCGACGACCGTTTCCAGCCGGCCGCCAGCGGCGGTGCCACCCAGAACAGGGCGACTACGACGACGCGGCCGAACCCTTCCGACCGTAGTCGCCTGATCACCAGACTGTGAAGGGCGGCACCGCTCCCCGTCCCCCGGGATCTGCCGGTGCCGCACGGGACCGCCCGCTCCCCCGTGCCGGGCGGTCCCAACCCCACCGAAGCCGACCGATCCACCAAGATCGCGCTCGATCCTGGAAACAGTGGTCTCCAAGCGCGCGAAGGCCACTACATCCAGGATCGAGCGCGATCTTGACACAGCAACACAGCGCAGAGCGGTCAGCGCGGTCAGAACAGCGCAGCTCCGTCGGCGCGGTCAGCGCAGCGCAGCACCATCGGCGCGGTCAGCGCAGCGCAGCTCCGTCGGCGCAGCGCAGCACCATCGGCGCGGTCAGCGCAGCGCAGCACCGTCACCGCGGTCAGCGCGACGCGGACGGCGCGAGCGGGGGGTGATGCCACGAACGATTCAGCTCCAAAGGAGGACCCCACCATGCCCCGGAGCACCCTGGGCGGGCTCACCACACGCTCTTGCCGGCCGCACCTACCGCTGCGCCCACTCTGGCTCTGTCGGGTCTGCGCCGCGCCCTGGCCCTGCCCCATGGCCCGACTTGCTCTGCGGCAGGAGTACGCGCACGACCGGATCGGGCTGAGCATCTACCTGTGCACGGCGCTGCACGAGGCTGCTCACGACCTGTACCTACTCAACCCGCACGACGGCCCCGACCCCGCCGCGCTCTTCACCCGCTTCCTCGGCTGGGCGAGACCACGGCACCTACCCTGAGCAGGGCAGGGCAGGGCAGGCCAGGGCAGGACGGGTCAGGGGTGGGTCATCCGGAGCAGGTCCAACGTCTCGTCCAGTTGCGTCTCGGTGAGCTTGCCGGAGTCGACGTGACCGCGGGAGATGACCACCTCGCGGATCGACGCCTGCTTGGCCAGCGCCTCCTTCGCGATCGACGCGGCCTCGTCGTACCCCAGGTAGCGGTTGAGTGGGGTGACGATCGACGGTGAGCCCTCGGCGTACGCCAGGCAGACCTCGGCGTCCGCGACCAGGCCGACCACCAGTCGGTCGGCGAAGAGCCGGCTCACCGCGGAGAGCAGCCGGATCGACTCCAGCAGGTTGCGGCCCATGACCGGGAGCATCACGTTCAGTTCGAAGTCGCCCTGCGAGCCGGCGAAGCCGACCGTCGCGTCGTTGCCGACGACCTGGGCGCATACCTGCCGCATCGCCTCGGCGACCACCGGGTTGACCTTGCCCGGCATGATCGACGAGCCGGGCTGGAGGTCCGGAATGCGCAGCTCGCGCAGACCGGCGCGGGGACCGGAGCCCATCCAGCGGATGTCGTTGGCGATCTTGTAGAGGCCGATCGCCACGGTCCGCAGCTGCCCCGAAGTTTCCACGAGCGCGTCCCGCGCGCCCTGCGCCTCGAAGTGGTTACGCGCCTCGCTCAGCGGCAACCCGGTCGACTCGCGCAGCTTGTCGATCACGGCGGCGGCGAAGCCGAGCGGCGTGTTGATGCCGGTCCCCACGGCGGTGCCGCCCAACGGCAGCTCGGCCAGCCGGGGCAGCGCGCCCCCCAGCCGTTCGATCCCGTAGCGGACCTGGGCGGCGTACCCACCGAACTCCTGGCCGAGGGTGACCGGGGTGGCGTCCATCAGGTGGGTACGCCCGGCCTTGACCACCGTCTCGAACTCGGTGGCCTTCGCCTCCAACGCCGAGGCGAGGTGGGCCAGCGACGGCAGCAGATCCTCGACGATGAACTGGGTGGCCGCCAGGTGGATCGAGGACGGGAAGACGTCGTTGCTCGACTGGGAGGCGTTGACGTGGTCGTTGGGGTGCACCGGTGAGCCCAGCTCCCGGGTGGCCAGGGTGGCGATCACCTCGTTGGTGTTCATGTTCGACGAGGTCCCCGAGCCGGTCTGGAACACGTCCACCGGGAACTGGTCGTCGTAACCACCGTCGGCCACGTGCGCGGCGGCGGCGGCGATCGCGGCGGCCACGTTGGCGTCGATCACGCCCAGCTCGCCGTTCACCTCGGCCGCCGCGCCCTTGATCTGGGCGAGGGCCTTGATCTGGGCCGGTTCGAGGCCCCGGCCGGAGATGGGGAAGTTCTGCACCGCGCGCTGGGTCTGCGCCCGCCACAGCGCCTCGGCGGGCACCTCCACCTCGCCCATCGAGTCGCGTTCGATGCGGTAACCGGTCGCCTCTGGAGTCGTCACACTCACCATCCTGCCGCGCCCGTGGCCGACTCGCAGATGATCCGTCAGCCCAACTCGGCCAGCAGCCGTTCCACCTCGTGCCGGTCCGGCGACTCGACCTGCCGGAACAGCGTCAGCGCCTGCTCCAGGTGCGCGCGGGCCGCCGTCGGATCCGTGGCCCGTATGCAGCGAGCGACGCCCTCCAACGCTCGGGCCTTCTCGTAGCGGGCGCCGAGTCGGTCGGCGTCGGCGAGCACCCGGCGGTGCAGGTCGAGCGCGCTGGCGGCGTCCCCCTGCTCCAGGATCGCCCGGGCCAACAGGTTGCGCGAGGCACACTCACCCATTCGGTCGCCGGACTCCATCATCGCCACCAGCGCGTCCCGGTGCAGGGCCGCGGCACGTTCCGGGTCGCCGGCGGCGCATTCCATCACGCCGATCTCGTTGAGCACCTCCCCCTCGCCGAACCGGTCGCCCAGCTGGCGCTTGAGGGACAGCGCGACCCGCAGCAGGCGGCGGGAAGGAACCAGGTCGCCCATCCGGTGACGAATTATGCCGAGTTGCCCCAGCGCATTGTGGGTCTGCCGAAGGTCCTTCGCCTGGCGAGCCAGCAGGAGGTGCAGCCGGGCGTGGCGCAGCGCCTCGTCGTACCGCCCCCACCGGATCAACGCGTAGCACAGGTTGTGCAACAGGTTGGTCAGCTCGTGCGCGTCGTCCAGGCTGCGGATCATGCCGAGTGCCTCGTCGAACTTCGCCTTGCCCTGCCGGAAGTCACCGTTCGTGGCATACGAGACGCCAAGATTCCACAGTGTGCTGAGCACGTCGCCGCGCAGCCCGAGCTGACGGCGCAACCTGAGCGCCACCTCCATCAACCGGATTGCCTCCGGGAAGCGGGCCAGCCGGAAGTACGCCGAGGCGAGGTAGTTCAGCATCACGGCGATGGCCGCCTCGTCGCCCAATCGCTCGGCGACTCGAAGCCCGATCGTATGGGTCTCGATCAGCTCGTCGAGGTGCCCGCCTTCGAAGTTGAGCCGCCAGCAGGCCCTGGCCAACTGCCAGCAATGGATCGGGAAGCCCTCCTCCTCGGCGACCCGAACGAGGGCGGTGAGCCCGGCGTGATTCTCCTCGAACCACCCCCATGCCTCGGCCACCGGCACAGCCATCAGATCCGGACGGCGGGGCGTGTCCGCGGGAATGTTGCGGCGACTGCCCGCCGCCTCGATCCTTCGGGCGATCGCCAACGTGATGGACAGATGGTGATCCAGCAACCGCTCCAGGGCGGCCCGGCGCTCCGTCTGCCGTTCCGGGCCGGCGAGCAGCAGCCGGGCGTACTCGCGGAGCAGGTCGTGTAAGCGGTACCGGCCCGGCTGCACCTCGTCCACCAGGTGCGCGTCGACCAACTCGTCCAGCACGTCCTGTGTGTCGGTCAGCGGCAGCTCGGCGAGGGCGGCGGCCACGGGGCCGTCGAGGCGTCCCCCCGGAAACAGGCTGAGCAGCGGGAACAGCCGCTGCGCCGTCGGTGAAACCTGCTGGTACGACAGGGCGAACGCCTGCCCCACCGAGCGCTGCCCGGCGGTCAGCTCGGCCAACGGCCCCGCTCCCGTCACCAGCCGCTCGGCGAGGTCGGCGACCCGCCAACGCGGCCGGTGCGCCAGCCGTGCGCCGGCCAGCCGGATGGCCAGGGGCAGGTGACCACACCGGCGTGCCACCTCGGCCGCCGCCTCCGGTTCGGCGGCGACCCGCTCCACGCCGGCCACCCGACCGAGCAGCTCGACCGCTTCGTCGGCGTCCAGCACCGGCAGCGAGGACGGCCGACCCTCGTCGAGCCCGACCAACCGACGGCGGCTGGTGACGAGCACGAGGCAGTGCGGACCGTTGGGCAGCAGGGGTGCCACCTGATCGGCGGTGGCGGCGTTGTCGAGCACCACCAACGCCCGGCGTCCGGCCAGCTCGATCCGCCAGAGCGCCAGCCGGTCGTCCGGGTTCTCCGGCACCCGCTCGGCGGGCACACCGAGCTGACGGAGCAGGGCCGCCACGGCCGCGGCCGGCGTCAACGGTCGGCGTTCGCTGTGCCCGTGCAGGTCGATGAAGAGCTGGGCGTCGGGGTAGCGGTCGGCGAGCGCGGTGGCGACGTGCACGGCGAGCGTGGTCTTGCCACTTCCCGGCATCCCGTCGATCACCTGGATCCGGTTGCCGTCCTCCTCGATCTCCTTGACCAGGCGGGCAAGTGTCTGCTGCCGACCGATGAAGTCCCCGATCGCCCGGGGCAGTGAACGGACCGGGCCGACGGGTTGGACCGGTAGACCGGCCAGGGCGAGGTCGCCGGCGAGTACCCGCTGGTGCAGCTCCTGCAACTCGGCGCCCGGCTCGATGCCCAACTCGTCGGCGTACGTCTGCCGGCCCTCCCGATAGACGGCGAGGGCGTCCGCCTGCCTCCCGACCGACGACAGGGCCAACATCAGTTGACCCCGCAGGCGCTCCCGCAACGGATGCCGATCGACGCTCTCCGCCAGTTCCTCGATCAGCTCCGCGGCCCGGCCGAGCCTCAGCTCCACGTCGACGCACTCCTCCAGCGCGGAGAGGCGTTGCTCGTCGAGCGTCTGTGCGCGACGACGGACGCTGACGCTCGGGATACCGGCGAGTGCCGGCCCTCGCCACAGTGCCAGGGCGGCGCGGAAATCCGTAGCCGCCTCGGCCAGCCGTCCGGCCACCATCGCGCCCCGGGCCGTCTCCACCCCCCGGACGAAGACCTCGGCGTCCAGGTCGTTCGGGTTGGTCCGGACGCCGTACCCGATCGGGTCGGTGACGATGAGTTCGGGTGCGAGGTCGAGTTCGGCGAACCGGCGGCGCAACCGGGACACGCAGGTCTGCAACTGGGCTCGGGCGGTGGCTGGCGGGCTGTCCGCCCACACGGCGTCCACCAACTCGTCGACCGGCACGAGCCGACCGGCCCGCAGCAGCAGCATGGCGAGCACGACTCGATCCCGACCCGCTGTGACAGTGGACTCGCCACCACCAACCCGCAGAGGCCCCAGGATCCCGAACCGCATCTGCTCCTCCACCCCCGTGGCACACCAACCAGCAGCGTAGTCCCGTTGTCACCGCCTGACACAGCGCGGTGATAGCGATGTGAGAGCGGATCGAGGGCGGCACGCCGGAAACTTGTTCCAGGTTGGCGGTGACGACATCCGACGGGGGCGGTGCGCCCGTCCCACCCCAGAGGGGTGGGCGTACCGATGTCGGTGCAGAACTACCGACGGTGGAGGCGCCAGGCGAAAGCCTGGCGCCTCCACGCGTAACGGACCGCAGATGGTCCCTCAGCCCAATTCGGTGAGCAGTCGGCTCACCTCGTGCTGGTCCGGCGACTCGATCTGCTCGAACAGGGCCAGCGCGCGGATCCAGTGTGACCGGGCCGCGGCCGGGTCGGTGTCCCGCAGGCAGCGGGCGATACCGTCCAGCGCCCGGGCCTGCTCGTGCCGGGCACCCATCCGGACGGCATCGGCGAGGACCCGCCGGTGCAGGTCCACGGCACTGGCGACGTCCCCCTGGTCGAGGAGAGCGCGGGCCAGCAGGTTACGTGACAGGCACCCGGCAACGCGGTCGCCGGACTTGGTCACCGCGGCGAGTGCCTCCCGATGCAGCATCGCGGCCTCCTCCGGCCGGCCGAGGACCCGCTCGATGCTGCCCAGCTCGTTGAGGACCTCACCCTCGCCGAAGCGGTTGCCCTCCCGGCGCTTGAACTGCAAGGCCAGCCGTAGGAAGCGGCGCGCACCCGGGTAGTCGCCGAGTCGGGCCCGCACGGCGCCCAGGTGACCGAGGGCGTTGAACAGGGTGTTCATGTCCCCGATTTCGCGGGACAGGCGCAACTGCCGCCGCGAGACCTCGCGCGACTCCGGGTAGCGACCCCAGGCCAACAGCAACAGCGCCTGGTTGTTGAGTATCGCGATGACCTCCACCGGCTGGTCGCCGGCGGGGATGAGCGCCAGGGCCGCGGCGGAGTGGGCCATCGCCGGAGCCAGTTGCCAGCTCGCTCCGTACGCGATGGTCAGGTTCCGACGGACCGTCACCTCACCGCGCCGGTCGCCGAGCCGCTGACGCAACCGGAGCGCTCGTTCCATCAGGTCGATGGCTTCCGGATAGCGTCCGAGCCGGAAGTAGCCGGAGGAGAGATAGTTCTGCACCGTCGCGATGGCCGCCGCGTCGCCGAGTTGCTCGGCGGCGTGCAGTGCCAGGGTGTGCGTGTCCACCAGCTCGTCCAGGTGCCCGTGCGAGAACAGGTAGAACCAGGATGTGCGGGCCAGCTGCCAGCAACGTTCCAGTTGCCCCTCGGCGGCGGCCAACCGCACCAGCGCCGGAAGCGCGGCCCGGTTGGCGTCGAACCAGCCGGTGCCGTCCGCGACAGACGCTCGCACCAGGTCGGCTCGGGGAGGCTCCGGCAGCACCAGGGCGGATCGGCTGGCCACCGGCTCCAGTCGACCGGAGATGGCGTGAGCCACGTGCAGGTGGTGATCAAGGAGTCGAAGGGTGGCGGCCGTCCGGCTCGCTGCGCTCTCGCCCGTCCCCAGCAACTGCCGGGCGTACTCGCGCATCAGGTCGTGGAAGCGGAAACGGCCGGCCTCGGGCTCGTCGACGAGGTGCGCGTCGACGAGACTGTCCAGCAGGTCCTGGGCGTCCGGTAGCGGCAGGTCGGCGAGCGCCGCCGCCACCCGACCGTCGAAGAAGCCCCCGGGATGCAGCGCCAACAGCCGGAACATCCGCTGCTGGTCGAGGTCCAGTTGCGCGTACGACAGAGCGAAGGCCTGCCCGACGGAGCGTTCGCCGGCCGACAGCTCGGTCAGGGTGTCCCGTCCGGTGGCGAGCCGGTCCGCGAGGTCGCGGACCCGCCAGCGGGGCCGGTGGGCGAGGCGGGCCCCCGCCAGCCGGATGGCCAGCGGCAGGTGCCCGCAGCGGGTGATCACCTCGATGGCCGCCGCCGGCTCGGCATCGACCCGGTCGCCGCCAACCACCCGTCCGAGGAGTTCCACCGCCTCCTCGGGGTCGAGCACTGCCAACGACGACGGCTTGCCCCCGTCCAGACCGGCGAGCCGGCGGCGGCTCGTGATCAGGGTGAGGCAGTCCCGGCCGCTGGGCAGCAGCGGTGCGACCTGAGCGGCGCTCGCGGCGTTGTCGAGCACCACGATCGCCCGGCGTCCGGACATTCTGCTCCGCCACAGGGCGGCACGTTCGTCGGTGTCGGCGGGGATCCGGTCACCCGGGACACCGAGCTGACGAAGCAGCGTGGCAAGGGCAACGGCGGGCGGAAGCGGCTCCCGTTCGCTGTGCCCGTGCAGGTCGATGAAGAGGTGCGCGTCGGGGTAACGGTCCGCGAGCGCGGTGGCGACGTGCACGGCCAGCGTGGTCTTCCCGCTGCCCGCCATGCCGTCGACGAGCTGGATCCGGGCGTCGTCCTCCTCGATCTCCTTCACCAGCCGGGCGAGCGTCTCCTGCCGTCCGATGAAATCGTTGATCGCCCGGGGCAGCGCCCGGACCGGGGTGAGGGTCCGCTCCTCCGCGCCGCCGAGTGCCAGGTCACCGGCGAGTACGCGTTGGTGCAGTTCCTGCAGCTCGGCACCGGGTTCGATGCCCAACTCGTCGGCGTAGAACCGCCGGCCCTCACGGTAGGCGGCGAGCGCGTCGGCCTGCCGACCGACCGACGACAGGGCGAGCATCAGTTGGCCACGCAGACGCTCCCGCAGGGGATGCTGGTCGACGTTCTCGGCGAGCTCCTCGATCAGCTCGGTGGCCCGCCCGAGGCGCAGTTCGACGTCGACGCATTCCTCCAGGGCGGTGAGGCGCTGCTCGTCGAGCGCCTGTGCGCGGCGGCGGACGCTGCGGCTGGGGATGCCGCCGAGCGCCGGCCCACGCCAGAGCGCCAGGGCCGACCGGAACAGCTCACTCGCCTCGACCTCCCGTCCGGCCGCGACGGCGGTGCGGGCCGCCTCGACCGTACGCCCGAAAACGTCGGCGTCCAGGCCACCCGGGGCGACCCGGACGCCGTACCCGACGGGATCGGTGATGATGGTTTCCGGTGGCAGCCCCAGCTCGGTGAACCGGCGGCGCAGCCGCGACACGCAGCTCTGCAACTGGGCCCGGGCGGTGGCCGGGGGATGGTCCTCCCACACGGCGTCCACCAACTCGTCGACCGGCACGAGGCGGCCGGCCCGCAACAGCAGCGTGGCGAGCACGATCCGGTCGCGTCCCGCGGTGACAGTGGACTCGCCACCGCCCACCCGCAGGGGCCCCAGGATCCCGAACCGCATCTGTTCCCCCGCTTGACTGTGCAACTTCCAGCAGCGTAGTCCGGGGGTGACAGGTCGCCTGGGTCAGGCGATAGCGATCCGATAGCGGATCAACAGCGGTGCTGAGCACACTCACTGTGGGTTGTCGGTGACGGCATCCGACGGGGGCGGTGCGCCCGTCCCTCCCCAGGGGGCGGGCGTACCGATGTCGGCAGAGCACGGATGACCGAACGGGCGCCGGGCGAATTCGCCCGGCGCCCGTTCGCGTACCTGTCGGGTCAGCGGCGGCCGACGGTGAGCACCGGCTTGGTGACCTCGGCGAAGAAGTCGTTGCCCTTGTCGTCGACCACGATGAAGGCGGGGAAGTCCTCCACCTCGATCTTCCAGACCGCCTCCATGCCCAGCTCGGCGTATTCGAGGACCTCGACGTGCTTGATGCAGTCCTGAGCGAGGCGGGCTGCGGGGCCGCCGATCGAGCCGAGGTAGAAGCCGCCGTGCTGCTGGCAGGAGCGGGTCACCTGACCCGACCGGTTGCCCTTGGCCAGCATCACCTGGGAGCCCCCGGCGGCCTGGAACTTCTCCACGTAGGCGTCCATCCGGCCAGCGGTGGTCGGGCCGAACGAGCCCGACGCGTACCCTTCGGGGGTCTTCGCCGGGCCGGCGTAGTAGACCGCGTGGTCACGCAGGTACTGCGGCATCGGCTCACCGGCGTCCAGCCGCTCGGCGATCTTCGCGTGGGCGATGTCCCGGGCGACCACGAGCGGCCCGGAGAGCGAGAGGCGCGTCTTCACCGGGTACTTCGACAGCTCCGCGCGGATCTCGTCCATCGGCCGGTTCAGGTCGACCCGGACCACCATTTCGGCGTCGAGCGAGTCGTCGGTGACGTCGGGCAGGAACCGCGCCGGGTCGGTTTCGAGCCGCTCCAGCCACACGCCCGACGGGGTGATCTTGGCGACCGCCTGGCGGTCCGCCGAACAGGAGACGGCGATCGCCACCGGGCAGGACGCACCGTGCCGGGGCAACCGGACCACCCGTACGTCGTGGCAGAAGTACCGCCCACCGAACTGCGCGCCGATGCCGAAGTTGCGGGTCAGCTCCAGCACCTCCGCCTCCAGCTCCAGGTCACGGAAGCCGTGCGCGCTCATCGAGCCGGCGGTCGGCAGCGCGTCGAGATACTTGGCGCTGGCGTACTTCGCGGTCTTCAGCGCGTACTCGGCGGAGGTGCCGCCGATGACGATGGCCAGGTGGTACGGCGGGCAGGCCGCGGTGCCGATCAGCCGCAGCTTCTCCTCCAGGAACTGCATCATCCGCACCGGATTGAGCAGCGCCTTCGTCTCCTGGTAGAGGTACGACTTGTTGGCCGAGCCACCGCCCTTGGCCATGAACAGGAACTTGTACGCGTCGGGGTGCCCGTCCGGGTCCTCGGCGTACAGGTCCACCTGGGCGGGCAGGTTGCTGCCGGTGTTCCGCTCGTCCCACATGGTCAGCGGGGCGAGCTGGGAGTAGCGCAGATTGAGCCTGGTGTACGCCTGGTAAACGCCCCGGGAGATGGCCTCCGCGTCGGCACCGTCGGTCAGCACGTGCCGACCGCGTTTGCCCATCACGATGGCGGTGCCGGTGTCCTGACACATGGGCAGGACACCGCCGGCGGCGATGTTGGCGTTGCGCAGCAGGTCCAGCGCGACGAACCTGTCGTTCGGCGAGGCGGCCGGGTCGTCGATGATCGCCCGGAGCTGCGCCAGGTGCGCGGGGCGCAGGAAGTGCGCGATGTCGTGCATCGCCTCGGCGGTCAGCGCGGTGAGCGCTGCCGGTTCCACAGTGAGGAACCGACGGCCTCCCGGGCCGTGTACGACGTCCACGCCCTCGTCGGTGACCAGGCGATAGTCCGTCTGGTCGGGACCGGTCGGCAGCAGAGGGGCGTACGAGAATGCGGCGGCACTGCTCATGAGCGGCAAGCCTAGGGCAGACCGGTCGATCACTCCCACCCGCCGGGCGGGTCCTGGGACGTCGCTCTCATCCACCGGGCGCGCCGGGCCCGACCGCCATCCGGATCATGAGACGAACGGCCCGCTCAGCCGTCCTTGCCGCCACCCGGGTCGGGGCAGAGTTCCCGCTTCGGCCCGCAGTCGCCGGTGTCCGGCCCGCCGGGGCCGGGGCCGCCCGGCCCGGGATTCCCACCGTCGTCGGGGGGTCGGGCGGGCGAGTTTCCGGACGCGCCGAAGCGGACGTACCCGATCTCCCGCCCCTCGCCGATGATCATGCCCTGTGATCCGACGGCGAGGGCGTTCGCCGAGGTGCGCAGAACGGCCAACTCCCGGCCGGTGCGCGGGTCCAGTGCCGCCAGCCGGGACGGCTTCTCGTCGGCCACCACCGCCGCGTACGGGGTGAGCGCGGCCCCGGCCTTGCCGCTGGCCTGCCGCGTCCAGAGCACCTTGTCGGTGCCCAGCTCACGGGCGATGACCGAGCGTTTGTCGGCGGCCCGGAACACCGCCGAACGGTCGTCCACCGCGATCAACTTGGTGCCCGGCTCACCCACCCAGAGCAGCCGGCCGTCGTACCCGTCGATGACGGTCTCGCGGCCGTCCGGGGCGACGCCGATCAGCACGTTGCGCGCGCCCTGCGGGTCCTCGCGTTGCACGCAGCCGGCGGAGTCGGCGGTGCGCAGGTTGATGCCGGCCCGCTGCCAGGCCTCCTGCCCGGTCGCCGAGTCCCGGGCGGAGATGGCGAAGTAGCAGGTGCCGTCCTGGGAGCGGGCGGAGATGCGCAACAGCCGGCCGCCCACCACGGAGAGCCGCTCCTCCCGGCCGGGCTCGACGTTCTGCAGCACCCGGCCGGTGGCGGTGTCGACCACGTGGACCCGGCCGTCGACCGGGAAGCCCAGCAGCGGAGGCGCGGCCTCCGCCCCGGCCACGCCGTCGTCGATCCGGGTGGCGGTGAGTCGGCGGGTGCCGCGCAGACCCGGATTGTCGGCGAGCAGGCCGCTGTGCACGCCGGGCAGGAAGGCCGTCCAGAGCGGTGTCGTGCCACGCGGGTCCCAGGCGCTCAGGGTGCAGTCGGTGGCATCCGTGCAGCTGGCGTCGAGGAGCAGGTTGCGGTACGTCCAGACGGCCACCGCGTCGTCGTCACGCCGCCGGGTCACCCCAGTCGTCGGATCGAGCAGCTCGTACCCCTTGACCAGGAGCTTGCCCACGGCCACGACCGGATCCCGGTCGCCGCCGGCGACCGCCGCCCAGTCCGCCTTGCGCTCCCAGAGCTGGGCGCCGGTGGCCAGGCTGCGAGCCTCGACCCGGGTGCGCTGCTCGACCACGACGGCGTCGCCGGCGATGGTCACGCTGCGCGGAGTGCCGCCGACCCGTTGCTGCCAGACCACGTCGGGCTCGGAGATGGGTTCGCTGCGGTCCACCCAGTCCCAGAGGCCGGGGAACGGATTCCACACGCCGGTGGCGGCGAGCGCGACGACCACGGCGAGGCCGAGCAGCAGCCCACCGCGCACGCTCCCCTTCGCCACCCGCACACCGTAGCCACGATCACGGATCTTCCGTACGCCCACGCCGCCGTGTCGCCGCGCTTTCTGCGCTCGGAGGTGTTACAGCGCCCTTCCGTCCAGCCGAACAGCGCTGCGCACCAGCGGAAGCGTGCGATAGGGGATCTGCTCGGCCAGCGCGATGATCGTCGAGGCGCGGGTGATGCCGGCGGACGAGACGATCTGGTCGATGACCCGTTGCAGGTCGGTGTTGGACCGGGCCACGATCCGGCAGAGCAGGTCGCTGGACCCGGTGATGGTGTGCGCCTCCAGGACCTCGGGGATGGCGGCGAGGTGAGCGGTGACCGGGTCGTGACCGTGCCGCTGAGTGATCTCCAGGGTGACGAAGCTGGTCACCCCGAACCCGATCGCCGCCGGCGCGATCTCGGGGCCGAAGCCCTTGATGACCTGCCGCTCGACGAGCTTGTCCAGCCTCGCCTGCACGGTGCCCCGGGCCACCCCGAGCCGCCGGGAGCACTCCAGCACCCCGATCCGCGGCTCCTCGGCGAGCAGTTCGATCAAGCGCACGTCGAGCGCGTCGAGCTTTACATTCTGCTCACCATTCATGAGTGACGACCATACCGAATGCACAACCTGACCAGCGTTTCTGCCAACAGTTGCCCACTCGATGCCGGGCCAGCGATCCTCGCCTCAAGAACCGACCACGGCGGCCCACAAGGCCGGCCGGTACGCGAGGGAGCCCACCATGACCCAGGCGATCGACCGACCCAAGTCGACCGAGGACGTCGACGTCGACCGGCTCGTCGGCGCTGTCGACCACGACATCAGCCACGACCCGTTCCCGGTCCGGGGCCTCGACCACGTGCACTTCCTGGTCGGCAACGCCAAGCAGGCCGCCCACTACTACTCCACCGCCTTCGGCATGACCTGCGTGGCGTACCGCGGCCCCGAGCAGGGCTACCGGGACCACGCCCAGTACGTGCTGACCAGCGGCTCGGCCCGGTTCGTGCTGACCGGCGCGGTGCGCCCGGACGCCGAGGGCGCCGAGCACGTGGCCCGGCACAGCGACGGGATCAGCGACATCGCGTTGGAGGTCACGAACGTGGACGCCGCGTACGCGCACGCCATCGCACAGGGCGCCGCCAGCGTCGTCGAGCCGCACGACGTGACCGACGAGCACGGCACCGTCCGGATGGCCGCCATCGCCGCGTACGGCGACACCCGGCACACGCTGGTCGACCGGTCCCGCTACACCGGCCCGTTCCTGCCCGGCTTCGTGGCCCGGGGCCCGATCGTGGACCGGCAACCGATGATCGACGCCGGCATCCAGCCGAAGCGGTTCTTCCAGGCCGTCGACCACGTGGTCGGCAACGTGGAACTGGGCCGGATGGACGAGTGGGTCGAGTTCTACAAGCGGGTGATGGGCTTCTCCAACATGGCGGAGTTCGTCGGCGACGACATCGCCACCGACTACTCGGCGCTGATGAGCAAGGTCGTGGCGAACGGCACCCGCAAGGTGAAGTTCCCGCTCAACGAGCCGGCGATCGCCCGCAAGAAGTCGCAGATCGACGAGTACCTGGAGTTCTACCAGGGCCCGGGCGCACAGCACATCGCCGTCGCCACCAACGACATCCTGGCCAGCGTCGACGCGATGCGCGCCGCCGGCCTGGAGTTCCTGGACACCCCGGACTCGTACTACGACGACCCGGAGCTGCGCGAGCGCATCGGCAAGGTGCGGGTGCCGATCGAGGAGCTGAAGGCCCGCAAGATCCTGGTCGACCGGGACGAGGACGGCTACCTGCTGCAGATCTTCACCAAGCCGGTGCAGGACCGCCCCACCGTCTTCTTCGAGCTGATCGAGCGGCACGGCTCGCTGGGCTTCGGCAAGGGCAACTTCAAGGCGCTCTTCCAGGCGATCGAGCGGGAGCAGGAAGCCCGCGGCAACCTGTAACACTTGCGGGCGTGACGCAACCTTCGTCGTACCCGACGCCGCCGGCCGGTGGGCCCCGACCCACCGCCGGCGGCTTCGCGCCGCCGCCCGGACCAAACCGCGAGGGGTACGCCCCGCAGTACCGCCATGCCGAGTTCGAGGGAACAGCCGTCGTTAAGGTGTCCCAGTGAGCGAGCGAAGCGGAGCGGTGACGGCGTGAGCGAGCGCAGCGAGCGAACCAGCAGGTTCAGTAGCGTGGCGCCTCGCGCCGTCGCGAAGCGAAGCGGAGCGACGGCGTGAGCGAGCGCAGCGAGCGAACCAGCAGGTTCAGTAGCGTGGCGCCTCGCGCCGTCGCGAAGCGAAGCGGAGCGACGGCGTGAGCGTGCAGCCTGGTTGGTACGTCGACCCCGCCGACACCGAGACCCGGCGTTACTGGGACGGCGAGGGTTGGCTCGGTGCGCCCATTCCCGTCGACGCGACCCCGCCGGACGGTCCGCCGCCGGCCGAGCCGCCGCCCGCGCCGGTCACCCCGGCCGCGCCGGCGGCTGCGACGACCCCCGAGTCGGCGACCGGCGCGCCGGGCTGGTCGCCCCCGCAGGGCCCACCCCCTGGGTACGGCCCGCAACCGGGACACGGCCCGGGTTGGGGACCACAGGCCGGGCCTCCCGGCTGGGGCCCGCAGGGCGGTCCGTCTGGCTGGGGCCCGCAGGGTGCCCCTCCCGGCTGGGCGCCGCCGGCCGGTCAGCCCGGCTGGCCCGGACGTCCGCCGGAGCCGCGACCGCACGGCTTCAGGTTGGCCGGCTACGGCCGCAGGTTGGTCGCCCGACTGATCGACTTCGGTCTCGTCCTCGCACTGAACGTCGTTGTCAACGGCTGGTTCGTCTGGCGCTGGGCGCAGGAGTGGGCACCGTACTGGCAGGAGGTCTTCCGGCGCGCGTCGCGCGGCGACACCTCCGCCGACGGCCTGCCGCTCCCCAGTGAGCAGGCGAATTCGCTGCTGGTGGCGATCCTGCTGATCGCCACAGCGCTCTGGCTGGCGTACGAGGTGCCGACGATGGCCTCCGGCGGGCAGACGGTCGGCAAGCGGGTGATGCGGATCCGGGCGGTGCCGATGACCGCCGACCAGCCGCTGGGCGTCCGCCGGGCGCTGAGCCGCTGGAGCACGATGGGCCTGCCGACCCTGCTCTGGTACTGCGCCGGGCTCGGCCTGGTGCTGCAACTGGTCGACGCGCTCTCCCCCCTCTTCGACCACCCCCTGCGCCAGGCGTTGCACGACAAGCGCGCACAGACGGTGGTCGTCGAAGTGCCTCACCACACTGATACCGCCCCCTCGAACGACCGTAACCAGCCCCCGGGAGACACCCCATGACCGACTCCGGACGTCACCAGCCGGCGCTGCGGCTGACCCGCGTCGACCTGGACGCGCTGCCCAGCTACGTGCCGGGGCGCAGCCCCGCCGACCTGGCCCGCGAGTTGGGCCTGCCGGAGGCCATCAAGTTGGCCAGCAACGAGGTGCCGTACGGCCCGCTGCCCGGCGTGGTGGAGGCGGTCACCGAGGCCGTCACCACCTCGCACCGCTACCCGGACATGGGCGTGGTCGCGCTGCGCGACGCGCTGGCCCAGCGGTACGGAGTGGACGCCGACCGGATCGCCACCGGCTGCGGTTCGGTGGCGCTGGCCGAGCACCTGGTGCGGGCCACCTGCCTGCCCGGCGACGAGGTGCTCTACTCGTGGCGGTCCTTCGAGGCGTACCCGATCATCGTGGCGACCAGCGGCGCGACCAGCGTGCGGGTGCCCAACGACGCCGGGCACGGGCACGACCTGGCGGCGATGGCCGCGGCGGTGACCGACCGGACCCGGGTGATCTTCGTCTGCAACCCGAACAACCCCACCGGTACGGCGGTGCGGCGCGCCGAACTGGACCGGTTCCTCGACGCGGTGCCGGACGACGTGCTGGTGGTCATCGACGAGGCGTACCGGGAGTTCGTCACCGACGACGAGGTGCCGGACGGTCTCGACTACCTGGACCGGCCGAACGTGGCGGTGCTGCGCACGCTGTCGAAGGCGTGGGGGCTCGCCGGGCTACGCATGGGGTGGCTGGTCGCCCAGCCGGTGGTGGCCGCCGCCATCCGCAAGGTGGCGACCCCGTTCTCCAGCAGCACGGCGGCTCAGGCCGGCGCGCTCGCCGCGCTGACCCAGGTGGCGGAGATGGAGCGCCGCTGCGCCCTGGTGGTCGCCGAGCGGGACCGGGTCACCGAGGCGCTGCGCAAGTTCGTGCCCGAGGTGCCGACGAGCCAGGCCAACTTCGTCTGGCTGCCGCTGGGCGAGCGGGCGGTGGCGTTCGGCAAGGCCTGCGAGGCGCGCGGGGTGATCGTGCGGCCGTTCGCCGGGGACGGGGTCCGGGTCACCATCGGCACCCCGACCGAGAACGACGCCTTCCTGGCTGCGGCCGAGGCCGCTCTGGCCTGACCGCCCGGCCCGGTCCGCCCGGTGGGGCGGACCGGGTGGGACGGCAGGTGGGCCGTCCGGCTTCCGCCCGGCTCAGCTCAGCCGGGGTGCCCGCAGCGGCGTCTGCCGCCGGCGGCGCACCACGAGCAGCAGGCCGGCCAGGAGCACCAGACCGACGACGAGTGAAACGCCGACGATCATCGACAGGTCGTCGAGCCCGAAGGTGCTGGCCGGCTCGCCCGGGTCCGGGAAGGTGATGGTGGCGCTCGCGGTCTCCTTGACCAGCCCGCTGGTCAGCGTCAGGTCCGCCCGCCACGGGCCGTTGGGCAGGTTCGGGGGCAGCGCGACGGTGACCGACCCGGACTGCGCCGGGCCCAGGGTGGTCCCGTCGACGACGTCGAACGGGCCGGCCCGTACGCCCGCCGGACCCTCGGCGAGCGCGAGCGTGCCGGTCAGGTCCAGCGCCCGGCCGCCGGTGTTGCGGACCGCGACGGCCAGGGTGGCCTGCCCCTCGGCGGTCCGTCCGGCGGTGAACGCGCCGATGGCGAAGCTGGACGGTGGCTCTCCGCCCGCCCCGACGTCGAGGTAGACCCGGATGCCCACCCGGTGCACCTGGGTGACGTTGCCGCCGTCCTTGGGCTCGGAGGTGACGGCGGCCCAGATCACCGCGTACCGCTCGCCGGCCGTCGCCTTCTTCGGCACGCTGATCGTCGCGGTCAACTCTGACTCGTCGCCGGCACCGAGGGTGACGGTGGAGCGGTCCAGCGATGTCCAGGAGGACAGCTCGTTGGCGGTGCGGCCCTCGCCGAACCGGAACTGTCCCCCGTCGACGGTCGCGGAGGCCGGGTACAGCTCCAGGCGGTACCGGCTGTCGGAGCGGTTCACCACCTTGATCTGGCGGCTGATCGTGCTGCCGGGGGCGAGGTGGTCGATGATGTACGTGTGGGCGCGCGGGTCCGCCCGCCGATCAACAGGTGCTTCCAGCAGTTGGATGCCGATCCTGTCCCGCTCCGGATCGGGCGCGGCCGCCCCGGCGGATGCCGGGGCAGCCGGGGTGGCGGCGAGCAGCGCGGCCAGCGCCGCCACCGCCAGACGAGGCCCGAACCGGTCAGGCCACCGAATGTGTCACCGTCCCGGTGTAGGTGCCGACGATCGCCGACGCGGGAACGTTGACGTTGAGCGTCGGCGACCAGGCCACGCTGTTGGTGCCGGTACCGCCGGTGTGGGTGAAGGCGACGAGCGGGTTGACGGTGTCCAACGGCTGGGCGTTGGCCGAGGTCAGCTGGCCGGGGGTGAACGTGCCGTTGCCCTGCTCCTCCGCGCCGGGGCCGGACCAGTAGTCGATCTGGCTGGCGAGGATCCGCTCGCTGGGGCTGCCGCCACCGGTCTCGAAGTGGGTCGAGGTGACGGTGGCGGTCCACGATGCGTCGGGAGCACCGCGCTGGTCGGTCACCCGCACGGTGCCGATGGAGCCGCTGAGGACGGCGCCGGGCAGGCCACTGCCGAGGCTGGCCGTCTCGGGAGCGGTGATGTCGAGGCCGGCACCGACCACGTTGAACGTGACGACGGTGCTGTCGGTCGGCGCGGCGACCGCGGGGGTGGCCAGCGCGAGGCCCGCCCCAGCGGCTACGGCGGCGCAGGCCGCCATACGAAGAGAGCGCACAGACTTCCTCACTTCCAGTTCGGGTAACGCCAGTTGGCGGCGGCCACATCAGCCACACGTCTACTTTATGACTGTCTGTCCGTATTGTGTAAGTTTGCGCTTCAAGTACCTCTTACGCGACCGAATGCACGATCGTCGCCTGGTACGCGCCCACCACGAGCGACGGATCCAGCGTCACGGTGAGGCTCGGATTCCACGTCACCTCGTTCGGGCCGGTGCCTCCGGTCCACCGTGCGGCGATCTGTGCGGCGCCCAGGGCCGCACCCGGCTGCGGCAGGAACGTCCCGGTGCCGATGGTCTGCACCGCGGGACCCGAGGAGTACGTCACCGAAGCGCCCGGCACCACCCCACCACCGCCATTCGTGAAGCTGGTGATCGAGACCGTCGCCGTCCAACTGCCGGACTGCGCACCGCGATCGTCGGTGACCACGACGGCCCCGAGCTCCCCGTTCGCTGTCGGAACGCCCACCCGTACCGTGGGCAGCGCCGCCGTCTCCGGGGCACTGATCGAGAGGCCGGAACCCGCCGCCGGACTGACCACCACCGTGACCCGACCCGTGGCCCGGCCGTCACCCGGGTCGCGGACCGTGTACTCGAAGCTGTCCTCGCCGGCGAAGCCCGCTCCCGCCGTGTACGTGCAGCGCACGGTGCCGCACACGAAGCTGCCGTTGCCCGTGCCGCCGGTCGCCGGCACGACGGAGAGCGGGTCGCCGTCCACATCGGTGTCGTTGGCGAGCACCTCCACCGTCACCGGCGTCGCGCCCGCCGTCGTCGCCCGGTCGGCCACCGCCACCGGCGGATCGTTGACGGCGCTGACGGTGATGGTGCCGGCCGCCGAGGCGGACCGCCCGGAGGGGTCGGAGACGGTGTAGCTGAAGCCCACCGGTCCGTTGACGTTCGGTGCCGGGACGTAGGTGCACGCGCCGGAGGCCGTGCAGGTCAGCGTTCCCTGCACGGTCGGCGTCGGCGTGACGGTGAAGGTCACCTCGTCCCCGTCCGGCTCCACCACGTAGTCACGCAGGGCGAAGGTGAGAACGGTGTCCTCGGCCGTATCGACCTGGACCGCCTGCGCCTGAGGGCTGTCGTTGATGTCGGTCCGGGTGGGGTCCCCCACCCCGGCCGCCGACGGATCGTCGGTGAGATCCGTGTAGATGGTGCTCGACGTCGGTGATCCATAGCTGATGCTCGCCTGGTTGGCCACCGTGACGCCCGGTGCCGGCGAGTTCGCCACCCGCGCACGGAAGCGGATGGTGCTCACCGCGCCCGTGACCAGCGTGCCGCCCGCCGAGGCCGTCGCGCCAGTGCCCAGGTTGGCCACCACCCGGTTGCTGGCCGCGACGTAGCCAGCCTGGTCGTCACCGGCCGCGTCGGTACGGCTGACGCCGTTGACGCTCAGAGACCCTGGCACGTACGTGGTGACCGCCGGAATGGCGTCGGTGAGTTGCACCGTGGTGGCGTTCTCGTTGCCGCTGGAGGTGGCCGAAACCGTGTACTCGAGTTGGTCGCCGGGTTCGACGCGGCTCCCGCCGCCCACCCGGCCGACCGTCTTGGTGGCGATGACATCCGGCTCCAGGATGTCGATCGCGGTGAAGAGCGCCATCGGCTCGTACGACTCGCCGCCGGTGCTGAAAGCGACGGTGGCCGAGGTCTGCGCGTTGCCGATCGAGCCGGCCGGCGCGGCCAGGTAGTCGATGTCGAAACCGAGCTGGTTGACGTAGTTCGGGTTCTTCGCCGTCACCCGGGAGCCGAGCCGGGTGATCGAGCTGTTGAAGAAGTTGGTCGCCGGGTTCAGGGCGTCGGTCAACGCGACACCGTTGAACGAGATCCCGTCCCCGGTCAGCCCGGCGTCCCCCTCCGAGGCGACCGCCCCGATGCGCGCCGTCACCGCACCCGAGCTGGGGGTACGGAAGCCGGAGATGGTGGTTGTCACCCGGGAGTCGGCCGCGGCGGAACTGATCTCGGCGTACCCGTCGAAGACCGCCAGGTTGCGAAGCGGCTGGGCGGGGTCGCGGATCGCGGCGACCAGGGCCCACCCGCCGCGAGCGTTCGCGCCCAACGTGGTGGTGAGGCCGCCAACCGTGTAGCTGCCGCCGCCGGTGACGAGCGAGGTCACCTCGGCGAACGCCGAGTACGCGACCCCACCGTTGGTGGCCACCTTGCCGGTGCTGACCTGCCCCTGGAGGGTGGCGTAGGACTGACCGGGAGGAGCCAGCCGGATGCTCGGGCGTCCGGGGTCACCGCTCGCGGCGCTGCCCATCCACCAGAGTCCGGCCCAGAGCACCGTGGCTCCGGTCGGCACGGTCAGCGTGGCGCTGCTCGAGTTGGTCGTCGCGGCGACGCTGTCCACGTCCACGTAACGGGCGGTGAAGTCGTTGTTGTTGGCGCTGGTGCCGGCCTGCCCGGTGGCACACGGACCGGACGGCGTCGAGCAGGTCACCAGGGTGTTGCCGGCGAAGATGACGTCCCCGCGCTCACTTTCCTGAAAACGCGGGGTGAACGTGCGGACCAGCGCCGCCGAGGCGGGCTGCGCGGGCAGGACCACCAGACCACCGAGCAGCACGAGCAGGGCGGCGGCAGTGGCCGCCGTTCGTCGGAGAAACCGCATTGAGGCTCAGCCCTTCAGTCCGCTGTCCGCCGTCTAGCAGTCTGAAGGATGTATGGTGCTTTTTGTCCGTTTTAGCCTAACGGGCCGATCGACGCCGCCGCAGCAGGACTCCGCCGACCACCAGCGCCGCCCCCAGCAGGACCAGGATGAGAACCGAGGACCCCACTCCGGTGACCGGCAACTCGCCGCCGTGCTGCGGTGAGCGGGTCGGCGGCTGCGGTCGGTCGGTCTCGGTGGGTCGCGCCGTCGGCGTGGGCGGCTGGGTGGGCGGGGCCGTGGTCGGCGCCGGACGCACCTCGAACGTCACCCCGGTGCCGGCGCTCGGTGCCACCGCCACCCTGCCGGACGGCTGACCGGCTGCGTTCGGGGCACCCGGCGCGAGGAGCGCAGCCGCGACGACAATGAGCGCGACCAGGCCCAGCCGGCCGGCGACCGGGATCGCGAGAAGTCGTCGGTACAGCATGTCGGTTACCCCCGAATCACCCACAGTGATGTTGAGGGGACCTTATCGCCGAACGTGAACCAGAACCGTGATTGCCGGTTCCCCGGCTCAGCTCGCCACCAGGATCACCGGTTCGGACGACAGGAAGTACCGCTGGTCATCGGCGTCCGGGTCGACCGGTCGCCGGAGTCGTTCCATCGCCACGTATCCATCTTCGGCGGCCACCGCCCCGGGCGCCCAGCCGGTGCCGTCCGAGCCGACGTTCAGCCGGAAGCGGGACAGCTGCGCACCGGTCAACGGGTTCAGTGTCACCAGGTCGTTCTCCTCGGTGAGCAGGTGCAGCCGGCCGGGCTGAACGGCGAGCAGCCTCGTCGCCGGTCCGAGGCCACCGACGCGCCACCGCTCAGCGCCGGTGCGTGCGGAACGGCCCACCGCCGTCCCGTCGAGCACCGTCACCGCCTGCTCATCGACCAGAGTCGCGCCGGCCGGGTCCAGCGCGGTGGCGGGGGCGGGCTCGCCCACACCCACCAGCCAGCCCCGACCACCCGCGTCGCCCGGCCCGGCGGTCCGCAGGCCGGCGCAGTCCGAGCGGCCGGTACGACAACCGAGCGCGGTCACCACCAACCCGTCCGGGGCGTCCGCCGGCCGCCAGCGCGACCGCACCGCGCCGGTGGCCGCGTCCCGGAACTCGACTGCGGCCGGCCCGGCGCAGGTGTCCAGGCCGATCAGCTGGCCGGTCGGTGTCGTCCCGACATCACTGCGGCAGGCGCCGGGCAACTCGACCCGCCACAGTTCCCGGCCGCCGGTCAGATCGATTCCACGCGCCTCGCGGTCGCCGGTCACCACCAGCAGCATCCGGCCGTCCGGCAGGGCGGCGCGGTAGAGGCCACGCGGATCCCAGACGGTGGCTGCCCCGGTCCGTCGCACCGCCGCGCCCTTGGCCGGCGCCGGGCCGTCAGCCCGCCACAGCACGCGACCGGTGGACGCGTCGAGCGCTACCACCCGACCGTCGGACCAACGGCTGACCACGGTACGACCGCTGGCGAGCACCCCGGTCAGCTCCGCCGGCCACCGCCGGTACGACCAGTACGGGCTGGTCCGGTAGCGGCCTTCGACCGGTCGGTCGGCGTAGACCTGGCGGTGTGCGGCGTACACCCGCAGTCTCCCGTCGACGATCAACGGGGCGACCGGCAACCGACCGATCACTCCGGCGGCCGGTCGGGCCGGGGCCGGATAGTCGGCCCTCGCCACAGTGCTCACCTCTGCCGGTGCGAGGACCCGGTGGACGATGACCGCGACGGCTGCCGTCGCCAGCAGCGCCGCGACCGCGATCGCGAGCCGTCGCCGGCCTCTCGGGAACCTCATGCCGCACCTCCGCCCGGCACCCTACCCAGCGGAGAGGGCCGAGCCCCGAACAGGTCACGGCGAGGGCCGACCGCCGGGCGCTCAGGCGGCTTCGACGGCGCCGGTGGCACCGGCCGCGACGGCGAGGTCGGCGAGATCACGCCGGAGCGCCGCCTCGACCGCCCGCGCGGCCAGCCCGCCGAGCAGCAGCGCCACCACCCGACCGTACGGAGCGGTCGGCACCGCCTCGTGGGTCACCGTGACAGCGGTGCAACCCCGACGGCGGCGGCGCACCGGCCGCAGGCTCCAGGTGATGCGGTAGTCGGCGCCGGTGCCGGAGGAGCAGAGCACCAGTCGCTGCGGCGCGAGCGCCTCGACCACCAAGAACTCCTCGGTCAGCGTGCCGCCGCCCGGCTGGACCCGCTCCTCGCGCCAGGAGGTGCCCGGCCCGAACGAACCCGGGGTGAGCACCTCGATCGGGCCGGCTGCGGTCAACCGGGCCGCGCGGCCGGGCAGGTCGGTCAGCAGACGCCAGACGTCGACAGCGTGCGCCTCGATGATCCCGGTAATCGCCACCGTCGACATGCCACCCTCCCGTGTCCCCGACGGTACGCGGAGTGAGGGCCGCACGGGGCCCCCGGGACGGAATTCCCACCACTCGGGGGCCACGTTGTCCGATTGGGCGGTCGCTTCGGCACCGGTCGTCGTGGACCGGTGCCGAAGCGCCGGTCAGCGTTCGAAGCGACCGGCCCGAATCGCGCCGATGAACGCTGTCCACCCCGGCGGGCTGACCGCGAGTGTGGGACCGGACTGGTCCTTGGAGTCGCGGACCCCGACCAGACCATGGACGTCGACCAAGTTGTCCGCCACTTCCACGCAGAGCCCCTGGTCGTTCGAGCGGCTACTGGTACGCCAGACCGCGCCCGCAAGATCGTGCATCGTCGTTACCTCCGTGTGCGTCGGGATTGCCCCACCGCTGCGGACGGGCATTGGCCCGGCCCGGGTGGAACCACTTGATCCGCGTGACCAACGGCGCAACGAGGGCTCTTGATCGCACCCGCTGTGCGATCAAGAGTCCCGTGAACGAGACGACCCGAAAACCAGATGGTCAGAGCGCTCCGGAGGGGTCGCAGTAATCCGACTCAGCAGAGGAGAGCCGCTGCTGGGCCGTGCCGCGGTGCCGGCTTCAGCGAGCCGGACGAATCGTGCCGGACACCTCGCCGAGGGCGATGGTGGTGCCGTCCGGGCCGGGCGCGGTGGCGGTGATGGTCACCGTGTCGCCGTCGTCGAGGAAGGTGCGGCTCTCGCCGCCCACGGTGACCGGCTCGGCCCCGCCCCAGGTCAGTTCCAGGAAGGACCCGACCTGTCCTCGTTGCGGGCCGGAGACGGTCCCGGAGGCGTACAGGTCACCGGTGCGCAGCGAAGCCCCGTTGACGGTGAGGTGCGCCAACTGCTGGGCGGGGGTCCAGTACATGGTGGCGAACGGAGGCTCGCTGACCTGGTCGCCGTTCCACTCGACCGCCAGCCGAAGGTCCAGTCCCACGTGCGGTACGGCGCGCAGGTAGTCGACCACCGGCGGATCCTGATCGGGGGCCGCCACGAACGCGTTCCCGAGCGCGTCGAGCGGCGTCACCCAGGCGGAGACCGAGGTGGCGAACGACTTGCCGAGGAACGGGCCGAGCGGCTGATACTCCCATGCCTGGATGTCCCGGGCCGACCAGTCGTTGACCAGCACCACCCCGAAGACGTGCTCGGCGAAGTCGTCGACGGAGACCCGATCGCCCAACGCGCTCGGTACGCCCACCACGAATCCCACCTCGGCCTCGATGTCGAGGCGTACCGATGGGCCGGTGACCGGGCCCTCGGCGGAGGCCCGCTGTCCGGTCGGCCGGGTCACCGGCGTGCCGGAGACGACCACCGTGCCGGCCCGCCCGTGGTAGCCGATCGGCAGGTGCTTCCAGTTGGGCAGCAGCGGCGGCTGGCCGGGGCGGAAGATCTGCCCGACATTCGACGCGTGGTGTTCCGAAGAGTAGAAGTCGACGTAGTCGGCCACCTCGATGGGGAGCAGCAGCTCCACCTCATCGAGGGGCACCAGCAGCGGCTCCACGGCGTCCCGGTGCGCCGGGTCGGTCAGCAGCTCGGTGATCCGCTGCCGCACCGCCGTCCACTGCGGACGCCCCAGGGCCATGAAGTCGTTGAGCACGGGCCGGCACAGCGTGCCGGCGGCCAGCACCAGCTCGGCGGCCTCTGCCGCCGCGAGGTCGAAGACCCAGGACCCGATCCGTACGCCGATCCGCGAAGGACCTCCGTCGCGCCGGAACACCCCGTACGGCAGGTTCGTCACCCCGTACGGCGAACCGTCGGCGCCGGTCACCCAGGTCATGCGTCGTAGCCCCCGTTCACCAGCCCAAGCCGGATCAGATCGGTCAGTGGTTCCAGGATGCTGCACGAGCCGAAGCCCACCCAGAGGGGGCGAGGCCCGTCCAGCCGTGTCGTCGTACGCTCCACCAGGGGGCGCGGGTCGGCCACGGTGAGCAGCTCGGCGACCGAGCGCACACCGTCACCGTCGGCGGCGGCCAGGGTCGCGGCCAGCACGTTGGCGTAGCCGTGGTGGGTGAACCCGGTCTCCGGATCGAGGTGTCGGATCGCCTGGTGCAGCCCGGCGGTGAGTTTGAACGGCAGGCCCCGGTCCCGGCAGGCACAGATCACGGTGGCCAGCTCGGTCGGGGTGGGGAAGAGTTCGGCGGCCAGGCCGCCGGTGCGGAACTTGGCCGCGATCGGCACCCCGCCGGCCCGCGCGGCGACGAGCGCGTCCAGCGCGCCCATCAGCCCGAAGGTCAGCGGCAGCTCGGCGTAGACGGTTTCCACGCCCGGCAGCGCGTCGGTCAGCCGCAGCAACTCGGCGATGCCGGGCAGCGGGTCCTCGCCGCGCTTGGCGACCGCCACCTCGACCTGGCGCGCGGTGACGCCGTCGGGGGCGAGAAACGACAGCGCGAACGGCAGGTTCCCGATGCCGGTGTCGCCGATCACGCCGACCACCAGGCCCTCGCCCGGGTCGACGAGACCGGTCAGCTCACCGGCGGCCATGTCCGAGGCGCGGATCAGCAGTGGGCCGACCAGGTCGGCGTACCAGGCGGCGCGGTGTTGCCGGTGGGCGACCAGGGCGTCGGGCAGCGCGGCGCTGCCCGGTGGAAAGACGGCGGCGTCGTCCACCAGGCCGGTCACGAGTGCTGGCACCTGCGTTGACACGGAACAAGAATGTACGGGACGCTACGAGGAACGGACAACAGCGTCCGATTATCGGACGCCTTCGGCCGGTGAACGGGAAATATCGGGAGGCGAAGATGCCGTATTACCGCAGCGTCGGCGACGTGCCGCGCAAGCGCCACACCCAGTTCCGGCAGCCCGACGGCAGCCTCTACGCCGAGGAGCTGATGGGCCAGGAGGGCTTCTCCTCCGACTCGTCCCTGCTCTATCACCGGCACGCGCCCACCGCGATCCTGGCCGCCGACGAGTTCACCCCGGCCGCCTTCACCCGGGCGCCGAACCTGCCGCTCAAGCCCCGCCACCTGCGCACCCACAAACTGGACACCGGCGGTTCCGACCCCATCCTCGGCCGGCAGTACCTGCTGGCCAACGACGACGTACGGATCGGTTACGTCCTCGCCGACCGACCCTCACCGCTGTTCCGCGACGCCACCGGCGACCACTGCCTCTACGTCGAGTCGGGCACCCTGCGGGTCGAGTCCCCGTTCGGCGTGCTGGACGCGGTCGCCGGCGACTACGTCGTCATCCCCACCTCGACCATCCACCGGCTGGTGCCCACCGGCGACCAACCCGTCCGGCTGCTGGCCGTCGAGGCGTCCGGGCACATCGGCCCGCCCAAGCGCTACCTCTCCGTACGCGGCCAGTTCCTGGAGCACTCGCCGTACTGCGAGCGGGACGTCCGCGGCCCCGACGCCCCGCTGCTCGTCGATGGCGAGGAGGTCGAGGTGCTGGTCCGGCACCGGCGCGGCTGGACCCGTTACGTCTACGCCAACCACCCGTTCGACGTGGTCGGCTGGGACGGGCACCTCTACCCGTGGGCGTTCTCCATCCACGACTTCGAGCCGATCACCGGCCGCATCCACCAGCCCCCGCCGGTGCACCAGACGTTCCAGGGGCCCAACTTCGTCATCTGCTCGTTCGTGCCCCGCAAGGTCGACTATCACCCGCAGTCGATCCCGGTGCCGTACAACCACCACAACGTCGACTCCGACGAGATGCTCTTCTACACCGGGGGCAACTACGAGGCACGGCGCGGCTCCGGCATCGAGCAGGGTTCGATCTCCCTGCACCCGTCCGGCTTCACCCACGGCCCCCAGCCGGGTGCCGCCGAGCGCTCCATCGGCGCGGACTACTTCGACGAGCTGGCCGTCATGGTCGACACCTTCCGCCCGCTGGACCTCTGCGACGCCGCCAGCTCCTGCGAGGACGAGGGGTACGCCTGGACGTGGGCGCGTTCTGTGTAGTCGCCGTTGGGGGTTTCGCCGGAGCCGGCCCGCTCTGGGCGGTCAGGCTTGATCCCGACGCGGTCGGGCTCCGGCGAAACCCTGACCTGGTCGAGCTACGCGACGCTAGGGATCTTGTTGGCGGGCACGGCCCGACGCCTCATGGTCAGCGGATCGCGGTTCGGGTGAAGACGGCGAACTCGGCTACCGCTGTGGTGGCGATGGCGAGCACCAGGGGCCACGGGGAGCCGACCACGGCGTACACCAGCAGCAGCAGCGGCGCGGCGGCCACGGCGTAGACGGCCAGGGCCATCGCCCGGTCCGAGTGCAGCAGGGCGGGCAGGACGGTCCGGGTCAGCCCCGGCAGCCGGGCCGCGAGCTGCCACACGATGATCCCGCCGGTGAGCGCGGCGAGCACCGCCAGGACGCGGGAGAAGCCGTCGCTCGCCGACGCCGCGAACGCGACCAGCACCGCCGCCACCAACGACCAGCCCGCGCCGTAGAGGACCAGGCGGTGCAGCCCGTACGCGAGGGTTCGGGGCGAGTCGATCCGCCTCGGGCTGACCGTCACCGCCTCGGCGACGTGCTCCAACGCCTCCGACCAGCGGCGCTGCTCCAGCCGCATGACACCCACGTCGTGACCGGCCTCGCCGATCCGCGGGTCGAGCCGCAGCGCCTCCCGGTAGGCCCGCTCGGCCAGGTCGAACAGGTCCAGGCGGGCGGCGACCAGGCTGAGCACCAGGTGGGCCTGCGGCTCCTGCGGAGCCAACTCGACACCGCGCCAGGCCGCGTTCAGCGCCGGCTGGCCGTTGCGGGCGCCGGCCAGGATCGCCGCCGCGCTCCGCTGGGCGTACGCGTCGGCCGGGCCGAGGGCAAGGATCCGATCGGCGCTGCCCGCCGACTCGCTGTAGCGCTCCAGATCGGCCAGGGCCATGCCCCTGGCGACCAGCGGGGGCAGCGCCTCCGGTGCGGCTGCCACGGCCGTGTCGGCGGCGGTGAGCGCCTCGGTCGGGCGGCCGGCGGCCAGGTGCACCCGGGCCAGCATGGTGAGCGCCTCGACGTCACCCGGCTGGAGGGCCAACCCGTAGGCCAGCTCCCCAGCCGCCTCGTCGTAGCGGCCGAGTTCGGCGAGGAGTTGGGCCCGCTGGACGTAACCGTCGGCGGCGGACTGGTCGGGGGCGGGGTCGCTGGACATCGCGGCGAGCCTAGGCGGCCGGCGCGTCGTACACCAGGGCCACCGCGACCCCGGCCAACCCTTCCTCACGGCCGGCGAAGCCGAGCCCGTCGGTGGTCGCCGCCGAGACGGTGACCGGGGCGCCGACCGCGGCGGAAAGGACCTCCTGCGCCTCCGCGCGGCGCCGGCCGATCTTGGGACGGTTGCCGATGACCTGCACGGACACGTTGCCGATCTCCAGACCGGCGGCGCGCACCCGACGGGCCGTCTCGGTCAGCAGAGCCACCCCGGACGCGCCGGCCCACTCCGGCTGGCCCACCCCGAAGGCGGAACCGAGATCACCGAGACCGGCGGCGGAGAGCAGGGCGTTGCAGGCGGCGTGCGCGGCCACGTCGGCGTCGGAGTGCCCGGCGAGGCCGTCCTGATCGGGCCAGAGCAGCCCGGCCACCCAGCACGGCCGGCCCGGCTCGAACGCGTGCACGTCGGTGCCGATGGCCACCCGGGGAACGATCATGATCAGAGGGTACGCGTCAACCGGCCGCGGCAAGCAGATGCTCGGCCAGAGCCAGGTCGAACGGTCGGGTGATTTTCAGCGCGTACTCCGAGCCGGGCACGCAGCTCACCGGGACGCCCTGCTTCTCGACCAGCCCGGCGTCGTCGGTGAGGGAGTCACCGACGGCGGCGTGAGCGGCGCTGAGCACGACCCGACGGAAGCCCTGCGGGGTCTGCACCGCGCGCAGCGCGGAACGGTCGACGGTGCCGAGCACCACCTCGTCGGCACCGACTTCCTTGATCGTGTCGACGACCGGCAGGACCGGGATCACCGCGTCGCGCCCGCCACGGACCGCCGCCGCGACGGATTCGACCAGCTCAGATGGGGTGAGCGCCCGGGCGGCATCGTGCACCAGGACGATCGTCGGGCCGGGGGGCACAGCGGCCAGCGCGGCGGCCACCGACGCCTGCCGTTCGGCACCACCGGGCACCACAGTCACCGGGGCGACCGGGGCCAGCAGCTCCCGGACGGCCTGCACCTCGGCGACCGGCGCGGCCACCACGATGGTGTGCACCGACGGGGCGGCGGCCAGTCGACGCACGGCGTGCACCAGCAGCGGTTCACCGGCGAGCAGGCGCAGCGCCTTGGGCCGGCCGGGGCCGAGCCGTACGCCGGCACCCGCCGCAGGCACGAGGACCGCGACGTCACCGCGCGGGTTGAGCTGCGCGGTCACGTCGCGGTCCTCGGTGGTTTCTTCACTACGAACTGGGTACGACGATGCTGTGCGGACTAGGCCTCGGTGAGGACCTTGTCGAGCAGCGTCTCCGCCTCGTCCTTGGTGCTCTTCTCCGCCAGCGCGACCTCGCCGACGAGAATGTCGCGGGCCTTGGCGAGCATCCGCTTCTCGCCCGCAGAGAGGCCCCGCTCCCGCTCCCGACGCCACAGGTCACGCACGACCTCGGCGACCTTCAGCGGGTTGCCGGAAGCCAGCTTTTCCAGATTGGCCTTGTAACGCCGCGACCAGTTGGTCGGCTCCTCGGTGTGCGGAGCCCGCAGAACGTCGAAGACCTTCCCGAGGCCCTCTTCGCCGACCACCTCGCGGACGCCCACGATCTCGGCGTTCTCGGCCGGCACCCGGACCGTCAGGTCACCCTGCGCGACCCTCAGGACGAGGTATTGCTTAGGCTCGCCCTTGATGACCCGAGTCTCGATTGCCTCGATGAGTGCGGCCCCGTGGTGGGGGTAAACAACGGTCTCGCCGACACTGAAAACCATAGGTTCGAAACCCCTTTCGCTGTGTCTAGGGTAACACGCTCAGGCACCGATGTCTCACCGATGTCCTGACCGTTGGCGCAGCTCAGGGGCCCTGTGAGAGGTCTTGCTTCAGCTTGACAGGCGGTCAAACCGATGGTTCGAACACGCTCCGTAACGCGGAAATGACTGCCCGGTACGGGTGAACAGAACGTCGAGATCAAGGGCTATGCGCTCCTCCCATGGTAGCCCGGCCGGCAGGACCGCGCCCAGATGTAGCGCGAGGTGCCCCTGGTGCGCGACCCTGGAGACCGAGCCGCACTCAGCTCTCGAGACGCTTCCAGGGGGTCCGATGGGCAAGCCGGACGCAGAGGGTCACGGGCCAGCCGACGGCCTGCCCGGCCTACCGCCCGAATGGGGCCGCGTGGTGGTTCCCGACGACGCCTCCGCGCTGGCCGCCGAGGCCGCTCAGATCCGCCGTGAGCTGCGCCGGGCCGCCAGCCTTCCGAGCGGTTACCGGGTCCTGGGCCTGCCACTGGCGGTGCTGCTGGTGGCGATCCTCACCACGCTGGCCGGCCTGCTGGCGGTCACCTGGCCACGCGCCAACCGTGGCGTCGACCGGCCGACCCCGGCCCCCAGCTCGCCGCCCGCGACCCTCGTCGGTCGGGCGCTGCCCGCACTGGACCTGGTCGATGCGGACGACGCCCCCGTGCCACTGCGCGGCCTGCTACCCGCCATGATCATCCTGCTGGACGGCTGCCCCTGCCCGGACCGGGTCAGCGACGCCCTGGCAGCCGCGCCCGCCGGCGTCTCCGTGGTCACCGTCACCGGCGGACGGACGGTGCCAGCCGGGCCCACCATCGAGCGACAAGCTCGCGCCCTGGCCGACCCCGCCGGAGGGCTGCGGTCGTTCCTGGGCCAGCCGGCCCGCTCCGGCGTCGCGACCGCCCTGCTTGTCGACCGGGCCGGCATCGTGACCCGGGTGCTGCCCGAGGTGGGCAGCAGCGACTCCTACCGGAACGACCTGAACGCCCTCTCCGCCTGAGCCGGTCGCGCCTACCGGGGCAGCGCGACGAGTTGCGCCTGGATGTCGATAGGCCGGTCGACGGCCGTCAGCGACAACCGGAACGGCCCACCAAGGGGCAGCACCTCGGCGTTGGCGATCGTGCCGTCACAGTCGATCCGCAGCTGACCATTGATCTTGGCCTGGTCGCTCGTGACCGCCATCGCGCCGGGGCGGGTGCACCGGTACTGGAGCAGGTAGCGGACACCGTCGTCGCCAGCCTGCCGAGTCACCGCCTCCCCCGGGGCGAGCCCTCGTTGCTCCCGCCAGACGGTCTCGTTGAACGGGGGCAGGTCACCCGAGGGGAAGAGCACCTCGGGATCGCCCTCGATGTCGCTGATCGAACCCGTCTCCGGGTCGACCACCGCCCAGGGGCTGCTCTCCACCCGGATCACCGCGCCGGTGTCCGGGTCCATCCGAGCCGTGATCCGCTCTTCGGGCTCCTCAGCCGCGATGAGACGTTCCAGTGGGGTGCTGACGCTCCGCTCGACGCTCGGCGCCCCGACCGTGCCGGGCGTCGACGAGGGCGCGGCCGAGTGCCACCACCAGCCGCCCACGACCAGCGCGGCCGCCGCGGCACCGAACAGCACCACCGAACGCAGCCGGTCGTTCGCCGTCGCATCCACCTCCCGAGCGTACCGGCCGACCCGGCGAGGTTCAGCCCTGTCGATCGAGCAGAGCGGCGTACAGGGTGAGGCCGGGGCCGAAGGCCAACATGACGATGCGCCGAGCCGCCGGGGTGGCCCGGCCCAACCGGTCCAGGATCAGCAGGACGGTCGGCGACGAGCAGTTGCCGTGCTCGTCGAGCGTCGCCCGGGACGCCGCCAACCCCAGCGGCGGCAACGCCAACTCCCGTTCCACGACGTTGAGGATCCGCGGCCCACCCGGGTGCACGGCCCAACCGTCCACCTCGGAGCTGGTGACGCCGTGCCGGGCCAGCAGATCGTCGACCAGCCCCCGGACGTGCCTCGACAGCACCTGCGGCACCTTCGGCGACAGCCCCATCCGAAAGCCGGCGTCGGTGACGTCCCAGGTCATGTGGTCGGCGGTCGAGGTGTCGGTGACGGCGGTGACCTCGCGCACCGCGTACCCCGAGCCTCCGGGCACGACCACGGCGGCGACCGCGGCGTCCGAGAACAGCGCGTGGGAGACGATCTGCTGGGTGTCCACCCGGGCGCTGGACGGCTGGATGTGCAGGCTCGTCAACTCCGCGCAGAGCAACAACGCCGGACGCCCCCGGGAGGTGACGAAGTCACTCGCCGCGCCGAGCCCCGGCAACGCCGCGTAACAGCCCATGTGGCCGATGAACATCCGCTGGGTGTCCGCGGCCATGCCCAGGTCCCGGGCGAGCAGGATGTCCAGCCCCGGGGTGGCGTACCCCGTGCAGGAGCAGACGATGAACATCCCGATGTCGCCGGCGCTCAGCCCGGCGGCGGTCAACGCCCGACCCACCGCCTCCTTGCCCAACGGCAGCGCCTCCACCTGGTAGCGGCGCATCCGGCGCTCGGTCGGCCAGTCCGAGACGTCCTCCAGCAGCGGATTGACCGCGGCCTGCCGCCGGGTCGCCCCCGAGTTGGCGAAGATTCGCTGGGCCAACGACCGGGTGGTGCCGGAGAAGTGCCGGGAGAAGAAGCCCTCCCACAACTCGTCCTGCGAAGCGGACGGCGGCTGCGCTGTCCCGAGCCCCGCGATCACTGGTACGGACACGATCCCCACCTCTCGTCAGATGCCGTCCTCCCCCTGGCCGTCCCACCAGCCACGTCGGCTGGTCGTTCCTTCGTACGAGCCCGGTGGCGCGGGCTCACCAACGTGGTGCCGATCCGTCACGATCCGGGTCGCCGCCCAGTGCGGCGATGCCGAGCCAGTCGGCGCAGACATCCGACGTGGCCGGGTGCAGCGAGCCGCAGCGGGCGTCTCGGTAGAGCCGTTCGAGGGGATGACCACGGCGGGTGGCCGAGGTGCCCGCCGCCTCCAGCACCGACGCCGCCACCTCGGCGGCCGTGGTGCCGGCCAGCAGCTTCGCCCGCCACACCCAACGGTTGGTCTCCTCGTCACCGGGCGCCTCGTCCACCCGGCGGGCCGCCTCGGCCACCACCAGTTGCGCGGCGGCCGTCGCCGCGTCCGCCCGACCCAGCCGGGCCCGCACCGCCGGCAGACCGGCGAGGTTGCGGGCGTTCAGGTGCTCGGCCGCCGCGTCGATCGCCGCGCGGGCGACCCCCACGTAGACGGCCGCGTAGCTGGCCACCAACCAGTGCGGCATCAGCTGGGCGACCACCAGCGCGAGCCCCTCCACGCCGCCGAGCAGCCGGTCGGCGGGGACTGTGACGTCCAGGTGCAGGTCGTGGGAGGAGGTGGCGCGCATGCCGAGCGAGTCCCAGGTCGGCTCCACGGTCAGCCCATCGCCGGCCGGCACCAGAAACTGCGAGACCACCGACTGGTCGGCTGCGCTGCGCGCCGCCACCAGGTAGCCGTCCGCGTGCCCGGCCCCGGAGCAGAAGGTCTTGCTGCCCTTGAGGTGCCAGCCCCCGTCGGTCGGCTCGTACGCCGTGGTGAGCTGGGACAGCCGGGCACCCGCGCCCCGCTCGCTCATCGCGACCGCGTACCAGGAGCCCCGCGCCGCCGCGCTGAGCAGCCGGTCGCGGGCGGCCAGCGCCTCGTCGGGTACGCCCAGCGCCTCGGCCAGCTCCTCGGTGACCGCGCCCAGCGCGCCGGTCACCGACGCGTGCATGTTGAACACGAGGGCGGTCGCACCGTTGCCCCGGGCAAGCTCGGTGGCCACCGCTGCGTACTCGGCGAAGGTGGCACCCAGACCGCCGAGCGCCCGGGGCACCATCAGCCCGAACAGGCCGGCCTCACGCAGGTCGGCGAAGTCGTCCACGGGGAAGGAACCGTCCCGGTCGTGCTCGGCCGCCCGCGCGGCGAACCGCGGCGCCAACCGGCGTGCTGCCTCAAGCGCGTGCACCGTCATCTCGTTCCTCCTCGGCGTTCCATACCCCGCCAGCGCCTGACTATCCTTTGCGGACCCCCCGGCCCTGGTACAGCACGGCGGTGGAGCGGGTCGGCACGATGCGCGGCGCGCGGCCGACGGGCGCCGCAGCGCCCGTTCGGCTCGCGCGAGCGCGGCGCAGCAGCCAGGCGAGCACCCCGCCGACCTGCGGACGGATGCCCCGCAAGCTCAGGTCGACACCGTGTCGGGCGCACTCGGCGACCAGCGCCCGCGCGTCCACGAACAACCGTGGATCATGGATGCCGCGCGGCACCGTCGGCAGGCGTTCACCGATCCGGACCGCGACGAGCCGGGCCAGCGCCGTGTCGTTGAGGGTGTCCAGCACCAGCACGCCGCCGGGGCGCAGCAGCCGACACGCCTCGGCCACCGCGCGCGGCCAGGCCGGCACGTGCTCCAGCAACTCACCGGCCGAGACCACGTCGGCGCAGCCGTCAGGCAGCGGCACCGCCGTGGCGTCACCCTGGACCACCCGTACCCCGTGCTCGGCCGCCTGGACGAGGGCCGAGCGGGTCAGGTCCACCCCGACGTGGCGGTAGCCCTTGCCCGCCAGGTGCGGCGCGAGCAGGCCGGCGCCGCAGCCCAGGTCGACGAGCAAGGCGTCCGGACGGGTGGCCGGCGGCACCAGCGCGGCACGGGCCTCAGCGAGCCAGTGCAGCATCGCGAACGCACCATCCGGCCGCCACCACTCACCGGCCAGATCGTCGTACTGACGCGGATCGTTTCGCGGCAGCACCCTCGGACCGGTGGACGCCCCGGCCGCAGCCACGTCTCGCATGGAACCGAGCGTGGCACGACTGCTCGGTAACGACCAGACTTCCCTTATGTCGTCGAGGGTGTTAGGGCTGGTCAGAGCGAGCCATCCGGAACCGGCCGCAGCGGTGACCACGGTGGCCGGTCTGCTGGCCTGGGGAGTGGGCCACCGGCCGACCGGAATCGTCTCGGTGGTGCTCGCCGTGCTGGCCAGCCAGCTCGCCGTCGGCTGGACCAACGACGCGCTGGACGCCGAGCGGGACGCCACTGTGGGGCGTACCGACAAGCCGGTCGCCAGTGGCGCCGTCGAGCGCCGCGTCACGGCCTGGGCCGCCGCGGTGGCCGCGGTGGCCTGCCCGCTGCTGGCGCTGACCACGAACCCGGTGGCGGCCTTCTGGCTGACGCTCGCCCTGGTCTCCGCCCTGCTCTACGACTGGCCGCTCAAGGCCACCGCGTTCTCGGTGCTGCCCTACGCCGTGTCGTTCGGCGCGCTGCCCGCCTTCGTGGTCCTGGCGCTGCCCGGCCAGCCGTCCCCCCCGGTCTGGCTGGTGGCGGCGGCGGCCTGCCTGGGCGCCGGCGCCCACTTCGCCAACGTGCTGCCCGACCTGGCCGACGACGCCCGCACCGGCGTGCGCGGCCTGCCCCACCGGCTCGGTGCCGTCGGCAGCCGGGTGGCCGCGGCGGGCCTCCTCCTCGCGGCGACCGCGACCCTGGTCCTCGGGCCACCCGGGCCGCCGTCGGCGATCGGCTGGGCGGCGGTCGGCACGGCCGCCGTGGTGCCACCGCTGAGCTGGTACGCCGGACGCTCGGCGACCCGGGCCGGCCGGCGGCCGGTGGCGGCCTTCCGGGCGGTGATGCTGGTGGCCCTCATCGACGTGGTTCTGCTGGTGGCGAGCGGTCGGGTGGTGTGAACGCCACCCGGGCAGGTGGCATTGCCGGGTCCGTGTGCGGGCCTCGATCACTCCCAACTACCCTGGAGCGCGGTCTGCGCGGGTATGGCCACCGTGCCCGGCGTACGGCCCGGGTGGGGATTGTGACGAGGAGGACCGACGTGACGCGCTCGATCAGGGGATCCCGGCGGGCGGCCCTGTTGCTGTCCGGGATTGCGGCGGCCAGCCTGCTGGCTTCCGGATGCGGCACCGGTCAGATCGCCGAGACCGCGTTGAAGGAGCCGTCGGTCCAGGGCGTCAACCTCACGACCAGCAACGGTTCCTTCTCCGTGCGGGGCCTGCTCGTGGACTACCCCGGCACCGAGGGTTACCAGGCAGGGCAGGACGCGGGGCTCGGCGCCGTGATCTACAACGACTCCAAGGAGACGGTGACGGTCACCGTCACCACGGAGAGCGCCCGCGAGGTGGTGATCAGCGGCGGCTCGGCGAGCCCGTCGCCGTCCGCCTCGGAGTCCTCCTCCATGAGCCCGTCGCCGTCCGGTTCGGCCAGCCCGTCGAACTCGACGTCCGGCTCGCCGAGCCCGTCGGCGACGCCTTCCGAGACCGGATCGTCCTCGGCCACCCCGTCCGCCCCGGAGTCGGCGCGGGCGTCCGGTTCGGCCAGCCCCGCCGCCCCGGGCCAGCCGGCCCGGATCGAGCTGGCGCCGTTGAGCTACATCCAGTTCAACTCCGAGGCCACCACGCAGCTGCGGCTGATCGGCCTGACCGAGGCGCTGCGCTCCGGCCAGAACGTCGTCGTGACCTTCGACTTCGGCAACGGCAACACGGTCACCGGCCAGGCGCCGATCGCGGTGCCGCTCACCCCGGCGGCCCCTCCGTCGCCGATCATCGAGCGCGAGGGTGGCTACGAGGGCAGCGAGGGCGGCACGACCCACGAGTGACCGACCCGCACATCGACGAACACCCCGGCGTGGTGACCACCACGCCGGGGTGTTTTCGTCGTACGCGAGGGCTAGCGTCCTGATGTGACCACCTCCCGATCGACAGCTCCGCGTGGCGGCACGGCCGGTGCCGCCCGTGGTCGGTCCGCCGCCCGCGAACAACGCCCGGCCTACCAGTGCGACGCCTGCGGGCACCAGCCGCCCAAGTGGGTCGGGCGCTGTCCGGAGTGCGGCGAGTGGGGGGCGGTCGTCGAGCACACGGTGACCGGCCCCACCGTCTCCGGTCGGGTGGTCAGCTCCCGGATGCCGTCCGAGCCGGCCCGGCCGATCGCCACCATCAGCGCCGCGCCGGCCCGCGCCCGCCCCACCGGGGTGAGCGAGCTCGACCGGGTGCTCGGCGGCGGCCTGGTCCCCGGTGCCGTGGTGCTGCTCGCCGGCGAGCCCGGCGTGGGCAAGTCGACACTCCTTCTCGATGTGGCGCAGCAGTGGGCGGTCGGTGCCGGCAGCCCCTCGCTGGTGGTCAGCGGCGAAGAGTCGGTCAGTCAGGTGCGCCTGCGCGCCGAGCGGATGGGCACTCTGCACGAGCAGCTCTACCTCGCCGCCGAGAGCGACCTCGCCTCGGTGCTCGGTCACCTCGACGCGGTCAAGCCGGGCCTGTTGGTGCTCGACTCGGTGCAGACCATCTCGACCACCGGCACCGAGGGGGTGCCCGGTGGGGTGACCCAGGTCCGCGCGGTCACCGCCGCGTTGGTCTCGGTCGCCAAGGAGCGGGGCATCGCCACCGTGCTGGTCGGGCACGTCACCAAGGACGGCCAGGTGGCCGGGCCTCGGGTGCTGGAGCACCTGGTCGATGTGGTGCTGCACTTCGAGGGCGACAAGCACTCGTCGCTGCGCCTGGTGCGCGGCGTGAAGAACAGGTTCGGCGCGGCCGACGAGGTCGGCTGCTTCGAGATGCACGAGGGTGGCATCAGCAGCCTGGCCGACCCGTCCGGGCTGTTCCTGACCCGCTACGCGGAGCCGGTTCCGGGCACCTGCGTGACGGTGGCCATGGAGGGGCGGCGGGCCCTGGTCACCGAGGTGCAGGCGTTGATCGGCGCGACAGTGGCGGGTTCGCCCCGGCGCACCGTCTCCGGTCTCGACTCGGCCCGACTGGCGATGGTGCTCGCCGTGCTGCAACGGCGCACCGAGCGGCTGACCCTGCACGACCGGGAGGTCTTCGCCGCCACGGTGGGCGGAATCCGGGTGGTGGAGCCGGCCGCCGACCTGGCGGTGGCTCTGGCGGTCGCCTCCGGGGGGCTCAACCTGGCGATCGCGCCGCACCTGGTGGCGATCGGCGAGGTGGGGCTGACCGGCGAGGTGCGACGGGTCGGGGCGGTGCCACGCCGGCTGGCCGAGGCCGCCCGGCTGGGGTTCAAGGTGGCCCTGGTGCCGCCCGGCTGCGGCCCGGCCAGCACCGGCGCGGGCCCCGAGCAGATGCGGGTGACCGAGGTCACCGACGTCCGTTCCGCGCTGCACCATGCGGCTCGCGCGTCCGCCGAGTGACCCACCGTGCCGACGAGGGCGGCGAAACCGGACAGCACGTCGCAAGCGGGAAACGTGGGAAAGGGCGGCATCGTGACACATCACAGTAACCACGACAGCACCCACCGCACGACAGTCCGTAGACTGTGCGCGTGCCGATCGACCGCGATACCACCAAGCCAGCCGGCGCGCCGCCCCAGGCCCGCACCGGCGCCGTGGGCTCGCCCGCCCGCCCGATCAGCGTGAGCGTGACTGCGGGAGCCGCCGGGAGCGCCGGAGATCCGCTACGGGCCAATCTCGCCCTGATGGCCCCGGGCACCGCACTACGCGACGGTTTGGAGCGCATCCTGCGGGGTCGCACGGGCGCGCTCATCGTGCTCGGCTACGACAAGGTGGTCGAGGGCCTCTGCACCGGTGGCTTCCCGCTGGACGTGGAGTTCTCCGCGACCCGCGTGCGCGAGCTGTGCAAGATGGACGGCGCCGTCGTGCTCTCCAGCGACGGCACCAGGATCGTCCGGGCGGCGGTGCACCTGATGCCCGACCCGTCCATCCCGACCGAAGAGTCCGGCACCCGGCACCGCACCGCCGAGCGAGTGGCCCGCCAGACCGGCTACCCGGTCATCTCGGTCAGCCAGTCCATGCGGATCATCAGCCTCTACGTCAACGGCCAGCGGCACGTGCTCGACGACTCGGCGGCCATCCTCTCCCGCGCCAACCAGGCGCTCGCCACCCTGGAGCGCTACAAGCTCCGGCTGGACGAGGTCTCCGGCACGCTCTCCGCCCTGGAGATCGAGGATCTGGTCACCGTGCGGGACGCGGTGGCGGTGGTGCAGCGGCTGGAGATGGTTCGCCGGATCGCCGACGAGATCGCCGGCTACGTGGTGGAACTGGGCACCGACGGCCGCCTGCTCGCCCTTCAACTCGACGAGCTGATGGCCGGCGTGGACGCCGACCGCACGCTGGTCATCCGGGACTACCTCCCCGTCGGCCGTAAGTCACGCACCCTGGACGAGGCTCTCGTCGAGCTGGACCTGCTCGGTGCCACCGAGCTGATCGACCTGGTCTCGGTGGCAAAGGCGATCGGCTACCCGGCCGCGTCCGACGCGCTCGACGCCGCGGTCAGCCCGCGCGGCTTCCGGCTGCTGGCCAAGGTGCCCCGGCTGCCGGTGGCGGTGGTCGATCGCCTGGTGCTGCACTTCGGCAGCCTTCAGCGTCTGCTCGGCGCGACCGTGGAAGACCTGCAGGCCGTCGAAGGGGTCGGCGACGCCCGGGCCCGCGGGGTCCGTGAGGGGCTGTCCCGGCTCGCCGAGGCATCCATCCTGGAACGCTACGTCTGACCCCGGCTCAGCCGGTGACGGTGAGCTTCACCGGGTCGCTGAGCTTCGTGCCGACCCGGGCGAACACCTGGTACGACCCGATCGGCGGGAACGGTCCTCCGGCCAACGCGCCGTCACAACGGCTGGTGTCCCGCCCGTTCCACGGCACCTGGTAGGAGCGCTCGTGGTTCGGCGTGAAGGACACCACGTCCGAGCCCTGGACCTTGCCGCAGGTGTCCGACGACCAGATTTTCTCGGCACCGGACTTGATGAAGATCTCCTGGAGGTCGGCGCCGACGTTGCGGCTGCACGTCCGGTCCGACGTGTTCTTGATCCTCAGTTGCAGCTCGACCACCGCGCCCCGCTGCACCGAGGTCGGGCTCGCCGACGAGACCACGCTGATCTCCCCGTCGGTGCAGGTGCCGTCGTCCTCCGAACCGGCCGCCGCGCCCAGCGGCGGTGTGTTGCTGGTGACCGCCGGGCTCGGACTCGTCGCACCCGAGTCAGCGGACGCGGACGACGACGGACCGCCGGTCTGCGGGGTCAGCACCGGCCCAGCGGGGCCTGACGTCGCGGCGGACGTCGCCGACGGCGACCCGCCCGCCTTCGGCTCCTTGTCGCCGGAACGACCCGAACCGGTGCAGGAGTAAAGCAGGACAATCAGGAACAGGAACCCCGCTCCGAGTACGACGGCGCGACGCCGCCAGTACACGGCGGGTGGCAGGGGGCCGACCGTCAGACGCATGATGCCCTCCACCGTAGCCGCGCCGTACCCGGCAGTGCGGCGCGACGCGCCGGAACCGATTCGAGGGGTACGCCCGACCGTCCACTCAGGACGGACAGCTCACCGGTCACAGGTAGACCTTGCGCTGATAGACCGCGTGCGCACCGGCGACCCGGTCCAGGAAGAGCAGCCCCGCACAGTGGTCGATCTCGTGCTGCAACGCCCGAGCCTCGAAGCCGTCGGTCACCAGCCGGACCGGCTCGCCGCTGCCCGGCAGATCACCCTCCACCACCAGCCGGCTGGCCCGCTTCACGTCGCCGGTCAGGTCCGGCACCGACATGCAGCCCTCCCGGCCGGGCTTCCACCGCGTCGCCTCGACCACGCGCGCGTTGCACAACACGAACGTGCCGTGCACCGTCACCGCCTTCGGGTGCCCGGTCACGTCGACGGCGAAGACCCGAGCGCCCACCCCGACCTGCGGCGCGGCCAGCCCCACGCAGCCCGGCGAGACCCTCATCGTGGCGATCAGGTCGGCCGCGAGTTGAACCGTCTCCTTCGCCGTGGGGTCGACCTCGTCCGCGGCCCGACTCAGCACCGGATGCGGGGCGGACACCACCGCCCGCACCTCGCCCGGCACATCCAGTGACTCCGGAGTCCAGTCCCTGAGGCCGACCTCCGGCCCACGCTCCTCGCCGGTCACAACAGGTCCGGGTCCGCCGGCCGGAGGGTGACCTCCACGCCCAGCTCGGCAGCCGTCCGGTGCAGCCGGTCGAGCAGCGTCTCCGCCACACCGGCCGGCAACTCGACCTCCGCCAGGACCACGTAGAGCGCACCGGTCAACCGGGTACTCAAATCGGTGACATTTCCCCCGGCGTCCACCAGCACCCGCGTCATCGCCGCGACGATCCCCATCCGGTCCGAACCGTGCACCGCCATCACGTACGGCTCACCCACCGGAGGAACATCGCCGTCCGGGGTGACCGCGCGTACCGTCGCCAGCAGCTGGCCCTCGGCGGCCAGCGACGCCAGCGCGGCCTCGACCTCGGCGGCGGCCGGGCCGGTGCAGATGAGGGTCATCGCGAAATGCCCCCGCAGCCGCGTCATCGTGCTGTCGGTGAGGTTCGCGCCCAGTCGGGCCAGCACCTCCGCGACATCGGCCACGATGCCCGGCCGGTCCCGGCCGATGACGGTGATCGCGAGCTCGTTCATCCGCGCATTCTCCCCCGCCCGCCGAACGAGGACGTGGCACCCCGCCCGAGCCGCCCACCCAACGGGAACGCCGGGCGTGACATCATCGACGACGCCATGACTCAACCCGACTTCGCCACCCTGGTCAGCCGCTGGTTCCAGCAGCACGCCCGTGACCTGCCGTGGCGCGATCCCGGCGTCACCCCGTGGGCCATCCTGGTCAGCGAGGTCATGCTCCAGCAGACACCGGTGGTCCGGGTGGTCCCGGCCTGGCAGGCCTGGCTGGCCCGCTGGCCGGACCCGGCCGCCTTGGCGGCGGACACCCCGGCCGAGGCGATCCGGATGTGGGGACGCCTCGGCTACCCCCGTCGGGCGGTCCGGCTACGCGAGTGCGCGGTCGCGATCGTCGACCGGCACGGCGGCCAGGTGCCGGACCGGCTGGAGCAGCTGCTCGCGCTGCCCGGCGTCGGCACGTACACCGCTCGGGCGGTGGCCGCCTTCGCGTACGGGCAACGGCATCCCGTCGTCGACACCAACGTACGACGGGTGGTGTGCCGGGCGGTGGCCGGCGAACCGGACGCCGGACCCGTCACCCGGCCAGCGGACCTCGTCGCCACCGAGGAGCTGCTTCCTGCCGAACCGGACGCCGCGGCACTGGCCAGCGCCGCGTTCATGGAACTGGGCGCGGTGATCTGCACAGCCCGGTCACCGCGCTGCACCGCCTGCCCCGTCGAGTCGGTCTGCGCCTGGCGGGCGTCCGGCCAGGAGGCGCCGACCGGGCCGACCCGCAGACCCCAGCGGTACGCGGGCACCGACCGGCAGGTCCGCGGCCTGTTGCTCGGAGTGCTCCGGGACAGCAACGGGCCGGTCCCCCACCAGCGGTTGGACCAGGTCTGGACCGACGACGTGCAACGCGCCCGCGCCCTCGCCGGGCTGGTGCAGGACGGGCTGGTCGAACCCGCCGGCACCGACTCCTTCCGCCTGGCCGGTGACGGCCCGTCCCTGCCAACAGCGGACCTCACCACCTGACCCACCCCACCCGGCCCATCCTGCGCGCCGACCCATGGCCTACGCGGCCCCGCCGCACACTTTCACTCCACGCCCCACGCCCCGCGCGCCTGGGCCGCACACCCGTCCTCGCCCCGCGTCCCGCTCTCGCCGCATGCCCCGCCCGCGCCGCACGCCCCGCCCACGCCGCACGCCCACGCCCACGCCACACGCCCACGCCGCACGCCCCGCACACGCCGCACGCCCACGCCGCACGCCCCGCCCACGCCGCACGCCCACGCCGCACGCCCACGCCACACGCCCCGCCCACGCCGCACGCCCACGCCGCACGCCCCGCACACGCCGCACGCCCACGCCGCACGCCCGCCCGCGCCTCGCGCCCTCAATGCGCGCCTCGCGCGGAAAGCAGAGTCCGCGATCCGCGCCTCTCATCTCAAGATCGTGCTCGATCATGGATGTAGTGGTGTCGGGCGCGCCGGATGCCACTACATCCAGGTTGTTGCGCGATCCTGGAGGCCGGGGCCTTCACTGGGAGCGAGGCCGGCGGCAAGCTCACCACCCCGCCCCTGTTTCGCCTACAACATCAGGGAAGGTGCTGCCTCGCGGCGTCCGGAGGCAGCACCTTCCCTGATGTTGTGAGGATCTTGCCGAGCACGGCAGCCGGAGCGGCCGGACGAGGGCGGGGCAGGTCGGGCAGGTGCGACGCGGGGGCGGGCCGGGAGGGCGCGAGCGGGAGCGAGCAGACCCGTGCCTGCGGCGACGGCGGCGATGCCGGCCAACAGGGCGCAGCGGGCGACGCGCGAGGGCGCAAAAGGCGGGGCGACGCGCGAGCCGATGCGCAAGGGCGACGCGCGAGGGCGCAAAAGGCGGGGCGACGCGCGAGCCGATGCGCAAGGGCGACGCGCGAGGGCGCAAAAGGCGGGGCGACGCGCGAGCCGGTGCG
>NZ_JBEYSY010000012.1:278389-292422 GCF_040704315.1 Micromonospora sp. NPDC047644
GATGCGCAAGGGCGACGCGCGAAGCCACGCGCAAGGGCGGTACGCGAGGCGATACGCGAGGGCGCAAAAAGGCGGGGCCCCGATGGCTCGCGCCACCGGGGCCCCGCCCCTTGCTGGTTGTGTTACTCGTCCACGCCCGCCGCGGCGGTGCCAGCGGCAGTGCCACCGAGGTCGGCCGGGACGGCGTCCGGAACTTCGACCGGCTTTTCCGAGCCCCGGAAGACGAGCTTGGACTTGTCGATGTCGTCCGGGTCGCCCTCGCAGTCCACCACGACGATCTGACCCGGGGTCAGCTCGTTGAACAGGATCCGCTCGGAGAGGTTGTCCTCGATGTCGCGCTGGATCGTGCGACGAAGCGGACGGGCACCGAGCACCGGGTCGAAGCCCTTCGCGGCCAGGTACTTCTTGGCGTTGTCGGTCAGCTCCAGACCCATGTCCTTGTTCCGCAGCTGTCCCTCGATCCGCTGGATCATGATGTCCACGATCGAGAGGATCTCGGTCTGGCGCAGCTGGTGGAAGACGATGGTGTCGTCGATCCGGTTGAGGAACTCAGGCCGGAAGTGCTGCTTGAGCTCGTCGTTGACCTTCTGCTTCATCCGGTCGTAGTTGGACTCGGAGTCCTCCGACTGCTGGAAGCCCAGCGACACCGCCTTGGCGACGTCACGGGTGCCCAGGTTGGTGGTCAGGATGATGACCGTGTTCTTGAAGTCCACGATCCGACCCTGACCGTCGGTGAGCCGACCGTCTTCGAGGATCTGCAGGAGCGTGTTGAACACGTCCGGGTGGGCCTTCTCGATCTCGTCGAAGAGGACCACCGAGAACGGCCGACGCCGCACCTTCTCGGTCAGCTGCCCGCCCTCGTCGTAGCCGACGTAGCCGGGAGGGGCACCCACGAGCCGGGAGACCGTGTAACGGTCGTGGAACTCGGACATGTCCAGCTGGATGAGGGCGTCCTCGCTGCCGAAGAGGAACTCGGCGAGCGCCTTGGACAGCTCGGTCTTACCGACACCGGACGGGCCGGCGAAGATGAACGAGCCCGACGGGCGCTTCGGGTCCTTCAGGCCGGCCCGGGTACGCCGGATCGCCTTCGAGACCGCCTTGACCGCGTCCTCCTGGCCGATGACGCGCTTGTGCAGCTCGTCCTCCATGCGCAGCAGGCGCGAGGTCTCCTCCTCGGTCAGCTTGTAGACCGGGATGCCGGTCCAGTTGCCGAGAACCTCGGCGATCTGCTCGTCGTCGACCTCGCTGACGACGTCCAGGTCACCGGCCTTCCACTCCTTCTCCCGCTGAGCCTTCTGGCCGAGGAGCTGCTTCTCCTTGTCGCGCAGCTGGGCGGCGCGCTCGAAGTCCTGCGCGTCGATCGCGGACTCCTTGTCGCGACGCACCTGGGCGATGCGCTCGTCGAAGTCGCGCAGGTCTGGCGGCGCGGTCATCCGACGGATCCGCATCCGGGCACCGGCCTCGTCGATCAGGTCGATCGCCTTGTCCGGGAGGAAGCGGTCGGAGATGTACCTGTCGGCCAGGGTCGCGGCAGCCACGAGGGCGGCGTCCGTGATCGAGACACGGTGGTGAGCCTCGTAGCGGTCCCGCAGGCCCTTGAGGATCTCGATGGTGTGGGCCAGCGACGGCTCACCCACCTGGATCGGCTGGAAGCGGCGCTCGAGAGCGGCGTCCTTCTCCAGGTGCTTGCGGTACTCGTCGAGCGTGGTGGCACCGATGGTCTGCAGCTCACCACGGGCCAGCATCGGCTTGAGGATGCTCGCGGCGTCGATCGCGCCCTCGGCGGCACCCGCACCCACCAGGGTGTGGATCTCGTCGATGAACAGGATGATGTCGCCGCGGGTGCGGATCTCCTTGAGCACCTTCTTGAGGCGCTCCTCGAAGTCACCGCGGTAGCGGGAACCGGCGACGAGCGCGCCCAGGTCGAGCGTGTAGAGCTGCTTGTCCTTGAGGGTCTCGGGCACCTCGCCCTTGATGATCTTCTGGGACAGGCCCTCCACCACGGCGGTCTTACCGACGCCGGGCTCACCGATCAGGACCGGGTTGTTCTTGGTACGGCGGGAGAGCACCTGCATGACCCGCTCGATTTCCTTCTCGCGCCCGATGACCGGGTCGAGCTTGCCCTCGCGGGCGGCCTGGGTCAGGTTGCGGCCGAACTGGTCCAGCACGAGGCTGGTCGACGGCGCGGCCTCACCCGGCGCGGCGCCCGCCGCGGCCGGCTCCTTGCCCTGGTAGCCGGAGAGCAGCTGGATCACCTGCTGGCGGACCCGGTTGAGGTCGGCGCCGAGCTTGACCAGCACCTGGGCGGCAACGCCCTCGCCCTCACGGATCAGCCCGAGCAGGATGTGCTCGGTGCCGATGTAGTTGTGGCCGAGCTGCAGCGCCTCGCGCAGCGACAGCTCCAGCACCTTCTTGGCCCGCGGCGTGAACGGGATGTGCCCGCTCGGCGCCTGCTGGCCCTGGCCGATGATCTCCTCGACCTGCTGGCGGACGCCCTCCAGGGAGATGCCGAGGCTCTCCAGGGCCTTTGCCGCGACGCCTTCACCTTCGTGGATCAGGCCCAGCAGGATGTGTTCCGTACCGATGTAGTTGTGGTTGAGCATCCGGGCCTCTTCTTGGGCCAGGACGACAACCCGTCGCGCTCGGTCGGTGAACCGCTCGAACATGCCCTCGTGCTCCTCACGTGCCGTGCGCCTTGATGGTCAAGATCTTGGCGGGGCCGGTGCACGAACGTCCAGGACGGGCGTCCGTGCCTCCTTACTCTATCGTCGCTGACCGACTCCGCTGAGGTCGCGTGTCTCTGCTCCGGGTCGGTTCCACGTCGTTTTGAACAACCGTCCGCGCTCAGGAGGTGTTCCGGTAGCCCTGTCGCTACGCGCAGAGCGAAATCCGACTGACTCGGCGGAGGCCCGATCCGGGGTCCCGAAGCGCTCCGCGAGGCCCCGGAGGGCGGACCGGCAGTCACGACGAGCGCCGCGCCGGCCCCTTGGGGAAGTTGTCCACAGGCTGTGGACAACTGTTCCACTGGTTGTGGACAACGCCGGTTGGCCCGGATTGCTTCCCGGCCCCGAACGGGCCCGACGCCACCGCCCGATACGGCACCACCGTCCGGATACGGCGACACCATCCGGGTACGGCACGACCGTCCGGATACGGCGACGCCGGCCCGGAGGACTCCCCCGGCCCGGCGTCGGTGTCGCCTGCGGTGGCGGCTCGCCACCGTGCTGCTGACTGATCAGCGCTTCGCGTGGAACTCGTCCACGATCTCCTGCGGGATACGACCCCGGTCCGAGATGTCCTTGCCGGCCTTCTTGGCCCACTCCCGGATCGCCTTGTTCTGTTCCCGATCGGCGGTCGCGCCACCCCGACCGCGGGCAGCCCGCCCACCGATCACGACACCACCGCGGCCGACCTTGGTGCCGGCGCCCACGTACGAGGCAAATGCATCGCGCAATTTTGCGGCGTTGGCGCTCGACAGGTCGATCTCGTACTGAACGCCGTCGAGGGCGAACTTGACGGTCTCGTCCGCGTCCCCGCCGTCCAGGTCATCGACCAGCTTGTGAATGATCTGCTTGGCCACGTCCCACATTCCTTTCGAGCAGGGTGCTCCTGCTAACGAGAGCACAATAACCCGCGCGCTGCTCGTCGCGTCAATAGGCTCCGGTTACGGCTCGGCGTACGACCGGAGGGGACTACTCCGGGCGGACCAACGGGAAGAGGATCGTTTCCCGAATTCCGAGGCCGGTCAGGGCCATCAAGAGGCGGTCGATTCCCATTCCCATACCGCCGGCCGGTGGCATTCCATACTCCATCGCCCGAAGAAAGTCCTCGTCGAGACGCATCGCCTCGTCGTCGCCGCGAGCGGCCAGCCGCGCCTGGGCCACCAGCCGCTCCCGCTGCACGATCGGGTCGACCAGCTCGGAGTATCCGGTGCCCAGCTCGAAACCGAGCACGTAGAGGTCCCACTTCTCGGCCAGACCCGGCTCGCTGCGGTGGCCTCGGGTGAGCGGGCTGGTCTCCTCCGGGTAGTCCCGCACGAAGGTGGGTGCCTCCAGGCCCGGAACGACCAGTTCCTCGAACAGTTCCTCGGCCAGCTTGCCCGGCCCCCACTTCGGGTCGACCGCCAATCCCACCTTGTCGGCGTACTCCACCAGACGGGTCCGGTCGGTGCGGACCGTGACCTCCTCGCCGAGCGCTTCGGAAAGCACGCCGAAGAGTGTCACCTGCCGCCACTCACCACCCAGGTCGAACTCCCGCCCGTCGGCGTGGGTCACCACCGTCGAACCGCTCACCGCGACGGCCGCCTGTTGCACGAGATTACGCGTCAGCTCGCCGATCGTGTCGTAGTCGCCGTACGCCTGGTAGGTCTCCAGCATCGCGAACTCCGGCGAGTGCGAAGAGTCGACACCCTCATTACGGAAGTTGCGGTTGATCTCGAAGACGCGGTCGACGCCGCCGACCACCGCGCGCTTGAGAAACAGTTCGGGTGCGATTCGCAGATACAGATCGGTGTTCAACGCATTGCTGTGGGTCACGAACGGTCGGGCTGTCGCGCCGCCATGTAGCAGTTGCAACATCGGCGTTTCCACCTCGATGAAGCCCTGTCCGTGCAGGGAATCGCGCAGACTGCGCACCGTGGCCGCGCGGGTGCGCACCATCTCCCGCGCCTGGGGCCGGACAATCAGGTCGACATAACGCTGCCGGACGCGTGCCTCCTCGGAGAGGGGCTTGTGTGCCACCGGCAACGGCCGCAGCGCCTTGGCGGTCATTTCCCACTGCTGGGCCAGCACCGACAACTCACCCCGGCGGCTGGTGATCACCTCGCCGGTCACGCCGACGTGGTCGCCGAGGTCGACGAGGCGCTTCCACGCCTCCAGCCGCTCCGGCCCGACCCGGTCCAGGGAGAGCATCGCCTGCAACTCGGTGCCGTCGCCGTCGCGGAGGGTGGCGAAGCACAGCTTGCCCGTGTTGCGTACGAAGATCACCCGGCCGGTGACAGCGACCTGGTCGCCGGTCGCGGTGTCGGTGGGCAGGTCGGCGTAGGCCGCCCGGACCTGCGCCAGGGTCGTCGTGCGGGGGAAGCCGACCGGGTACGGCTCGACGCCCTCGGCGAGCATCCGGTCCCGCTTCTCCCGGCGGACCTTCATCTGCTCGGGAAGGTCGTCGGCGGGGTCCACTGGCACGGGGTTCTGCTCGGTCACGGCACGCTTCCTCGTCACGGAGATACAGGGGGTCAGGGCCGAGCGTACTCAAGCGCGCCTGAGGCCGTTACGGGATAACCTGCCCGTCATGGTCGATCACACTCACGCCCTGTCGTTCGGTGTCGCCGCGAGTGATTACGACCGGTTTCGGCCACGCTATCCCGCGGCTGCGGTCAACTGGGCACTCGACGGGCTGAGCGAAGCCCGGGTGGTCGATCTCGCTGCGGGCACCGGCATCCTGACCCGCGCCGTGCTGGCCCTCGGTCACGAGGTCGTACCGGTCGAGCCCGATCCGGGGATGCGGACGCAGCTCGACGCCAGCACCCCGGGCACGACGGCGCTGGCGGGCAGCGCCGAGGACATGCCGCTGCCCGACGCGGCGGCGGACGCGGTGCTGGTCGGGACGGCGTACCACTGGTTCGACCGGGAGCCAGCGCACGCCGAGATCGCCCGGGTGCTCCGCCCCGGCGGCACCTTCGCCCCCATCTGGAACATCCGGGACGGCAGCGTCGACTGGGTGGCCGAGCTGGGTCGAATCGCCCACTTCGGCGACAAGTCGACCAGCGAGGTCTTCGGCGAGCGGCCCGACTTCGGCCCCGCGTTCGACGCCGTCGAGAAGCGCGAGTTCGCGCACCGCACCACGCTCACGCCGGACGAGCTGCACGGCATGGTCCGCACCCGCTCGTACTGGCTCACCGCCTCCAGCGACGATCAGCGGCAGGTCGAGCGGGAACTGACCGACCTCCTCGACACCCACCCCGCCCTGGCTGGCCGGGACACCATCGAACTGCCGTACCGGACGCTGGTGCTGCGCGCCCGACGGCGCTGACGCCCGCACGGAGGCCGGCCCGACGGCGGCCGGGGTCAGAGGTTGCGGTCGTAGACCATCCGCAGGCCGATCAGGGTGATCATCGGCTCGTGGTGGGTGATGCTGCGACACTCGTTGATCACCAGAGAGGCGAGGCCGCCGGTGGCGATCACCGCCCGCACCTCGCCCAACTCCTCGGTCATCCGCTCGACGATCCGGTCCACCTGCCCGGCGAAGCCGAAGTACAGGCCGGCCTGGAGGCACTCCACGGTGTTCTTGCCGATCACCGAGCGGGGCTTGGTGGCCTCGACCTTGCGCAGTTGCGCGGCCCGGGCGGCCAACGCGTCGAAGGAGATCTCGATGCCCGGGGCGAACGCCCCGCCGAGGAACTCACCGCGCTCGCTGATCACGTCGAAGTTGGTGGTGGTGCCGAAGTCCACCACGATCGACGGACCGCCGTAGAGGGTGTACGCCGCCAGGGTGTTCACCACCCGGTCGGAGCCCACCTCCTTGGGGTTGTCGATCGCCAACTGCACGCCGGTCCGCACGCCCGGCTCGACGACGACGCTCGGCACCTCCGCGTAGTAGCGGCTGAGCATGGTGCGCAGCGACCGCAGCGCCGCCGGCACGGTGGAGCAGGCGGCCACACCGCTGATCTCGACGTTGTCGCCGGCCAGCAGACCCCGGAACATCAGGCCCAGCTCGTCCGCCGTCGAGCGGGCATCGGTCTTGATCCGCCAGGAGTGCACCAGCTTGTCGCCGTCGAAGGTCGCCAGCACGGTGTTGGTGTTTCCGATGTCGATGCAGAGCAGCACGAACGCAGCCTAGACAACTACTCGCCGCGCAGGTCCAGCGCGATGTCCAGGATCGGCGACGAGTGCGTCAACGCGCCCACCGAGAGGAAGTCCACGCCGGTGGCCGCGTACCGGCCGGCCACCTCAAGGGTCAGCCCGCCGGTCGCCTCCAACTCCGCCCGGTCACCCACCGCGGCCACCGCCCCGGCCAGCACCTCCGGCGTCATGTTGTCGCAGAGCAGGAAGTCCGCGCCGGCCTCCACCGCCTCCACCGCCTCGTCGACAGTGGTCACCTCGACCTGCACCGGCACCTCCGGGAAGGCCTCCCGGACCCGCCGGTAGGCGGCGGTGATGCTCCCGGCCGCCAGCTTGTGGTTGTCCTTGATCATGGCCACGTCGTAGAGGCCCATCCGTTTGTTGGTGCCGCCGCCGGCCCGCACCGCGTACTTCTCCAGCGCCCGCAGGCCCGGTGTCGTCTTGCGGGTGTCCAGCACCATCGCCTTCGAGCCGGCCAGCGCGTCCGCCCAGGCGCGGGTGTGCGTCGCCACCCCGGACATCCGGCAGAGCAGGTTGAGCGCCGTCCGCTCGGCCGTCAGCAGCAGCCGGGTCGGGCCGGTCACCGTCGCCAGCACGTCGCCGCGGGCCACCCGCTCGCCGTCGCGGGCCAACACCGACACCTCGACGGTACGACCGAAGCCGGTCACCTCACCCACCAGCTCGAACACGGCAGCGGCCACCGCCATCCCGGCCAACACCCCGTCCGCGCGGGCCACCAGGTCGGCGGTGTCGATCTGATCCGCCGCAATGGTGGCCACGCTGGTGACGTCCAGGAAATCCGGGCCCAGATCCTCTTCCAGCGCGCCCTCGATCACCTGCCGTACGTGCGCCGGATCCAACCCCGCCGCCCGCAACGCCGTCTCCGTCGACTCGATCACGAATTTCCCTCCCACTGTTGCGTCACCCGGCCCTGCGCCCCGACCGCCCCGACCAGATGGCCCAGCCACCGTTCGTCGGCCGTCGGGAAGTCCTCCCGCCAGTGGCAGCCCCGGGTCTCCCCACGGGCGTACGCGGCGGCAACCAGCGTCGACGCCACGGTGAGCAGGTTCGTCGCCTCCCAGTCGGCGGTCCGCGGCCGGCCCCGGGCCACGCCCAGGTCGGTCAACGTGCCGGCCGTCCCGGCCAACGTCGCCGCGGATCGGAGCACCCCCGCCCCCCGGGTCATCGCCCGTTGCAGGGTCGGCGTCACCTCCGCCGGCAGCACCCAACCCGTCCCGCCACGCCACGCGCCGGTCTCCGCCGGCTGGGCCTGCTCGGGCAGGCCGGCCGCGATGTCCTCGGCGATCCGCCGGGAGAAGACCAGACCCTCCAGCAGCGAGTTGCTGGCCAGCCGGTTCGCGCCGTGCACGCCCGTGCAGGCCACCTCGCCGCAGGCGTACAGGCCCGGGATCGAGGTACGGCCGCGCAGGTCGGTCCGGACCCCGCCGGAGGCGTAGTGGGCGGCCGGCGCGACCGGGATCAGATCGGTCGCCGGGTCCACGCCGATCGCCAGGCAGGACGCCACGATGGTGGGGAACCGACCGGCCAGGAAGTCGCCGCCCAGGTGCCGTGCGTCGAGGAAGACGTGGTCCGCTCCGGTGGCCAGCAGCACCCGGTGGATGCCCTTGGCCACCACGTCCCGGGGTGCCAGCTCGGCCAACTCGTGCTGGCCCACCATGAACCTCTTGCCGTCCGCGTCGACCAGGTACGCGCCCTCGCCGCGCAACGCCTCCGAAACCAGCGGCTGCTGCGCGTGCCCCGCCCCGGGCACCCCCGCGCCGGCCGGGGTGATCAGGGCGGTCGGGTGGAACTGGACGAACTCCACGTCGGTCACGGCCGCGCCGGCCCGCAGCGCCAGCGCCACCCCGTCGCCGGTGGAGACCGCCGGGTTGGTGGTGGCCGAGAAGATCTGACCCATGCCGCCGGTCGCGAGCACCACGGCACGGGCCAGCAGCGCGCCGACCCCGTCCTCGCTGCCCTCACCCAACACGTGCAGGGTGATCCCGCAGGCCGGGCCGAGCCCGTCCGGGCCGTCGCCCGGCGCGCGTAGGAGATCCAGCACGAGGGCGTGCTCGACCAGCCGGATCCACGGGTCGCGCTGCACCGCGGCGTGCAGGGCCCGCTGCACCTCCGCGCCGGTGGCGTCGCCCCCGGCGTGCACGATCCGGTCCGCCCGGTGCCCACCCTCGCGGGTCAGCATCAGCGAGCCGTCCGCATGGCGATCGAACTCGGCGCCGATCCGGATCAGCTCACGGAGCCGGGTCGGGCCCTCCTCGACCAGCACCCGGACCGCCGCCGGGTCGCACAGCCCGACGCCGGCGACCTCGGTGTCCCGGGCGTGCGCCGCCGGGGTGTCGGCCGGGTCGAGCACGGCGGCGATGCCACCCTGCGCCCATCGGGTCGAGCCGTCGTCAATGTTGACCTTGGTGACCACCGTGACGTGCAGACCCGCCTCCCGCAGGTGCAGCGCCGCGGTCAAACCGGCCACGCCGGAACCCACCACGATCACGTCGGTGGTCTCCACCCAGCCGGGCGCGGGCGCGGCCAGCAGCGCGGGCAGGGCAGGCAGGTCGACGGTCGGAAGGTCCATCCCCCCAGTCAACCCGAACCATCCTCGCCCGGGGCGGCGGGGGCGGGACGAGTGTTTTGGGCGACCCCGTCCGTCCCGCGCCGACGGTCAGGCCGTGGTCACTTCGTCCGGACCGGCAGACCAGCCAGGCCCGCGCCCTTCAACGAGGCGGTCACCGTACGGTCGCTGAGCCACAGATAGCAGCGGACGCCCCGATCACCGACCTTCCAACGCCCCGCCCCCGGCGGACGGACCACCACACCGCTGCGGAAGCGCAACCTGGCGTCGTCAGGTACGCCCGCGTACCGGGCCAGGACGCTACGACAACCCGTGTAGAGCGGCAGCCAGTCGGCGTCCCGGGTCGGGTACGCCACGTCCGGTGCGCGCCACACCCCGACGAACTCGGCGTCGTGCTGTTTGCCGCACTCCACCGGGGTCAGCGTCTGCACACCCCGGCCGGCGCCACCACGGGTCTGCTGGCAACCGAGGCGCAGCCCGGAGGGCCCCTTCAACGCGTCCCGCAGACTGCCCGACCGGACCACCACGGTGGCCGCCGCCTCGACGGTGCTCAGCTCGGTGAGGTCGCAGCGGAACCACCGGGAACCCGCCGCCCACCCCGGCTTGTTGGGCAGCGCCACTGACAGCCGCAGCCGGCCGGACCGCCAGTCGTCACCCACGTAGCTGGTCGCCCGGGTGTCGCACTCGGCGAACGCACCCCGCAGCTCGGCCGAACCACCCGCCGGAGCGGCCACCCGCTCGGCCGGGAAAGCCCCGACGTGCACCGTCTCCAGGCGGTGCGGCCCGGCGCAGTCCACCGGCTCGTAACTGGCGAGGCTGACCAGGTCGGTGAAGTCGGCGGCGTGACACACACCGGCGGCCGGGGTGAACGCCGACGGTGTCGGCAACGCCGCCCAGTCGTCGGTCAGATCACCGTCCAGGCCACCGGACCCGGCGCAGCCCACCAGCAGCACTGCCGTCACGGCAGCGGCGAACAGGGTCGTCATGGCACGGCTCATCGCGGCCTCCCCCAGCCACCGACCGGCTTTCGCCAGCGTGCCCAGGGTAACCGGAAATGACCTTCCGGTAACAGACCGGAATCGCGGTACGGGGGATCAGACTCCGGACACGGCCAACGGGCTGGGCACCGGGCTACCGGCCGTGCCCGGCGCCGCCGCAGCCGGATCGGTCCCCAACTCGATCACCCGGTTGTCGGCGTCGACGTGCACGACCCGCGGCCGGTACGTCCGGGCCTCGGCGTCGTCCATCTGCCCGTACGAGATCAGGATGACCATGTCACCGGGGTGCACCAGGTGCGCGGCGGCACCGTTGATGCCGATCACGCCGCTGCCCCGCTCACCCGGGATCACGTACGTCTCCAGCCGGGCGCCGTTGGTGATGTCCACGATCGCCACCTGCTCGCCGGGGAGCAGGTCGGCGGCGTCGAGCAGATCCTCGTCCACGGTCACCGAACCGACGTAGTGCAGGTCGGCCTGGGTCACCGTGGCTCGGTGGATCTTCGACTTGAGCATGGTCCGCAACATCTTCAGTGGCCTTTCGCGGTTTTCGGTGGCGGGTGGTACGGCCGGGTCAGGGGCGCGGGGCGAGGTGGATCGCCGCATTGTCGATCAACCGGGTGGCACCCACCCAGGCGGCGATCACCAGCCGAGCCGGCCCAGCCACCGGACCCGGTTCCAACTCGGGATCGGTGAGCACCAGGTAGTCGAGGCGGGCACCGGGCGTACCGGCGCCAAACGCGGCGTGTGCGGCGGTCAGCACCGCGGCCGCGTCCAGGCCGTCGTCGGCGGCCTGCGCGCCGGCCCGCAACGCGGCGGACAGGCTCAGCGCGGCGGCCCGCTCCGGCTCACTGAGGTAACGGTTGCGGCTGGAGAGGGCCAGCCCATCCGGCTCCCGGACGGTCGGCACGCCAACCACCTCGACCGGCACGTCCAGGTCGCGCGCCATCCGCCGGACCAAGGTCAGCTGCTGGTAGTCCTTCTCACCGAAGAACGCCAGGTCCGGCCGGGTGAGCTGGAGCAGCTTCAGCACCACCGTGAGCACCCCGTGAAAGAAGCCGGGGCGGCTCGCCCCCTCCAGCTCGGCGCCGAGCTGGCCCGGATCGAGGCGTACGCGGGGCTGACCGTCCGGGTACATGTCCGCCACCGACGGAGCGAAGACCAGATCCGCGCCCGCCCGCCGGCACACCTCCAGGTCGGCCTCAAGGGTGCGCGGGTAGCGGTCGAAGTCCTCGTTCGGCCCGAACTGCAACGGGTTCACGAAGACCGTGACCAGCACGTGGTCGGCCTGTTCCCGGGCCGCGCGCAGCAACGTCTCGTGCCCGGAGTGCAGCGCACCCATGGTCATCACCACCCCGACCGTGCCCTTCAGCCCAGCCCGGGCCTCGGCCAACTCGGCGCGCGTGTGCACGACCTGGGTCACCGCTCCACCTCGGTTTGCGACTGCGGGGCTCGCAGGATCGACTCACTCCTCACGCTCACAGCTCCACCTCGGTTCCCGACTGCGGGGCTCGCAGGATCGGCTCACTCCTCACGCTCACGCAGCCACCTCCCGACCGCTGTCGGCCAGGACGCCGAGCAGCGACTGTGCGTCCACCGGCCGCAACCGGCCGGCGGCGATCGCCCGGTCGGCGGTACGACGGGCCAACGCCAGGTACGCGGGCACGGATTCCGGTGCGGTGGCCGCCAACCGGGCCAGGTGCCGCTGCACGGTGCCCGCGTCGCCACGGGAGACCGGGCCGGTCAACGCGTCGTCACCGAGCAGCAGCGCGTTCTCCAGGGCGGCCCGCAGCAGCGGGGCGAGCACCTTCTCCGGCCGGGCCACCCCGGCGTCCCGCAACCGGTCGGTCGCCTCGTTGACAAGGGTCACCAGGTGGTTCGCGCCGTGGGCCAGCGCGGCGTGGTAGAGCGGGCGGTCCGACTCGGCCACCCACTCGGGCACGCCACCGAGGTCGGCGACCAGCCGGGCAGCAAGTGGGCGCAGCTCCGCCGGGGCGGTCACCCCGTACGAGATGCCGTCGAGGCGGGCCAGGTCGTCCGGCGTACCGGTAAAGGTCATCGCCGGGTGCAGGGCGAGTGCCCGGGCACCGGCCGCGACGGCCGGCCCGAGCACGGCCAGGCCGTGCGCCCCCGAGGTGTGCGCGACGATCTGGCCCGGGTGCAGCGCGCCCCGCTCGGCGAGATCGGTCACCACACCGGCCAGCCTGTCGTCCGGCACCGCGATCAGCAGCAGGTCCGCGGCGGCGTGGGCCACGGCGGTGACCGGACGGCGGGGCACCTCGGGCAACAGCAGGGCGAGGCGGGCGCGGCTGGCTCCGGAGCTGCCGGAGACGGCGACCACCCGGTGCCCGGCGGCGGCGAGCGCGGCACCCAGCACGGCGCCGACCCGACCGGTGCCAATGACACCGACGGTGAGCAGACGGGAGGTGGGGGGAGTGGCGGAGGCACCGAGAACGGCGGGCCCATGCGGGGCGGCCGGACGCGGGCGCAACGGTGCGCTCATGACGACGATCCAGTCCTCGAGAAGGGGTACCGGTCGATCGCAAGTATGCGCCCGGTCCACCGAACCCGGACAAGCATGTGTGAAAACCTTCACCACCGCCCCAAGTGCCCTCCACCACCGTCCCGGACCGCCCCAGACCAGCGCGTTCTGCCCGCACCCATGATCAAGTGTTGAAAAGTAGGTGACCCGAGCGTTTCTGACCTACTTTTCATCACCTGATCACCGTGCGCCGAGCTGCATTCGGAGTGGAACTGATGTCGATCGCCTGGCGAGACGCGATGAGCCGAGCCCTCTACGGGCCGGGCGGCTTCTTCGTCGCCGGCAGCGGCCCGGCCGAGCACTTCCGCACCAGCGTGCACGCCTCCCCGGCCTTCGCCACCGCGCTTCTGCGCCTGCTCACCCAGGTCGACGCGGCCCTCGGGCATCCGTCACGGTTCGACGTGGTCGACGTGGGGGCGGGGCGGGGCGAGCTGCTACGCGCTCTCGCCGGGCTCGCTCACAATCCCGCCGGGCTCGCTCACAATCCCGCCGGGCTCGCTCAGGATCCCGCCGGGCTCGCGGTGGGGGTTTCCGGGGAGCCCGCCCACTCCGGGCGGTCAGGCTTGATCCCTGCGTGGTCGGGCTCCCCGGAAACCCTGACTCCCACGACCTCCGCCGCACCCTACGGGCCGTCGCTTGCCGCCGTCCGTCCGTCGCTCGCCGAACGCGTTCGCTTCACAGCCGTCGAGTACGCGCCCCGCCCGGAGAACCTGCCCAAAGAGATCAACTGGACGTCTGAGATCCCTGCCGGGATCACGGGAGTGCTGCTCGCCACCGAGTGGCTGGACAACGTCCCCCTCGACGTGGCAGTGCATTCCGAGAACGGCTGGCGATACGTGCTGGTCGACCCGGAGACCGGTGCGGAGACCATTGGTGAGCTGGTCAGCCCTGACGATCTTGATTGGCTCACACAGTGGTGGCCCAGCCCCACGAGCCTGCCCAGTACCGACCGTGCCCCGACTCCGGGGGTGACCTGGACGGACTCGACCAGCGACAGCAAGTCGGGTTTCGGGGCAGCCCGGCCGGCGCAGGGATCAAGCCTGACCGCCCGGAGCCGGCCGGGCAGATCG
>NZ_JBEYSY010000013.1:0-270704 GCF_040704315.1 Micromonospora sp. NPDC047644
CTGTCGACGTACGGTCATCTGATGCCGGACTCGGAGGGGCGCACCCGCCGCGCCGTCGATGACGCGTGGGGTTGGCAGCCCAGCCCGGTTGGCGCTGCTCGGCGCGCCGAAACCGCTGGCCGAGGCCGCGCCGGTTGTCTAGCATCGCGGGCATGACCTGGCGACATTGATCCAGCAGCGTCAACCGATCTCGTGGGCCGCCACGGGCACCGCATGTCCGGTGTCCGTCTCCACTCCCACGGGAAGGCCCCATGACCCTCATCGCCTCGCGCGTGCCCGAGCCGGCGGTCCGTCGACTGACGGCGACCCTCTACGGGTACGCGTTCCTCAGTGACCTGGTCCTGCTCTACCCCCTGTACGTGGTGTTCTTCGCCGACACCGGGCTGTCGGTGGGGCAGATCGCGTCGCTCTTCGTCATCTGGTCCGCCGCCGGAATCCTGTTCGAGGTGCCCTCCGGCGCCTGGGCGGACGTGCTGTCCCGCCGACTGCTGCTGTGCCTCGCCCCGCTCGTGGCCGCCGCCGGTTTCGCGCTCTGGGTGCTGCTGCCGTCGTACCCGGCCTTCGCTGTCGGCTTCCTGCTCTGGGGCGCTGGTGGCGCACTGGTCTCCGGTGCGCTGGAGGCGTTGGTCTGGACCGAGTTGGACCGGCTCGGCGCTGTCGACCGGTACGCCCGGGTGCTCGGGCGGGCGCGGACGGCCGGTGTGCTGGGGGTGGTCGTCTCCGGAGTGCTCGCCGGCCCGGTGCTCGCCGTCGGCGGTTACCCGGTGGTCGGCGCGGCCAGCGTGCTCGCCTGCCTACTCGCCACGATCGTCGCCACCCGCTTCCCGGAACACCGCCGGCCCGCCGCCGTCGGCGTTCCGGTCGCCGAGCCGACGACGGCCACCCGCCCGGTGGGTGCCGCGCCACCCCCGCAGCACGAGTCCACGAGCCCGGACGACGAGGGCGACCTCGGGTGGTGGGACACGCTGCGGACCGGAGTGTCGCAGGTCCGCACCCGTCCGCCGGTACGGTCCGCCGTGCTGTTGGTGGCCGTGGTCGCCGCCGACTGGGGTGCCCTGGACGAGTACACCCCGCTGCTCGCCCTGGACACCGGCGTCGGCCCGCAGGCCGTACCCCTGCTGCTCCTGCTGCTCTGGGCCGCAGTGACAGTCGGCGGGTTGCTCGCCCCGGCGGGGGAGCGGCTGGGCGGCCGAGGGTACGCCGCGCTGTTGGGGCTGGTCGGCGTCGCGCTGGCCGCAGGTGCCATGGTGCGGCACCCGGCGGGGTTCGTGCTGCTCGCGGTGGCCTTCGGCGCCGCTCAGTTGGCCACCGTGCTGGCCGACGCGCGGCTCCAGGCCCGGATCACCGGCAGCAGCCGCGCCACCGTCACCTCCCTGGCCGGGATGGCCACAGATGTGCTGATCATCGTGACGTACGCCGCTTACGGCCTGCTCGCCTCGGCGGCCGGCAATGCGGTGGCGTTCGCGCTGACCGCCGGGGCGTACCTCGTGGTGGCGCTGGTGCTGCTGACCCGCCGCCGGCACCGGTCGACAGTGTCCACCGTCGTGGCCGTGGCTGCGCCGGACTGACCGGGCCCGGCGGCGGCCTCCGCGGGCCGCCGCCGGGCCGCACGGTCAGCCGGCCATGTGCAGGAACGACCACTGGTGGCCGTCGAGGTCCCGGAAGCCACGCATGTACATCGGACCGTTGGCCATCCCCGGCCCGAGCGACTCACCGCCGGCGACGGCCGCCCGGTCGACCAGCTCGTCGACCTGCCCCCGGCTCGCCGCCGACAGCCCGACGATGACCTCCCGGCTGGTCTCCGTGTCCGTCGTCGCGACCCCGGTGTACGCCTCGAAGCCCGAGCGGAGGTGCAGCACCAGCCGGGTGGTGTCGGAGATGGTGAGCACGGTGCTGTCGCCGTCCGGCTCGGCCTGGTCGCTGGTGAAGCCGATCGCCCGGTAGAACTCGGTCGCGGTCGTCAGGTCGCGCACCGGCAGGTTGATGAATGTCATGGTCATCGGTGGTCTCCTCCGTCTCGAGCAACGGGGCGGTGGCGGTCCGGACGCGCACCCGTCAGGGTTGGTCACCGTCAAGGTAGACCCACCGGCCGTCCTCACGGACGAACCGGCTGTGTTCGGTCAACGTGCCGGGCCGGCCACCGTCCCGGTAGTGGGCGTGGAAGGTCACCGTGCCGGCGGTGTCGAGCAGGCCGCCCCGCTCGGTCTGCACGATCTCCAGTCGGGTCCACCGCTGCCCCGGGTCGAGCTCCAGGGAGGCGGGCCGGGTCGAGGAGTGCCAGCTGCGCAGCAGGTAACCCGAGTCTCCGAGGGCGAAGGCGCTGAACCGGGAGCGCATCAACGCCTCGGCCGTCGCCGGGGCGTCGCCGCCGTGCGCCGGCGCGCAGCAGTCCGGGTACGCCCGGCCGGAACCGCACGGGCACACCCGTCCCGTTGTCGCGTTCGCCCGCCGACGTCCTGCACCCTTACCCACGTGGCCATCCTGCCGCACCCGCTCCCGGGCCTGCGTCAGAGCCCTGGCCAACCGCCGTCCGGCTCGACCGACGACTGTTCGCCAGGGCCTAGTCCAGCGGCACCGGCAGCGGCACCGGCCGCTTGGCCACCCGGTCGTCGCCCGACGAGCGGCCCCGCAGGTGCCGGGCCAGCCAGGGCAGCAGGTGCCGGCGGGTCCAGGCCAGCTCGGCGCCGAACACCTCGCCCCGGCGCCGCCGAGGCGCCGGCGGCAACGGCAGCGTCCAGGAGTCGTCGAACCCGGGCAGACCCGCCGTGTACGCCAGTGCGGTGGCGATGCGCTCGTGCCCGGCGCTGTTGGCGTGCAGCCGGTCGTCGCTCCACAGCCGGGGATCGGAGGAGACCGGGTGGGCCCCCAGGTCGAGGAGGGTGGCGCCGGTCCGTGCGGTGGCTGCCCGCAGTGCCTCGTTGAGCGCCAGCATGCGACCACGCAGCGGCCGGGCCAACGGCATCACGGGCGCCGGATCCGGCATCGTGAAGGTCAGCACTGTGGCCCCCTGGTCGACCAGTGCCTGCTGCATCGCCGCGACATCCCCGGCGACCTGGTCCGCGTCGAAGGAGGGGCGCAGCACGTCGTTCATGCCGGCGACCACGGTGGCCAGGTCGGGGGCCAGGTCGAGGGCGGGCTGGAGCTGCTCGGCGCGGATCAGCGCGGTGGTCCGGCCCCGGATGGCCAGGTTCGCGTATTCCAGGCCGCCCTGGGCGCGGGCCACCGCCAGGGCGAACCGGTCGGCCCAGCCCCGGTAGCCGCCGACGCCGTCCGGGTCGTCGAGCCCTTCGGTGGTGCTGTCGCCGATCGCCACGTACCGCTGCCACATCACCCGCGCGAGGTTAGCCCTGGGTCAGCTCGGGCGGACCACCGACCTCACAGCCAGCCGGAGCGGCGGAGCGGGTGGCCTGGCTCAGGCGGTGCGGGTGGCGAAGACGACGACGTTGTCGACGTAGTTGCCGGTCGCCGCGTCGAACCGGCCGCCGCAGGTGATCAGGCGCAGCCCGGCGGCGTCCGCCGGGCCGTAGACCAGGGCGGTGGGGAAGTGCTCCTTCGGGTACGCCCGCACGTCGTCCACCGTGAACGTGGCGACCCGTGCGTCGGCGCGGGTGACCTGCACCTGTTGCCCGGCGCGGAGCCGACCGAGGTCGAAGAAGACCGCCGGGCCGGACGGCGCGTCGACGTGTCCGACCAGGACGGCGTTGCCGGTCTCGCCGGGGGTGACCCCGTGCCGGTACCAGCCGGCGAGGGTGGGTCGGTCCAGCGGCGGCACCTCCAGCACACCGGCGGCGTCGGCGCCGACGGGGACGATGTCGGCGCGTACGTCGATGGCGGGGATCTGGACCCGGACCGGCGCGGCGGGTGGCAGCGGAGCCAGGTCCGGTGCGGGGTTGGTGCGGGTCGGCGCGTCGGCCGACGGTCGTGGTGGCCGTGCCGGGTCGGCGGTGAGGCCGACGGTGATCAGCCCGAGCCCGGTCACGCCGAGCAGGGCCACCACTGCCGGTAGGGTCCGCCGCCACCGCACGTGTGTACCTCCGTACCGGATCGTCGGGGTGCCCGCGCCGGTGTCACCGGCGCGGGCACCCGTCTCAGGGATGGAACGGCCGCCGATCAGGCGACAGTGGACACCGGACGACGCCGGCGGATCAGGATCACCGCGCCGGCGAGGGCGGTGCCGAGCAGCGTGCCGCCGGCGGCGAGAGCGCCGGTGTCACGGTTGTCGCCGCCGGAGCCGGCCGGCGCGCCACCGATCGGGGTGACGGCGAAGGTGGCGGTGCCGGCCGAGCTGCCGTCGCCGCAGGTCGCCGCCACCGTGTACGTGCCCAGGGTGAATCCGGCGGTGAAGAGTTCGGCGCTCAGCCCGCCGCCGGCGGCGGCCGTGGTGGATCGGACGTTCTGGTCGCGGTTGGGGCCGGTGACCCGGAAGAGGGCGTCACCCGACTTCGGGTTGCAGGTCGTCGCGGTGAGCACGACGGTCCCACCGACCGGGGTGGTGGCCGGTGACACCGTGGTGTCGGCCAGTGCGGCGCCTGGCAGCAGGAGCGTGCCGAGGCCCACGCCGAGCGCCGCCGAGCAGAGTGCTGTTGAGACCTTCATACGCGTCTTCCCTCACTTTTCGTCCGCTGACTGCGTGGGACGTCGTTCGGGTGGCCAACTCCGTGACTAGCACCGGTGTGCCCAACACTAGGTGGGTTGGGTCCTCGATCAGGTGAAAATGAGAAATCCTCGTTGCCGTCACGTGTCCACCCGAAGGCGGGGAGAGCTGCCGAAAGGCCCGGACGGCCCGACCGGCACCGGTGCTCCGATCGATGCCATCCGGTCGGGCTGTCGTCGCTGGGCCGATGGCGAGGTATTGCCACAGACGGCGGAAATGCGCCGCCTGGCCGTGCGCCCTCGGGTCAGCCGGCCGGGCTCGGGTCGGGCATCGGCTCGCCGGTCTCCAACAGGGTCTTGAGGCTGGCCAACAGCTCCGGCCAGCCCCCGCTGCCGTCGAGTTGGCCGCTGATCGCCCGGTGCATCTCGCTGTCGGGGGAGAAGTCGTCGTGGATGACGGTCAGCCGGACGGTCGACCCGCTGTGCGGCTCGATCTCGAAGGTCACCTTCGAGCGGCGCTCACCGAGTCGCGCGGCCAGCTCGTCGTCGGACCAGCCGAAGTGCTCGGCGTGCTCGGGTTGGAAGCCGTGCCAGCCGTAGGAGAGGCGACGGTACGGCTCGGCGACGAGCACCCGTTGGCCGAGGTCACGCGGCTCGACGTCCGGTGCGTCCTGCCACAGCACGGGTGACCCGACCTGCCAGTCCGAGACCAGCGCGACTCCACCCCAGTAGCGACGGGTGAACGCCGGTTCGGTGAGCGCGGACCACAGTCGCCGCGCGGTGGTGGTCACATAGGTGGTGTAGACGAAGGTCGGGCTCTCCATGGCTTGTCGCTCCAATGCGGTGGTCAGGTCGGCCAGCGTGGCGGCGCGCTCGCGGTCGTAGCGGCTCAGCCACCGGTCGGCGATGGCGTTGATCGGGGCGGCGTTGAGGTAGTGCAACTTCTCCCGGCCGCGCCGCACGGTCGTGACGAGATCGGCCGCCTCCAGCACCGACAGGTGCTTGCTGACGGCCTGCCGGGAGCCGGCCAGCCCGTCGCACAGCTGCCGCAGGGTCTGGCCGTTGCGCTCGTTGAGCCGGTCCAGCAGTCGACGCCTGCTGGGGTCGGCCAGCGCCCGGAACGCGTCGTCCATCGACCCTCCCCTTGACAGGCAACCACTCGGTTGCCTGTGAAGTTAGGCAACCAACGGGTTGCCTGTCAACCTGGCCGCGGGCGGGCTTCTGCCGGCGGGAAAATCCCCGTGCCGCCCGGGGAGACGCTGGTAGGTTCGCTCGCCGTGACACGGAACGGGGGAGCTGGCCTGGGACCGGTGTTCGCCGTGGCGGGCGGCAACTGCGTGGGCGCGCTGCTGGGTGGGCTGCTGGCCGCCCGATTCGGCATCACCGCGCCGTACTGGGTCGGGTTGGTGGTGGCGATCGGCGTCTCGGCCGCCACCTGGCGGGTCTTCAACCGCGCCGCGGTCGCGCGTGCCTATGCCGACCCGCCCCCGGTCGAGTCGCCCGCGCCGGTGGGCTGAGCACCGGGGCGGCCCGTCGGGTGGTGGCGCGCGTCGGTGTGGCAGCGTGGTGCGGGTGACCGACTCCGCGCCGCTCGACGTCGACCTTGCGCTGCTCGGTGGCGGCGGCGCCGCGTCGTTGCTGCTCGCCGCACTGGACCGCCACGGCGTCCGGGACCTGCGGGTCGCCATCGTCGACCCGGTGCGCCGACGCGGTCAGGACCGCACCTGGGCGTTCTGGGGTCACCCCGACAGCGCCCTGGACCCGCTGCTCAGCGCGAGCTGGTCGCAGGTCGAGGTGGCGACGGCGGCGCGACGCCGCGTCCTGGACCTCACCCCGCTGCGGTACGCCATGCTCCGCTCCGCCCCGGTCTACGACCGGGCTGCCGATGCCGAGCGTCGCCTCGACGCCATCCGGATCGTCGCGCCCGCCGAGACGGTGCGTGACGACGGCGACCGGGTGCTGGTGGGCACCGGCGACGGGCGCTGCGTCCGGGCCGGCTGGGTGCTCGACTCGCGCCCCCGCCCGCCGGCGCGAGCGGGGCGGACCACCTGGTTGCAGCACTTCCGGGGATGGTGGCTGGAGGCTGACCGGCCGGTGTTCGATCCGACCCGTGCGGTGCTGATGGACTTCCGTACCCCGCAGCCGCCCCGGGGCGTCTCCTTCGGGTACGTGCTGCCGGTGAGCGACCGCTACGCCCTGGTCGAGTACACCGAGTTCTCCCCGGACCTGCTCACCGACGCCGGGTACGACGCGGCGCTGGCCGGCTACCGGGATCTGCTCGGACTGGACCCGACCGGGCTGCGGGTGCGCGAGGTGGAGAACGGGGTGATCCCGATGACCGATGCGCCGTTCCCGGCCCGGCCCACCCCCCGCGTGGTCCGGCTCGGCACGGCCGGTGGCGCGACCCGCCCCTCCACCGGCTTCACCTTCTCCGCCATGTACCGCCAGGCCGACCAGGTGGCCCGCGCCCTCGCGGCGGGCCGCGCGCCGGTGCCCGCGCCGGCGTACCCGCGCCGGCACCGCTGGATGGACGCGGTGGCGCTGCGCGCGCTCGACCGGGGCGGGGTGGGCGGTCCTGAGTTCTTCGATCGGCTCTTCGACCGCAACCCGGCCGAGCGGGTGCTGCGCTTCCTCGACGGCGGCACCACCCCGGCCGAGGAGGTCGCGATCATGAATTCGACCCGGCTGTTGCCGATGATCGCCGCGACCGCCGGCGACGCCGCGGAACGCGTCCGCGACCGGCTGCGCCCCACCCGGCCGGCGCCGGCCATCCCACCCGCGGTGGTGGGTTCGACGCCGACGACTCGGCGCGCCGGCCCCCCGAGCGGGGAGGACGACGTCCGCTCCCGGTAGGTTGCCGGGCATGGTGGACGCGGCGGCCGGCAGGGGCGTGCAGATCTGGACCGACGGGGCGTGCAGTGGCAACCCCGGTCCGGGTGGTTGGGGTGCCCTGCTGCGCTACGGCGATCACGAGCGGGAGCTGTGTGGCGGTGAGGCCACGCCCACCACCAACAACCGGATGGAGCTGATGGCGGCCATTCAGGCGTTGGAGAGCCTGAACCGGCCGGTCACCGTGGAGCTGCACACCGACAGCACGTACGTGCGCAACGGCATCACCAGTTGGCTGGCGTCGTGGAAGCGCAACGGTTGGCGGACCGCCGCGAAGCAGCCGGTGAAGAACGCCGACCTGTGGCAGCGGCTGGAGGCGGCCTGCGAACGGCACGAGGTCACCTGGCTGTGGGTCAAGGGGCACAACGGCCACCCGGAGAACGAGCGGGCCGACGGGCTGGCCAACAAGGGTATGACCGGGGCCCGAGGTGCGCTGACCAGCCGCTGATCCCGGGTCAGCGAGTCGCGTCGGGGTGCCCCGGCATGCTGGAACCGCCGCCGCTGCTGCCGGATGAACCACCGGCGACGCCCGAGTTGTCGGGCTCGGTCACGATGTCCGGCCGGGCGTCGGTGTCCGCCGGTGCGGGGACCTCGGTGTCCGCCTCGACCTGCACCAGTGGCACCTGGCCGGCTTCGTCCTCACTGTGCTGCGGGTCGCCCGGCAGCTCACCGTCGCGCTTTCGGTAGCCCACGCCGTGCCCCCCGTCGATGCCGGTTCGCGTCGGCGCTGGCTACCCGGCGTCGTCCCGGCCGAAACCTCGCGCTCAGCCGCGCCGGCTCCTGCCGAACCTCGCGCTCGGCCGCGCCGGCTCCTGCCGAACCTCGCGCTCAGCGACGCCGGCCCCGGCGGGCGGGTGCGGGGGACCGGGCGGGCTGACGGACCGGGGTGAGCGGCAGGGCCGTCCAGTGCGCCGGCCGGGTGAGCGTCGGCGGCAGCCCCGTGTGGGTGTCGCCCCGGGCGGCGTCCAGTTGGGTCTGGTGCAGGAAGAGCGTGCGCCGCAGGTCCGCGCCCCGCAGGTCGGCGCCGCGCAGGTCCGCGCCGGTGATGTCGGCCAGGCTGAGGTCCACTCCGCGCAGGTCGGCGCCGATGAGCAGCGCCCCGCGCAGGTTGGCCCGGCGCAGGTCGACGCGGCGCAGGTCCACCCCGAGCAGGTGCGCGCCCCGCCGGTCGGCGCCGCCGGGGGCGCGGGCCACGTCGCCGGCCCGGGACAGCAGCGGGTTGACCCGCGTCCGGTGGCCGGCGACGTCCACCGCGCGAAGCTGCGCCGGGTCACCCTCGGTCAGCGTCAGCGTCTCGGCGCGGGCGCGTTCCAGTTCGGCGCGCAGGTCGGCCGGCGGGCGTAGCGCCACCGCCTCGGTGAGGTACCAGAGCAGTTCGTGCAGCGGACGCAGCACCGCGAACGCCTCCGCCATCGCCGGCAACGTCTCTGGCGCGTCCCGCCAGTCCCGTCCGGAGAAGGTCACCTGGGCGACCTGCTGCCCGGCGCCGAAGCAGTCGAACACCGTGCAGCCGGGAAAGCCACGCTGCCGCAGCTCGGTGTGGATGCCGCAGCGGTGGTCGGGGCGCAGGTTGGGGCAGGGTGAGCCGGCCGGCTTGTCGATGGCGAAGTCCGCCGACGCGGCGAAGGCGGGCACCACGCAGCACAGCCCGAAGCAGCGTCCGCAGTCAGCGCGCAGCTGCGCCGCCCCGGACGGCGGTGCGGTGCGATGCGACACGCCGACGGTCCTCCTGACGATCAGGGGTGGAACACCATTGTTTCCGGTGCCGAACCCCACGGGTCGGTCGGGGGTCACCGTGCGTGCGTGTCGCCGGCCGTCGCGGGACGGGGCGCCGGGGTACGGGCGTCGCCCGGCGGTGGCACCAACCGGCGGATGTCCCGCTCGCCGTCGTCGTGCCCGTACTTCTGGTCGAAGTGCCGTTTCACGGCGGCGATCGGGGTGCGGTCCCCGTCGGCGGGCTCGGCCAGGGCGAACACGCCGGGTGCCGCCCCAGGCGCTCGGGGCGGCAGCACGGCTCGCACCGTCAGCGGCCCGGTCACTCGGAACCCCCGGCAGTCGACGTAGTGCTGGCCGTCCACCGTCACGAACGGCACGCGTACCTCGACCACGTCCGACTCGTCGTGGCGCAGCGTGACCGTGACCGACCAGTACCGCTCCAGGTCGAGGGTGGCCTGCTCGTGCTCCCACAGCTCCTCGAACCGGGCGTGCACGAACCCGCCCCACGGGCTGTCCATGTCCACCTCGAGCTGCGGCACGTTGAACGACAACTTGCCGATCGGGAAGAACGAGATCAGCGCCCGCCCGTCCCACTGGTAGAGCTGGATCGACGGGGACGCGTCGTAGAGCCGGACCTGAAGGCGGTGGCGTAGCCGCGAGTCGAGCGCGTCGGCGAACGCGGCCAGGTGGCGCAGGTTGGTGCGGATCTGCCGGGGCACGTCCACCCGTTGCCGTTCCAACTCCTCGGAGCGCTGCTGGGCGGCGGTGCAGTCGGGGTCGAGCAGGAGCAACTGCACCTGGGCGCCGTTGGCGAGCGCCGCTCGCACCGCGCTCAGCGTGTCCTCCCGGTGCCGTTGCTCCAGCAGGATCGTCCAGGTGTCGAGGATGCGCACCCGACGCCCGCAGCGGTGCAGCCGGGTCACGAACGCCTGCTGGTCGAAGCTGAGGTGCTCCTGCACCCGCGCCCTGCGGGCCTCCTCGAACAACGGGTCGAAGATGACGTACGAGATGGCCGCGAGGACCACGCTGGCGCCGAGGTTGAGCAGCAGGTCGCTGAGGAAGCCGGTGCTGCGCCAGGCGGCCAGCAGCATGACGACGGCGATCGCGAAGAGTGCCCCACCGACGACGAAGGCGCGTCGTTGCCGCCCGCCCCGACCAGCCCACCCGAGCATTTCGCCGCTCGGCCCCGATCCACCGCTCATAGGGTGACGGTAACGGAGTCGTGCGACAACAGAGGGTGGCGGGATGGACGAGAGTGAACGCGAGCAGGCGCTTCTCACCGTCCTGACCACCGAGCACTACGCGTTGCAGACGTCCCGCGCGGGCACCATCGCCGAGGCCACCGGTCGCGCCACCATCTTCCTGTCCGTCCTGTCGGCGGCGCTGATCGGCCTCGGCTTCGTCGCCAGCAACGACAGGCTGGTCCGGCCGTACCTGGCCGCGGTGCTGCCGACGCTGGTCATCATCGGGGTGCTGACGTTCCTGCGCCTGGTGGAGACCACCGTGGAGAACTCGTTGGACCTGCTGCGGATCCAGCGCATCCGGGCCTACTACCACCATCAGCTCGCGGGCGAGCACGCCTTCTTCGCCGACGCGGTGGGGGCCGACGATGCCATGAGCACGGCCTGGAACCTGGTCGGCACGCGTCCCGGGCGGTGGGAGTTCCTGCTGACCACGGCCGCACTCGTGGGAGCGGTCAACGCCGTGCTGAGCGGGCTCGGCATCGCACTGGTGACGACTACCGTCGGTGCCGGGGGCTACTGGACGGTCCTGGTCGGGGTGCTGGTCGCGGTGGTGGCGTTCGGTGTGCAGTTCGCGTACATCGTCCGGGTGTCGGCCGCACGGATGCGTTGACGGCCGGCCGGTGCCAATCAGCCCGACCTGTCGTACGGTCGGCTGGTGCGGATCACCCGGTTCACCCACTCGTGCGTACGCGTCGAGCACGACGGCGGGGTGCTTGTCGTCGACCCGGGGACGTGGAGTGAGCCGCACGCTCTGGTCGGCGCGGACGCGGTGCTGGTCACCCACGAACACACCGACCACGTGGACGTGGCGCGCCTGGCCCTCCGGGGCGTCCCCGTGTACGCCCCGGAGGGTGCTCAGCTGCCGGATGTCGCGCCGCTACCGGTGACCCGGGTCCGTGCCGGGCAACGCTTCACCGCGGCCGGCATCGAGGTCAGCGCCCACGGTGGCCGGCACGCCGCCATTTACGGGGGTCAGCCGGACTGCCCCAACCTCGGGTACCTGATCGGCGACGGGCTCTACCACCCCGGCGACGCGCTGCACGTGCCGGACGAGCCGGTGCGCACCCTGCTCGTCCCGGCCCAGGGGTCCTGGCTGCGCCTCGACGAGGCGATCCGCTTCGCCGCGGCCGTGGGCGCGGCGGCGGCGTACCCGATCCACGACGCGCAGCTCAACGACCGCGGTCTGGCCAGTGTCGCGGGTTGGTTCGCCGAGACGATCCCCGGCTACCGTCACCTGCTGCCGGGCGACACCGCCTGACCCCGGTCGTCATCCGCCGCCGCGGTGCGGAAACGCGGCGCGGCGGCGGTGAGCACCGCGGCGGCCGTCGGTGCGGACCACACCTCGGTCAGCTCTGTGACGAGGTCGGCGACCAGCCGGGTCACGGCCGGCTCGCCACCCGGGTGCAGCGCCTCGGCGACGATCAGCACCGACGAGGTGCCCGCCCGCACGGCCGACCAGCCGCTCTGCCGGTTCGTCCACCGTCGGGCGTGGGCCCGCCCGGCGGAGTCGACGAAGGTCACCTCGCCCGGCTCGGGATGCTCGGTGTCGCCCGCGAAACTCAGGTACGCCTCGTTCCCGTGCGCCGGCCGGACCACCAGGTCGCCGTCGACCCGTTCCAGGTCGAGCGCCGCGACCGGGATGGCGTACGCGGCCGAGACGGCGTTGCAGAGGTCGACGAGCGGGTGCACCCGGGGCAGTTCGCCGTCGAGGCGCAGCCGACGCAGCAGCGCCTCGGAGGCGCACCGGTACTGGGTGGGCCGCAGCCCCATCGCCGCGTACGCCCGCCGCCACGCCTGGATCTCCGGGAACCCGCTCTCGGCCCCATCGGCCAACCGCCGCCGCGCCTCGGCGAGATGAGTGGCCGCGCGTGCCGTCACGTCGGCGCTGGGGGTGATCCCGGCGACCTGCACCACGCCGGCGACCAGATCGGGGTACGCGTCGCGAAGCCGAGGAGAATGTTCGAACTGCACTGTGCTCCTAACGTTCGGAGAGGGCGAGGGTCACGCCGAGCGCGACGAAGGTGCCGGCGGCGGACCGGCGCAGCCAGTCGGTGACCCGGGGGCGGGTCAGCACCCGGTCGCGTACCCGGGCCGCGAAGACGCCGTAGCCGCTGAACACCACCATGGTGAGCAGCATGAACACCGCGCCGCAGCCGAGCATCGCCCGCGTCGAGCCGGGTGCCGTGGTGTCCACGAACTGCGGCAGGAACGCGACGAAGAACATCGTCGGCTTCGGGTTGAGCAGGTTGACCAGCACCCCGGAGACGATCACCCGGATCGCCGAGCGGGGTGGGGCGTCGGTGGTCACCGCGAAGGCGTCGCGGTCACGCGCCATTGACCAAGCCAGGTAGAGCAGATAGCCGACGCCGAGGTAGCGGACGGTCTCGAACGCCACGGCGCTGGTCTGCATCAGCGCGGCCAGCCCGGTCATCGCGGCCAGCAGATGCGGCAACGTTCCCAGCGTGCAGGCGAACGCGGCCAGCACCCCGGCCCGCGCACCCCGCGACAGGCCGGCGGAGAGCGTGAAGATCACCCCGGTGCCGGGGGTGACCACCACGATCAACGTGGTGATCAGGAACGGGATCGTCACGGTCGTCCTCCGGCGGAGTCGGCAGGTCTGGCTCCTCCCCACTCTGCTGCCACAATGGTCCGATGGGCAGAGCCAAAGCGAGTGCATTCGAGAGGTCCATATCGGCCGGTTCCGACTTCCTGCACCTGACCATCACCGACGCGACGCCGGGCGGGCGCGCCGACTGGCTGACCGACCGGCTGCGGCAGGCCATCGCCGAGGGGCGGGTGCCGATCGGTGACCGACTGCCTCCGACCCGGGTGCTCGCCGCCGACCTCGGTGTCTCCCGGGGCGTGGTCACCGAGGCGTACCAGCGCCTGACCGAGGAGGGGCACATCGCCGGCCGGGGCCGGGCCGGCACGGTCGTCGTCGCCGCGCCGGTCGCGCCCACACCCGCGGCCGCCGCCGCGCCGGCACCGGTCACGACCTTTCCGCCGGCACCGGGCACCGACATCTTCGAGGCGTTACGCGCGGCGCACGCGACCATCGACCTGACGCCCGGCGTACCCGATCTGGCCGCCTTTCCCCGCGCGGACTGGCTGCGTGCCGAACGGAGCGTGCTGCGCCGCCTCGCCGCGGCCGACCTCGGCTACGGAGACCCCTGTGGAACGCCCGTGCTGCGACAGGCCGTCGCCGCCTGGCTGGCCCGCAACCGCGGCATCGGCGTCGACCCCGCCGAGGTGATCATCGTGGCCGGCGTCTCCCAGGCGCTCGGACTGCTCGCCCAGGCACTCCCCACCGCCGGCGTCACCAGGATCGGCGTCGAGGACCCGGGTTCGCTCGGGGTTCGCCAGCACCTGAACAACTGGCGGATGGACACCCCGCCGATCAGCGTCGACGACGCCGGGCTGCGGGTCGACGAGTTGACCGCCAGCGGCGTACCCGCGGTGATGCTCACCCCCGCGCACCAGTTCCCGACCGGCGTGGTGCTCGACGGTGACCGCCGCCGCCACCTCGTCGCCTGGGCGCGGGCCGGCGGAATGATCATCGAGGACGACTACGACGCCGAACACCGCTACGACCGTCCTCCGGTGCCGGCCCTGCGGGGCCTGCTGCCCGAGCAGGTCTGCTACGCCGGCAGCGTGTCCAAACTACTCGCCCCCGCCCTGCGGGTCGGCTGGCTGCTCGTACCGGCGCGGCTGCGCGACGCCGTGGTGGCCGCCAAGCGCAACGCCGACCTCGGCAACGCCGTGCTACCGCAACTGGTGCTGGCCGAGTTGATGACCTCCGGTGCCTTCGAGCGGCACCTGCGGCTGCTGCGCCGGCGACACATCCGCCGGCGGGACGCCATGATCGCCGCGCTGGCCCGCGCGCTGCCGTCGGCGACCGTGCACGGCGCCGCCGCCGGGCTGCACCTGATGATCACGCTGGACGACAGCGTCGTCGACACCGAGCTGGCGGCGGCGACGCTGGCCCGCGGGGTGAAGGTGCAACCGCTGTCCTGGCACTGCCAGCGGCCGTACCGGCCCGGCCTCGTGCTCGGCTACGCGGCCCGTACGCCCACCGAGATCGAGGACGGCGTGGCGGCCGTCGCCGCCGCGCTCGGCTCCGATTAGGGCCATCCCGCGTATCCTTCGCCAGTGGGACTGCGCTTCGAGACGCGCGGGTCCGACTCGCCATGGGTCGACACCGTGTGGACCTGCACGAGCGAGCAGGTCACCGCGATGACGTCCGTGGCGGGGGTGCGCTGGGGCCTGGTGTTCTGGGAGCAGGCTGGCCGGGCGTACGCGAGCATCACCGGTCCCGAGACCCGCACCGGCACGGCGCCGGTGCCGCACGGCGCGACCTTCACCGGCATCGAGTTCGCCGTGGGCACCTCGTTGCGGGCCGTGCCCACGTCGACGCTGGTCGACGGCGGCATCGAGCTCCCCGACACCACGCGCCGGACGTTCCGGCTGGACGGCTCGCGCTGGGAGACGCCCGGCCCCGACGACGCCGAAGCCTTGGTCGACAGCCTCGTCCGGGCCGGGACCGTGGTCCGTGACCCGCTCGTCGCCGAGCTGCTGCGGGGCCACGGTCCGGTCGTCTCGGCGCGTACCGTCGAACGCCGGTTCCGCGCCGCGACCGGGCTGACGCGCGGCGCGGTCCGGCAGATCGAGCGGGCCCGCGCGTCGGCGGAGCTGCTGGCTGGCGGAGACCCGGCCGCCGACGTGGTCGCCAAGCTCGACTACTTCGACGAGCCGCACCTGGCCCGGGCACTGCGCCGCTACCTCGGACGTACCGTTCGGCAGCTACGCGAGGGCACGGGCGGCGCTATCGCCCTCGACCTCGATCAGCGCTTGACGTCGTAGATCACCTTGAGGATCCCGTTCGGGTAGCTCTCCGACTCCCGCAGCGTCAGCATGTGCTTGTCGCGGTCGGCCCGGCCGAACAGGCCCTTGCCGGCACCGAGCAGCACGGGGAAGACGAGCAGGTTGTACCGGTCGATCAGCCCCTCATCGGACAGCCGCCGAGCCAGCTCCGCGCTGCCGTGGATGAAGATCGCTCCGCCCCCGCCCTGCTTGAGCGCGGCGATGTCCCCGGTCGATCGCAGGATCGTGGTCGGCCCCCACCCGTCGACGAGCGCGTCGTCGGACAGCGTGCTCGACACCACGTACTTGGGCAGCTCCTTGTAGTCGGCGTGGTCCTCCGAACCGGGCCAGACCCGCGCGAACGCCTCGTAGCTGCGGCGGCCGAACATCAACGCCGTCGTGTCGGCGAGCTCCTCGCCCTTCAGCGACCAGGCCTCCGGGACGAACTCGAGGTCCTTGAACACCCAACCGCCGCTGCGGTGCTCCTCACCCGGACCGCCGCCGGGCGAGTCGACGACGCCGTCGAGCGACATGAAACCGGTGTAGACCAGGTCGCGCATTGTGTTGTCTCCTCAGGCTCGGAAGCGGGCTGCCGGGGCCACGTTAGATCGCTGTCGCGGCGCTGTCTTGGACGGAAACGACAGCCGGTCCGAACGCGCCGCCGGATCGGGTGGCACCGTGACCAGGCGTCCGGGACGCGAGGCTCGCCGCGCTCGCCACCTTCAGCGGTCCTGAGCGCCGGGAGTGGGTGCCGGCGACATTCCAGCGGTGGCGGACGTGTCGATCGCCGTCATATCTGGTGTGGTCTATGTCACGGTAGCTTCGGCGCACGCCGACGCCCCAGTCGGCGCTGCCGAGGAGACCGCCCATGCCCACACCGCTGAAAGCCGCCACCACCCTCGCGGCCACGCTCCTGCTGATCCTGACCGCGGCGGCACCCGCCCGGGCCGCCGACCCCACCACCGTGCCCCCGGTCTCCGGGCCGCTGAACACCTACAACGTCTCCGACGTCTATGTTGCCGGCGTCTCCTCCGGTGGCTACATGGCCACCCAACTGCACGTCGCCTACTCGTCCCGGATCAGGGGAGCGGCCGTCTTCGCCGCCGGGCCCTACTACTGCTCCCAGAACACCGTCGCCCAGGCGCTCAGCGGCTGCGGCGACAACCGGTATTCGACGAACGTGTCCGCGCTGCAGGCGTACACCCGGACCTGGGCGTCGTACGGCTGGGTCGACCCGGTCGGCAACCTCTCCGGCGATCCGGTCTACGTGTTCCACGGCGGTAACGACACCACTGTCAAGAAGTCCGTCACCGACGACCTGGTCCGGTACTACCAGCACTTCGGGGCCAGCGTGCAGTACGACAGCGGCTCCGCCGCCGGTCACTCCTGGGTCACGCCGTACGGCACGCTCGGGTGCGCGTCGACCGCACCGCCGTACCTCAGCGACTGCGGTGCGGACCCACAGAACACGCTGCTGCGCAAGCTGCTCGGCGGGGTGAACGCGCCGAACACCGCAGGGCTCGGCGGCTCGCTCATCCGATTCAGCCAGAACACCTTCGCGGTCAACGGCTGGGCCAACGGGTTGAGCATGGACGCCAACGGCTTCGCCTACGTCCCGTCGGCGTGCGCGGCAGGCCAGTCGTGCCATCTCCTCGTTGCCCTGCACGGCTGCGCGCAGGGCGTCGGCGCGGTGGGCACCGCCTTCGTCGACCGGGCCAACCTCAACCAGTACGCCGACACCAACAACCTGATCGTCCTGTACCCGCAGGCAGGTGCCTCCCTCAGCAACCCGAACGGCTGTTGGGACTGGTGGGGTTACCTCGGCGCGACCAACTTCCCGATCAAGGGCGGCGCGCAGGTCGAGACCATCATGAACATGGTCCGCCGACTGGACGGCTGAGTGCCCCCGGGCGGGGCGCTCGGATCAGCCCAGGAACAGTTGGACGAGGACGAGCACGGCGAGCAGCGCCGGCCCCCGAGACCCCTGCCGGATCAGGTCGACCGGGACCATCCCGAACGGCGTGTTGACCGTCGCGCCGCCGTAGGTGATCGGCGGGCGGGTGCCGGCCCGGAACGCGGCGGCCACCACCCCCAGCGCCAGCGTCGGCGCCAGCCAGGCCGGCCCCGGCTCGACGGTCGGCAGGGTCGACAACCACCACAGGCCCGCGCCGACGGCCGGCACCACCACGTGGATCCCGCGCAGCAGGTTGTCGCTGCCACCGAGCGCCCGGCGCAGACCGGGGGAGCGGCTGACCGAGCGCAGACCGCCGGTCAGCCGGTTCGCGGCGAGGTAGGCGAACACCACCTGCGCGGCCCCGGCCAACCCGGGCAGGGCGAGGGCGGCAGCGTACTGCACCCCGATCAGCGCCGCCCAGATCAGCACCGCGCTCGGGTGTCGGCCCAACCGCCGCACGTCGGCCTGGAGCAGCGCCCACCAGCCGGGGCCGGACCGGAACCGGCGGCTGCGCACCTTGCCGACCCGACGCCAGCGGCGGCTCTCGACCAGGCCGGCGAGCAGGCTCGGGTCCAGCAGGATGGTGGCCGTGGCGGCGGCGTTGGCGAACTGCGCGCCGGTGGTCAGGGTGGCCCGGTCGATGAGGGGCAGCGCGCGTACCGCGAGGACGGTGCCCAGGCCGGTGAGCGGCACGGCGAGGGCGAACAACGCGATGGTCGGCGTCGCCGCCGGCCGGGGCAGCCCGTCGCCGAGGTTGCTGACGAGCACCACCAGGGCGGTGATCACAGCTGCCGCCACCATCGGCGCCGCCCCGACCACCGTCGGCCAGCGCCGCCCCGACCGACGGCCCTGGGCGACGGCACTGAGCGCCAGCGCGGCCGCCCCCCACCCCGCGCCGGCCGCCGCCGCCCAGCCCAGGGCGGACGGTTCGCTGACCCCACCGAGCGCCGCCACTGCCACTGCGAGCGCGGCGGTGCCGACCGCCGAACCCAGCAGCAACAGGACGAAACGCGGCGCCAACCAGGCCCGCCGGTCGATCGGCGCGCTGGTCGCCCAGCTCTGCGTCGCCGGGGTTACCAGCAGCGGGCCGAGTGCGCGCAGACCACGCCAGGCGAGCCCCGCGCCCGCCAGCAGCGCGGCGACCGCCAGCCACCACCGCACGCCCGGCTCGGCCTGACCCACTGTGGGGGAGTCCAGCAGGTCGCGGCTGGCGCTGATCGCGAACCAGCCGTACATGCCGGTGAACAGCACGATGACGTACGCGTCGCCGAGCACGTCGCTGAGCGAGTGGTCGTGGTGCCGGCTGCGGGCCTTGCGCAGGTGCGCCCGCACCTGGCGGGCGGTCGGCACCCCGGTCGGCGTCTCGGCGATCGTGGCCGGCGCGGCGGTCACTTGCCGATCTCGATACGCTCGTCGACCACCGCGTCGATCAGCTCCGGGTCGTGCGAGGCCAACAGCACGGCAGTGCCGGCCGCCCGTTCCCGCAGGAGTCGGTCGGCGAGCCACTGCCGCCCGCGGACATCCAGCCGCTGCTCGGGCTCGTCCAGGATCAGCACCCGGCGGGGCCGGACGAAACAGGACGCCAGCGCCAAACGGCGGCGTTGTCCGCTGGACAGCGTCACCGGCAGCTGGTCGCGGGCCGCCTCCAGACCCAGCTCGGCGAGGACCTCCTCGACCGGCTCGGCGTCACCTCCGTGGGCGTACGCGACCAGCTCCAGGTGCTCGACCACCGACAGGTCGGGGAAGAAGTCGATGTCGTCCAGGGCGGCGGCCACCAGCGCCCGCACCTGAGGATCGGTCTCGTCGGCGCGGCGGCCCTGCACCAGCACCTCACCCGCGTCCGGCCGGTCCGCGCCGACGACACACCGCAGCAGAGTCGTCTTGCCGCTGCCGTTCGGGCCGAGCACCACCGCGATCCGGCCCGCAGGGAGCGTGAAGCTCACCTCGTCGAGCACGACCAGGTTGCCGAAGGTGCGACTGAGTCCCCGTACCGCGAGCGCGTCCACGATCACAGAGTCTCCCAGAGTCCCACCACCGACCAACCCGAGCGACCTACGTCACCCGGCTGTCGGCGTCGTTGTCCAGTCGGGCGTCGGCGGCGGCCAGCCCCGGGGCGTCGGCGACCTCCTCGGCCACGGCCGCCGCGTCCGCCCAGTGCCGCCGCGCGTCGGCCTGGTCGCCCAGCGCCGAGCAGGCGTCACCCAGGTAGAGCAGGGTCCGCGCCAGCCCGGCTGTCGGCCGGGTCTCCTCGCGCAGCCGGCGGCTCTCGGCCAGCAGCTCGTACGCCGTACGCGCCTGCCCCGGGGTGCTGCTCAGCAGCGTCGCCCCGGCGTTGAGCAGCGCCGTCGCCCGGCTGGTCGGGTCGTTGACCGACTCGTACTCGCGCAGCGCGGCCCGCCACGCCTGGGCGGCGTCGAGGTGTTCGCCGAGCGCCGCGTGCACCAGCACCAGGTTCGTCAGGGCCGCCGCGTACCCGCGCGCGTCACCCACCGACCGGAACGTGTTGGCCGCCCGCACCAGGTGGTGGTGCGCGGTGTCCGGTTCGCCCCGGGCCAGTTGGGCCGCGCCCAGGCCCAGCTCGGTGAGGGCGTGACCGGCCCGGTCGGCGCCGGAGCGGTGTCGGCGCGACATCTCCAGGTGCTCCACCGCGTCGTCGAGCTGCCCCAGGTCGAGCAGGGCCAGCCCGAGATTCATCCGCGCCTGGGCGTTGCCCCGCCGCCCCCGCTCGTTGACGGCGAGGGTGAGCGCCGCCGCCGCCCCCTGCGGGTCGTGCCGACGTCGACGCAGCACCCCCAACTCGTTGTGCGCCCACCCGGCGATCTCCGGACGGTCGTCCGCGGTCGGGGTGGCCAGCACGGTGCGGCAGACCTGCTCCCACTCGTCGAGCCGCTCGGCGTACGCCAGCCACCCGCACAGCGCCACTGCCAACCGGAACCACCACCGGCGCACCCGCCGGGGCAGGGTCTCCTTCGCGCCGGCCGGCACCCGCACCACCGCCAGCAGCAGCTCCTGGTGCAGGTCGAACCAGCCGTACGGGTCGTCGTCCAGTGGCAGCGACCACTCCCGGTCGGGCGGGGAGCCGAGCACCGCCAGGTTGGCCGCGTGCCGTTCGGCCCGCCGGGCCAGATGCCGGGTCAGCCGGGCCTGCGCGGCGACCCGGGCCCGGACCGGATCCGCGTCGCGTAGGTGCAGTCGGGCGCTGCCGGCCAGCAGGGGGCGGATCTCGTACCGGTCGCCGGGCGCGCCTGCCACGAATGCCGCCGCGGCCAGGCGGTCGAGCAGCGCGGTCACCAGCTCGGGGTGCCGTCCGGCCAGCGCGGCGATGGTGGGCCGGTCCACCGGGGCGGGGACCAGCGACATCAGCCGGTACAACCGCCGGGCCTGGCGGGGCAACACCCGGTAGGCGATGTCCCGTTCGGTGACCAGGCGGGCCGCCGGTGAGACGGCGAGCCGCTGGTGCGGTGGCGTCTGCACCGCGCGGCGCAGCGCGTCCAGCACGTCGGAGTGCCGCCAGCCGTGTTGAGCGGTGCGGTAACCGAGCGCCCGGACGGTACGCGGTTGTCGCCCGCACAGGTCGACGATCTCGCGTACCGCCGGATCGGTGCGCGGGTCGGCGCGACGGACCCGGGCGGCGGGCGCGGCACCACCCGCCGTCGCGAACAGCTCCACCGCCTCGGACGTGCCCGGTTCGGCGATCCAGTGCGCGACCACCCCCTCCAGACCGACCAGCGCCGGACCACCGGCGAGCAGCAGGCGGCAGGTGCGCGCGGTGGGCGGCAACAGGGGCCGCACCTGGTCGGGGCGGTCGACGTTGTCCAGCACCAGCACGATCTTGCGGCCGTCGAGCTGGCCGCGCAGCGCGTCGGCGGCGGCGGCGAGCGCGTCCGGCCGGCCGGAGGTCGGCGGGGCGGTGCCCAGGATCCGGGCCAGCGCGGTGAGCACCTGCCGGGCCGAGCGGGGTCGGCCGCGCCGCCGCAGGTCCAGGTAGTACTGACCGTCGGGGAAATCCTCCCGGCACTCGTTCGCGGCCTGCACCGCGCACGCGGAGGTGCCCACCGCACGCCGCCCCAGAACCGCCACCGCGTGCTCCCGGGTGAGCAGAGCGACCAGGGCGTCGACGTGCTCCTCACGACCGGTGAACTCGGCCGTGTAGGGCAGGTTGAAAGCCCCGGCGGCCGGGGTGGTGAGCACTTCCGTCGGCTCGGGGTCGACCTCCCGGCCGGTCCGGCGGCGGCGCACCTCGTACGCCACGTAACCGACGACGCCGCCGGAGGCCAGGACGATGGTCACCGGCCCGAGCACGTTGGCCGCCAGCTCGGAGAGGACGTTGCCGGCCAGGTTGCTGGCCACGTTGGCGAGGACGCTGCCGACCACGCCGCCGATCGCGATCAGCGCCGGCCAGCGTGAGCCACCGCGCGGACCACCCGGCCGGGTCACCGGACGCCCCCGGAGACGAGCCCGGCGACCAGGTGCCGCCGGGAGAGGACCACCAGCACCACCGGCAGCACCGAGGCGAGCACGGAGCTGGCGGCCAGCGCGCCACTGTTGCTCACGAAACTGCGGGTCTGCTCGGCCAGGAACGGCCCGAGCGGCGAGGACCCCGACGCGCTGAACAGCCGTCCCACCACCAGGTCGTTCCAGACCTGGACGAACTCCAGCACGGACACCGCCACCACCGCCGACAGGTTGTGCCGGGCCAACCGGCGCAGGGTGTGCCACCACCGACGCCCGCCCAACCGGGCGTCGCGGACCTGCTCCACCGGCAGGTCCGCGAACGCGTTGCGCAGCACCAGCACCGCGAACGGCACGCCCAGCGCGATGTGCACCAGGGCCAGGCCCTGGGCCGTGCCGGAGGAGAGCACCAGGCCCAGCACCTCGTTGACCGGTCCGGCGATGACCTGGATCGGCACGACGCTCGCCGCCAGCAGCAGCAGCCCGGTCGCCTGCGCGGCCGGCCCGGTCAACCAGGCCAACGGGTACGCGGCCAGCAGCGCCACGACCAGCACCGTGGCGGTCACCGCGGTGGCCAGCAGCAGGGTGAAGCCCAGCGTGCGCCACAGCTCGGTGCCGGTGACCAGGTCGCGGTAGGACTCGCCACTCGGCGGCGCCGACCACCAACCGCGCGAGGCGGCGTCCACCTGGCCGTGGGCCGACGTGGCGACCAGTACCACCAGCGGCACCAGCCAGGCGATCGCGGCACCCGCCGCGAGCAGCCGGAACACCCGTCGGGGCGGGGCGACCGGGGCGGGTTCCGGTGCCGCCTCGATGCGCGGCGGGGGCCAGGCCTGCCGGACGAAGAGCGCGGCCACCATGATCCCGCCGATCACCGCCAGCAGCCACACCACGCCCAGCGCGGCGCCGTCGCCGGTGGTGGTGCCCCCGGACGTCTGCCAGATCCGTAGCGCCAGCACCGAGGCCTCGTCGCGGACCGAACCGGGGGTCATCACGAGGATGAGGTCGAACGTGCGGCTGGTGCCCACCGCCACCAACGCGAAGACCACAGCCGTCGTCCGCAGCAGCAGTGGCCGCCACTGCGCGTCCCACAGCACGTGACGACGCGTACCGCCGTAAGCGCGGACCGCGTCGGCGAGGCTCGGTGGCACCGCGTCCAGTGCGGAGCGGAAGACCAGCACCGCCAACCCGACCCAGGCCCAGACGAACGCCGACATCAACGCGACGGTGACCATCCCCGGCCCGAGCAACTGTGGGGCATCCTCGACCGAACGGCCGGCCAGTCGGGTCGCGACCAGGGTGGCCAGCCCTCGGCTCGGGTCCGGGTCGTACATCAGCCGGAAGGTGACCCCGGTGACGACGAACGGCAACGCCACCGGCACCAGGAGGATCAACCGGACCAGGCCGCCCTCCTGGGAGCGGCGGGACGCGGCGGCCAGCAGATAACCCAGTGCCGTCACCACCGCCGGCACCAGCAGCGCCCACAGGACCGTCCGACCGACCACCGCGCCGGTGCCCGGGGCGGCGAGCGCGGTCCGGAAGTGTGCCGCGCCAACCCAGCGACCGTCGGTGGTGACGCTGGCGTGCATGGTCCGCAGCACCGGCCACAGCACCAGCCCGCCGAGCAGCACCGCGGCCGGCAGCAGCAGGGCCGACGTGGCCCCCGCCGCCGGATAGGCCCGACCGCGCCGGGCCGGACCGACGTCGTCGAGGACCGCCAGCTCGCCGAGGACCCGCACCTGGCTCATCGGCCGCCCCCCGCGCTGCGGGCCGCGGCGGCGAGCAGGCCGGTGGTTCGGCGGATCGCCTCGCCGGCGCGGACCCCGTCGGTGACGTCGGCGAAGAAGCCCTGCATGATCCGCCAGATGCCGACCCCGTCCGAGCCGGTGAACGCCCCGCGCAGTTGGTCGGAGAGGTCGAAACGCAGGGTGCCCGGGGCCCGCATCTCCGTGGCGAGTTGCCTGCCGACGCCGTCGCTGTAGCTGGTGATCGAGACGTTGGTGTTGGGCGACAGGTAACCGCCTTCGCGGAGCCACGGCTGGAACGAGTCGGCCCTGGCCAGCCATTCGACCAACGCGACTCCGCCCTCGGCGCCGGCGAACGCCACGGCCGCGTCCCCACCGACGATCAGGGGACCCCCGCCCGGCTGGGTGCCCGGGAACCGGAACGTGACAGGCGCCTCCGGCCCGCGTCGGAACGGACGAACGACATCGGCGGTGAAGTCGGCTCCGAGGAGCATCACCGCCCGCTTCGTGTGCACCACCTGGATCACCGACTCCTCGTACTGGGTGAGCAGGGCACGACGGCCGCCGCCGACGAACGCGCCGTTGATGCTCCACAGCCCGGCGAGGCGGTCCAGGGCGTCGCGTACCGGCTTGTCCTGCCAGTCGGCGCCCTGTTGGGCGAGGGCGTAGTAGCTCCCGGGTGCCATGTCGGCCAGAACGTTCTCGAACCAGTCGGTGAGCACCCAACCGTCCGCGGCGCCGATGGCCAGGGGCGCCGGGCCGCCGTCGCGTCGGGAGCGCGCGGCCAGCTCCCTGGTCCGGTGCAGCAGTTCGTCCCAGGTGGTCGGCGGCGCGGGCAGCATGGAGGGCAGGTGCCAGACCAGCGACTTGTGCGCCGCCTTGACCCACACGCCGTACCGTTCACCGTCGGTCATCAGCAGATCGCTCAGCTCGACGCGCACGGCGTAGTCGGTGGACGGGCGCACCGGGCTCAGCCAGCCGCGCTGGGCGTACTCGGTGACCAGGCCGGGACGCGGCAGGATCGCCACGTCCGGGCTGGTGCCGGCCAGGTGCCGGGCGCGCAGGAACGCATCGATGTCGTTGCCGGCGCTGATCACCTGCACCCGGGCGGGGTAGCCGGCGACAACCTCGCGGAACCGGTCCAGCTCGCTGGTGCTCCAGACCACAGCGACCTGCACCGACCGGGTTGCCCCGCCGCAGCCGGCGGCCAGTGCGGTGGCGCCCGCGGCGGCGGCGCGCAGCAGCGTACGGCGACCGACCCGGGCGGCCGGCCTCATCGGGCCGCCTCGCTCGGCTCGGTGACCAGCTCGTGCCGCACCGGTATCTCGGCCAGGGTGGCCGGGTCGGCCGTGCAGACCAGCACCGCCACCCCGGGGGCGTCCGGCGGCGAGAGGCGAGGCATCAGGTCACCGAGGCGGCTGTCGCCCGCGGAACCGGCCGGCAGGTCGACCACCAGCACCTCCGGCAGGCAGGCCGCCGCTCGGGCGAGCGCCACCCGGAACCGCTGGGCGTCGGAGATCTGGTGCGGCAGCAGGGCGAGGGTGAGCGCCAGCTCGAGCCGGTCGACCACGGTGGCCGTCCAGTCGTTGGCCACCTCGTGCACCCGTTCGCGTTTGCGCTGGCCGTACTCGATGTTGCGCCGCACGGTGAGCTGCGGCAGCAGCGCGCCACCGGCGGGGACGTAGCCGATCTGCCGGCGTGGCGGCGGCAGGCTGGTGACGTCCCGGTCGCCGACGAGGACGCGACCGGTCACCGGCGGGGCCAGCCCGGCCAGCACCCGGGCGACCGCCGTGCCGAACCGGGGCGGCGCCACCAGGGCGGCGAGTGTGCCGGCGGGAACGTCGAGGGTCACCGGTCCGGTGCCGGGGACGGCGACCAGTGCGCGTAGCCGTAACGTGGCCCTCACCTCCGGTGACCATTGACGACCGTCCCAGGGTGGCACACGGTGCCGACAACCGACGCCCCCGCCCCTTCCACTGTGGAGACGGTCGGGGCTGTTCAGGCGGGGCAGTAGAGCGCGGCGAGCCCGGCCGCCGTGGCGGCCAGCCGTTCGCGCAGCGCCACCGGGGCCAGCACCTCGACGTCGGCACCGAGGCGCAGCAGGTCACCGTGGGCGTGGGTGAGCGACTCGATGGGCAGCACCGCCGTCACCCACCCCCGCGCGTCCGGTGCCCCGGCGCTGGTGTCCATCGCCGACACCACCGGGTCGCTGCCGATCTCGCGCAACCGCTCCCGCCCGGCGGGGGAGAGCCGGACGTAAGCCTCGTCGCGGTGCAGGCGGGCCCGGAACTGCACCACGTGCGCCCGCCACCAGGACGGCAGGTCGAAGTCGGCCGGGCGGTCGAATTCCTGCGCCAGCGGGGTCAACGCGAGGATCTGGTTGACCCGATAGGTCGCCGGCGCGCCCCGGCCGGGCTGGTCGGCCACCACATACCAACGACCGCCCTTGAGCACCAGGCCGTACGGCTCCAGGACCCGGGTCACCTCGCCGTTCCAGCCGCGGTAGCGCACCTCGACGCGGTGCTGCCGCCAGACCGCCTCGGCCGTGCGGGCCAGCTCGGGGGAGGCGTCGCCGTCGGCATACCACCCCGGAGTGTCCAGGTGGAAGCGTTGTTGCAGTCGGGTCGCCCGGTCGCGTAGCGGCGCGGGGAGCGCGGCGTGCAGCTTGAGTTGCAGCGCCGCCACCACGTCGCCGTAGCCCAACTCGTCGGCGGGGCCGGGCAGGCCGGCGAGGAACAGCCGGTCGGCCTCCTCGGCGGTCAGCCCGGTCAGTCGGGTCCGCCAGCCGTCGACCAGTTGGTAGCCGCCGGCGTGCCCGGCCTCGCCGTAGAGCGGGATGCCGGCGGCGTGCAGCGACTCGACGTCGCGGTAGATGGTGCGGGGAGAGACGGCCAACCGCTCGGCGAGTTGCGCGGCGGTCAACCGCCCGTGCGACTGGAGCAGCAGCAGGACGGAGAGAAGTCGAGAGGCCCGCACTTCACTGACACTAGTTGTCAGGGGACCCGTTCTACCGTCCCGGCATGGCATTCCGCGACAAGGAACTACGAACGCCCGGGCCGGTGCTGATCGCCGGCCGGCACCTCAAGCGCTACCACGTGGACCAGCCGGAGCGGCCGATCGAACCCGAGGTGGAGAAGGCCGCGTACGACCTGCTGCCCGACCTGCTGGCCGACGTCGTCGACGACGGCACCCCGGCCGCCGGGTGGGTGGTGCTGCACCGGGGCGCGGACACCGGCGCCTATCTGCTGGCGTACACCTGGGTGTGGGACAACGCGGTGGAGGTCCGGGTCGCCGCGGCCGGGCAGCCGGCGCTGGACTGTCCCGACGACGACCCGGCACACTTCGTCCACCTACGCCGCCCGGCGGTGGGCTGCGTCTGGGAGTTGGCGGTTCTGGAACACGAGCGGGCCGCCTGGGTCCGGCACATGCTGCTGCCGGAGAGCCCGAATCTGACCGATTATCTGCGCGACACGCGAGCGGAAGGGCCGGTGGGCCGCTGATGGGCGACTTCGACTTCTTCGTGGGCACCTGGAACGTCGTCAACCGGCGGCTGCGCGAGCGGCTGGTCGGCTCCGACGAGTGGGAGGAGTTCCCCGGGGTGTCGGTGGCACACGGCTTCTTCGCCGGCGGCGGTCACTTCGACGAGATCACGTTCCCGACCAAGGGATCCGCCGGCGCCACGATCCGGGTCTTCGATCCGGCCCGGCAGGAGTGGTCGATCTACTGGGCGAGCAGCGACACCGGGGTGCTGGGGGTGCCGCCGATGGTGGGCCGCTTCGTCGACGGGGTCGGCCACTTCTACGCCGACGACCAGCACGAGGGGCGCCCGGTCCGGTGCCGGTTCATCTGGTCGGGCATCAGCGCGACCACCGCCCGGTGGGAGCAGGCGTTCTCGGTCGACGGCGAGCAGACCTGGGAGACCAACTGGATCATGGAGTTCACCCGAGCGTCGGACCAGTAGTCTGGTGGGTGATCGGTGAGCGACGTCAGGCCACCGGCGTGCTCGGGCCCACGTCGCGGCGGCGCAACAGGATGGTCAACGCCACGAGGGCGACCAGCAGCGCCGCCATCGCGTACACCGGGGCCGGACCGAGCGGTGCGAGCAGCGCCAGCAGCGCGACGACCGGAAAGGCGACGACCACCGCGCCGTGCTGCTGCCGACGCACGTGCAGCATCCAGACCGTGAGCAGGAAGACGGCGATCGGGACGGCCACCGCGTACCCGGCGACCGTCTCCGAGATGTGCGCGAGGTGCCGCTCGTGGTCCACCGACACGCTCAGACCCGCGCCGACCGCGGCGACCGCCGCGAAGATCAGGTAGTGGCCATAGCCCCAGACCAGCGTGTACGGCATGCGGTCGGGCGCGTCGATGGGCCGGTCGAAGTAGAGCCACCACAGGGCGAACACGATCACGGCGGCCGCCGCCGCGAGCCACCAGAGGTGGTGGTCGCCGGCGTCCACTCCGGTCTGGATGGCCACCGACGTGGCCAGCACCACGTCACCGAGCACGATCAGGGTGAACAGCCCGTACCGTTCGGTGATGTGTCGCGGATGCCAGGGGGTCATGCCCGGGCGCTCGGCCACCGCCGGCACCAGCAGGTCGGCCAGGATCAGCAGCAGCAACGCCACGGTCGCCCACCCCTGCGGCAGGGCCAGCCGGAGCAGCCAGCCGATCTGGACGACGGTGACGCCGATCGCGTAGCGCCGGGCCGCCAGGCGGTGCGCCGGGTCACCGGCGGCGGCCCGGCACCACTGCACGACGAGCGCGATCCGCATCACCACGTAGCCGTACGTGATGACGCTGAAATCGCCGTCGTCGAACGCGCGAGGCACGCCGGCGGCGATGATCAACGCGCCGGCGATCTGCACCAGCGTCGCGATCCGGTAGAGGTCGTCGTCGGTGTCGTAGGCCGAGGCGAACCAGGTGACGTTCATCCACGACCACCAGATCGCGAAGAAGACCAACAGGTACCTGGTCAGCGCGTGTCCGAGCTGATCCTCGGTGACGGCGTGGTGCAGGTTGGCGGCGGCCTGCGACACCGCCACCACGAAACACAGGTCGAAGAACAGCTCCAGCGGCGTGGCCGCGCGGTGCGGCTCGTCGCGACGACGTGGCCGCATCGGCCGGTAGAACGGCCGCACCGACCGGGAGTCGGTCAACTGCGCTCCTCAGCGGGAATCAGGAGCGCCGCCGACGGCCGTGGGTCAGCCCCTCCAACACCAGGGTCATCCCCGCGCCGACGAGCCAGACGTCCTTGGCCAGCCCCGCGCCCTGCTGGGTCGGGCGGATGCTGCCGGGTTCGCGCATTCCCGGCGTCTTCAGGTAGAGCTGCACCAGGCCCGCGCCGAACGCGGTCAGGCCGAGCCCGACCAGGGGCGCCGGGACGAACGGCGCGATCAGCGCGGCCCCCAGGGCGATCTCCGAGTACGACAGCAGCTTGGCGAAGCGCGCCGGCTCCAGTTGACCGAGCTGGGGCATGGCGGCTACGGCCATCCCGTGCAGGCCCTCCGCGGCGGTCCCCTCCAGGGTGCGCTTGCTCAGACCCGAGTTGAGGAAGTACGCCCCGATGGTGACCCGTAGCGGCAGGTGCGCGAATTTCATTGTCACTCCCGTTGGCCGTGGTCGAATGCGGCCCGCGTACCCCGCACCGCCCGCGATAACCCGCCGGGCCGGCTGGGCTGGCCGTGGTGGTCGCGGTAGGTTCGCCGGGGGCCCACCGCCGAGCCCGTGGCACACCCGCCCACCCCGGCACGCGGCCCCGCCGCAGACCACCAGCAGGAGGCGAAGTGAGCCAGGAAGTCCGGGGAGTCATCTCCCGCAGCAAGGGCGCGCCGGTCGAGGTCACCACCATCGTGGTGCCCGATCCCGGGCCCGGTGAGGCGATCGTCCGGATTCAGTCGTGCGGGGTCTGCCACACCGATCTGCACTACCGCGAGGGTGGCATCAACGACGACTACCCGTTCCTGCTCGGCCACGAGGCGGCGGGCGTCGTGGAGCAGATCGGCGAGGGTGTCACCGACGTCGCCCCGGGCGATTTCGTGGTGCTCAACTGGCGGGCGGTCTGCGGTGTGTGCCGCGCCTGCCGTCGCGGGCGGCCCTGGTACTGCTTCAACACCCACAACGCGAAGCAGCGGATGACCCTCACCGACGGCACCGAACTCGCCCCGGCGCTGGGCATCGGGGCGTTCGCCGAGAAGACCCTGGTGCACGCCGGGCAGTGCACCAAGGTCGACCCGGCGGCCCGACCCGCCGCCGTGGGTCTGCTGGGCTGCGGGGTGATGGCCGGGCTGGGTGCGGCGATGAACACCGGGAACGTCACCCGGGGCGACTCGGTCGCGGTGATCGGCTGCGGCGGCGTCGGGGACGCGGCGGTCGCCGGTGCGGTCCTCGCCGGTGCCACCACGGTCGTCGCGGTGGACACCGACAGCCGCAAGCTCGACTGGGCCCGCACGTTCGGCGCCACGCACACCGTGAACGCGTCCGAGACCGACCCGGTCGAGGCGATCCGTGCCGCCACCGGCGGCTTCGGCGCCGATGTGGTGATCGACGCGGTGGGCCGACCGGAGACGTGGAAGCAGGCGTTCTACGCCCGCGACCTTGCCGGCACCGTGGTGCTGGTCGGCGTACCGACCCCGCAGATGCAGATTGAGCTGCCGCTGCTGGACGTCTTCGGGCGTGGCGGCGCGCTCAAGTCCAGTTGGTACGGCGACTGCCTGCCGAGCCGGGACTTCCCGATGCTCACCGAGTTGTACCTGCAGGGCCGGCTCGACCTGGACGCGTTCGTCACCGAGGAGATCGCGCTCGACCAGGTCGAGAACGCCTTCGACCGGATGCACCACGGCGACGTGCTCCGCTCGGTGGTGGTGTTCCCGTGACCGCCCGGGTCGACCACGCGGTCACCTCGGGCACGTTCTCCCTGGACGGGCAGACCTTCGATGTGGACAACAACGTCTGGGTGATCGGTGACGACCGTGAGTGCGTCGTCCTGGACGCGCCCCACGACGTGGCGGCGATCCTCGTCCTGGTGGGCGAGCGGCGGGTCCGGGCGATCCTGGCCACCCACGCCCACGACGATCACGTACGCGTGGCGCCCGAGCTGGCCGGGGCCACCGGCGCGCCGGTGCTGCTGCACGCCGCCGACCGGGTCCTCTGGGACATGGTCCACCCGCACCTGCCGCCCAACGGCGAAGTGCACGACGGGCAGATCATCGAGGTGGGCGGCACCACGCTGCAGGTGCTGCACACCCCCGGGCACAGCCCCGGGGCGTGCAGCTTCCACGCTCCGGAGTTGGGCGCGGTGTTCACCGGCGACACGCTTTTTTCCGGTGGGCCGGGCGCGACGGGCCGCTCGTACAGCGACTTCGACACCATTGTCCGGTCGATCCGCACCCGACTGCTGACACTTCCCGCGGAGACGGTCGTGCACACCGGCCACGGCGACGACACGACGATCGGCGCGGAGGCGCCGCACCTGCAGGAGTGGCTGGACCGCGGCCACTGAGCCCAGCACACCGGCCGGCTGGGCGCGGTCGACGGGCTCAACGTTCGTCGGCTGCGCCCAGCACCGGTTTGACGTCGAGGATCGGGGTGCCGTCAAGGGCCTCCAGGTCGGCCACCTCCACGCGCAGCCCGTCCACCGTCAGGACCCGCACCCGGTGCAGCCCGATCGGGTTGGGCCGGTGCGGCGAGCGGGTGCTGAACACCCCGGTCTCCGGGCGGTTCGCGTCGCCGCGTGGGTGCACCGCGAGCACGTCGCGCCGCGCACGGTCCAGCCAGGTCAGCACCAGCATGTCCGTGCCGACCCGCAGGTCACGCACGGCCCGTTCGACCTGTGGGTGGAATACCAGCCACGCCGTCGGCGCGCCCTCGTCGCCCTGCCGTGGCGCGCTCGCCGTGTCGGTCAGCGGTGACGCGACCCGGCCGACCGGGTGCAGCGGGTAGGCATCGTCACGCACTGCCTGGACCATCGACGCTCCCTCCTGGACGCTCCAACCTAACCCGACCGCGACGCTAGGATCCCGCTCATGGCCGCCGACTCGCCCGCCCCCGCCGTCCGTCAGTTGCGCCTCGTGGTGGAGGCCGCCGACCACGAGGCGGCCGTCGCGTTCTTCCGCGACGCGCTCGGCCTGCCGGAGGAGGCGGCGTTCACCGGCGAGGGGGATGCGCGGGTGGTGATCCTGGACGCCGGCCGCGCCACCCTGGAGATCGCCAACCCCGCGCAGAAACGCCTGATCGACGAGGTCGAGGTGGGCCGGCAGGTCGCACCGCGCATCCGGGTGGCCTTCGAGGTGGACGACGCGGAGGCGACGACCGCCCGGCTGGTGGCTGCCGGCGCGGGCGAGATCGCGCCGCCGACGCGTACGCCGTGGGAGTCGCTCAACTCCCGCCTTGACGCGCCCGCCGGGCTTCAGATCACCATCTTCCAGGAACTCCTCGGGCCGAACGAAGGTGTCGGGACGCGGGATGCGGGGCCCGCAGGTGACGGCGACAACTGACTCCGGCGGGGGCCGACCAGGCGCTGAGCCGCTCGGACCCGCCAGCACCTCACCGCCACGGCGGCTTTCTCGTCCGCCCGGGCGAGCCGCCGGCTGCCTCACCCACCGTGCTGGCTCGGACGCCCACTGACGGTAGCGACAAACCGCCAGCCTGGCTGCCCCCCCAACACCCTGCCCGGCCCTTTGCTCTGCTTACCTATCTGCACCACGTCCCGTGAGCTGCGACTATGCGCTTTCCGTCAGCTGCCGCAGTCCGTCCCCATGGTCACGAAACGTGGCTGGTGCGTATAGGTAAGCAGAGCAAAGGCTGACGGTCGGACATTGCCCTCGCGCTCCGACAACACCCTGCGTCACGGCCGTCCGGCCTGCTGTCTGGTAGGGCCCCGGTGTCCGACTCTGCGCGTGACCGGGACCGCAGCCGGCGAGAGTTCGGGCAATTCCGGAATGCCCGACACGTGAACCCGGTTGTGTCCCCCGTACCGCCGGAGCCCAAACCCCTTTCCGCGGTCATCTCCCGAGGAGTGTTCACCCCGGAGCACTCCGCACGATCGAAAGGGCAACCATCGTGAAGGTCGACTTCACTCGATGGCTCCCCGCCATCGCTAAGGACTCGTACCGCAAGACCGCGCTGAGCGTGGCGGGTGTGGCTGCTCTCGGCGGTCTGGCCCTCGCGCCGACCGCGGTCGCCGCACCGGTCACCTCCGGACCGCACCAGGGCGCCGTCGCCGCCATCGACCGCGCGACCGGAAAGGCGGCCACCACGGCCCGCCAGGACGACCAGCCCGTCGAGTCGGGCCTGACCACCGGCTCCGCCACCGGCAAGCCGCCGGCCGGCAAGCCGAGCCGGGCCCAGCTCATCCCGCACGGCATCGAGGGCGCGCAGTCGCGCGTACCGCTCGACGACGCGCAGCTGGCCAACGCCCAGGCCATCGTCGACGCCGCCAAGAAGACCGGCGTCGGTGACCGGGGCGCGGTGATCGGCATCGCCACCTCGTTGCAGGAGTCGAAGCTCTACAACCTCGGCCACCTCGGCGCGTACAACGACCACGATTCGCAGGGCCTGTTCCAGCAGCGTCCGTCGTCCGGTTGGGGCACGCCCGACCAGATCACCGACCCGGAGTACGCCGCCACGGCGTTCTTCACCGCACTCAAGAACGTCGGCGGCTGGCAGGACCTGCCGCTGACCACCGCCGCGCAGACCGTGCAGGTCTCGGCCTTCCCCTACGCGTACGCGCAGTGGGAAGAGCAGGCGGCGGACGTCGTCCAGCAGATGTGGTGACACCCGCACACCAAGCCGGCCGGCTCCCCTCGACGGGAGCCGGCCGGTTCTGTGTCTCTGGGAGGAACTCAGCAGGCCGGGTAGAGGCGGCGGGTGCCCACCCCGGCCGCGTACGCGTCCCGGTCGCTGAACCGGCAGCCGTAGTCGGGTCGGGCCACCACCGCCGGGTCGGTCACGGTGTCCCCGGCCGGGCGCTTGCCGGTGCGTACCCAGGACACCAGGTCGTCCCAGGCGGCACCGGCCTCCGCCGGGGTGAACTCGCAGTGCTGCGTCGCCCGGATGGCGCGCTGAACCACCAGCCTGCCGCGACCGTTGCGCGCCACGTCGGTGGCGTACGCCTGCTCCATGCTGAACGGTACGAACAGGTCACCGAGACCGTGCAGGCTGAGCACCGGCGCGGTCGGGCGGCCGGCGATGCGCGGCACCTCGGTCAGCGTCGGCAGAAGTCGCTGCCGCAGGTTCTCCGGGGCGACCCGCTGCACCGTCGCGTTGACGTTCACCGGGCTGTTCGGGGTGTAGCGGGTGAGCAGGTTGGTGGACAGCTGGCCCGGCCGCTGGGCGGGAGAGTTGCCGCTCCCGGTGGGCACGCTGATCGAGAAGAGGAAGTCCTTCCAGACCGCGAACGCCGCGTCGGCACCCGGACGCGGCCCGCCGGAACGGTTCACCGTGATCGCCCGCAGCTGCTTGCCCCGGTCCGTCGTGGTGTCCGGCCCTGTGGGGGTCAGCCCGGCCAGGCCGAGCGCCACCTGGATGCGGGGCACCGCGTCGGTCAGATAGTCAGCCGGCGTGGGATGCGCCGGCACCCCGGACAGTGCCTGCGCGACCAGGTTGTAGTCCAGGTAGAAGTCGAGCAGCGTCTGATCACCGAGCACACCGCACATCGGCAACGCGCCGTCGTAGAAGCCGGGGTACTGCTCCACAGAACGACCGATGACGTACCCACCCATCGACACCCCGGCGACGTAGGTGTGCTGCGGTCGGCGGACCGTCCGCCCGAAGTGGTCGGCGAGATCCTTCGTCCCCAGCACCCCGGAGCGGATGTCGAAGCCGTTCCGGTCGTACGAGGACGACGCCCACGCGTACCCCTGCTCCAGCAGGCGCTGGCGCAGCCCGAAGGCCGGCGGTTCCGGCGAGAGAACAGTGCCCTGGCCCCGGTAGCCGTGCGCCCACAACAGCAGGTCGCCGTTCCACCGGGCGGGGACCTCGATGATGTACCCGGCGTGGCGGTGCACGCCCTGGCGTACCGTCGTCGGCCTGCCGCCCACCACCAGCGGCGCCAACGGCGGATTCTCGATGGTGTAGCCCGGCAGCGGCTCGCCGCCCCTCGCGTCGCGGCCGGTGGCGCTGGCCGGCGCCGCACCGGCCAATCCGACCGCGAGGGTCAGCGTCGCTGCGGCGGCGAGCAGACGGCGGAGGTGACGAACGGGTGTGGACAGCATTGATGCTCCCCATCAAGGCGGTTGTCGCCCGGGGGCGACCAGCGGGACGGTTGCCTACCGGTCGGTAGCGTCCTGAACCTAGAACTGGCGTCGACCAGTGTCAATGGGTTCGCTGATCCGCCGGTCAACACGACGATCCAGGCCTACCCGGTCGTTCAAACCGGTGGGCCGATCGGGTTGACTGGTCGTCGTGGACGAGTCGATCTGGGAGGCGGCCCGCGTGTCACGCGGCTGGCTGGACGCGGCGAACGGCACCGGGCAGACCGAACTGACCTGCCGCATCCTCAAGCTCACCGAGGAAGCGGGGGAGGCTTCGGCTGCCTGGATCGGTGTGCTCGGGCAGAATCCGCGCAAGGGTGTCACCCACACCCGCGAGGACGTCGCGGCGGAGTTGGCCGACGTCGCCTTCACCGCGCTGGTGGCCATCGAAAGCCTCGGGCTGGACGCGCAGACGGCTCTGGACGCCTGCGCCACAAAGGTACGCTCCCGCCTGACGGGTCAATAAGCGCCCTGACGTCCGGGATGCCCCGACTTCCATGAGCCCGAGTGGATCGTCGGGGTGGCCGGCGATCGGCCCCGCAGGCCTGGTGCCGTGTGGGCGTTGTGTCCCTATTTTGGGTGTGGCCGGTTGCACTCGTGGGCCGGAATCATGGCCGGGCCGGGGTCGTTACACACTCAGACGATCGCAGCACCACCGGCCCGGCCCCCGACCCTGAGGGCTGGTCGCGCAGGTCGGAATGACCCCGGCCCCCCGGTCGCTACACAGGGTCCCGGCGCCACGAGCCCCCGCTCGCCAGGCCGCCGACTCCGACGCCCCGGCAGGGCGTCACCCCTCAGACTTTCCTCCTTGTTAGTGCAGCGCCGGACGAGGTGCTCACACCCACCACCACCGTTCCCCCTTTTCGGTGGTGTGGGTGTTCCTACCCCCGAAGGAGCTACCCCCATGAACTCGATCATGCGTAAGAGCGTTCTGTCCGTTGCGGGTCTCGCGTTCGCCGGTGGTGTCTTCGCCGGCCCCGTCGCCCACGTGGCCAATCCTGTCGACGGCAAGCCCGTCGCGGTCGCGGTGCAGGCCGACAAGCCCGACGCCAGCAAGCTGATCCCGCACGGCACCCAGGGCGAGCAGTCCCGGATCGCCCTCAACGATGAGCAGACCGCCAACGTGAAGGCGATCATCGCCGCGACGAAGAAGGCCGGTCTGCCGGAGCGGGCCGCGGTCATCTCGATCGCGACGAGCCTGCAGGAGTCCAAGCTGGAAAACCTCGGCCACCTGGGCGATAGGAACGACCACGACTCGCTGGGCCTGTTCCAGCAGCGCCCGTCCAGTGGTTGGGGTACGCCGGAGCAGATCACCGACCCCGAGTACTCCACCACCGCCTTCTTGAAGGGTCTGAAGCAGGTTGACGGGTGGCAGGACATGCCGTTGACCGACGCGGCGCAGACGGTGCAGGTGTCGGCCTACCCGGACGCCTACGCCCAGTGGGAACAGCAGGCCGCCGACCTGGTCGGCCAGTACTGGAACAGCTGACCCGCGTCACGGCACGCAGCACGACCGCATCGACCGCTGGCCGGCACCCGCAACCCGGGTGCCGGCCAGCGGCGTTTCCGTCGGCATCGCGACGGTGGTCCATCGGCGCACGCCGACAACCACGGGCTGGTGAACACCGCCCCCGCTGGCGGGAAGCGTCGCTGCCGGGAACGGGCGTGCGCGTACAGTCGGGCGGTGGAGCGTACTGAATCGATGCTGGCGCAGACCCGACCGCCCGGCGTGGCCGACGTCGATCCCGGCAGTGTGTTGTTGCCCGGCCACGACGTGCCGTTGGGCCGGTACACCACGGTGCGGCGGCTGCTTCCGCAGCGCGAGCGCCGGATGGTCGGCGCGTGGTGTTTCGTGGATCATTTCGGCCCGGACGATGTGGCGCAGCGGCCCGGCATGGAGGTGCCGCCGCACCCGCACACCGGGCTGCAGACGGTGACCTGGCTGCTCGACGGCGAGATTCTGCACCGGGACAGCCTCGGCAACGTGCAACCGATCGTGCCCGGCCAACTGAATGTGATGACCTCCGGGAACGGTATCGCCCACTCGGAGCGCTCGCCGGCCACCCATCCGCCGGTGATGCACGGTGTGCAGCTCTGGGTGGCCCTGCCGGACCCGGCGCGGGCCGGAGCGGCCGACTTCGCGCACCACGCCGACCTGCCACGCTGGCGCGACGGCGATCTGGACGGCACAGTGCTGGTCGGCGAGTTCGCCGGGGAGCGGTCACCGGCGGTGGTGCACACCCCGTTGGTGGGGGTGCAGCTGGAGTTGAGCGGTGAGGCGCCGGCGACGATGGCGTTGCGGCCCGATTTCGAGTACGCCGTACTGGCGATGTCCGGGTCCGCGGAGGCCGCCGGGGTCGGGTTCGAGCCGGGGGCGCTGCTGTATCTGGGCTCGGGCCGCCGGGAGCTGACAGTGCGGGGTGGGGCCGGGGCCCGGTTGTTGCTGCTGGGCGGTGCGCCGTTCGAGGAGCCGTTGGTCATGTGGTGGAACTTCGTGGGTCGGTCCCACGAGGAGATCGCCGCCGCCCGGGAGGACTGGATGGCCGGTGACGGGCGCTTCGGCGTGGTCGCCGACGACTCGGCACCGCCGCTGCCGGCACCCGCCTTTCCCACCACCCGCCTGAAGGCCCGCGACCGCAGCGGCGGCCTGCACGGCTGACGCCCCCGCACCTCGTCGATCTTGCACTTTCGGTCCCCGGAATATGAGTTTCGTGGGCTTTTGTCACGACAGAAACTGCAAGATCGTCGGGCTGGGTTGGGCTGGGTCGGGCTGGGTGTGGCGCTGGGTGGCGTGGGTAGGCGCTGGGATGGCGACTAGTTTGATCACTCCGGTGGAGGACCGTAAACGTCTGGCGCGCCGGCTCGCCGGCAGCGGGCGGGGCTTCGCCGAGCAGTACGGGTTCCGGGTGACGAACAACCCGGCGAGCCTGTTCCAGGTGCTGTACCTGTCGGTGCTGCTGGCCCGCCGTGGTGACTTCCGGCGGGCGTTGGACGGGGCGCGGGCGTTGCGCGACGAGGGGTGGGACAGCGCGGCCCGGCTGGCGCGTTCCCTGCACGAGGACCGGGTCCGGGTGCTGCGCGCCAGCGGCCAGCGCGCGGACGTGGACGCGCTGGCCGCCGTGCTGGGTGACCTGGCTCGGACGGTGATCGAGCGGTACCGGGGTGATCTGCGTCGGCTGCGGGCGGTGGCGCGCCACGACCCGGTCCGGGAGCGAAAGCTGCTGACCGAGCTTCCGGGCGTGGACGATCAGGTCGTCGTCCTGTTTCTTCGTGAGGCGCAGGCGTTGTGGCGGGAGGTGGCACCGGTCGCCGACCGGCGGGCGCTGGCCGCCGCGCGTCGGCTCGGGCTGGGCAGGTCGGCGGACGATCTGGCTGGTCTGGCCACTGGCGAGTCCGAGCAGTTGGCCTGGCTGGTGGGGGCGTTGGCCCGGGTCGACCTGGAGCATCGGTACGCCGAGGTGACCGGTCGGCCGTGACGTGCCCTGGCCCACACTTCCCCGAATTCTGACCAAACGGAGGATGGTCTGCCGTATGGTTGGACCCGGCAGTGCTGGCCGCTCGGTTCGGGCGAGCCTCCACCGCCTGGTGACCGCGACCGGTTCGGATGCGGTTCACCGCCTGGGCAGGCTTGCGTGGCGCCCTGGGTCGCGGTTCGTGACCAGGGGCGCCCGCCTGTCCCGGCCCTTCGGTCGGCCCCGCCCCGTGTCGCTCCCGGGGGACTGCGCGGCCCGGAGCGCCACCAGCTGTCATCCCGCCAGACCCGCCAGCAGGTTCACTGTCACGGCGATGATGAACGCGCCGAACAGGTACGACACCATCGAGTGGCGCAGCACCGTACGACGCATCTCGTTGCTGGTCAGGTTGGTGTCGGAGATCTGGAACGTCGTCCCGATGGTGAACGCGACGTACGCGAAGTCGGAGTAGCACGGCGGCTCGGACTGGTTGAAGTTCACCCCGCCGTCCGGGCCGGTGTAGTAGATCCGGGCGTACCGGGCTGCGAACAGGGTGTGGACCACGAACCAGGAGAGCACCACGCTGAGCACGCCCAGGCCACTGTGCAGCTCCCGGGCCGTCCCGGGGGGTGCGCTCTGCGCGCTGGCCACGACCAACCCGACGGCCAGCAGGCTGACCAGGCAGGCGACGAGCAGCAGGGCGTCCCGGATCGCCCGGTTCGGATCCTCGTGGACGGCCAGTTGGGCGGTCCGCAGGGCGTCCATCGGCCAGAGTTTGTGCCAGACCAGCACGAGCCAGCTCAGCGCGCCCACGTCCCAGCCGGCCAGCGCGGCGAGCGGCAGGGGAAGCAACAGCGCGAAGACGCAGCCGGCGACGACGCCGACCACCGCCACGACGGCAAGCTGCTTCGCAGCCGGGAAACGCACGTCCGCTGGCCGGTCGGGGCCGGTCTGGGTCATTCGGGACGCTCCCGGGTCGCGGTGGTGGGCGTCACCGCCGGGTCAGATGCCGCGCAGGTGCTGCGAGACCCGGTTGTGCTTCTTGTCCCGGGCCTGCTCGGCCCGCTGGGAGGGGCCGACCTCGGGCGCCGCCTCGATCCCGGCCGAGCGGGCCACCTCGGTCCCGTTGGCGTAGTCGACCGGCGGCAGGGCGCGTAGCGCCTTCAGCACGTCCGGCGGGGCGCCTTCCCGCTCGGCCTCGCGGACCACGTCGTCCTTCTCGGCCGGGTAGTCCAGGCTCGACAGGTACTGCAGGACGTCGGCGTAGCTCGCCATGGCGTGGGCTCCCTCGGGCATCGGTGTGGTGACGACCGGCGGCGGTTACCCGCCCGCCGGCCGGTCACGCCCGCCCGGCGCGGGAAACCCGGTGCCGTTTCTCCTCGGCGCCTGCGGGTACCCGCAGGCGCCGACGCGAGCCAAGGGGGTACGCGATGAACTACGACACCTTCATCGACCAGGTTTCCCAGCGCACCGCGACGTCGTCCGAGCGGGCGGTCGAGCTGACCCGGGCCGTGTTGGAGACGTTCGCCGAGCGGTTGACCGGCGGTGAGAATCTGGACCTGGCGGCTCAGCTTCCGCAGCCGTTGCAGTTGGTGCTCAAGCCGAGCCCGAGCACCGAGCAGGCGGACCGGTTCGGGGCGGCCGAGTTCGTTGCCCGGGTCGCTCTGCGGGCCGGGGTGGACGAGCCAGCCGCACGGGACGCCAGTCGGGCGGTCTTCACCACCCTGCGGGAGGCGATCACCGGCGGCGAGTTCGACGACGTGGCGACGCAACTGCCGCGTGATTATCGGGGCCTGGTCGAGCAGGCGATGGCCCCGGGGGCGACGCTGCGCCGCGGTTGACAGCGCTCGTACCGGGCACGCACAGCGGTTTACCAGGGCAACCATCAATGTCCCGCTTGGCGTCGCGATTCCGCCTGGCCTAACCTTGTCGTGCGAGGGGAGTACTTCCCACGAACCATTCCGGTCAGTACGGCGCGCCGGGCGTGCCTCGGGTGGTTGCCCACCAGGTGGTGGGTGAAGGAGACCTCGAACATGACGGTGTTCGAGGAGACCCCACATGAATCAAGTGTCGTATTTGTCCGCCGCCAGTGACCTGTCGTCGGTGGGTACGCCCACGCTGTGGGCGGTCACCATCATCGGGGTCATCCTGCTACTGGTGCTGGACTTCCTGGTCACCCGTCGCCCGCACGAGGTGTCCATGCGGGAGGCCATCGGCTGGTCGGCGTTCTACATAGCGCTGCCGCTGGCGTTCGGCGCCTGGATCTGGGCCCGCTTCGGCTCCCAGCAGGGCGTCGAATACCTGACCGGTTACCTGGTGGAGAAGTCGCTCTCGGTCGACAACCTCTTCGTCTTCATGTTGCTGCTGGCGGCGTTCGCGGTGCCGGCGGTGCTCGCCCAGCGGGTGCTGCTCTACGGCATCGCCGGTGCGCTGGTGCTGCGGGCCGTCTTCATCGCCCTCGGCGCGGCGGCGTTGCAGACCCTCGACTTCGCCTTCCTGCTCTTCGCGATCATCCTGATCGCCACCGCGGTGAAGCTCCTGCGCGACGCCCTGTCCGGGCATCAGCAGGAAGTCGACATCAACAAGATGCGTTCGGTGAAGCTGCTGCGCAAGGTCATGCCGGTGGTCGACGACTACCACGGCACCAGGATGACCGTCCGGCAGGGCGCGAAGCGCGCACTCACGCCGTTCGCCCTGGTGGTGGTCGCGGTCCTGGCCACCGACATCGTCTTCGCTGTCGACTCGGTGCCGGCCGTCTACGGCATCACCGAGGACCCGTACCTGGTGTTCGCCACCAACGCGTTCGCCCTGCTCGGTCTGCGGGCGCTCTACTTCGTCCTGCACGCGGCGCTGAGCCGGTTGGTCCACCTCAGCTACGGTCTGGCCATCATCCTGGCGTTCATCGGCCTCAAGCTGGGTCTGCACTGGGCGCACGGCATCTGGGACAGCGTGCCGCAGATCCCCACCCTGGCCTCGCTCGGCGTGATCATCGGTGTGCTGGTGGTGGTCACGCTGACCAGCCTGCGCGCCACCCGGGGTGGCGACCTGCCCGAGGACCGCAAGGTCGTCGCGGAGCGGCACTGACCGCGCCGCGCCGGCAGACGACGGGGTACGCGGGAAAGCTCCCGCCCCCACCGGCGCGGGTGGTACGACTGTGCAATGGGAATCGTGTCACCGGGCTTTCAGGGTCGGCCCCGAACACAGGAGCCGGCCCTGCCACCCGGTCAGTATCTGACCGAGGACTTTCCGGTGCTCTCGGCCGGCCCGACGCCCCGGGTGTCACTGGACACCTGGGAGTTCGTCATCTCCGCCGAGAACGGCAGCGACCACCGGTGGTCGTGGCAGGAGCTGATGGCCCTGCCGCAGGAGACGCCGACGGTCGACATCCACTGCGTCACCCGCTGGTCCAAGCTCGGCACCAACTGGCAGGGCGTCTCACTGGACACGCTGCTCGCCGACGTCGACACGGGGGCGCACTTCGCGCTGGCGCACTCCTACGGCGGGTACACCACCAACCTGCCGCTCGACGACCTGCGCGGCGGCCAGGCCTGGGTGGTGCACACCTTCGACGGCGCCCCGCTGCCCGCTGAGCACGGCGGGCCGGCGCGACTGCTGGTGCCGCACCTGTACTTCTGGAAGTCCGCCAAGTGGGTGCGCGGCCTCCGACTCAAGACGATGGACGAGCCAGGGTTCTGGGAGACCGCCGGGTACCACGACTACGGCGACCCGTGGCGCGAACAGCGGTACCAGGGTGACTGAGCGCGCGGTGGCGACGAGCACGCAGCGCCGGACCCCCAACCGTTGGCAGGTTGGCCGGCTGGTGGAGCGCCGGGTGGAGACGCCATCCGCGCAGACCCTGGTGCTGGAGGTGCCGGACTGGCCGGGGCACCTGCCGGGGCAGCACGTCGACCTGCGGCTCACCGCTCCGGACGGTTACCAGGCGGCACGGTCGTACTCGATCGCCGGGCCGGCCGTGGACGGGCCGGGAGGGCCGCGCATCGAGGTGACAGTGCAGCGGGTGCACGACGGCGAGGTGTCGCCGTACCTCATTGATGTCTTTGGCGACGGCGACCCGATCGAGGTCCGCGGACCGCTCGGCGGCTGGTTCATCTGGCGACCCGAGGAGACCGCGCCGGTGCAACTGGTCGCCGGCGGCTCCGGCGTCGTGCCGCTGATGGCGATGATCCGGGCACGGCGGGCGGTGGGCAGCAAGGCGCCGTTCCGGCTGATCTACTCGGTGCGCACCCCGGGTGACGTGATCTACGCCGACGAGCTGCGCCGCCGGGTCCGCGACGACTTCGGCCTCGACGTCGCGTACGTCTACACCCGGGAGGCTCCCGAGGGCTGGCGCGGCGAGCCGCACCGGATCGGGCTGGCCGACGTCAACACGCACGGGTGGCCACCGGACCTGGAACCACTCACCTACGTCTGCGGCCCGACCGCGTTCGTGGAGACCGTGGCCGACCTGCTGGTCGGGCTGGGTCACCCGTCGCGTCGGGTCAAGACCGAACGGTTCGGCCCCACCGGCTGACCACCCGCTCACCCACGCAGTGTCGAGGAGATTCGATGACCGAGATGTCGTACCTGGACGGCAACATGCTCGACGGCCCGATGCGTGAGCTGTTCACCGTCGACCTGAGCAGCGCGATGGGTCGCTGTGAGAACTGCGGGACGACCGGTTCGATGGCCAGCCTGCACGTCTACTCGAACGCCCCGGGCCTCGTCGCCCGCTGCCCCTCCTGCGAGGAGGTGATGGTGCGCCTGGTGCGCGGGCCGGACCGGGCCTGGCTGGACATGCGGGGCACCACCTTCCTCCAGGTGCCGATGCCGATGGAACAGACCTTCCCCGGCCCGCTCTGACGCAACGCTCAGCCCGGCTGAGGCCGGATGGCCGGGTGCAGCCGTCGCAGTGCGGGCAGCCGTCGAGCACCGCGCGGCGCGGATACCCGGCGGACGCGTCCCGTACGCCCGCCAGGGCCGCCCCCAGCTCGTTTCCCACCGGCCGATTGTCTCATCGACGACTCACTGAGCGGTGCCCGCGAGCAGCCACCGCCGGACGGGGATCTCCAGCAGCGCCCGCTCGCCGTCCGGGCCGACCTGCCGGCCGACGTCCCAGCCGTCGTACTTGCGGGCGAACGCCTCGACGACGGGAGCCGGAAAGTCGCCCCGGTGCACGTGGGCTGCGCCCTCCGCTACCACTGGCGCGTCGCCGCCCTCCAGAGCCAGGGACACCCGGGAGTCGTTCGCCACATTGCGGGCCTTCACGCTGCGGTTCTCACAGCCGACCCAGAACGTCGCGGAGAGGTAGACGAACCAGACCGGCGTGAGGTGCGGGGACCCGTCGCGCCGCAGCGTGCAGAGCCAGACGTTCCGCTCCCGGGACAGCCGCTCCTCGACGACGGCGGAAGCGGTCGTGGTCGTTCGGTTCATCAGGCCAGTTGATCACAGGCCTTCGCGTGCCGAGGGCGGCCGGTCGAATACTCGGGTGCGAACGGTCCGACCCGTCCCTAGGCTTGCGCCCCGAAGGAACGCTCAGCATCCGGTCGGATCGGAGATGACCAGCGCGATGACGGCTCACCTGTTCGCCATCACCTATGACGCAGCCCAGCCCGTACGCCTCGGTCGGTTCTGGTCCGGGCTTCTCGGTCGGGACATGGTGGAGGATCCGCGCGACGGCGTCCTGGTCCTGCCCGGGGCAGACCCCGAGATCCGGGTGCGCTTCGTGCCGTCTGACCGGCCGAAAATCGTCCAGAACCGGATGCACTTCGATCTGACCAGCAGTTCGCTGGAGGACCAGCAGCAGACGGTGGCCCGTGCGTTGGAGCTGGGCGCGCGGCACGCCGACATCGGGCAGGGCCCGGACATCGATCACGTGGTGCTGGCCGATCCCGAGGGCAACGAGTTCGACGTCATCGGGCCGGGCAACAACTTCCTCGACGGCTGCGGCTTCGTCGGTGCGCTGGCCTGCGACGGTTCGCAGAAGGTCGGCTACTTCTGGAGCGCGGCGCTGGGCTGGCCGCTGGTCTGGGACCAGGACGAGGAGACCGCCATCCAGTCGCCGCACGGTGGCACGAAGATCACCTGGGGTGGTCCGCCGTACATGCCGAACGGCGGCAGGGACCGGGTGCGTTTCGACCTCGCCCCGGCGGTTGGCGTCGCCTGGCAGGTCGAGGCCGACCGCCTGCTGTCGCTCGGGGCGACCCGGGCCGACGCCGACCAGGATGGGACGGGCCGGCTGGTGCTGGCGGACCCCGATGGTCAGGAGTTCAGCCTGCGGACGTCCCGCTAGACCGGTCGACGCCCCGCTCGCACGGCAGCCGGTTGGACACCGACGGTGCTCGTCGGTCAGAGTGATTCGCCGTGAGATACCTGCGTACCGGTGGTCCCGCCGCGATCCGGCGACCCCGGCCCACCGACTCGGACGAGTTCGTCGCCGCCGCGGTGCGCAGTCGGGACCTGCACCATCCCTGGTTGGCCGCGCCGGCCAGCCCGGAGGAGTACGAGCTCTATCTGCGCCGGATCCGTCGCCGCGACAGCGCCGGCTACCTGATCTGTGACCGGGCCAGCGGTGAGATCGCCGGTTACGTGAACATCAGCGGGATCGTGCAGGGTGCGCTGCGGGGTGGCTTCCTCGGGTACGCGGCGTTCCTGCCCTACAGCGGGACCGGTCACGCCTCGGCGGGCGTCGCCCTGGTGATCGACCACGCGTTCACCTCGGCCGGATTGCACCGGCTGGAGGCGAACATCCAACCGGGCAACGAGCCGTCGCGGCGGGTGGCCCGCAAGCTGGGTTTCCGGTTGGAGGGGTTCTCCCCGGACTACCTGTTCATCGACGGGGCCTGGCGCGACCACGAGCGCTGGGCGATCACCGCACCAACCCCCGCCTGACTCGTCGGCCCGGCCGCGGGTCTTTCACCCGGACCGGGTGATGACGCTCCGTACTCTGCTTCCTACGGTGGGTGTCATGGCTGCCGTTCGCGCGACCCCTGCCAACCCCTTTCCCGGCCTGTTGATCGCCGATTCGGACAGTGGCGATCAGCGGGCGATCCCGCCGGAACTGGGACCCGACTCTCTCGCGGTGCTCAGCGGGCCCACCTTCCTGTACTCCAACGCCCAGGGGGACGTGCCGCCGGGCAGCATCGGTGGGCTCGTGCACCTGGACACCCGGCTGCTCAGCGGTTGGACACTGACCATCAACGGCAGCGAGTTGCTGGTGCTGCGCTCCGAGACCATCGAGCACTACTCCGCGCAGTACACGCTCACCAACCCCGACCTGCCGGGGCTGCCGCCGAACAGCCTGGCCATCCGGCGGCTGCGCTACGTCGGCGACGGCCTGCACGAGCGCCTGGAGCTGGTCTCGTTCCGGTTGGAGCCGGTCCGGTTCGAGCTGCGGCTGGCCGTCGAGGCCGACTTCGCCGACCTGTTCGAGGTCAAGTCCAGGGTCCGGGACCGCTTCGCGGAAATCAGCCGTGACCATGCCGCCGACGGTTCCGAACTGTGCTTCTCCTACCAGCGTGGAGACTTCTGCGCCCAGACCCGGGTGTGCTGCGCGACGCCGGCCGACCGCATCGAGGGCGACGACCTGGTCTGGGAGGTGGAACTGGGCCCGCGCGAGTTTTGGAAGGTGGACCTGCGCGTGCCGCTGCCGGACGGCATGGGGGTGGTCGAGCCGGTCCGGGGTGACATCGCCGACGTCTTCCATGGCCGCGCCGACGATCCGCTGCGCCGGTGGACCGAGGACCGCGCGGTGTTGCGCAGCGACAGCACGTCGCTGGAGCGCACCCTACGCCAGTCCCGTGACGACCTGTCGGCGCTGCGGCTTGACCTGGAGGTCAAGGGCCAGCGCATCATGTTGCCCGGTGCCGGACTGCCCTGGTTCCTCACCGTCTTCGGACGGGACACCTTGATCAGCGCCTATCAGACGTTGGTCGCCGGACCCGCCCTGGCCAAGGGCGCGCTGCTCGCGCTGGCCCGGCTTCAGGGCGAAGCGTGCGACGACTTCACCGACGAGGAGCCCGGCAAGATCCTGCACGAGGTACGCAGCGGCGAGCTGACCCGCTCCGGCCAGAAGCCGTACGGGCCCTACTACGGCACCGCCGACGCCACCCAGCTCTGGCTGATCCTGCTCTCCGAGTACTGGCGGTGGACCGGCGACGACGAGACCGTCCGGCAACTGCGCGACAACGCGCTGGCCGCGTGGCGGTGGATCGACGAGTACGGCGACCGGGACGGCGACGGCTACGTCGAGTACGCCACCCGCTCGCCCGAGGGGCTGGGCAACCAGTGCTGGCGCGACTCCCCGGACGGGGTGTGCTTCGCCGACGGCCGAATCCCCGTGCTTCCGCTGGCCACCAGCGACCTGCAGGGCTACACCTACGACGCCAAGCTGCGGCTGGCTGAGTTGTTCGACGGTCCGTTGGACGACCCCGCGTCGGCGCACCGGCTGCGCGAGCAGGCCAACACCCTGTACGAGAGGTTCAACCAGGACTTCTGGATCGAGGAACGGGGCGGCTACTACGCGGTCGCCCTGGACGGCGACAAGAACCGCGTCGACTCCAAGACCTCGAACATGGGTCACCTGCTATGGAGCGGGATCGTGCCGCCGGAGCGGGCCGACGCGGTGGTGCGACAACTCATGTCACCGGACATGTTCTCCGGTTGGGGCATCCGCACCCTGTCCCGGGAGGAGCGGCCCTACAACGCCCTCGGCTACCACCTCGGCACGGTCTGGCCGCACGACAACTCGATTGCCGCGCTCGGCCTGGCCCGGTACGGCTACCGGGCCGAGTCGAACCGGATCAGCCTGGCGATGATCGAGGCCGCCGAGCAGTTCGGTTACCGGTTGCCGGAGGCGCTCAGCGGGTTCGACCGGGAGCGGCTGCTGTTCGCCGTGCCGTACCCAACCGCGTGCAGCCCGCAGGCGTGGGCGGCGGGCACGCCGCTGGCCCTGATCCGCGCGATGCTCGGCATCGATCCGGTCGAGGGCCGGCTGGTCCTCGATCCGGACGTCCCGGAGGAACTGGGCCGGATCGCCGCCGAGCGGGTCCGGGCGTTCGGCCAACAGTGGGAGGTCGAGGCGATCGGTCGCAGCGGCCACGTCCGGCTCCAGCCGAGCTGAGCACGGCTGGAGACCAGGACGGCCGAGCGCGACTGGCACACCGGACGTTTGTCGCGGGCTTCGACGGGAAACGGCCCGCAATGACGAAACCTCGTGTGGTGATCGTGGGGGCCGGGTTCGCCGGTTACCACGCGGCGAAGACGTTGAGCCGGATCGCCCGGGACCGGGCCGAGATCGTGGTGCTGAACTCCACCGACTACTTCCTGTACCTGCCGCTGCTGCCCGAGGTGGCGGCCGGGGTGGTCGAACCGAGACGGATCGCGGTGCCGCTGACCGGGACGCTCAAGGGCGTACGGGTGGTGGTCGGCGAGGCGGACCACGTCGACCTGCAGAACCGCTGGGTCGGCTTCACCCAGGCCGAGGGGGAGAAGAACCGGCTGGCGTACGACCGGCTGGTGCTCGCCGTGGGCAGCGTCAACAAACTGCTGCCCATCCCCGGGGTGACCGAGTACGCACACGGTTTCCGTGGCCTGCCCGAGGCCGTCTACCTGCACGACCACATCATCCGGCAGCTCGAACTGGCCGAGCAGGCCGAGGACCCGGCCGAGCAGCAGGCCCGCTCCACGTTCGTGGTGGTCGGGGCCGGATACACCGGCACCGAGGTCGCGGCGCACGGGCAGTTGTTCACCGACGCGCTGCACGCCCAGCGGCCCCGGCTCACCGTCCGGCCCCGCTGGATGCTGCTGGACGTGGCGTCCCGGGTGCTGCCGGAGTTGGACAAGCGGATGTCGGACACCTCGCACAAGGTGCTCGAGCGGCGTGGGGTGGACGTGCGGATGGGCACCTCGGTGACCGAGGCGACCTGCGACGGGGTGAAGCTCACCGACGGCGAGTACGTGCCGACCTGCACGCTGGTGTGGTGTGTCGGGGTGCGGCCCGACCCGTTCGTCAACGAACTGGGCCTGCGAACCGACCGGGGTCGCCTGGTCACCGACGAGTTCCTCAACGTCCCCGGTTATCCCGAGGTGTACGCCATCGGCGACGCCGCCGCGGTGCCCGACCTGGTCAACCCGGGCAAGGTCTGCGGGATGACCGCCCAGCACGCGCAGCGGCAGGGCAAGCGCGCGGCGCACAACATCGCCGCGTCGTACGGGTTCGGCCGCCGCAAGCCGTACAAGCACCATGACCTGGGCTGGGTCGTCGACCTGGGGGGCAAGGACGCGGCGGCGAACCCGTTGCAGGTCAACCTGGCCGGTCTGCCGGCCAAGGCGGTCACCCGCGCGTACCACCTGATGGCGATGCCGGGAAACCGCACGCGGGTCAGCGCGGACTGGGCGTTGGACGCCGCGTTGACCCGGTCCGCGGTCCAGTTGGGGTTGGTGCCGGCCAACGCGGTGCCGTTGGAGAGCACGTCGCCCGAGATGGCGTCCCGGTCCCGCTGAGCGGGCAGGTGACGGCGTCGGCCGTACCCGGGATGGTCAGTCGGTGGAGCCGGCCGGCCGCGCGGACCGCGCGGCCGGACCGGCGGGCGGGGCGGGCCGCAGCCGGCGCGGGCCGTACTCGCGCAGCAGGGTCTGCGCGATGCCGGCGGCGGGGATGGCCAGCAACGCGCCGAGCAGACCGGCCAGCTCTGCCGCGAGCAGCACACTGACCAGCACCGTCAACGGGTTCAGCCGGACCGCGCGGGACAGGATGAGTGGCTGGAGCAGGTGGTTCTCCAGCTGCTGGTAGATCACGAAGAAGATCAGCACCACCACCCCGGCGGTGGGGGAGTGCAGGAAACCGGCGCCGGCCGCGATCACCGCGCCGAGGGTCGCCCCGACCAGCGGTATCAGGTCGGCCACCGCCACCAGGAGGGCGATCACCGCCGCGAAGGGCACCCCGGTGAGGGTCAGCACCAGGAAGGTCAACACTCCGCAGACCACGCTGATCAGCAGATTCCCGGTGAGATAGCCGGTCACCGTACGCGACACCTCCCGGCCCACCCGGCGCAGCCGCTCGCCCTGACCGTCCCCGGCCGCCGCGAGCAGGCCGCTGGTGATCCGCGGCGCCTCCAACACCATCAGGTACGCCAGCACGATGACCGTGACCAGCCCGGCGACCGACTCGACGACGCCGCGCAGCACACCGACAGCGGGTTGGCGCAGGCGACCGCCAAGGTCGCGCAGCTGCTCGGAGTGCTCGCTGACGTAGCGGCGTGCCCCGGTGCGCTCCAGCGCCTGCCCCACCGGGCCCTGTCCGGCGCGGGCCTCCCGCAGCAGCTCGGGCGCCCGGTCGGCGAAGCGGCCCAGCTCGCCGAACAACGGCACCAGGATGAGCGCGGCCAGGATCGCCAGCAGCACGAACGCGGTGAGGAACACCAGCAGGGTGGCCAGCGCCCGACGCCGGACGAAGCGGCGGTGCAGCCGGTCGACGAGGGGTTTGAGCGCGACGGCGAAGAACGCGGCGACCACCGCCCAGACCAGCACCCGCCGGGTCGCGTACACGAAGCCGAGGGCGAGTACGGTCGCCAGCACCAGACCGATCACGATCAGGGTCCGGCGGGCGGTCGCCCGGTCGTCGGCGTTGCTCATCCGCCGCGACTTCCCCGCACTTGCCGTCGGAAACCCGGCATTGGGGACAGCGATGGAAGGTCGGCGCAGACGTACGTCGTGACGTGGACCGGCGACGAGGCCCGGACGTGTTCAGCGCTCGTCGGCGTCGGTGACGGGGCGGGCGCCGGCGACGAACGTGTCCAGAGCGGCGGCGTGCAGCAGCCCGCCGGGCACCGGGTCGCGCAGGGCGGCCACCGCCAGCCGGGCCACCGGCAGCCCGCCGGGGCGGGAGGTCGCGGCCAGCACCAGGTTGCCGTACCTGCGGCCGCGCAACATCCGCCGGTCGCCGACCACGCACACGTCGGCGAAGACCGCCCGCAGGGTCGCCACCTGCACCCGGGTGCCGACCAGCGGAGGCAGGTCGGTGACGTTGACCAGGTACAACCCGTTCGGGCGCAGGGCGCGGGCCACCTCGGCGGCGAACTCGACGGTGCGTACGTGCCGGGGCATCAGGGCCGCGCGGTAGATGTCGGCGATCACCAGGTCATAGCGGCCGTCCGGAGCGTCGGTCAGGGCGTCCCGGGCGTCGGCGACCTCCACCCGCACCTCCGGCGGCAGCGGCGGCAACTCCCGGGCCACCAGGTCGACCACCGCCGCGTCCCGCTCGACGACCTGTTGCCGGGAGCCGGGCCGGGTGGCGGCCAGCCAGCGGGGCAACGTCAACGCGCCGCCGCCCAGGTGCAGGACGTTCAACGGTGCGCCGGCCGGGGCCGCCACCTCCACGGCCGAGGCGATCCGCCGGACGTACTCGAAGTGCAGGTGCCGGGGATCCTCGACATCCACGTACGACTGCTCGACTCCGGCGGACAGCAGTGTCCGCCCGGTCCGGCGGACCGGATCGGCGACCAGTTCCAGCCGGTCGGCGGCGCGGCTCATGCCCGGCACGCTAGCCGAGCCCACCGTGCGCCCGGCACGGCGGACGGGCCGGCGAAGCGGGATCGCCCCCGCTCCGCCGGCCCGACGGTGTCGTGGTGGCCGGTCAGCCGCCGGCCATCCCGGCCCCCACCTCGTCGATCGCGTCGTCGATCTGGCGGGCGAGGTCCACGTCGAGCGCGGTGACCCCGTTGGCCTGGTTGGTTCGCACTGTCAACACGGCGGCGGTGTCGCCCGGACGTCCGATGCTCGGGCCGCGGCCGTTGTCCTGGCGAAGCCGGTCGAGCCGGGCGAGCACCCGGTCCAGGTTGTCGGGCGGCAGGGCGACCACCCGGTAGAGGCCCTGGCTGTCGCCGGCCCAGTAGGGCAGGTCGTCCAGCGCCGCGCTGATCTCGTCAGCGTCCAGGGTGGGTGTGGTGGTGGATGCGCCCACCAGGCCGCCGCCGGCCTCCGGCGGGTTCAGCAGGTCGCGCAACCCGTCGGGTACGTGCAACGACTCGACCAGGTCGCCGTCCTGCTCGGCGAGCGCGGCGATCGTCGCCTCCGCCTGGTAACGGGCCTGCTCCGGGGTGTTGCCGCTGATCCGGCCCACCTCGGCCAGGAAGCCGGGCAGGTCCTGGTGCCGCTCGATGCCGTCGACCGGCAGCACGTCGTGCAGCGACGCCGGCACCGCGGCGAGCAGCCGCTGCCGCTCGGCGGCCTCCAGGGCGAACGCGAGGACCAGCACTGTCGCCTCGGTGCCCACCTTGGCGGTCTTGAAGTCGACCCCGGCGCGACGCCGAACCCCGTCGACCAGGTCGTGGTAGCCCATGCTGTTCACACCGGCCGCGCCACTCGGCGGCGACGGCTGCGGTCGCGGGTTGTCGGCGCTACCGACCGGCGGCGGTGCCGGACCACCGCGCGTGGTGTCCGACTTGTGTGGTCCGGCCGCTGGCGGGCCGGCCCGCTTACCCGCGTCGAGGCTCGTGAGCTGCTTGGACGCGCTCAGGCTGGCGCCGATCTCGCTCGGCTGGCGATTCTGTTCCCGGGCCTGCCGGGCCAGCGCCCGGCGCCTCTGGTTGTCGCCCTCCATCTGCTTGCGCATGGTGGCATCCCTTCCGCTGGGGATCGTGGCTGCGCCAGTCGCCTTCCCGCCGTCTGGGAGAAGGAAACGGAGGCCGCCGGCCGGGTCGGACCGACCCGCCCCACGCTTCATCCGGCGGGGGTGAGGGGTGCTCACCCGCACGGCCCGCACGATCGGGTCAGGACCGGAGTTCTTCCGAGGTACGCGGAAGGAAGGTCGTCATGAAGGAAGTTGTCGAGATCGTCCCCGCTCGACCCGGCTGGTACGCCCGCTGGCAACTCACACCCGAGGTCACCAGGTGTTACCCGGTGAGCCTGTGGGCGCTGGTGGAGGAAGCCGACGGAACGGGCCGCGAGGTGATCGGGATGGACTGCATCGGTCAGTGGCCCGGCGCGGACGACAACGAGGCGGGTGGGCAGTTCGTCCGCTACCTGTACCAGACGCCCGATTCGGGGGAGCCCGAGGACGTCGACCCGGCCCCGATCGGCGAGCTGCGTGAGGACGGCCCCCGGCTCCAGCCGATGACGGCACCCTAGACATTCCTCCGGCCCCCGACCCCAGGTCCCAGGGTCGGGGGCCACCCCGTCCGGTGCGGGGGTGGCCGGTGGATCAGCCGGTGGCGCGCACGTCGTCGTCGGCGTACGCCTCGGCCAGCAACTCGGTCAGGCCCGTGCGGTCCAGCATCCGCTGAAGCTGAGGGCTGACCCCGGTCAGTCGGATCGCCCCGGCGGCGCGGTGCACCACCAGCAACGCGCTGAGCCCGGAGGAGTCGCAGAGGGTCACCCCGGTCAGGTCGACCAGAACCGGGGCGTCCTCGTCGCCGCGCAGCCCGGCCGCCGCGGCGAGCAGCTCCGGCGCGCTGTCGTAGTCGAGTTCGCCGGTCAGCCGGAGTCGGACGTTCCCGGCGGCCAGCCGAATTGTCTCGATGGTCAACAGCTGGTCGGGCATCCCACCATTTTCCTCGTCGAGCCACGAAACGCAAAGCGGGGGCGGTGACGCGTCGCCGTGTCCCTCGTCCAACGCCCCGCCGTGGCGGTGCCTCCACCTGCCGTGAGATGCCGCTTTCCGGGTTGCGGCGTAGGGTGGCGGGAGAGTTTTGACCGTGGACGCCGGTTCCGGCACGGGTTCGGTGAACGACAAAGGAGTGAGGCTCAGCTGGTGACTGCTTCCGACGTCAGGGACTGGGACCCGGGCGACGGACGGCTCTCCACGCCGAGCACGACACGACCCTCGGCGTGGTCCGCCGACGTTCGCCGCCCCACCGCGGCCCTTCCGCCGCTGGCCCCCGATCGTGGGCAGGCCACGCCCGGCTGGTTGGAGGTCGTCGAGCACTTCCGGGAGGGCCTGGTGGTCTGCGACGCCGATGGCGTCGTGCGGCACGTCAGCCCGGTGGCTGAGCGGTTGCTGCCCGAGGTGACTCCCGGCGAGCTGCTCGGCGCGGCCGGCGTGCCCGGGTTGAGCGACGGCGTCCCCGGGGGCTTCACCCACCGCGGGCGCCGGCTCACCGCGCGCCAGGTGCCGCTCTCCGGTGACCGCTGCTGCTGGTACGTCGAGGACGTCACCGACAGCGTCAGCCGCGCCGACGCCCTGCTGGCCGAACGGGCTCGCTCGGCGTTCCTGGCGGTGGTCGGCGACAAGCTGGGCAACCCGCTGCACCCGGACCGGGCCGCCGCCGCTGTCGTCCGTCTCGCCGTGCCCACCCTGGCCGAGGTGGCGGTGCTGGTGCTCGCCCCGCGGGCCGGACGGGCCCGCTGGTGGCGGGCCTCACGCACCGACGACGAGGTGCCGACGGTGGACAGCGGCGTACTGGCCGGCGGCGAGCTGCCGGCCGCGATCGCCGACGGGCTGACCGGGGCCGAGCCGCACGCGGTGGACTGGTTGGTCGAGCAGGCGGTCGACGCCGGTTGGCTGCCGGGGCTGGCCGGCACCGACAGCGCCGCCCGGGTCGTCCCGCTGCCGGGCCGCGACGCGCCGGTCGGTGTGCTGCTGGTGGCCCGTCGCGCCACCCGCTGGTACGACGAGGACGACGTCGAGCTGGTCCGCGCGTTCGCGGCCCGCGCGGGCGCGGCGTTGACCACCGCGCTGCTCTACCGCGACCAGGCCGAGGTGGCCGACACCCTCCAGGCCAGCCTCCTGCCGGTCGAGCCGGTCGAGGCGGCCGGCGTGCAGTGGGGCACCGCGTACCGGCCCGCGCAGGCGGGACTGCGCATCGGCGGCGACTTCTACGGCTCCCACCGGCTCCCCGACGGCGGTTCGGTGTTCTTCCTCGGCGACGTGTCGGGCAAGGGCGTCGAAGCCGCCGTCTTCACCGGCCAACTGCGCCAGTGCCTGCAGGCGCTGCACCGGTTGGAGTCGCACCCGGCGCGGTTGCTGCGACTGCTCAACGACGCGTTGCTGGAGACGACCCAGGCGCACGGCCAGGGCCGCTTCGCCACCATCGTGCTCGGCGTGGCCCGCCCGGAGCGCGACGGCGGCCTCACCCTCACCATGGCCGGCGGCGGGCATCTGCCACCACTGGTGCTGCGCGCCTCCGGTGAGGTGGAGACGGTGCCGCTGCGCGGCATGCTGATCGGGGTGGTGCCCGACCCCCGCGTCGGCGAGGTGACGGTGCGGCTGGCGCCGGGCGAGACCTGCCTGCTCTACAGCGACGGGGTGACCGAGGCCCGGGGCGGCCGGCGCGGGGACGAGCAGTTCGGCCCGGAGCGGCTGGTCACCGCGCTGACCGGCTGCCACCGGATGCCCGCCCCGGCCCTGGCCGAACGGGTCGAGCAGATCACCTGCGACTGGCTGGCCCAGGGCGACCACGACGACATCGCCGTGCTGGCGCTGCGGGCGGCCGGCCTGGGCGGGCGCGGGGCACGCCACCTGCACTCGGTGCCCGCCGTTGTCGACCACACCACGGAGCCTGACGCGTGACCGCCGCCACGACCACCAGTGACCTCGACGAGGCGTACTCCGGATATCTGGCGCACCTCGCGGACGCCGACGAGTACGCCGCGACCGACCTGGCGATCAGTCTGCTCGACGCGGGCGTCCCGGCGGAGCGGGTGCTGCTCGACCTGGTCGCGCCCGCGCAGGCCGAGGTGGGTGAGCGGTGGGCCCGCAACGAGTGGAGCGTCGCCCAGGAGCACGCGGCAACCCACATCAGTGAGCAGGTGGTGGCGGCGGTCTCCGCGCACGCGAGGCCGCAGCCGATCAACGGCCGGGTCGTGGTCGCCTGCATGGACGGCGAGTGGCACGCGCTGCCGCCCCGGCTGGTGGCCGAGGTGCTGCGCTTACGCGGGTGGCAGGTGACCTTCCTGGGCGCCAGCGTCCCCGCGGCGCACCTCGTGTCGTACCTGCACCGCCACGACGCGCACGCGGTCGCGTTGGCGTGCGCGCTGCCGATGCGCCTGCCGTACGCCCACCGCATGATCGAGGCTTGCCGCCGCTCCGACGTCCCGGTGGTGGTCGGCGGGCGCGGGTTCGGCACGGACGGCCGCTGGGCGCGTCGACTCGGGGTGGCCTGGGCACCGGACGCGCCCTCGGCGGCCGAGCTGATCGCCGACGAGCGGGCGCTGCGCGCGGCGCCGCCGGCGCGGCTGGCCCACCTGGCCGACGACGAGTACGCCAGCCTGGTGCGCCGTCGCGGTGAGCTGATCGACAGCGCGTTGGCGCAGTTGCGGGAGCGGGTGCCGGCGGCACGGGCGTACACCGCCGCGCAGCTCGACGCGACAGTGAGCGACCTGGGCCACATCGTGGATTTCCTGGCTGCCGCGGTCTACGTCGACGACCCGTCCCTGTTCACGGAGTTCGTGCAGTGGCTGTCGGGGATTCTGGGAAGTCGTGGGGTGCCAGCCGGGGCGGTTGTCCTGCCGCTGGAGCACTACGCCGCCACGTTGCGGGACTTCCCCCGGGCGGCGCGGGCGCTGGCGCTGGGATGCGCGGCGCTGCCCGGCACCGCCCGCTGAGCGGCCCGTCGGGGGCATCCGGATCGATCACCGCGCTCGGCGGCGGACGAGTCAGCTCTGCGTATACTTGCCGGACTGCAAACGTCCCACCCCCCGGGTGGAGCGAGGGGGAGAACGGTGACGTTCAGCGTCGACGACGTCGAGCGCGACGGGGAAGGCGCCTGCCTGCGGCTCGTGGGCGAGCTGGACCTGAGCACCGCCCCCACGCTGACCGCCGCCATCGACCGGCTCACGGCGGCGGGCGAGACCAGGGTGCTGCTCGACCTGACCGACCTCACGTTCTGCGACTCGACCGGGATGGCCGTTTTCGTCCGGGGCGACAACCAGCTGGCGGCCGACGGGGGGTGGCTCCGGCTCACCGGTGCCCACGGGCGGGTCGAGCGGGTGCTGCGGGTGACCGGCCTCGCCGACGTGTTGCGGTACGAACCGGAGCCGGTCGACCCCGCGTCCCGCAGTGCTTCCTGATGGGCTAGATTTCCCCGCCAGCATTTCCCCCGCCAACGCGGTGACCGTCAGGGTCCCGTCCCCGTCGACTCCGAGGCAGGTAGTGATGGGCGCAGACAGCCCGCAGCCGGTACGCATCCTGGTGGTCGACGACGACCCGGGTGACGTGCTGATGATCGAGGAAGCGTTGGCGGACTCCGACGTCGACAAGATCATCGACGTGGTGAGTGACGGCGAGGAGGCGATGGAGTTCCTCCGCGCCGAGGGGCGGCACGAAGATGCCCGCCGACCCGACGTGATCCTGCTGGACCTGAACATGCCGCGGATGGACGGTCGCCAGGTGCTCGGGGCGGTCAAGCAGGACGAGGATCTGCGGACCATCCCGATCGTCGTGCTGACCACCTCCAACGCCGACACCGACATCGTCGGCAGCTACACCTTGCAGGCCAACGCGTACGTCACCAAGCCCATCGACCTGGACGACTTCAACGACGTGGTCCGCCGCATCGACGAGTTCTTCGGCCGGGTCGTCGTGCTGCCCAAGCGGGTCTGAGGTCCGCGCGCCACCTGCGCGCATGCTGAACATTTTCCCCGAACCCCCTCGGCGCGAGCGGTAGCGGCCGAGGATCCAGGTGGGGAAGTAACAGCAGCTGCCTGGGGGCGACAGTATGAGGTTCTCCGTCGTTGAGACCGGTTACGACCAGCGGCAGGTGGATTACTGCCTGGACGAGCTGGGGGTGCGGTTGTCCCGGCTCGCGGCGCGGGCCGAGGGCGCGGCCGGGGAATGGGACGAGATCCGGCAGGAGGCAGCCGCGCTCGGTGGCCTCCTGCGACGACTCGACCTGGGCGACGCCGCTACCACCCGGCCCGCCGGTGACGCGGTGCGGCGCGAGGCAGCCGATGTCCTGGCCCAGGCCCGCGCCGAGTTGGACGAGGCCCGCGACGAGGCACGGCGGGTGCGGGAGCGGGCGTACGCGGAGGCCGTGCAGGCCCGACGAGACTTCGAGGCGGCGCTGGACGCTCGCCGACGGCGCGAGGTACGGGTGGACGAGATCCTCAGCCAGGTGACCGTCGAGCAGGTGCCCGCCGACACTCCCACGGCAGCCGCCGGGGTGCCGGGTAGCCGGGTCGGGGTCGGCGGCGTGGACGAGGGCGCGCAGCCTCCGCCGGGCCGTCGCTGAGACGCGCGGGCGTAGGAGCCCGGCTCAGGCGGTGAGCGCCGCCGCGACGGTGGTCGCCCGATCCTCGTGCTGGGCGTACGCGTCCGGGTAGGCGGAGATCTGCACGGACTGGGCGGCTGCCGTGACGCTCATGTCCTGCCAGCCGGGGATCTCGTTGAGCGCGCTGTAGAAGGCCCGCGCGGCGTACGACGGGCGCATCAGCTGGGCCACCGTCCCCCAACCGCTGCTGGGCCGCTGCTGGAACAGCCCGACCGAGTCGTGGTCGGAGCCGCTGCCCTGGTTCGGGTACTCCGCCGACTCCGGCAGGACGTCGCTGGCCAGGTTGTAGAGGTTGCTCTCCTGCATGGCGGTGGAGAGTGCCACCACCAGGGCGCGGCGCGGCATCTTCATCTCCAGGCCGACGTCCACGATGATCTTCGCGTTGTCCATCTGCGCCTGGTCGAGGCCGGCGACCGGCCGGGGGCGGCGGGGCTTGACCGGCTTCTTGGGTGCCTTGCGGACGGCGGTGGGACTGGGCGTGGGCTTCGCCGTCGGGCTGGGCGGCAGGATCCGGGCGGGGGCGGCGTCGCGGTCCAGCGACCGGGAGGCGCGCTCGTCGGCGATGGCGGCGCGATCGGCCACCGCCTCGGCCAGCGGCTCGACCGTACGGGGGGTGTCGTCGTTGCCGCGCGCGGTGGCGACCGCGACGAGGCTGAGGCAGCAGGTGACGCCGGTGGCCAGCGCCACCCGCACCGGGGTCGAGCCCAGCAGGGCACGCCGCGGCGGCTCGGCAGCGCGGTGACGGCCGATCGTCCGTTCGGTTGAGGCGGCGTCGTCCGAAGGGGTGGTCGGGCGCGCGTCGGTCAGCTTCTGGGCGGAGGGGTCGTCGGGGTGCACCTGACGAGGCTAGAGAGCTGAATGCCCGATGCCACCAGCCCGTACGGTGGCATGCGCCACAATTTGCCCTGATCATGCCGACTTCAAAGGGCAAAGCGGGAGTAGAGTCGATCAACCTCGCGACTAACGCCAGACGGTTATTCCCGACTTGCCGGGTGAATCCACTCGCCCGCCCCTCGGCTGGCTGCATCTCCAGCCACCGCCAGAGGTAGGCCGAAGAGCCGAGGCGCACCCCCACCAACCGGCCCCCGCCGACGTCTGCTCTGCCCACCCCGCTCTGCCCGCCCACCCCGCTCTGCCCGCCGGCCCCGCTCTGCCCGCCGGCCCCGCTCTGCCCGCCGGCCCCGCTCTGCCCGCCGGCCCCGCCGGCCCCGCCGGCCACTCGCCACTCGCCACTCGCCGCCCGCCGCCCGCACCGCCCCGGGATCCCACCCGGCTCGCCGATCTTGCAGTTTCTGTCGCGGCATAAGGGGCATATCCCTCATTCCGACGACCGAAAGTGCAAGATCGGCGCGACGGGGCGCGACGGGGCGCGATGAGGCGCGATGCGGCGCGTGTGCAAGGTCGGCGCGGTGGGGCGTGCGAGGGCGCTAGGTCGGCGCTCGGTGGGTGGCACCGAGGCCGTCAGTGCCACGGGTGGCACCGAGGCCGTCAGTGCCACGGGTGGCACCGAGGCCGTCAGTGCCACGGGTGGCACCGAGGCCGTCCGTGCCGCGCCCGGTGGGGCGTGTGGGTGCGAGGTGGCTGGGGCCTGGGTCAGTGGCGGCCGTTTTCGGCTGGGGTGACGGTCAGGCGGTGGCGACTGGCGTCGCTGCTGGAGAACGGCCAGAGCCGGTCGGCGTACTCGACCAGGTCGGCCAGCTGATCCCGGCTCAGCCCGGCTGAGGAGATCTCCGCGTGGACGTCGGCCCGGTACCTGCCGTCGTTGTCCCGCCCCAGCTTCGCCTCCGCGCGGACCTGCACGGTGTGCGCCTCGTCGGTGATCTCCCCGGCCACCTCCACCGCCGCGTGGTGCAGGCAGGAGGCGAAGGCCGCGGCCAGCAACTGTTCCGGGGTCAGCCCGGTGCAGTGCGGCGCCAGCGGTGAGGCCAGCGCGGTGGAGAGCCCGCCATCGTCGGTGCGTACGTGACCGCCCTCGGCGGTCGCTGTGGCCTCACGCAGCCAGGAACTCTGATCCGGCATCGCGTTTCTCCCGTCGCTCACCAGCCGGCTACCCCTTCGCCGCCCAGCGAAACGCCGCAGGGCCGCGCCCAGCGAAACGCCGCCGCAGGCCGCGCCCGGCGAAACGCCGCCGCAGGGCCGCGCCCGGCGAGACGCCGCAGGGCCGGCCGTCAGCGCCCGGCGGGCAGGTTCGGCTCGTCCACCAGCGCAACCGCCTCGGTGGCCTCCGCGGCGGCCCGTTCGGTCCACGGCGACGTCGGGGCCGGCCGGCGGGTCGTCGGGATCGTCATCGGCACGTACACCCGGGCGTCCACGGCCTCGGCCAGCAGCAGCGCGGCGACCAGGCTGGTCGGACGCTGCTCGGGGTCCTCGTCGAGGCAGGAGTGGCACAGCTCGGCGGCCTCCGGTGGGAGCCCCGGAATGTCGGGCAGCGGCTCCGGTGGCTGACACCGGCGGGCGACGAGCAACTCGCTGGAGGTGGTAGCGCGGTAGGGCAGGCGGGCCGTCAGGCTGTAGTAGAGCAGCACGCCGAGGGCGTACATGTCGGCGGCGGGGGTGGCGGGCGCCTCGTCCAGCTGCTCGGGCGCCAGGTACGCCGGGGTGCCGAGCACCATGCCGGTCGGCATCGGATCGGCCTCTCCGGCGGCGATGGCGATACCGAAGTCGAGCACCTTCACCCCGGCCGGGGTGAGGATGACGTTGGCGGGCTTGACGTCCCGGTGCACGATGCCCTCGGCGTGCGCGGCGGCCAGCGCGGCGGCGACCTCCGCGCAGACCCGCACCGCGATCTGCCAGTCCAGCGGCCCGGCGCGCAGGTGCACGGCGAGCGTCTCACCCTCGGCCAGCTCCATGACGATGTAGGGCACCGGTCGGCCCGGCCACGTCGTGGAGGTGCCGAAGTCGTGCACGCTCGCCACGTTGGGGTGTTCCAGCCGGGCCGCCGACCGCGCCTCCGCCCGGATCCGGTCCACCGGGCCGTCCCGATCGTCGCGGCCGGGCGAGATGAGCTTCACCGCTACCGGCCGGTCCAGCACCTGGTCGTAGGCCCGCCACACCTCGGACATCCCGCCCACACCGATGCGCTGTTCGAGCCGGTACCGCTCGTCCAGCATCCGCATCGACCGCTCCTCGTCTTCGCCCCGCCGACGGCCGGGTTGCTCCGATCGCGGTACCCGCCCCCCGAACTGGGCAAACCGAGGCCCGTTCGGGGCGCGCGGGCCCCGCACACCTCGCTGCGACGAAGCGGTGGGTGCGGTAGCTTGCGAGCCAGAGCCGGCGTCACCGATTGTGCCGGCACGGTCACCCAAAGGGGGCGCCGCGATGAGCGAGGTCACCGTACGCTTCGTCGGCGGGCCCGCGGACGGCCTGGTCCGACTGCTGCCGGCCGGGTCGGACGGCGCCCCACCCCAGCGTTGGATCATGCGGCACCCGGACGGCACCGGGCCGGTGCAGCCCGGCCCCGACCACCTCTACGAACGCGACCGGCCCGACGAGGCCGGCGGCTGGAGCATGCGGTTCGTGCGCACCGACGCGTACGGGGTGTCCGAGTGACCACGAGGCGGGGCTGACCGGTGGTGTCGCCGGCGTCGCGTCGGCCCGCCCGCACAGCTCGCGCACAGCTTCCGCTGGGGCGCGGCACAGGCGTGGCGGCCACCATGGGGCCCATGGTCATGAACGGGCAGGCCGCGCCGAGCCGGATCGAGCTGCGTCGCCCCGACGGGGAACCCGTCCGGGTTCTGGTGGTCGACGACGAACCCACGCTCACCGACCTGCTGTCGATGGCCCTGCGCTACGAGGGCTGGCAGGTCCGCACCGCCGGCAACGGCATGGCGGCGTTGAGCACCGCCCGACAGTTCCAGCCGGATGCCGTGGTGCTCGACGTGATGCTGCCCGACCTGGACGGCTTCCAGGTGCTACGCCGGCTGCGCGAGCACGCCCCCTCCGTGCCGGTGCTCTTCCTGACCGCCCGCGACGCGGTCGAGGAACGCATCGCCGGGTTGACCGTCGGCGGCGACGACTACGTGACCAAACCGTTCAGCCTGGAGGAGGTGATCGCCCGGCTGCGCGCGCTGCTGCGCCGTTCCGGGCTGGCGATCGCCGCGCAGGAGGAGGCGGTGCTGACCGTCGGTGACCTCAGCCTCGACGAGGACAGCCACGAGGTCCGCCGGGCCGGTCAGCTGGTCACCCTCACCGCGACCGAGTTCGAGTTGCTGCGGTACCTGATGCGCAATCCGCGCCGGGTGCTGAGCAAGGCGCAGATCCTCGACCGGGTGTGGAACTACGACTTCGGCGGCCAGGCCAACGTGGTGGAGCTGTACATCTCGTACCTACGTAAGAAGATCGACGCCGGCCGGGCACCGATGATCCACACGCTGCGTGGCGCGGGTTATGTCCTCAGACCCGCCGAGTAGGCGCCGCCGGCTGCGCGCCGCCCGTGGGTGGCTGGCCGGGCGCTCCCTGCGTACCCGACTGGTGTTTGCCCTGCTCGCGCTTCTCGCGTTGGTGAGTGTCGCGATCGGGGGCCTGACCACCGTGGCGCTGCGGCACTTCCTGATCGACCGGCTCGACGCCCAGCTGGCCCCCGCGACGGCCATGCGGGGCGACCGTCCGGGGCGGCCGGCCTTCCCCGGTGACGGACCGGGCATCCCACCCGGGCTGCCGTCCGGCACCGTGGTCGCCGAGATCACCGACGGTCGCGTGACCAGCGCCCGGACCCTGACCAGGAGCGTCTCCAACGAGTTCCCCGACCCGCAGCCCGTCCAGGTGGGGGAGGTCGCCGTCCTGGCCGACCTGCCGGTCGACGCCAGACCGCGCACCGTCGACCTCGGCGATCGCGGTGACTACCGGGCCGTGGCCCGCCAGTACTGGGAAGGCCGGGTACGCGTCGTCGCGATCCCCCTCTCCGGTGTCCAGGAGACCATCTGGGCGCTTGTCGCCGCGCAGGCCGGGGTGGCCGCGGTCGGGCTGCTCCTCGCCGGTGTGGCGGGCGCGTTGATCGTGCGGGCGACCCTGCGACCGCTGCACCGGGTGGCCGCCACCGCCACCCGCGTCACCGAACTGCCCCTGGACCGTGGGGAGGTGGCGCTCGCCGTCCGGGTGCCGGCCGCCGACACCGACAGCCGCACGGAGGTCGGCCAGGTGGGGGCGGCGCTGAACCGGATGCTGGGCCACGTCGCCGACGCGCTCTCCGCCCGGCAGGCCAGCGAGACCCGGGTACGCCAGTTCGTCGCCGACGCCAGCCATGAACTGCGGACGCCGCTCGCGGCGATCCGCGGCTACGCCGAGGTGGCCCGCCGTGGCCGCGACGAGGTTCCCCCCGACGTGGCGCACGCGCTGCGCCGGGTGGAGTCGGAGAGCACCCGGATGACCAGCCTCGTCGACGATCTGCTGCTGCTGGCCCGCCTCGACAGCGGCCGGCCGCTCGCTGCCGAACCGGTGGACCTGACCGCTCTGCTGGTGAACGCGGTCAGTGACGCGCACGTCGCCGGCCCCGAACACCGCTGGCAGCTCGACCTGCCCGAGGTGGCGATCCGGGTGCCGGGCGACGCCGCCCGGCTGCACCAGGTGGTGGCGAACCTGCTCACCAACGCCCGCGTGCACACCCCGCCCGGCAGCACCGTCACCACCACCCTTGCTGTCGACGCCGCGAGTGCCGTGCTCACCGTCGCCGACGACGGGCCGGGCGTGCCGGTGCAGCTGCAACCGGAGATGTTCGAGCGGTTCGCCCGGGGCGACAGCTCCCGGTCCCGCGCGCACGGCAGCACCGGCCTCGGCCTGGCGATCGTCGCGGCGGTGGTGGAGGCCCACCACGGGACGGTCGAGGTGCAGAGCCGTCCCGGTCGGACGGTGTTCACCGTCCGGCTGCCGAATCCCACAGCTGACGCATAGTCTGCGCACGGGGTCGCGCCAGCCTGGCCGCCGAGGCTGGCCGCATGGACAGAACAGAGACCCTGCCGACGGCGCCCGCCGCACCCGAGCCGCCGACGGCCGCCCGCCCCGACGAGGACTCGCCGCCGACGTGCCGCCCGCCGGCCTGGGCCCGGCCCGCGCTGGTGATCCTGCTGCTCGCCACCGGCCTGCTCTACCTGTGGGGGCTGGGCGCGTCGGGCTGGGCGAACTCGTTCTACGCGGCGGCCGTGCAGGCCGGCTCGGTGAGCTGGAAGGCGTTCCTCTACGGCTCGTCGGACGCCGCCAACTCCATCACCGTCGACAAGACACCCGCGTCGCTGTGGCTGATGGCCCTGTCCGTACGGATCTTCGGGCTGAACAGCTGGGCGATGCTCGTACCGCAGGCGATCTGCGGGGTCGCCTCGGTGGGCGTGCTCCACGCGACGGTGAAGCGCTGGTACGGGCCGGCCGCCGCTCTGATCGCCGGCGCGGTCCTCGCGGTCACCCCGGTGGCGACGCTGATGTTCCGGTTCAACAACCCGGACGCGCTGCTGGTCCTGCTGCTGGTCGCCGGGGCGTACGCCACCGTGCGTGCGCTGGAGACGGCAAGCACCCGGTGGATCGTGCTGGTCGGTGTGCTCGTCGGCTTCGGCTTCCTCACCAAGATGTTGCAGGCGTTCCTTGTGGTCCCGGTCTTCGCCGGCGTCTACCTGCTGGCCGCGCCGACCGGGCTGTGGCGGCGGGTCCGGCAGGTGCTGCTGGCGGGGCTGGCGGTGGTGGTCTCCGCCGGCTGGTGGGTGGCGCTCGTCGAGGTGGTGCCGGCGAGTGCCCGCCCGTACATCGGCGGCTCGCAGGGCAACAGCATCCTGGAGTTGACCCTCGGCTACAACGGACTCGGCCGGATCACCGGCGAGGAGGTCGGCAGCGTCGGCGGTGGTGGCCCCCGGCCGGGCGGCGGTGGTGGCCCGTTCTCCGGGCAGAACGGCGTGCTGCGGATGTTCGGTGGCGAGATCGGCGGTCAGGTCTCCTGGCTGTTGCCGGCCGCGCTGATCCTGCTGGTCGCCGGTCTGCTGCTGGCCGGGCGGGCGGCCCGCACCGACCGCACCCGGGCCGGGCTGCTGCTCTGGGGCGGTTGGCTGCTGGTCACCGGCCTGATCTTCAGCTTCATGTCCGGGATCTTCCACGCCTACTACACGGTGGCGCTCGCACCGGCGATCGGCGCGCTCGTCGGCATCGGTGTGACGCTGCTCTGGCGGCACCGCCGACTGCGGCCCGCGCCCGGCGACGCTGGCGGCACTCGCTGGCAGCGGTGGAGTCCGCTGGCCGCCACGGCGACCCTCGCCGGCACCCTCGCGGTCACCGTCTGGTGGGCGTGGGTGCTGCTCGGACGCAGCCCCGACTGGTACCCGTGGCTGCGGACCGCGTTGCTCGTCGCCGGCCTGGTCGGCGCAGTGCTGCTCCTGCTCGTCACCCGACTGCCCCGCCGGTTGGCGCCGGTGGTGCTGGGCCTGGGCGCGGCGGCGGCCCTCGCCGGCCCGGTGGCGTACGCGGTGCAGACCGCCGCGACCCCGCACACCGGGTCGATCCCGAGCGCCGGCCCGTTCGTGGCGGGCGGATTCGGCCGGGGCGGCTTCCCCGGCGGGCGACCGCCCGGCGGCATGGAACTGCCGGCCGGCGGCCAACTCCCCGGCGGCGGCCAGTTCCCCGGCGGCGGCCAGAACGGTGGCGGCCAGAACGGTGGCGGCCAGAACGGTGGCGGCCAAAACGGTGGCGGCCAGAACAGCGGCGGGCAGAACGGTGGCGGGCAGAACGGCGGCCGCAATGGCGGTCAGGGGCCCGCCTTCCCGGGCGGTGGTCGTAACGGCGCACCCGGTTTCCCGGGCGGTCAGGGCCCCGGCGCCACCGGCGGGCAGGGGCGCTCGGCCGGTGGGGGCATGGGCGGGCTGCTCGACGCCCGTGAGCCGAGCGCCGCACTGCGCGAGCTGCTGGAGCGCGACAGCGCGGACTACACGTGGGTGGCCGCGACCATCGGCTCGAACAACGCGTCCGGTTACCAGCTCGCCACCGGTGACCCGGTGATGGCGATCGGCGGGTTCAACGGTAGTGACCCGTCACCGACGCTGGCGCAGTTCCAGCGCTACGTGGCCGACGGGAAGGTCCACTACTTCGTCGGTGGCGGTGGCTTCCGGGCCAACGGCGGCAGCGCGGCCTCCCAGGAGATCGCCGCCTGGGTCGCGGAGACGTTCACGGCGCAGACCGTCGACGGGGTCACCCTCTACGACCTCAGCGCCACTGCGGGGGCGTCGTGACGATGCTGGGCGGACCACGGCCCGCCATCCAGGCCCGACCCACCGCCGCCGTGTTGGACGTGGTCATCCCGGTCCACAACGAGGAGGTCGACCTCGGGCCGTGCGTACGACGACTGCACGCCCACCTGAGCGCACACTTCCCGTACCCGTTCCAGATCACCGTCGCCGACAACGCCAGCGTCGACGACACCCTCAAGGTGGCCGACGGCCTGGCCGCTGAACTGCCCGGCGTCGAGGTGCTGCACCTGGACGCCAAGGGACGGGGACGGGCGCTGTCGGCCGCCTGGTCGGCGTCGTCAGCGCCGGTGCTGGCGTACATGGACGTGGACCTCTCCACCGACCTGGCGGCGCTGTTGCCACTTGTCGCGCCGCTCATCTCCGGCCACTCCGACCTGGCGATCGGCACCCGGCTGGCGCGTACCTCCCGGGTGGTGCGTGGCACCAAACGGGAGGTGATCTCCCGGGCCTACAACCTGCTGCTGCGCGGTGCGTTGGCGGCGCGGTTCTCCGACGCGCAGTGCGGGTTCAAGGCGATCCGGGCCGACGTGGCCATGGAACTGCTGCCGGTGGTGCGCGACACCGGCTGGTTCTTCGACACGGAGCTGCTGGTACTGGCCCAGCGGGCGGGGCTGCGCATCCACGAGGTGCCGGTGGACTGGATCGACGACCCGGACAGCCGCGTGGACATCGTCGCCACCGCCCTGGCCGACCTGCGCGGCGTGGGTCGGCTCGGCCGGGCGCTGCTGACCGGGACGCTGCCTCTGGCCGACCTGCGCGCGCAACTCGGCCGGGAGCCGTTGACCGGGCGGCGAGCGCAATCGGGCGAGACGCCGTTGACCGGGCTCCGTGTGCAGGCGGGCGGAACGCCGCTGACCAGGTCGGGGACCGAGCCCGGCTCGGCGCTGCCGGGGCAGCTGCCGGTCGGGTTGCCCCGGCAGCTGGTCCGGTTCGCGGCGGTCGGTGTGGCGAGCACGCTCGCGTACCTGCTGCTGTTTGTGGCCATTCGGGGCCTGCTCGGCGCGCAGCCGGCGAACCTGTTGGCATTGTTGGTGACCGCGGTGGCGAACACGGCCGCGAACCGGCGGCTGACGTTCGGCATCAGTGGACGCCGCCACGCCGCCCGGCATCACGCGCAGGGGTTGCTGGCCTTCGCCCTCGGCCTGGCGTTGACCAGCGGCGCGTTGGCAGTACTCCATGCCGTCTCGGCCGTGCCGGGCCGGTCGGTGGAGCTGGCCGTGCTGGTGGCCGCGAACCTGGCCGCCACAGTGTTGCGGTTCGTGCTGCTGCGCCTCGGCATGCACCACCGCTAGCCCCACCCCTCGTCGATCTTGCACTTCCTGTCCCGACAAGAGTGCGCAAAAGGCGCGCTATGACCACCGAAAGTGCAAGATCGGCGGGGCGGGGCGGGGCGGGGCGGGGCGGGGCGGTGGCCGGGGCGGGGTCAGCCGACCAGCATCTCGGTGAGGACCTCGACGACGCGTCGGGTGTGCCGCCCGTCGGGGTCCTCGTCGACGTTCAGGTCGGTCACGCTCATCCCGAGCAGCCGGTCGGCGCGGGCCAGCGGCGTGACCAGTGCGATCAGATCCGCCCAGCGCGGGCCGTCCGGTTCGGGGTAGGTCACCGCGGGCAGGTCGCGCGGGTCCACCACGTCCAGGTCGAGGTGCAGCCAGGCGGGTCCGTCGCCGTCGGCGGCCAGGCTCGCGCCGACCGTCGCCGCGCCCCGGCGCAGCAGCTCGGCGGCGTTGATCTGGTGGATCGCCGGGTCGATCCGGGCCGCCTCGACCCGGCTGCTCTCGTCGGTGGCGGGGCGGTGTCCGAGCAGGTGGACGCGGCCGGGCTCGATCAGCGCGCCGCCGGGGCCGACGGCGGCGGGGCCGTACCCGGTGACCACCGAGAGGTCCATGTCGGCGGCCTCACCGGTCGGTGAGGTCGTGCCGTCGAGGAAGTCCGGGTGGGCGTCGACGAACCACAGGTCGGTCGCCGGGGGTAGGGCCCGGCAGATGCCGGGCAGGATCGCGCAGTCTCCGCCGAGCACCAGTGGTCGGTGGCCGTCCGCGACCAGCGCGCCGATCCGCGCGGCGATGGCGCCGCCGGCCCGGACCAGGCCCGCCGCGCCGATCACCCCGCTGACCGGGTCGCGGTTCGGGTCGCGCAACCGCGCCTCGTCGATCTGCCCGTCGTCGTCGGCGACCAGGGCCTCGCGCAGGCCGGCGCGGCGCAGCGCGACCGGGGCCCGCTCCTCGCCGCGTCCGCTTCCGGAGGAGTCCAGCGGCGCGTCCACGATCATCCAGGGCACGTCCGCAGCGTACCGGCGCGGGCGGCCGTCCCGGCCGCATTCTGTGGTGCGGCTGGGAGTACGCCGATGTGCCGGCGACGGCGACGACCGGCGGCGTACGGTGAGGGACAAGTCCGGCTTTATGGGTCAAAAGCCTCATCGGTGTACGCCCTGGACGCCGGTGTCGAGGCGGCGAGGGCAAGGAGCGATCGGTGGAACATCTGGCCTACCTGGACGCGGGGTCCGGCAGCCTGATCGTGCAGGCGGTCGTCGGTGGGGTGGCGGGCGCCGCGGTCGCCGCGAAACTCTACTGGCGACGACTGGTCGACCGGTTCCGCCGGCAACCCACCGACCAGCGCTGAGCGGACCAGCCCCGACGATGGCGATCTCACCCACCGAGGTACGGCCCGAGCCGGCCTCCTTCCGCGACCCCGCCAACCGGGTCTTCCACGTCGGCGACGAGGTGCTGCGCGGGCTGGACCCCCAGGCCGCCGAGCACTGGCGGGCACTGACCGGCAGCACGTTCTTCCCGGCGCTCGTCGCCGCGCGCAAGATCTGCGCCACCGAGGACGCACCGCCCAGCCTGGTGCCGGCCGCTGGCGCCACACCGTGGGCGGCGGTGCTGCGCCACGAGCGCATCCCGTTCGTCTCCCACCCGTACGAGTGGTCGTTCAGCATGCTGCGCGACGCCGCCCTGCTGCACCTGGAGATCCTGACCGCCGCGCTCGGCGAGGGTTTCACCACCAAGGACGGCTCGGCCTACAACCTCCAGTGGCGCGGCGCAGAGCCGGTCTTCATCGACATCGGCTCCTTCGAACCGGTCCGCGACGGCGAACCGTGGGCCGGCTACCGGCAGTTCTGCCAGACCGTGCTCTACCCGCTGCTGCTCACCGCCCACCTGGGCGTCGACTTCCAACCGTGGCTGCGCGCCCGGGTCGACGGCATCGAGGCCGACGAGCTGCGACCGCTGTTCACCGGGACCCGCCGGCTGCGCCCCGGCGTGCTGACCCACCTGCACCTGCACGGGGCCATGCAGCAACGCAACGCCGCCGCCAGCACCACCGAGGTACGCGACCAACTGCGGGCCGCCGGCTTCTCCCGGGAGTTGCTGCTCGCCACCGTCCGCGGCATCGAGAAACTGGTGCGCAAGCTGGACCGCCGCCCGCCCGAGAGCCACTGGTCGGACTACCAACGCACCTGCGGCTACTCGGCCCGCGACCGGGTGGCGAAGGAGCAGTTCGTGGCCGTGGCGGTGGCCGCCGGCGCCCGCCCCCGGCTGGTGCTCGACCTCGGCGCCAACGACGGCCGGTACTCCCGGCTGGCGGCCGGGCACGCCGACTACGTGGTCGCCGTCGAGCAGGACCCCACCGTCGTCGACGAGTTGTACCGACAGCTGCGCTCCGAGGGGCAGCGCCGCATCCTGCCGCTGGTGCTGGATCTGGCCGACCCCTCGCCCGGTGGCGGCTGGCGGGGCGTCGAGCGGGCCGGCTTCGCCGAGCGGGCGTCCGCCGACGTGGTGCTCGCCCTGGCCGTGGTGCACCACCTGGCGATCGGGCGCAACGTGCCGCTGCCGGAGGTCACCGACTGGCTGGCCGGGCTGACCGCGCCGGGCGGCGCGGTGGTGGTGGAGTTCGTCCACCCGGAGGACCCGATGGCGACCCGGCTGCTGGCCAACAAGCCCGCCGGTCTCTTCCCGGACTACCGACGCGACACCTTCGAGGCGCTGCTGGCCGCCCGGGGACGGATCACCGACCGGCTGGAACTGCCCTCGGGCACCCGCACGCTCTACCGAACGGTGATCGGTGGCTGAACCGGTCGCCGCCGACCAACCCGGACCGGCCCCGGCCGGCGCGGTTGGTCCGGCCCCGGCCGGCTCGTCGGGCGTGCTGTCGCGGCCGGAGGTACGGGGCTGGCGTGGGGAGCTGGCACGGGTGCTGGAGATCGCCGCGCTGGTCGGTCTCGTGGTCACCCAACCGCTGCTGGACGTGCTCGGCCGCAGCCCCGACTTCTTCCTCTTCCACCGCGCCGACCCGGCTCAGATCCTGCTGCTGCTCACCCTGGTGACGGTGCTCCCCACGGCCGCGGTGGCGCTGCTCGGCGCGCTCAGCCGACTGGCCGGCCGGACCGCCCGCGCCGTCACCCACACCGGGCTGGTCGGGCTGCTGGTCGCCGCCCTCGCCGTGCAGGTGGGCCGACACGTCACGCCGCTTCGGGGCGTACCGCTGCTGCTGGTTGCCGTGCTGGTCGGAGCCGCCGGCGCGGCCGCGCACCGGCGGTGGCGGGCGCCGGGCCGGGTGTTGCGACTGGCCGCCGCCGGCCCGGTGGCCTTCGTGGCGCTGTTCCTGCTCGCCTCACCCACCTCGGCGGTCGTCCTGCCGCGCGGTGACGGCGGCGCGGCCGGCACGGCGCAGGGCTCGGCCGTGCACCCGCCGGTGGTCATGCTGATCCTCGACGAGCTGCCACTGGTCAGCCTGCTCGGCGCGGACGGAAAGATCGACGCCGGGCGGTACCCGCACTTCGCCGAGCTGGCCGGCGGCTCCACCTGGTACCGCAACTCGACAGGGGTCAGCGGGTGGACGCCCAACGCGCTGCCGGCGATGCTCACCGGCCGCTACCCGGCCAAGCCGGTCGCCCCGCACTACTCGCAGTACCCGGACAACATCTTCACCGCCTTCGGCGGCCTGTACGACATCCGCGCCGAGGAGAGCATCACCCGGCTCTGCCCACCCAGCCGCTGCGAGCAGCCGGTGACCCCGGAGCAGGGGCTCGGGGTGCTGGTCCGGGAGACCGGCAAGCTGCTCGGCCGGGTCGCCGGGCCCACCGACAGCGCCGTCGACCCGGAGGACTCCTACCGCGAGCAGACCCGCGCCGAGGCCGGCCTGGACGCCGCCGAACCGGTGCCGGCCGACCCGAAGTTCCGCTGGGACAGCCTGGACGACAACCAACCGGCCCGGTTCACCAGCTTCCTGGCCGGGCTGAAGCCGACCGCCCGGCCCACCCTGCACTTCCTGCACCTGCTGATGCCGCACTCACCGTGGGCGTACCTGCCGTCCGGGGCGCGCTACGACGCCCCCGAGGACCTGCCCAACGACGGCGCCGGCTGGGTCGACCTGGCCCGGGCGCGGCACCTCGCCCAGCTCGGCTACACCGACCGGCTGATCGGCGAGACGCTGCGGACGCTGCGCGCCAACGGCCTCTACGACCAGGCCCTCGTCGTGGTGACCGCCGACCACGGGGTCAGCTTCCGCCCCGGCGCGCAGGGCCGCGGCATGGACGCCATCAAGGCCGCCGCCGGCGAGGTCGCCTGGGTGCCGACGTTCGTCAAGGAACCCCGGCAACAGAGCGGCCGGGTGGACGACCGCAACTGGGAACACGTCGACCTGCTGCCGACCGTGGCCGACGAGGCCGGCATCCGGCTGCCCTGGCGGGTCGACGGGCGCTCCGCCCGGCAGGCCCCCCGCACCGACGGCACGAAACACTTCTACGACCGCCCCGGCGAGCCGGTCACCTTTCCCGGTGGCGTGCCCGTCCCACCACCCCTGCCGGCACCCCACCCCCTGGTCGGCACCGAGGTACGCGCCGCCCCCGCCGCCGGCAGCGCCCGGGTCGCCGACCTGGCGGCGTTCACCGCCACCGACCCGGACACCGGGACCCTTCCGGCACTGGTCTGGGGCGACGTCCCGGACCGGATCCCGGACGGCACCCTCCTCGCCGTCGCCGTCAACGGCCGCATCGGGGCCGTCGTCCCGGTGGTGCCGACCGACCCCGGCGGACGCCGGTTCGCCGCGCTGCTCGCCGACGACAAGCTGTTCCACGCCGGCACCAACCGGCTCGACATCTTCCAGGTCGCGACGGACGGTACGCTGCGACGCCTCACCCTCTCCTGACCTGGCTTCCGGGTCCGGTCCGGCCTGGGTGCCCGGGTTGATCCGGCTCGCCTCGCGGGCTCCGGCCGGTCCGGTCCCGTCTGGCGGGATACCGGGTTTCCCGGCCGCCCGGTCGGGAATCGGGTGACGCATACCTCACCGCCGAACCACGGCGGGCGTTGTCCCCCGAGCCGCAATTACGGTAGAAGCGAAGGCAATTCAACGTAGATCTGCCGGCGAAGCGAGGAACCACATGACGGAAGTCAAGCTCGATCACCCCGGTGGGCAGCTGTCGATGCCGGTGCATCCTGCGGTCGAGGGCCCCGCCGGTGTCGGGGTGAGCAAGCTGCTGAAGGAAACCGGGATGACCACGTACGACCCCGGTTTCGTCAACACCGCCGCTGCCTCATCCGCGATCACCTACATCGACGGCGACGCGGGCATCCTGCGTTACCGGGGGTACCCGATCGAGCAGCTGGCCGAGAAGTCCTCCTTCCTGGAGGTCTCCTATCTGCTCATCTACGGTGAGCTGCCGACCGAGCAGCAGCTGACCGAGTTCACCGAGTGGATTCGGCGGCATTCGCTGCTGCACGAGGAGATGCGCCGCTTCTTCGACGGCTTCCCCCGGGACGCCCACCCGATGGCGGTGCTCTCGTCCGCGGTGAGCGCCCTGTCCACCTTCTACCAGGACAGCCTGGACCCGTTCGACTCCGAGCACGTGGAGATCTCCACGGTCCGGCTGATGGCGAAGGTCCCCACCATCGCCTCGTACGCGTACAAGAAGTCCATCGGTCAGCCGCTGCTGTACCCGGACAACTCCCTGGGGTACGTGGACAACCTGCTGCGGATGACGTTCGGCGTGCCGGCGGAGCCGTACGAGGTCGACCCGGTGATGTCGAAGGTGCTGGACATGCTCTTCGTCCTGCACGCCGACCACGAGCAGAACTGCTCCACGTCGACCGTCCGCCTGGTCGGCTCCAGCAACGCCAACCTGTTCGCCTCGGTCTCGGCCGGCGTGAACGCGCTGTTCGGCCCGCTGCACGGTGGCGCCAACCAGGCGGTGCTGGAGATGCTCCAGCAGATCCACGCCGGCGACGGCGACGTCCGGTCCTTCGTCCGCAAGGTCAAGGACAAGCAGGACGGCGTCAAGCTGATGGGCTTCGGCCACCGGGTCTACAAGAACTACGACCCCCGGGCGGCGATCGTCAAGAAGGCGGCGCAGGACGTGCTGGGCCGGATGGCCAAGCCCGACCCGCTGCTGGACATCGCCATGGAGCTGGAGGAGATCGCCCTCGCCGACGACTTCTTCGTCTCCCGTCGGCTCTACCCGAACGTGGACTTCTACACCGGCCTGATCTACAAGGCCATGGGCTTCCCGACCAAGATGTTCACGGTGCTCTTCGCGCTCGGCCGGCTCCCCGGCTGGATCGCCCAGTGGCGCGAGATGATCAACGACCCGGAGACCAAGATCGGCCGTCCGCGGCAGGTCTACGTCGGCTCCGCCGAGCGGGACTACGTCCCCTTCAACGAGCGCTGACCTCCGCTCCTCGCTTCACCAGCAGGCCGTCGACCCCTCCGGGTCGGCGGCCTGTCGCGTGTCGCCCCTGCTCGGTCGCGACATGTCGGTCGGCCCCGCCGGGTCCTGGCTTGACCGACTCGGTTTCCCGGAAGTCGGGGCATCGGCGGCCCTGGGATACCACGCCTTCACGGGACCCGAGTCGATCACGGTTGACTGTCGGCCGGGGCGGGGTCAGAAGGCGGAGATGTCCTGCGCCCGCTCGCTGCGACTCAACGCGCTGATCAGCGCGGACTGACCACGGCGGCGGACGGCCAGGCGGACCAGCAGGTCGCGAACGGGGTCGAAGACCTCCGCCGGGAACTCCGGTGTGGGCACCCCGACGCTCACCGCGAGGTCGTCGGAGTGGACCACGATCTCCAACTGGCGGGTGAGCAGGAAGTCACCGCGCCGCAGGGCCCACCCCTGCCACGGAATGGGTACGACGTCCCCAGCCGCGCCGCGTGCCAGCAGGATGCCCGCCTCCTCCAGCGCGGCGGCAGATCGGGCGTGCAGGGCGGCGGGGCCTCGGGTCGCGTCGGCTTCGTCGTCGCTCGCGGCGACCGAGGCTTCGTCCGGGGTTCCCTCGCTGACCCACGCGGCCCGCTCGTAGTGGTTGTCGGCCGACTCCAGCACCGGCAGATCGCTCGGCGTCGGCAGCAGCTCCGCCACCCGGACCGCCTGCCGCCCCAGGTGGCACGCCAGGCCGCCGATGGACAGGTGCGGCAGCACACTCGGAAGCGACCACTGCTCCGACACCTCGGGGCGGCGGATCAGGTCCAGCGCGATCGAGGCGGCAACCGGGAAGCTGGCATCAAGGGCGTCGGCAGGACGAGACATTCGCACATTCTGACAGGCCCCACCGACGAGCGCCGGGCGGCGAGGTGCGCCCGACAGGGCGAGATCGACTCGCGTTGCAGGAAGTCGGGGTGTCCCCGGCACTGGGACACCCCGACTTCAAGGAAACCGAGTCGATCAACCGCGCCGAGCCGGGCCCAGACCGGGCCGCGCCGGGCCCAGACCGGCCGAGACCGGGCCGGGCCCAGGCCAGACCAGACCGGGCCGGCTGGGTCAGCGCAGGCCGGCGGCGGCCAGCAGGTTGCCCTCGGGGAGCGCCGGGAGGGCGCGGCCCTGCGACATCCGCTGCTCGGCGCGCTCGGCGGTGAACGCGGCGTCGTGGTGGATGGCAGCGGCGTAGCTGGCGGCGGTGCGCTGGGCGATCGCGGCCCAGCCGTACTGGTCGTGGACCGTCCGGCGGGCGTTGCGGGCCATGACGCGGGCGCGGTCGGGGTCCGACAGGAGCGCGTCCACGGCGTCGGTGAGGCTGTCCGGGTCGTGCGGGCGGAAGGTCATCCCGGTGACGCCCGGCTCGACGATCTCGCCGAGGCCGCCGGTGGCGGCGACGGCCAGGGGAGCGCCGGCGGCGGCGCCTTCCAGGGCCACCATGCCGAACGGCTCGTAGATGCTCGGCACGGCGAAGCAGTCGGACGCGGCCATCAGCGCCGGCAGGTCGGTGCCGCCCAGGAAGCCCGGCATGGTGACCATGCCGCCCAGGCCGCGGCGGTGCACCTCGGCCTCCAACTCGGCCCGGTACGGGCCGTCGCCGGCGATCACGGCCCGCAGGCCGGGGTGCCGCTCACGCAGTCGGGGGAGCGCGGCGATCAGGTGCTGGACGCCCTTCTCGTACACGAGACGGCCGGCGAAGGTGACGAGCGGGCCGTCCCCGGCGAAGCGGGCGCGGGCGGCGGCCACGGCGCGGGCGGGTACCTGCCAGCGGTGCGGCTCGACGCCGTTGGCGACCACGTCGACCCGTCCGGCCGGTACGCCGAACAGCGCGTTGACCTCGTCGCGCATGTAGCCGGAGCAGACGATCACCCGGTTGGACTCGCTGCTGAGCCACTGCTCGACGCCGTGGATGGTGCGGTTCATCTCCTCCGGGAGCCAGCCCTGGTGCCGGCCGGCCTCGGTGGCGTGGATCGTGCTGACCAGCGGGATGTCCAGGTGGTCGCGCAACGTCATCGCGGTGTGCGCGACGAGCCAGTCGTGGGCGTGGATGACGTCGTACGAGCCGGCCTGGGTGGCGCGCAGGGCGGTGCGGGTGAGGGTGTGGTTGAACGCCATCGTCCAGGCCAGCAGCGAGTCGGTGGCGAGGGGGAAGGTCACCGGGTCTTCGGGGGCGCGCAGGATGCGCACACCGTCGGCGTACTCCTCCAGCGGTGCGCCCTCACTGTGCCGGGTGACGACGGTGACCTCGTGGCCGGCGGCGGCCAGGGCCACCGACAGGGCGTGCACGTGTCGGCCGAGGCCGCCGACGAGCACCGGCGGGTACTCCCAGGACAGCATGAGGATGCGACGGGTCTGCGGGGGCACCCCGGGGCCGGGCTGCGCCGGCACGACCGCGCCGGGCTGCGCGGACAGGCCGGACGGCGCGGGAAGACCGGGCTGGGTCGGGAGCTGGGGCCGGGAGGTCAGGGTGGGCCGGTGGGCCCGGTCCTTGGTGGCAGCGAGCTGCTCGTCGACCCGCAGGGTCGTCACATCAATCTCCGTCCATGCATGGTGGTGCGCGCCGGCGTCGGTGGCGGCGGAGCGAGAGGTGTAAGGGGTGGCCGAGGGCCTGGCGGGCACGCGCGAACGCTTGTCCCCGATCAAGGAAAGTCCATCGGGCCCGAGAACGCACCTCGAAAAGGGCCATCGTGACGGAGGACACCCGAGTGGTGTTGCCCGCTCAGACGGGTGGTTTCCGGGCACCGCCTGGAAGGATGGATTGGCGCGCCCGGGTCGGGGGCACTACCTGCTGGCGCGCGGGCGGTCTCGGCCGGTGCGCACATCACCATGGGTTGAAGGAGCGACATGCAGGTCTGGCCGGGCGAGCGGTATCCCCTTGGCGCCACCTACGACGGGATGGGCACCAACTTCGCCATCTTCTCCGAGGTGGCCGAGCGGATCGAGCTGTGCCTCTTCGACGAGTGGGACACCGGCGCGGAGCGCCGCGTCGAGCTGCGCGAGGTGGACGCGTACGTGTGGCACGCGTACCTACCGGGCATCGAGCCGGGGCAGCGCTACGGCTACCGGGTGCACGGCCCGTACGACCCTGCGAACGGGTTGCGCTGCAACCCGCACAAGCTGCTGATCGACCCGTACGCGAAGGCCATCGACGGTGACGTGACGTGGGACCCGGCGGTCTACGACTACGACATGGACGCCCCGGAGCGGATGAACGAGACCGACTCGGCGCCGTTCATGCCGAAGTCGGTCGTGGTCAACCCGTACTTCGACTGGGGCAACGACAAGCCGCCGCGCACCCCTTACCACCACTCGGTGATCTACGAGGCGCACGTGCGCGGGCTGACCATGCGGCACCCGGACATCCCGGAGGAGCTGCGCGGCACGTACGCGGGGATCGCCTCCCCGCCGATGATCGACTATCTGACCCGGCTCGGGGTGACGGCGATCGAGCTGATGCCGGTGCACCAGTTCATCCACGACAACCGCCTCGACGACCTGGGGCTGCGCAACTACTGGGGTTACAACACCATCGGCTTCTTCGCCCCGCACCACGGCTACTCGGCGCTGGGCCGCCTCGGCCAGCAGGTGCAGGAGTTCCGGGGCATGGTCAAGGCGTTGCACGCGGCCGGCATCGAGGTCATCCTCGACGTGGTCTACAACCACACCGCCGAGGGCAACCACCTCGGGCCGACGTTGAGCTTCAAGGGCGTGGACGCGCCGAGCTACTACCGGCTCAGCGAGGAGGACCGGCGCTACTTCGTCGACTACACCGGCACCGGCAACAGCCTCAACGTGCGCAGCCCGCACTCCCTGCAACTGATCATGGATTCGCTGCGCTACTGGGTGACCGAGATGCACGTCGACGGCTTCCGGTTCGACCTCGCCGCCACCCTGGCCCGCGAGTTCTACGAGGTGGACCGCCTCTCCACCTTCTTCGAGGTGGTCCAGCAGGACCCGGTGGTCAGCCGGGTGAAGCTGATCGCCGAACCGTGGGACGTCGGCCCCGGCGGCTACCAGGTGGGCAACTTCCCGCCGCTGTGGACGGAATGGAACGGAAAATACCGCGACACCGTGCGGGACTTCTGGCGCGGCGAGCCGGCCACCCTCGCCGAGTTCGCGTCGCGCATCTCCGGCTCCGCCGACCTCTACCAGGACGACGGCCGCCGACCGTTCCACAGCATCAACTTCGTCACCGTGCACGACGGGTTCACCCTCAACGACCTGGTGTCGTACAACGACAAGCACAACGAGGCCAACGGCGAGGACAACCGGGACGGCGAGAGCCACAACCGCTCCTGGAACTGCGGGGTCGAGGGCGACACCGACGACGAGGCGGTCCTCGCGCTGCGGGCCAAGCAGCGGCGTAACTTCCTGGCCACCATGATGCTGTCGCAGGGCGTGCCCATGATCGGCCACGGTGACGAGTTGGGCCGCACCCAGCGCGGCAACAACAACGTCTACTGCCAGGACAGCGAGCTGTCCTGGGTCGACTGGGACAACGTCGACGAGCAGCTGCTGGAGTTCGTGCGCACGCTCACCGCGTTCCGCAAACGTCACCAGGTGTTCCGGCGTCGCCGATTCTTCACCGGCCTGCCGGTGAACGGGCGCGGCATCGACGAGCCGCTGCCCGACCTGGCCTGGCACACCCCGGACGGGCGGGAGATGACCGGCGAGGACTGGGGCAACGACTTCGGCCGTTCGGTGGCGCTCTTCGTCAACGGCGAGGGCATCCGCGAGCGCGGCCAGTACGGCCAGAAGCACCACGACGCATCGTTCCTGCTGTGCTTCAACGCCCACGACGCGCCACTGGACTTCACCATGCCCGGCAGCGAGTACGGCCAGAAGTGGGAACGGGTGATCAGCACCGCCGAACCCGAGCCGGACGACGCCACGATGATCAGCGCGGGCGGCACCATCCGGGTGCCGGACCGGTCCCTCGTCGTGCTGGAGAGGATGATCTGACATGCCGGCCACCCCTCCCAAGGCCACCTACCGGATCCAGGTCCGCCCCGGCTTCGACCTCGACGCCACCGCCGCGATCGTCGACTACCTGGACGACCTCGGCGTCAGCCACCTCTACAGCGCCCCGCTGCTGACCGCCACCCCTGGCTCGCAGCACGGCTACGACGTGGTCGACCACCGGGCGGTCAGCCCGGAACTGGGCGGGGAGGCCGCCCGGCAGCGGCTGCTGGCCGCCCTGCGTGACAGGGGGCTCGGCCTGGTCGTCGACATCGTGCCCAACCACGCCGGGGTCGCCGTCCCGGCTGCCAACCCGGCGTGGTGGGACGTGCTGCGCCGGGGGCGCGACTCGTCGTACGCCGACTGGTTCGACATCGACTGGGACCGGGGCCGGCTGCTGCTGCCGGTGCTCGCCGACGACCCGGCCGCCCTGGACGACCTCAAGCTCGTCGACGGGGAGTTGCGCTACCACGAGCACCGCTTCCCGGTCGCCGACGGCACCGGCGACGGCACCGCCCGGGAGGTCCACGACCGGCAGCACTACGCGCTGATCTCCTGGCGGCGCGGTGACGCCGAGCTGACGTACCGCCGGTTCTTCGCCATCGCGGGCCTGGCGGGCCTGCGCGTGGAGGACCCGGCGGTCTTCGCCGCCACCCACGAGCTGGTCCTGCGCTGGGCCGCCGCCGGGGAGGTCGACGGCATCCGGGTCGACCACCCCGACGGTCTGCGCGACCCGGCCGGGTACCTGGCCCGCCTACGGGAGGCCGCACCGGACGCCTGGCTCGTGGTGGAGAAGATCCTGGAGTACGGCGAGGAGCTGCCGGACTGGCCGGTGGACGGCACCACCGGCTACGACGCCCTGGCCATGGTCGGTGGGCTCTTCATCGACATCGACGCCGAGGGCGACTTCACCGTGCTGGACACCCACGTGACCGGCCGGCACACCTCCTGGGAGGACCTGACCCACGCCACCAAGCTGGCCGCCGCGACCCGGCTGCTCGCCGCCGAGCTGACCCGGCTGGCCGCCCTCGCCCCCGAGGTGCCGACCGAGCAGGCCCGCGCGGCGCTCGCCGAGCTGGCCGCCGCGTTCGCCGTCTACCGCGGCTACCCGCCGCACGGCGCCAGACTGCTCGCCGCCGCCCGCTCCGAGGCCGGTCGCCGTCGCCCCGACCTGGTCGGCGCCCTGGACCAGGTGACCCGCCGGCTGCGCAACCCCGACGACGAGCTGGGCATGCGGTTCCCGCAGCTCACCGGCGCGGTGATGGCCAAGGGCGTGGAGGACACCGCCTTCTACCGGTGGACCCGGTTCGTGGCGCTCAACGAGGTCGGCGACAGCCCGGTCCGCTTCGGCGTGCCACCCGCGGAGTTCCACCGCTTCGCCACCGCCCAACAGGTCCGCTGGCCGGCCAGCATGACCACCATCTCCACCCACGACACCAAACGGGGTGAGGACGTCCGCGCCCGCCTCGCCGTGCTCAGCGAACTGCCGGGCCGCTGGGCGGAGCAGGTCAAGAGCTGGATGGAGTACGCGCCGCTGCCCGACCCGGCGTTCGCCCACCTGCTCTGGCAGACCGCCGTGGGCGCGTGGCCGATCGAACGCGAGCGGCTGCACGCGTACGTGGAGAAGGCCGCCCGGGAGGCCGGGGCCTCGACCAGTTGGGCCGACCCGGACCCGGCCTTCGAGCAGGCGCTGCACGACGTGGTCGACCGGATGTACGACGACCCGAGCCTGCACGACGAGCTGACCGAACTCGCCGCCGCGATCACCCCGGCCGGCTGGTGCAACTCGCTGGGGCAGAAGCTCATCCAACTCACCATGCCCGGCGTGCCGGACACCTACCAGGGCACCGAGCTGTGGGACAACTCCCTGGTCGACCCCGACAACCGCCGCCCGGTCGACTTCGACGTACGCCGAGAGATGCTGGCCCGCATCGACGGCGGCTGGCGTCCCCCGGTGGACACCGACGGAGCGGCGAAGCTGCTCGTCGTGTCGCGGACCCTGCGGTTGCGCCGGGCGCACCCGGAGCTGTTCACCACCTACCGGCCGGTCCCGGCGCAGGGGCCGGTGAGCCGGCACGCGGTGGCCTTCGACCGGGGCGGGGTGATCGCCGTGGCGACCCGACTGCCGCTCGGGTTGGCACGCGCCGGCGGGTGGTGTGACACAGCCCTGTCACTTCCCGTTCACGAGATGAAGGACCTGTTCACCGGGCGGGTCTACAGTGGCGGAGAGACGCCGCTGGACACCCTCCTGGCCGATTACCCCGTTGCTCTGCTGGCTCCTCCCACCGCTGCCGAGGAGGCCGTTTCATGACCGAATTCTCCGTCTGGGCACCGGACGCCACGCGGGTGCGACTGCGCCTGGAGGGCGACACCGACCACGAGATGCACGCCGCCGCCGACGGCTGGTGGCAGGTCGACGTGCCCGACGCCGGCTCCGACTACTCCTTTCTGCTGAACGACGACGAAACCCCACTGCCCGACCCCCGGTCCCCGTGGCAGCCTGCGGGAGTGCACGGGCCGAGCCGCCGATACGACCATCTTGCGTTCCAGTGGAGTGATTCCTCCTGGACGGGCCGGCAGCTGCCCGGAAGCATCCTCTACGAGCTGCACATCGGCACCTTCACCCCGGACGGCACCTTCGACGCGGCAATCGACCGCCTCGACCATTTGGTGACCCTCGGTGTCGACCTGATCGAGCTGCTCCCGGTCAACGCCTTCAACGGCGAACACAACTGGGGGTACGACGGCGTCTGCTGGTACGCCCCCCACGAGCCCTACGGCGGCCCCGACGGCCTGAAACGGTTCGTCGACGCCGCCCACGCCCGCGGGATGGGGGTGATCCTCGACGTTGTCTACAACCATTTCGGGCCCTCCGGGGCCTACGCGCCGCAGTTCGGTCCGTACCTGGCAGAGCAATCGAACTCCTGGGGCCGCTCGGTCAACCTGGACGGGCCGCACTCCGACGAGGTGCGCCGCTACATCATCGACAGCGTGCTGATGTGGCTGCGCGACTACCACGTCGACGGGCTGCGGTTGGACGCCGTGCACGCCCTGCACGACTCGCGGGCTGTTCCTCTGCTTGAGGAGTTGGCGGTCTCCGTCGAGTCGCTGTCGACGCACCTCGGGCGGCCGTTGTCGCTGATCGCCGAATCCGACCTCAACGACCCGCGGCTCATCACTCCTCGGGAGGCTGGTGGGTTCGGGCTGCACGCCCAGTGGAACGACGACGCCCACCACGCGCTGCACACGCTGCTGACGGGGGAGCGGCAGGGCTACTACGGCGACTTCGGCTCGTTGGAGACGCTGTCGGACGTGCTGACCGGTGGGTTCTTCCACGCGGGGACCTGGTCCAGCTTCCGGAACCGGCACCACGGGCGGCCGCTGGATTCGCGGGTGCCTGGGCATCGGCTTGTCGCGTACCTGCAGAACCATGACCAGATCGGGAACCGCGCCACCGGGGATCGGATTTCGGCTTCTCTCTCGCCTGCGCTGCTGCGGGTTGGCGCTGTGCTGCTGTTGACGGCTCCGTTCACTCCGATGCTGTTCATGGGTGAGGAGTGGGCTGCCTCCACGCCGTGGCAGTTCTTCACCTCGCACCCGGAGCCGGAGCTGGCTTCTGCGGTGCGGACTGGGCGGCGGCGGGAGTTCGCGTCGCACGGGTGGCCGGAGGGGGACGTGCCGGACCCGCAGGACCCGGAGACGTTCACGCGGTCGCGGTTGGACTGGGCCGAGCTGGACAAGCCCGATCATGCGTCGATGCTGTCGTTCTACCAGCGGTTGATTGCTCTGCGGCGCTCGACTCCAGACCTGTCGGATCCTCGGATGCACGAGGTGTCGGTGCAGCACGGGGACCAGTTCCTGGTGATGCGGCGCGGGGACACGCTGGTTGTGGCGAATTTTGCTGGGCGGGGGCAGGGGGTGTCGTTGCCAGGGGTGGCGCGGCGGGTGCTCCTGGCCACGGGGGAGGGCGTCACCGTGATGCGGGACCGGATCCAGTTGCCAGCGGAGACTGCGGCGATCGTGGCGCTCTGAATTGCCCGCACACGGCAGTCGGCCTGACGTGTTGACGTAACCGTCCAGCTTGCGCCGGTATTCGCCACTCTCAGCACGATGGCCGAACTCTTCCTCACCAGTTTGTGGCTGACGCCTTGCCAAGAACAGCACGGCAGAGTGCGCCGCTAGCAACACCTGCAGTACGGATGGGGACTGGGCCCCCAGCCGCCAACTCGTCCCACCTCCGCGAGGCACTACTAGCCTCAGACCCCGGCTAAGCGCGGACGCACGGGGCGAGGACGGGCAGGCCAGACTGGACGCTGGTCACACGTGAGGCGGTGCCGCAGCCTAGGGACGCGACACCCTCTCAGCGGCAGGACAAGACGAGACCGTCGCTAGGCAGACTACGGCCAAGCGCTCTATGGACGCGCCCACGCCCTGCCCTGCATTCGAAACCGAGCATAGTTCACGATTGCTGCGTGGCGAAGGTGTGCTATGAAGGCTGCACCGACCCCGAGCATTGGCGGCTCTTCATGAGATACAACCCAAGCATGACTTATGCGGGCGCTCTCAAGATTCTGGGGAAACACGATCACCCACATCTCGAACGCATCAATGCACTTATCGGTGGAATTATTCTGCTTAGCCCGCTCGCGCCTGTCGCATGGCTCCGCGGACTGTGGGGACTTGTTGACCAGAAAAACGAAGCAGTCGCCAACGTGCGCCAACTTCTGGATGCTGGCTTTAACCGTTTGCTAAAGACGGGCGGCCTCGAAAGATATGACCTCATTGCGGCATCGCATACAACCCTCGTCGGCTGCGCATTCTTCGACGTGTTGCGGGAAAGCGTCGATAAGAAGGACTACGCTTCTCTCAAGATTACCTTCGAGGAAAAGATTAATCTTACGGCCGGCACGGATGGCTTGTTAGTGCAACCAGTCTTGGAGCGGCTTCTTCGAAGCCCGACTCCGATTCCGTCTGCGTCAGTTGGCTACTACGAGAACCTCGATCGAATACAACATCATTTCTCTCTCATGGCAACCGAGCTGCAGCGCTTCATAGCTCACCTGGCACAGTCTGCTGGCCAAGAGCGCCTGATCAGAACATTCGACAACTTAGAACGGCGCGACCGTATCGTGTTCGCTGCTTTGGAACGGTACAAGTCGCACTACGTTAAGATTGCCGCCGAGGTGCCGGAGTTTTTTGTCTGGGCAATGCTCGGCGAACATTCCTCTACTCGCAAGGAGATCGCAGTCTTGCGAGAGGAGGTCGCGCTGGCATTTGACTCCCAATCAAGGGCTCTTGCCTCGACGCAAGCGCTTCTCGCTACAGTGTCGATCACCAATTCACCACAAGATCGGACAGCCCGTCAAGCGCTGATGAATGCGTCACGGGGTCTCCTTCGTGAACCCATCGTTCCAGCGGATGCCTTTCACGGCCTGGATGATATTATCTTCCCGGCGGTCGAGGAAATTTACGTCGAGCCGCAGTTCAGGCATGCAATATTTGATAGAGAAAGCCAACCCGCCAACGATAACTGGTGGCAAGGCGTTCCGCTCTCGAGCAATCTAAGTATCTTCTTGGCAGCGCACTTGATGTCCCCGACGAGTGCGAGCTTTCCACTACTGCTCCTCGGTCACCCGGGGGCAGGGAAGTCGCTGTTAACGAAGGCTTTGGCCGCTCGCATCCCATTTGATTCATATACGGTCGTTCGCGTCGCTTTGCGTCGTGTCGACGCGACGGCACCTGTATATCACCAAGTTCAGCAGGCATTAGACGAGATTACCCATGGCCGGACCGACTGGCCAACCCTCGTCGAGCAGAGCAAGGAAACGGTCCGCGTAGTATTGCTGGACGGGCTCGACGAGCTACTACAAGCTACCGCGAATGACCGCGCCGGCTACCTCCAGGAAATCATGGAATTCCAGCAACGGGAAGCCGACCAGCATCATCCGGCTGTGGTAATTGTAACGAGCAGGACCGTTGTGACGGATAACGTCCGCATCCCTCGAGGTTTGCCGATCGTCCGGCTAGAGGAGTTCGACGACAATCAAGTCAAGACTTGGTTGCAGACGTGGCGGCGGGCGAATCAAGCCCATATTGAGGACGGGACGGTGGGAGAACTTAGCGCCGAAGTCGCTCTAGGTTATCCGTCCCTCGCCCGTCAGCCGCTCCTACTGCTCATGCTTGCCCTGTATGCTGCTGATCCCCAAGCCCCCATCCTGGCTCGAAAATTGTCGACGACTGCGCTATACGAGCGTTTACTGACGAACTTCGTTCGTCGCGAAGTCTTGAAACAGCTACAGGGCCGACGAAGTGAGGAAGTTGACGATGCAGTCCATGCACAGTTGTGGAGGCTAGGAGTTACAGCGTTCGGGATGGTCAATCGAGGTCGGCAAGATATTGCCGACAATCGGCTTGGGGACGACCTTGTAGCCTTGAGCGAGCCGGGTGCCCTTCGTGCCGACTCCCAGGGCATCCCTCGCGAGCAAATTGGTCAGCAGACAATCGGTAGATTCTTCTTTGTCTACGCGGCAGAGGCGAACGTTCATAGGTTGGACGGAGTTCGCCGGTCCTACGAATTCTTGCACGCCACATTTGGCGAGTACCTCGTGGCCAAATTCACCGTTCAGATGCTCCAGCAACTCGCGCCGGTGAGAGCAGAATACGGGGCACTGCCAGGTCAAGTTGCGGATGATAACTTGCTGTACGCGCTGCTTAGTCATCATCCGCTATCAGTGCGACAAAGCATTTTGGAATTTGTGTCCGAGATTTCCGCTTCTGGCGCCGAGTTGGCTCCTATTCAGGGCGTCATCGACATGCTGATAGGCTCTAGTCGCCAGCGCCGCATAAACCCGATCTACGCCTCGTACCAGGCATCGTCTAAAGACGAGATCCGTCGCCTTGCGGCTTACTCGGCCAACCTCCTCCTGCTGCGCGTTGCTGTCTCGGTCTCATATGTGCCGATCGATCAAATCGCTCCCGCCGAAACGGCAGCCGGAGATTGGTGGGAATCAACCGTCAATCTTTGGCGGGCGGGACTTGATCCATCCGGTTGGACGTCTCTTCACGACGCGCTCGATGTTCGGCCAGACCCGCTTTCTGTCGGGCGTCGTCTTCGTGGTTCTCCCGTCTCCCCCCACATCGCCTACTTCCGCCTGATCGGCGACAGGGAGGCGGAGGCCGACCTTCGTGCTGGTTTGGCACTACACACGGGCATTCATCCTGACAACGACGGCCACAATGACTACGGTGTCTTGGCGAGCCTACTCGCGGAGGGCTTCGCCCAGCCGTCGGAATTTTCGTCGGTCCGCCTAAAGCACCTGTCTGAGGCACGCGTAGCTCCGGCGGGCATCAGAGGAGAAAACCTCTGTCGTGTGATAGGGAACTACCTCTACCTCCACTCGGTGGCTACAAAGCTTGACGACATTGCTGTGCTGGTTCGTCTTTGTCTAGAGAATCGTCCCCCACATTCCCCCGTTCCGGAACTTGCCATTCCCGTAGCTATTCATCCGCAACTTGTTCAACATTTTAGTGAATTGAGGGACCCTTCGATCTATATTGGAAGTTCCGCCGAAGTGCCGATTTGGGTGTCGCTGGTTTTTGCTGCAGCCGCTTCCAACCCCGCGCTCTTGCCCAGTGACAGTGAAATGTTGGAAAGCTTCGCCGAAGCCGCTGCCACATCGGCCGGTTTTAGTAGGCAGCGCGTCAGTTCAGCCGAAGATGCAATGAGGTGGGTTCGTTATCTTTTGAGAATCGATCAGGTTATTCCCAACCGTTCCAACTGAGTGCAGGCCCGACCTGCGGCTAGGATCTTCGTCAGTGATTACGGTAACGTCATCGTTCATTGGAGGTAGCCGAACCGCTAGCAAGGTATATTGCGGCGCGTCGTTCACGGGCTCGCATTGCCGCATGAACTCGTGTAGCGACATTGCTGGGAAGTCGCTGCTCTGCCTCATCGCACGAAAAAAAGGCAACCTCCTCCAACTCTTGCCTGGGTAAAGTGAAGTTGTCGAGGTTGGCAATAGACCCGCAGTCGAACGTGAAGCTGATGATCGCCCTCGGCCGCTGTCCGGCGGAGGGCGCCCAGTCGACTACTAGAAGGTCGCCTACCGCGACAGCGATCCCTAACTCCTCTCGGATCTCGCGCGCGCACGCATCGTGTGGGTACTCGCCCTCGTCCACGTACCCGCCTGGGAATGCCCAGTAGTCGCGGTATGTGGGCTTTACGAGAAGCACGTTGCCAGTTGGGCCCGTGATGAAGGCCGCGGCTGCGGCGTAGAAGGAGGCCAAGTTGGCGTACCAGGTGGTGGGCTCCGTCCAGGTCACTCGGTGAGGCTAGCGGACAGGCCTCGCGGTGCTCACGATCTACGTGACGGCCGAAATGGTTCTGAGGGCATGCAGGACTCCTTTGACCTGCGGTGATGCCTGGTTTGGTCCCAGCACGGAGGCGAGTTCGCGGATGCGCTGTTGAAAACGGGCTGACTGGATGCCCGTAGGGTGCTGCGCTAGCCTCCGGCCCCAGTTGCAGGCGGCGTCGGTATCTCCAGCACGGGCATGAGTTAAGGCGACGAGGGCGGTGTGTAGGGCACGGGTTCGGGTGTTCTGGCTGCTGAGAGCGAGCGCATCAGGTGCGTGGCGAAGAGCCTGCCTGTACAGATGCAGGTCGCCAAGGCACCTCAGCGCGGCACCAGCCAGGTGAGCTGGGCTGAAGTAGCCGACCCAACGCGGGCCAGATTCTGTGCCAGCCCGATCGATAGCACGCTCAGCCTTGGTTAGTGCGAGCTGGCAGGCGCGTCGCTCGCCTGACTGTCCGTACGCGGTAGCGGCGGTGGCGTGTAGCCGAGCGCGGACGGCGGCGGGTGCACGGCCGGCACCGTCAATGGCTGCTTCGACAAGCCGGGCCGCCTCCCGGGCGTGCCCTAAGAACACGGCCTGGGTGGCGAGGTTGGCCAGCAGGTGAGCGCCGTACAGGCGATCATCAGCGGCCTTGGCGAGCCGCAAGCCGAGGACCGCATGCTGTTGTGCGATGGCTTGCTCGCCTGCGTCATACGACATAAAGGCGAGTTGGCCGGAGAGTGTTGCCGCCGCGCGCATGAGGTCGCGTCCCACGACATCGGTGTAGGTGCCTCGCAGCATGGGCGCGACCTGACGTACGAGGAAATCGGCCATGACGGCACGAGTGCGCGGAGAGCCGCTGCCGTGACATCGGTCGAGATCGGTGAAGTGGTCCGCCAGTGCGTACAGCGATTGAACGTCGGTGGGCGTGACTTGCTGCCGGCCGGATCGATTGACCGCCTCGTCGGGCAGGTCATAGCGCCAACTGAGTGCGGCCTGGAGGGTCTTGCCGCTGTCGAACGCTCCGCTGGAATGCTGTTCGAGGTGCTTGGAGAGCCTCATCCAGATCTGCTCGGCGGTGTCGATCGCACCATCGACGGACGCAGGGTAAGCACACGTTCCAATGCTGTCGGCTGCGCCGAACCCCAACTCCGTCTCGGCGACTAAGCGACCGAGCTTGCGGGCCAATGTCTCGGCCATGGCGGCTCGGACGTGCTCGCCAGGCCGACGACCGCGCAGCCACCAATAGACGCTGGCGGCGTCATACCGCCATGCACCCTGATTGCGGCCGGCGTGATTGAGCTGGCGAGCAAAGGCGGCGTGTGCGTTGCCGTAGCCGGCGGCCCGAAGCAGTCCTTCGAACGCCGCGTTCGTCACCGGTCGCGCCATCGCTTCACCTCCAGGCTTCAGCCGACTACTTCTAGTGACGAGCCTATGGGTTGACCCGATCCTATGGGGACCGGCGCAACCCCGCGCAACCCACGTCCTGCGCAGCGCAATGGGACGCATCGGTTGCCATCTGGCCTATAGCCGAGCAGCCGGCTTCGCTGATTAAGAAAGTTCATGGGCGACGGCGGAGATCAGTCCGTCGTGCTCAAACGACGGAGGTGGGCGTGCAAGGCGACGAGGCGTCGAGCAAAGGCGAGCAATCGGAGGCGGCCGAGCGGCAGGCTGCCAAACAGCGCATTCTCGATCAGGCCGAGGCGGAGCGCGTACCCGTGCAGGACACGACCCGCGCGGTCCCGGACCGGCGGTGGCGGCGTGACCAGCGATGACGTCCCGATCGGGCGTCGGGTGGCCCGGTGGCGGGTGCGCCGGTCGATGACGCAGCAGATGCTCGCCGACCGGCTGCGCAGGTCGAAGAGTTGGGTGGACAAGATCGAGCGGGGTGCCCGCACCCTGGACCGGTACTCGGTGATCCAGGAGGTGGCTCACGTCCTGCGGGTGGAGCCGGAGGTGCTGCTCGGCCAGCCGCGGAGCACTCCGGCGGGCACGCCGGGCGGGGTCGACGACATCCGGGCCGCGCTTGCCCGCTACGACATCCCGGAGGCTCCGCCGCAGACGGACGAGCTGAGACGCCAGGTCGGGCATGCCTGGTTGAGCTTCCAGCACGCGCACTACGGGCAGTTGGTGCGGGTGGTGCCGGGTCTGCTCGATGCCGCTCGGGCCGCGCAGAGGGCAGAGGCGCTGGTGCAGGCGTACCGGATCACGTCGTCGCTGCTGGTGAAGCTCGGCGAGGCCGACCTGGGCTGGCTGGCCGCCGACCGGGCGATGACCGCTGCCGGCGACGACAGGCTCCTCGCGGCGGCAGCGGCCATCTCGGTGGGCCAGGCCCTCCGGGCGCAGGACCGCGACCGCCTGGCCCTGGCCGCGCTCCTCCCCGCCGCCAACCGCGTCCTACCACCGTCAGCCCACTTCTGTGATCAAGAGGTTTGCGGCGCTTGTGGAGATCAAACGTGCCGCAAACGTCTTGATCACGAAGGCGGGAGCGAGGGGGAGGGGCAGGGCGGGCATCGGGGTTGGGCGGTGGGTGGGACGTTGCTGGTGCAGGCGACGCTGGCTGCCGCCGGATGCGGCGAGCACCGCCGCGCCGACGAGCTGATTGACCGGGCCGCGGGGGTCGCCGCCAGCCTGAGGGGGTACGACGACACGCACCGCACATGCTTTGGGCCGGTCGCCGTCGAGTTGGCCCGGGTTCTCATTGCGGCACAACGGGGTGACGCCGCAGAGGCGCTACGGCGGCACTCAAGCGTGGTGCGGCGGGAGGGGTGGCGGCGGTTGCCGGCCGAGTACCGGGGTGCGTACCTGGTCGACGTCGCGCGGGCGTACCTGCACCTGGGCGACGTGCGCGGGGCGGCGCGCGCCCTGGTGGACGCGGACAGTATCGCGCCGGCTGAGGTTCGGTGCCGGGCGTCGGCGCGTACCGTCATCGCGGATGTCGCCCGCGCGCAGCCGGCGCCGGCCGGTGTGGCGCGACTGGCGACGCTGGTCGGCCTGACCCGGTGACCGTCCCGAGGAGCGCGGCCCTGACCGGTGCGCGTCAACCGGCCGAAGGGTGCTGTCAGTTCACCGCGATGCCGTCACGGGACATCATCGGCGGCCCTGGCTCGCTAGGCTCTGCGGCCATGCGTACCCTTCGATCGGTCCGTGCCCTGGTGGCGGTCACCGGCGTGTCCGCCCTGCTTCTGATGCCGGTGCCCGCTGTCGCGGCCGAGCCGGGTGCGATCGCCCTGGTCGATGCGGCAACCGATGGCACCCCCGGCAACGGCGGGGTCGGCGGCTCGGACATCTCCGACGACGGCAGGTACGTCGCCTTCGCCTCCACCTCGGACAACCTCGTCCCTGGGGACACGAACGAGAACACGGACATTTTCGTCCGCGACACGGAGACCGGCACCACCACCCTGGTCAGCGGTGGCCTGGACGGGCAGCCGGCCAACAACGGGGCCGAGTACACCGCAGCGATTTCCGGTAACGGCCGGTACGTGGCCTTCACGTCCTACGCGTCGAACCTCGTGCCCGGCGACACCAACAACGAAGTCGACGTCTTCGTGCACGACCGCCAGACCCTGTTGACCACTCGGGCCAGCGAGTTCGCGGGTGGGCGGCAGATTCGGGGCATCAGCAGCAGTGCCACCATCTCCGACAACGGCCGTTACACCGCGTTCATCGTCACCTCGTTCACCGGCGACCTGGACGACCAGGGCCTCCGGCTCTACGGGCAGGTGGCGTACGTCCACGACTCGCAGCTCGGCAGGACCACACGGGTCAGCCTGCAGGCCGACGGCGGCACGAACCTCTCGGCGTTCCAGGTCGTCATCTCGGGCAGCGGGCGGCGGGTGGCGTTCAGCGGGTACGGCGACTGGGTCGGCGACGGCGGCACGAACGCTGGCGTCTTCGTTCACGACCTGTCATCCGGCGCGACGGTCCGGGCCAACCTGCCGGCCACCGAGGGCGAATTCCGCAGTGGATCGAGCCCGAGCATCAGTAGGGACGGCACCACGGTGTCATGGGAGTCGTACGAGCCGTACGTGCTGGCGGACACCAACGAGGCGGGCGACGTCTACGTCCGCGACCTGATCGCCGACACCACAGTGCTGGTGAGCGCCAGCCGCGGAACCGCGGGTGCGGGCAACAACTACAGCACGTCCGGTCGACTGGCGGCCGGCGGTCGTTACGTGTCCTTCTACTCCTCCGCCTCTGACCTCGTTCCCCGCGACGGCAACGGCGTCGGCAGCGACGTCTTCGTGCGGGACCTCAACACCGGTCGGACGACGGCGGTGAGCACCACCGCCGCCGGGGCGACCGGCAACGGTGAGAGCTTCGACGGAGTCACCTCTGCCAACGGGAGCCGGATCGTCTTCAGGTCCAGCGCGACCGACCTGGGGGTCGACCCGGGCGACGGTCACGAACACCTCTTCGTGCGCTGCCTGCGCAACTGCTGACCAACAAGAGTTCGCTGCCTCGGACCACGACGGTCACTGCCGACCGTGCGGTCCCGGTCGGTGGCATGCCCGACGCACCCTCTGCGTGCTGTGAAGGATCGCCCTCCCACAAGATCGGAATTCCTTGGCAAGGGAGAGCTGGCGGGGGTTCTTCGATTGAATAGCGGTCACGGTGCACACCAGGTTTCGTGATGTGCCTCGGGGGCCCTGCGGCTACCCGGCTTTGCGCTGACGACGGGCGCGCTCGAACTCGGCGGCATCTGACATCCAGGGACTGTGCTGGTCGAGTGCGGCGCAACCGCCGCTGACGAAAAGGCTCACCAGGTGCCGGTAGCCAACCATCCCGTCGACCAGGCTGTACTCGACCCGATACTCCGGGTCCGACCCGGCTTCACCCTGTCGCACGGTCGTGATCCGGGCGATGCAGTCCGAGTAGAACTGCAGCTGGATCCCCTCGCCCATCTCCTCGTCCTCGATGGTGAACACCTCGTTGTCGCCGGCCGAGCGGTCGGCGACGAACTCCCAGAACTCGGCGGAGGCGCTGCGCGGGCCGTCCCGTAGCCACTTCTTCTCGCCGCCCTTGTCGTCGGTGAAGGTCAGGGCCGCCTTCGTCGCACTCGTCCCAGAGTCGTCGTCCTCCGGCGGCGCGCTCCTGGCGCGGTCCGCGGCCTCCGAGCACATCAGGAAGGTCACCGTCCGCACCGCGTCATCAACCAGTTCCGGGTACGCGCGCCGCACGGTCGCGTCGACGGTCGCTTCCATCCGCTTCCAGTCGCGCTTGTCAGTGGCCCGGCGTCCCCGCCGCGGGTCGAGGCCGATCCGCATCCCGGCGCACGCCTGCTCGGCGGCGGCGATCACCCGCATCACCTGGGGCAGCAGCGCGGGGTCGACGTCATCGGGGTTGCGCCGCGGAATCGTCGCGCCGTGCAGGTACTGGCCGGTGTAGCGCAGGATCTGCGCGTCGAGTGGCCCGAGGACCATCCCCCGCTCGGCGCGGCGGCGGACCGCGTGATGCTCCTGGGCATGCTTCTCGTTCGCCGCCTCCGTCGCCGTGCGCATCGCCTCGCAGACCTGACCGCGCTCCAGGAGCCGGATATCGGCACCGTGGGCGACGAGCCGGCTCCGGTCCCAGGGGATGCGCCCAAACAGCGCGTCGACGTCTGCGGGCGGGGCGAGCAGGATCGGGTCCAGGAGTGCGACGGCGGCGTCCTGGTCGAGTTGGCCCCGGGTCCCCGCTGCATGGCACAGCGGTAGGACCGCACTCCACAGCAGCAGGTGCCGGGCCAGGTCTTCCCGGATCACCGCGAAATGGGCTTCGGAGATCGGGACCGTGAACGTGCGGGGCTCGTGGTTGGCGTCCGCCCCGGCGCCGAGCATCAGCTTCAGCTCATCGGCCTCGCGGATCACGGTCGGGATCCAGCCGCTGTGCCGTGTGAAGACGATGTCCTTCATCCCGTCACGACCACTGTTCGCATTGGGCGTCGAGGCGTGGGTCGGCGCGCACCCAGACTTCGCCCCGGGCGGCCTCTGCCGGGGTGTCGACCCGTTCGAGGCCGAGGAACTCGATCAACTGGAGCAGTTCGGCGCGGTCGGCCCGGTCGTCGTCGATGTCCTGCGAGTCGAAGAAGATGTAGTAGCTGTCGGTCGGGTCGACGTAGCCGGAATCGGCCCAGATCCGGCCCACCTCGTCGATCGCCGCTGCCTCCGTCGTGATGGTGGCGGCGCGGGCGGCACCCCGAGCCTCCGGTGACGCGTCGAGGTCGGCGAGGTCGGCAAGCCACTGGCCGAAGTGGTCGAGGCCGGCATATCCGTTCTCGAAGAACAGCATCGCGCTCGGCAGGTAGCGGTTGGGCCGGTCGACCCGGAGGTGTTCCGACCGTGGGTGATCGGCTTCCGTCACTCGGGAGATCACCCCCAGGGTGGGCATGAGCACCAGACGTTGCTTCGCCGGTTCGTCGGTGATGGTGTACGTGTCGGACTCCCGGCCCCGGAAGAACGCGGAGAACGCCACGTACGCCTCCTGCGGGTCGCCCACCGAGACGTGTTGATCGTTGCCGTCACCGCCTGCGAGGACGAACTGCTTCGGGCCGGGCTTGTAGGGGCGAGCCATGGGTTTCCTTCGTTCAGGGGTGAGAGTTCCGCCAGCGTAGTGGGTCGGGGTGACATACCTACGGCCCCTGATCGGGGCGGGGTTTCCGGCAACGTGAGATCCGGGCATGTATCTCGGCACTGCTGGAGGGGAGAGACAGCAATGCTGGTATTTGGTTATCTCGGCGCGGTGCTCATCGGCGCCCTCGTCGGCCTGCTCGGACGACTCATCCTGCCGGGGCGGCAGCGGATCGGTGTCTTCGCCACGTTCGTCATCGGCGTCGGTTCGGCGGTGCTGGGCACCGTGGTCGCCAGGGCGCTCGACATCGACGACGGAGCCAACGTGCAGGTGTGGGTGCTGCGCTGGGACTGGGTCGTGCTCGCGATCCAGGTCGGCCTCGCGGTCGTCGCCGTGGCGCTGGCTAACATGCTCACCTTCACCCGGCTGGCCGGCGGCGACGACACCCCGCGCCGGCGGACCCGTCGCACCAAGGCCAAGCGCGAGTCCTGACCGCCGGGTCGTGCCCGCCGCCCGCTCGGGCGGTCAGCGGGCTGTCGGCCGGGCCCCGCGCCGGGCGAGTTCGTCGCGGATGGCGAGAACGACGAGTGCGAGCGGCACGAAGACCCAGAGCTGAAGCACCGCGTACCGGCGCAGGTCCCCGCTGATGTCGACGCCGGCCAGCTCGGCGTCGAGGGCGCCCGGCCGCGTCAGTGCGATCGCGTACAGGGACAGCGGCGCGTAGTTGAGGCCCGCGCCGACAAGCCACAGGCCGTTCACCACAACGATGGTGCCAGCGGCGGGCAACCCGCGCTTGGGGGCGCGACGCCTGACCGGGCCGGCATTACGATGCGCAGATGGGCAGATTCCTCGCGCTCTTTCACGGCGCGGCCGACGAGGCCGGCAAGGCAGACCTCACCGAACAGCAGCAGACCGATTTCATCAACGCCTGGGCGTCGTGGGCGCAGGCCAACGAGAAGGCCATTGTCGACCCCGGCGCTCCCCTGAACGCGAAGAAGCTGGTCACCGCGCAGGGTGTCGAGGACGTCACCGACTCCCTGACCGGCTACACCATTGTCGAAGCGGGCTCGCACGACGAGGCCGTCCAGATCTTCGCCGGGCACCCGCACCTGGGGCTGTTCGCCGGCAACTCGATCGCGGTCCTGGAGTGCCCGCCCCCTCCCACTGCGTGATGCGCGTCAGGGCGTGCGCCGCGCGATGGCGGCCTCGACGCCGTCGAGGATCAGGTTGAGGCCGAAGGTGAAATCCTGGTCCTCCGGGTCCTCGCCCGGTTCGCTCTCGAACGCGCCCGCCGCGAACAGCGGCGCGGCCTCGGGGAAACGCTCCGGGTGGACGAGAGCAGCGAGGGCCCGGCCGTAGTTCTGCTCGACGTCGGCCTGGCTGAGCCCGGTGCCGCTGCGGCCCGCCGCCATCTGCCGGCCCTGCTGGATCGCGTTGCGCACGTAACCGCTGACGACGACGAGGACGCCTGCCTTCGTCCTCGGATCCAGGCCGGTGTCGTGCAGGGCCCGCAGGAACGCGTCCATCCAGCCGACGGCATTCGGCCCTCGGGGTGGGCCGGCGATTGGCACCTCCACGAGCCACGGGTGTTCGGCGTACCGGGCGCGGATCGCCTCCGCCCAGCGATGCACGCCGTCACGCCAGCCGTCCGTGTCCAGCCGGGGGGCGGGCCCGGTGGCGTGGTCGGTCATCAGTTCGACGAGTTCCTCCTTCGAGCCCACGTGCCGATACAGCGACATCTTGGTGAAGCCGAGAGTCTGCGCGACCTTCTGCAGGGTCACCCCGTCCAGCCCCTGGTGGTCCGCCAGGTCCACCGCAGCGCCGACGACCCGCTCGACGTCGAGTTCGGCGGGCCGGCCGCGCCGTGCGGACGTCGGCAGTCGCCAGAGCCGCGCCAGGTCGGCGGGCACGTCGTCGGCCATTGACGGCATATTGTGTCCCATGGATAGTATCTCCTGTACATTAAAGCTGTCGTCGGGCCGGACGGGGAGAAGAAGCATATGGACGTGTCAGCGGGCGCGATCGCCGCCACGACGAGCCGGTCGAGCGCCGGGCAGCGCCTCCACGACCTCGACGCGCTGCGCGGCTTCGCGCTGCTCGGGATCTTCGTCGTGAACATCACCTTCATGGCCTCCGGTTACCCGGGCAACCTGATCACCGACCCGGCGTTCTCATCGGCCCTCGACGACGCGGCGCGGTTCCTGTCCGCGGTGTTCGTCGACATGAAGTTCTACATCCTCTTCTCGTTCCTGTTCGGATACAGCTTCACCCTGCAGATGGAGGCGGCGGGGCGCGCGGGCGCCGCGTTCGCGCCGCGGATGCTGCGCCGGATCGCCGGCCTCTTCGTCCTCGGCGCCCTGCACACCGCGCTCCTGTACGGCGGCGACATCCTGATGACGTACGCGGTGGTCTGCCTGGTCCTGCTCGCGATGCGCCGGGTCCGCGACCGCACGGCGCTGCGCGTCGCCGGCGTGCTCTACGGGCTCGTGCTGCTGAGCCTGCTGGCCAGCGGGCTCTTCGTGAACTCCTCAACGTTCCTGCCCACCCGAGCCGAGGCACTGGCCAACGCCGAGAAGGCGACCGCCGCGATGCTCGGCGGATGGGGCGACGTCATCGGTCACCACCTCTCCGGGCTCCCCCTGCTGGTGCTTCAGTCCGCGACGTTCCAGGGGCCGACGGCGCTGGCGATGTTCCTGCTCGGCATGGTTGCCGGCCGACGGCGGCTCCTCGCCGGCGTCAGCGGTCACGAGCCGGTGCTGCGGCGGATCCAGCTCATCGGCTTCCCCGTGGGTATCGCGGGCGGCCTCGCGTACGCGCTCGGCGGCGGCAACGGCGAGTCACTGGCCGTGGGTGTGAGTGCGGCGACCGCGCCGCTGCTGACGGCCGCGTACGTGGCCACGCTGCTGCGGATGATGCACAGCCCGCGCTTCGGGTTCGTGCGGTCGGCCCTGGCACCGGCGGGGCGGATCGCCCTCACCAACTATCTGGGGCAATCATTGCTGGGGCTGCTCATCTTCAGCGGGATCGGGCTCGGCCTCGCCGGGAGCGTGTCGCCGGCGGGGACGACCGGACTGGCATTGCTGATCTTCGCGGCGCAGCTCGCGGTGAGCGCGTGGTGGCTGCGCCATCACCGGTACGGGCCGGCCGAGTGGGCGCTACGGCGGGTGACGAACGGACGGGCGGCAGGGGCCGGCGTCCCGTCAGTCGAGCACCGACTCGCCGCCCGGGTAGGCGAACGACGCGCGCGGTGAGTAGAAACCCCACACGACTGTCAGCGGGTCGGCCGGGCGCAGCGCGTACACGGGGTGGTCGGGTTCGAGGAACTCCAGCGACTCGACAGCGAACGGGTCGACCGGCTCCGCCACGAACGGGTAGTTGCCGCTGTGCAGCCTGCCGTCGAGCCGGGTGAGGTAGCGCAGTTGACCCCGGTTGACGGCGTCGCCGGTGCGCCCGACGCGGGCCGTCGTCCTGATCACGGGTACGCCGTCCGCCTCGGTCGTGGCGATCAGCCGATGCCCGCGTACCTCGATGGTGGTGGTGCCCGGGGTCGCCGGCACACCGCGGGCGGCGGCGTAGGCCCGGACGGCCGGGCTGGAATTGACGTAGTGGGTCCACCAGCGACCGGGCGTGACACCGTCGGGGGCGTCGACCCCGGAAAGATCCGGACCGATGTACGTCAGCGAGTACGCGCCGAAGCCGGAGGTCTGCCCGGCGTCGTCGACGACGTACTGGTTCATGAAGACCTGGTGGTTCGGTGCCGGCGTGAGGCCGTCGGGCACCAGGGCGGCCACCGCGCCGGGGTCGGCCGGCAGCCAACCGAAGTAGATCATCCTGCTGTTCACGACGAGCTGCGGAGCGACGAGTTCGGACACGAGGGGTCCTTCCGCTGGGCATCGATTCGTAGTCGCGACGCTACGGAGTTGCCCGACGCCGCGACAACGACGGATTGCCGACATGCGAACCGTTCGGCGGGACGCAGCGGAGGGACCACCCGTCCGAGTGGTCCCTCCGCTGATGTACCGACGTGGCTAGACTTCAGGTTGGCAGTTCACCTGTGCTCTGCTGCGGCGGGCGCAGCCTCGGGAGGGTGTTCCAGCACCCTCTCGAGGGGCCGTCTTCGTCAGACGGCGCCTACTCGCAGAAGACACGCACGGTGGCATCGGGGGAGTCCACCTCCACCGTCACGTCGTCGAGGTGCTCCACGAGCGCCTCCAACTGCTCGGGCTTGAGCTGCGTCAGGTCGATCGGCACCCCCGACTCGCTGAGCGAGGCGTTGGCCTTGACCAGGGCCTGTGGCGGCACCAGGGCCGCCAGCCGTACGCCGGCCCGCAGCAGTTGCAGTGGCACCCGCACGTTGACCCGTGACGGTTCGAGGTTGTCGGTGGCGTCCACCATCACCCGCAGGTACTTCACCGTGCCCTTCGGCCGGGCGTCGTGACCTGCCGCCGCCGGTGCCTGGGCCCGTTCGAGGGCGGCGATGAGCTGCTCCGCCTCATCCGCGGTGATCTTGCCAGCGGCAAGCATGTCGAGGATGTCCTTGCGTTGTTCGGTCATGCGAACCTCTCCTATCTGATGGCCACGAGCACGGCCGTGCGGCCCTGCTCGATGTCGAAGCGGGCGCCGGGCAGCGCGGAGATGACGCGCCAACCGGTGCCGAGAGCCCGCACCACACGGATGCGGAACACGAGGCAGGCCACGATCGCCGCGAGGACGACCATGACCACGACCGGCAGGAGTACGAGCGCCACGGGGAGCACCGGAACCCAGAAGCGGACAGGCCGACGATCCGGGCGGTCGACCTTGACGGTCACCAACTGCGGCATCACGACCGGCCGTCCAGCTCGGCCAACGCCTGCTGTGCGGTGATCTCACCGCGGCGCAGCCTGTCGATGATGTCGGCCCGCGACGGTGCCGGGTCGGTCTCGACGAAGTCGAGCATCTGCGTGATCCGGTTGAGTCGCGACTTGATCGTCGGGTAGCTCACCCCGAAGATGCGTTCCATCTCCTTGATCGAGCCGTGGCAGCGCACGAACGCCGTCACGAAGACCTGGTCCTCGACGTTGAGCTGAGCCAGTTGCGGTAACCCGAACTCGCCCTCGATCGCCACGCCGTTGCTCGCCAGGCGCACCCGCTCGACGACGAACGGCTGCCCCCGGGTCAGGCTGGTGAGTTCCTGCCAGTCCATCGCCTGATCTGTCATAACTGAAGTATCAACCCAAGAGTAATCAACTTTCAAGAAGTTGATCTTAATTTTATTAAGAACGCGGGCCTTGAGCCGCCTGCGATCAGCCCGCCTTCACGGACGTCGGGGTGTCCCGACTCTGGGGACACCCCGACGTCACGGAAACCGAGTTGATCCCTCGACTTCCGGCCACACCAATCGGACCCGATTGGTCAGTGAAGGGCCAGGCCACGCGTCCGGATCACTCGAAGAACTTGATGCTGAACCCGGTGTCGGCCGTCGGGCCGGGCACGTTGGCGCGGCGGTAGGTGGTGTTGCCCCACCAGCAGAAGGTGCCGGTGTACCAGTAGCGGTTCGCCCAGGAGTACGCGGTGCCCTTGGGCACCCCGTGGTACATCAGCGGGAACCTCGGCCCGGCGGGCGGGCTCGTCGCGATGTCGCCGTTGAGCAGCACGAAGCTGTGGTGGCCAGGCCCGTTCACGTGCAGGGTGGGGTCCCAGCCGGCCATCATGGTGGCCCGGTTGGAGCCGAACAGGCAGCCGTTCGACTTGTACCAGTCCCACACGTACGTCGGGTCGCCGCCGGCGCGCAGCCGCAGGTCGGCGAGGCAGTACTGGTCGCTCCAACTGCCGTTGGCCGAGTAGACGATGTGCAACTGCCCGTTGGGATCCCGGATCGCCTCGGGGGACTCGTTGATGAACGGGTTGCCGACGACGCGCTCCCAGCTCTCGCGTGGCTGGGAGATGACGTACCGGCCGCCGGTCGGGGTGAGCGGGTCGCTCATCCGGCTGAGGTAGATGTTCTGCTCGATATTGGTGTCCCCGGCCCAACCGGACCAGACGAACCACCGCTGCCCGTTGAAGGTGAACAGGCTGCCGTCGATGGCCCACCTGCCGTCGGGCAGCGCGAGCTGCCGTTCGGCCGTGTAGCCGCTGGCCGGCGACGCCGAGTGGATCGCGTACATGCGGTGGGCGGCGCCGCGTCCGGCCGAGAAGTAGATGTAGTAGCGCCCGCCATCGGTGACGATCTCCGGCGCCCAGACCTCACCGAGGTCGCGGCTGTCCGTCCAGACCTGCCGGGCGGACGCGGCGGCCAGCGCGTCGGGGGAGGCCGCCTGCCGCACGGCGATCCCGCCGTTGACCGACTGTACGGAGATGTAGGTGCCGCCGACGCGGATCACGCTCGGGTCGGCAGCGCGCAGGCCGGTCTGCCCGGCCGCCGCCGGCGCGACGCCGACCAGGGACAGGTCGATGGCGAGCACGACGGCCAGCATTATGGAGAGGAGTCGCGGAAGGGTTCGGCTATCGACGTTCACCATCGGATACCTCTCCTCGAATGGAGCTGGCGGGCAACGATCGACAGTCATAGATTAGGGCAAAGGGTGCCGCGCCACAGTGTTTCCGCCAGCCGGTCTCGACGTTCGCGGGCATCGGTGCGCTAGCGTCTGGCCTCATGGAACCCGTGGACGTGGTCCTGGCCGTCGTGTGCGCCGCGGCCAACCTGGCCATGGCCACCGTGCTGCTCGTCCGGAGCCGCGGAGGCGTGGCCGCGCCCCGGATCTTCGGCCGCCCGCAGCCTCTGCCACGCCTGCGGGCCGCGATGCATGTCTGCCTGGGGCTGGGATTGGGCGGCGGCCTTCTGGTCAAGGACGTCTTCCCGCCGGATTCCACGGGCGACGCGGTGGTGTTCCACGTGGTGAGGATCCTGCTGGTGGCTGGCTTCGTCACCGCCCTGCTCGGCGCCTTCCGGGACCCGCGATCCCTCTCTGGCAAGGCCGCCCGGTAGCGGCGACGGGCCGGGGCGACGGGCTCCCCGGTCACACCTCCGACAGCGGGTCGCCGACCGCGCGCTGCGCGCCCCGATCCGGGACGGAAGTCCGACGTTACGTGTCCGCCCGCTCACGCAGGGTCCAATCTGGAGACCGGCTTGCCGTGGGGGCAGCCGGTACACAATGGACAGTGGAGGCTCGGATGCTGATCATCGCGGAGGAGAAGGACGCCTACCCACCGAACGGTCAGATTCCCAACCTGGAAACCGACGAGAAGGCGTGCGGCGACATCCTGGCCAGGATCGAACCGCTCCTGCCCGTCGACCTTCGGGGGGAGGTGGTCGGCGTGTTGGTGAACTGGTCGGAGAGCGCGTTGAAGCCCGATCAGAGCTTCGGTACCTGGGCCGAGGCCGTCACCGCCGCTATCGGCTACGCGCAGCGCGATGCCGCGCGTGCCACCGACAGCGCTCAGCGGCGTCGTGACCAGGCCACTGACGGGGTCGACCTGGTGAAGCTCAACGCGGCGGTGGGAAGTACGGGCAGGACCGGCGACCCGCAGATCGCGTTGCGCGACGAGAGCCGCAGGTGGGCCAACTGCGGAATGGCGGCGTTCCAGATTCGCGAGCAGTTGCGCACCGCGGGCGGCAAGCCGGCCCGACTGTCGCACGACACCTACGGGGCTGGCGGCGGCGAAGCGCTCAGGAAGGCGCTCCTCGCCACGCCCGCCAGCGACGCTACCGTCCTGCTGCTCGACTGCCAGTTCCCGCAGGTGCACAACTTCATCATCGAGGTGCACCGCGACGGGTCGCGCTACCTGGCCCAGGGCTACCAGGGCACCTACTTCGCCCACTGGTGGCTCGGGCTCAACAACAGCTACTCCGGAGAGAAGGCCCCGCCCGGGATCCTCGCCCTGCGTGAGCGGTACGGGCTGGGTCGGGCGATCACCGCGGAGGACTATGCGACCCTGCTCGACGGCCTGGTCGCGGCCATCTCGTCCGACTGGCAGGCGACCGCGGACCAGTGGCCGGCGCTGCCGTTCAACCCCGACCGGCAGGAGATCGACGGGATCCGCCGCCGGTCCGGATCGCCGACCCTCCTCGTCGAGGTGTTCGAGCTGAACGAGCCGGCCGTGGCTCGCAAGGTGCTCGGCGACAACGGCGTCGCGTCCCTCAGCGAGCTGGCCACCCGAGGAATGGCGACCGCCTGACAGGAGTGGTCCCGGCCGGCGTGCGGCCGGCCGGGACCACGAAACTGCGGCGATGACGTCCCCATGTTCGAGCGAACGGTAGCCGCGCCTATGCGCCTGCGATGGCCTTGAGCGCGGTGTCGAGTGCCTGGTCCGCCGGGACGGGCACGTCGGGGACCACTCCGACGCCTTCCCAGTTGGTGCCGGTGACGCTGTTAATGGTGCGGGCGGTCGGCACCGTCACGAGGATGTGCGCGGTGACCGGATGGCGGGCTGTGGGATGCGCGCCGCCGCGTGTCGTCTCACCGACGACGACGGCCCGGCCGTGCGCCTGAAGGGTGTACGCCACGTCCTCGCCCCCGGAGAACGTCGTCGCGCTGGTCAGCACGTACACCGGGCGGTCGACGTAGCGCGGCGCGGGAAGGTGCGCGGTCGTCCAGAACTGGCGCGTCGCGCCGGTGGACCGCTCGTAGAAGTCGTTGAGGTGCACCTGGTCGTCGCGGAAGAAGTAGCTGCACCACATCGCGGCTCCCTCCGGTGCTCCGCCGGAACAGGTGCGCAGGTCCAGGATGAGCGCGGAGCTGAGGGCGACCAGTTGCAGGGCCGCGCCGATCGCGGCAGCGCCCTCGTCGGCGTACGCGATGCGCCGCACGTCGATGAACCCGACGTTGCCGGCCAGGTGCTCGACCCGGCGGATGCCCTGGTTCTCCGCCCTGAGCAGCGCGAGGAACGCCGCCCGCCCGCCGTCCTCGTCGGCTGGATCAAGCGACTGCGGCTGGTCCGACCACAACAGCCGCAGATGCTTGTCCGGGCACACCTGCTGAAGGTGTGCGGTGACCGTCTCGCAGAGCGCCGGCCCGTCCAGGCCGTCGTACTCGCCCGCCGCGAGACGACGCCGGATCGCAGCGTCGATGTCGGCGACCTTCTCGGGAAAGACGTAGCCTGCCCCGATCCGATCCAGCGCCTGTCCGACTACCTCTTCGTGTGCGAGCACGGCTGGCACGCTAGACCGCGAACAGCGTCATGGCCAGCGAATTGCGCGCAGCCACTCAGGAGCGCGGCAGCATGCCCACGAGCGACGTGATGATCACGACCCGCAGGGCTGTCCGTAGGTCGACGTGGTGGACCGCGAGCGCCGGCTCGGACTCGTAGACGGCCAGCAGGCTCGGCGGCGGCGAGGTGTAGGCGGACAGCGCGCCAGCCATGATCAAAGCGTTCAGGCAGAACAGCTCGGCGTTGTCGCCGGTCTCGGGCAGGTGCCGCCGGACGAGGTCGGCCATCACCGCGAGGTTGCCCAGTGCGGCCCGTTTGTGCCGGCGGACCACCTCGACCGAGACGTTGTGTTCGAGCACCCCGCCCTGAGCGCCGAAGAGATCGCAGAGCACCGTCTGGGCGGCGAGCGAACGGCTGAGCACGTCGGCCGTCTGCTCCACCCGTTCCATCGCCGGCCGGCTCACGTCGACACCGTGGGCCAGTTCCTGGGCCAGCCCGGCCAGCCAGGTCGTCGTCCGGTCGTCCAGCAGGTCGAGCAGGATCGCCTCGCGGGACTCGAAATAGCGCAGCACCGCCGTCTTGGCCAGGCCGACCCGCCGGCTCAGCTCGTTCAGAGTCACCTCGGCCACGGGCATCTCGTCGAGCATCGCCGAGGTCGTCTCCAGGATGGCCCGGCGTCGGACCTCACGCTGCTCCTCGCTGCGCGCCCGCTGGAACGTCATGACACCAACCCTAGCTTAGGTACCGGCGGTCCCTTGACACGGTACCGGTGGTACTTTACCGTTCAGTCATAACTTACCGGCGGTACTTTAAGGGGTTTGGCATGAAGTGGACCGAGCAGCAGATTCCGCGCCAGGACGGCCGGGTGGCCGTGGTCACCGGCGCCAACACCGGGCTGGGCTTCGAAACCGCCCGGCGGCTCGCCGAGCGCGGGGCGTCGGTCGTGCTGGCCGTGCGCGACACAGGCAAGGGCAAACTGGCCGCCGCCCGCATCGACGGCGACGTCTCCGTACGGGAACTGGACCTGACCTCGCTGGAATCGGTGCGCGCCGCCGCGGCCGACCTGTGCGCCACCCACCCGCGGATCGACCTGCTGATCAACAACGCCGGCGTGATGTACACCCCGAAGCAGCGCACCCGCGACGGCTTCGAGATGCAGTTCGGCACCAACCACCTGGGCCACTTCGCGTTCACCGGCCTGGTGCTCGACCTGCTGCTGCCCGTGCCCGGCTCCCGGGTGGTCACAGTCAGCAGCGTTGGTCACCGCATCCGCGCCGCCATCCACTTCGACGACCTTCAGTTCGAGCGTTCCTACGGCCGGGTCGCCGCCTACGGCCAGTCGAAGCTCGCCAACCTGATGTTCACCTACGAGTTGCAGCGCCGGCTCGCCGCGCACGGCACCACCATCGCGGTGGCCGCACACCCCGGCGTCTCCAACACCGAACTGGTCCGCAACGCCCCGGCGGCCGTCCGCGGACCGATCACCTGGCTCGCCCCGATGATCACCCAGCCCGCGACGGCCGGCGCACTGCCCACCCTGCGGGCCGCCACCGACCCGTCAGTCCTCGGCGGGCAGTACTACGGCCCCGACGGCCTCGGCGAGACGCGCGGCTACCCGAAGCTTGTCACGTCCAGCCCCGACTCCTACGACGTGAGCGTGCAGCGACGCCTCTGGGCTGCCTCGGAAGACCTCACCGGCGTGCGGTTCCCGGTGGGCGAGGCGGCCGCCGCGGTGTGACAGTGGCGAGGGTGGGCGGGTGGTGCCGTTTTCCCCGGTAACCCTTCGCAGGCCACGGTTACCCTCTCGGCCATGGCTTCTCAGACGACGCCGCCGACGGCAGGCGACCGCCCGCGCGTAGTTCGGGCCGCCTCAGTCGCGGCCGACCCAGGTGGCGACGCACGCCTCGTTGCCCTCGGCGTCGGCCAGGACCCACCACATGGGCGCGTGCGCGTCGGACACCAGGCGGCCGCCGGCGGCCAGGGCAGCGGCGATGCGAGCCTCGGCCTGATCGTGCGGGACAGCTATGTCGAGGTGCATGCGGTTGCGGTGTGGGCGCGCCTCGGCCATGTGCTGCAAGCCGAAGCCCGGGCCGCGCCGTAACGGATCGAACAGGTGGTCGTCGCCGATCTGGCGGTAGCCGAGCAGCGCCCGCCAGAACGGCAGAACGTCCGCGCTGGTGAGTGCGTCGAGGGTGATGTTGACGAGTTGGACGGCGGTCGGATCGGCGCGGATGTCCAGCTCCTCGGCTGCGGCCGAGATCCGCCGCGCCAACGCGATGTCGCGCCGCGCCAGGCTCACGGTCACGCCGGTGCCGCGCAGGTCGACGCTGAGGTACTGCTGCTGGGTCTCGTCGGTGAGCCGGCCGATCTCATCGACGAGCGCGATGCCCTCGGCCAGTGAGCCGGTCGGGAAGTGGGCCGAGACCAGGTGGTAGAGGGAGCGCCAGTCCTCGACCCCGTCGGCCGCGTGGAAATGCGCGGCCCTGATCTGCGCAGTCATGTCGGCGAACCTAACATCGGCGGTGCTGCCTCCTGGCGTTCACAGCTGGGCGACGACCACCCGGGTGGCCCGGGCGATGAGCGCGTCGTCGGGGGTGGCGTCCTTCGTGTCGCGACTGGACAGCACCGCCAGCACGATCGGGGCCCGGTCGGGCGGCCAGATCACCGCTATGTCGTTGCGGGTGCCGTACCCTCCGGTCCCGGTCTTGTCGCCGACCACCCAGCCGGGCGGCACCCCGGCGCGGACCAGCGCCGCGCCGGTGGTGTTGCCCCGCAGCCAGCCGCGCAGCACGTCGCGGTCCGCCGGTTGCAGAGCAACCCCCACGGTGTACGCCCGCAGGTCGCCGGCCAGGGCCCGCGCGGTGCTGGTGTCCCGCTCGTCGCCAGGTGTTCCCTCGTTCAGCGCGGTCTCGTAGCGGGCCGCCTCGGTGACCGTGTCGCCGAGCGCGCGCAGCTTCGCCTCGAACCCTGCCGGGCCGCCGAGGTGGCGCAGCAGCAGGTTGCCGGCAGTGTTGTCGCTGTAGCGCACGGCGGCGTCGGCCAGAGCGCGCAGGCTCATGCCCTCGCCGACGTGCTTCTCCGTGACAGGGGAGTGCGCCACCAGGTCCCGCGCCGGATACCGCACCACCCGGTCCAACTGGGCGTCGGTGGTGCCGTCGAGCACCTGGGCGGCAGCGAGGGCCTTCCACGTCGAGGCGTACGCGAACCGCTCGTCGGCGCGGTACTGGACGGTGCGACCGGTGCCCGTGTCGATGGCGTAGATCCCCAGCCGCGCCCCGAACTGCTCCTCCAGCCGACGGAACTCCCCATCGGCGGCCGGTGACGGTGCGAGCGTCACCTCCGGGTCCGGCGTCGTCCGCGCCTCGGTGGAGTCGCGGTTGTCGCCGCCGCTGCACCCCGCCAGCGACACCACTGTCGCTACTGTGGCCACCACTGTCGCCAGACGGCGGAACGGGAACGCCATGTCATTCCTCCTGCGGGTGCCGTCGGTCAGGGCAGGATCTCGACGTACCCGGCACTGCCGTGCACGCGGATCCGCTGCCCGTCGCGAATCAGCCGGGTGGCGTCGAGCACGCTGACGACGGCCGGCAGGCCATACTCCCTCGCGATCACCGCGCCGTGCGTCATCAACCCGCCGACCTCCGTGACCAGGCCGGCGATGCCGACGAACAGCGGCGTCCAGCTCGGGTCCGTGTGGGCCGTGACGAGGATGTCACCCGCTTCGAGGTCGGAGTGCGCCATGTCCAGGAGGACGCGGGCACGTCCCTCGACAGTCCCGGCGGACACCGGCACACCGGCCAGGGCGCCCGCCGGCAGGTCGTCGCGCCGGTACGCGCCGGTGATGACCTCACCGTCGGAGGTCAGCACCCGGGGCGGGGTGAGCGCCTGGTGTGCCCGGAACTCGTCGCGACGCTGCCGGATCAGCTCGGCGTCCACCCGGTGTGTGCGGACCACCTCGTGGAACTCGTGGAACGTGAGGTAGAAGACGTCGTCGGGCTCGGCGAGCACCCCGGCGTGCGCCAGCCGCTCGGCCTCCGCCAGCAGTGCCTGCTTGTAGAGGAAGTAGCGGCTGACGATGTCGTACTTCGGGTACTCCCGGTAGCCGATGAAGGCCCGCACCCGGTCGATCATCCGCGCGGTCTCGTCGGCCTTCTGCTGCCCGTCCGGCAGCGCCCGCAGGCGCGTCAACACCTCCTGTGCCCGCTGCCGCGCCTGCTGTTGGCCCTGCTCGAAGCGCCGCCGGGCCGCGCCCGGCTCGAAGAGCCTGACGTTGTCGAGGAGTACGGGCACGAGCGTGGCGGGGCGTTCGCTCCACCGTGGCCTGGTGATGTCGATCTCGCCGACACAGCGCATCCCGTACCGGTCGAGGTATGCCTCGATGGCGGCGCGCGCCTCGGCCCCGCCCTCGACCTTCGGCAGCTCGTCGAGGAAATCGTCGTCCTCGACACCGTGCAGGAACGCCACCACCTCCGGGTGCGGACGGATCACGTCGGCGACGTCGAGCAGCGCCAGCCCCATCTCCGACGTGACGTTGCCGGGGGCGGAGAGGGTGAGGGTGTCCGCGGCGTTCTTCTCGCCCAGCCACTCGTGCAGCCGGTCGTTGAGCCACCAGGTGGCCTCCATACCCGCCATGATCGCCCGCATGTTCAACGGATCACTGAGGACCCGCTTGTGCTCCTGGAACGCCTCATGCAGGAAGTCGAACAGCGCCGTACCGGTCACCGTCGCGATGTCGCGTCGCAGGGCGGCGACGGACGCCGCGCTGCGCTCGATCAGCTCGGTCACGATCGCCGGGTCGGCCTCGCCCGAGGTGGACGGGCCGCCGGTCGTCGGTCCAACCGGACCGGCCTGGTCCGGCATAGTCGCAACGAAGTCCCGGCGGTCGAGCAGAGTCTCCAACGCGTCGCGCATCAGCGGATCGTCGCGCCCCGCCATTTTCAGGAAGCCGGCGCGGCTGGCGGGGGAGGCCAGCAACCGGGTCGCGTCGACGAACAACCTCCCGCCGGCCTCCAGCATCGGAGCCATCGCCGTCAACCGCCACATCGAGAGCCCCAACGGCCGCATGGCATCGGTCATCATCTGCTGGTGACCGACCGACAGGTAGACGTGGTTCTCCTGGTCAGCGACCGGGGGCACCGGGAACAGCGTGGTGATCGGCCGGCTCTGCACGATCTGGAAGTCGTCGTCGACCAGGCACCACTCGATGTCCTGCGGGCGGCCGAAGTGCGCCTCGATCCGTCGCCCGAGCCGTACCAGCCGCAGCGCCTGAGCCTGTGTCAGCGCCGGCTGCTCCCGCCGCTGGGGGTCGATCGCCACCTCCCGCGTTCCGCCGCCGGGCAGCGCGGCGACGGCACGCTCCTTCGCGGCGACCGTGCTGGCGACCACCTCACCGTCTCGTACCGTGAAGACGTCCGGGTTCACCAGACCGGACACCAGGGCCTCGCCGAGGCCGAAGCTGGCGTCCACCGTCGCGACCTTCCGGTTGCCCGTCACCGGGTCCGCCGTGAACAGGATGCCGGAGGCATCCGGAAGAACCATCCGCTGTACGACGACAGCCATCTGAACGGTGCGGTGGTCGATGCCGTTGCGCAGGCGGTAGATGACGGCCCGCTCGGTGAACAGTGACGCCCAGCATCGGCTGACGTGCCGAAGGACCGCCTCCGACCCCACCACGTTCAGGTAGGTGTCCTGCTGGCCGGCGAAGGACGCGGTGGGTGTGTCCTCCGCCGTCGCGCTGGACCGCACGGCGTAGGCGGCCTGCTCGCCGAACCGGACGAGCGTGCCGGTGATCGCCGCGGCCAGGTCGCTCGGAACCGGTGTCTCCTCGACGCTGCGGCGGATCTTCGCGCTGAGCGTGCCAATGGCCTCCCGGTCGTCCGGGCTCAACCGCGACAGCTGATCGAGCCGATCGTCGATCGACGGCGTCTGCGCCATGACCCTCCGGAAGGCTGCCGTCGTCACGCAGAACCCCACCGGTACCCGGACGCCGTCGATCCGGGACAGCGCGCCCAGGTGCGCGGCCTTGCCGCCGACCACCGACACCTGCGTCTCGTCGACCTCTCGCAGATCCAACAGTGGTGCCCGGTCGCTGCGGTCCCCGTCCATCGACAACACACCCACGTCGCGCCCCCGTTACCTCGTTTGTGCTGGTCCGGCCGCTGATTCTGCGCCACGACCGGGGTCTTGCGGCAAGCCCCCAGGTGCGATATACGTTAGAGGTGGCAGGGAGAGTGATCTCCTTGCCGTTTGTCTGTGGCGGGTCGGCCGAGCGGGACCGGCGCTCAGTCGTGGGGGAGTCGGCGCGGCTCGACTTCCAGCCCTCGGCCGAGCTGCCAGGAGGCGGTGGGCCAGGCCGCGATGAAGCCAGCGATCAGCCCGAGCTGACCGGCGAACCAGAACGTGGCGCTGTCGGGCCGCAGGGGTGGCTCCGGCAGGACCACCCGATGCGCGAGCGTCAACCACGCGAACAGCGCCACCTCGAACGCGGTGATGGTCAGCAGCTCGATCCTGCCGACCTTCGACAGCGCGTGCCAGACCTTGCCGAGGCTGCGACCGGGCCCGGCGAAGTACCGGAAGAGCACGGCGATCGTCACCGCCATCAGGTAGTCGCCGCCGTAGCCGACCCACAGCGGGTCCTCGGCCGGGTCGAATCTCACCGCGTACAGGGCGACCTCGGCGACGATGAACCCGAGGGCGCAGTGCGCCCCGCAGCGGGACACGTGGGTGACGACGATGCCCCGGCGGGGCCGTCGCGGCTGCCCCTCCCGCCGGCGACGGGTGAACGCCTCGGGCCTGCCCCAGTTCCAGTAGAGGCGGACGGCGGCCGGGCCGATGTAGAGGACGGTCACCAGCCAGACGATCTCCATGACCCGGACCGGCTGACGGTGCCCGCGCAGATAGGTGTCGGCCAGCACGACCGCGAAGCTGACGACGCCGACCGCGAGCGAAGCCCAGGAGAGCGCCACGAGCCAGGTTGGTTGCATCCCCGCCCCTTCCGCCAGCCGGGCGAGTCTTTCATGTCGTACTCGTCCGGATCGGCGGTTCGGGCGTTCCCGGCCTCGTGCCGGAGCGGGCTGGCCCCGTCCGCTGCGGTCAGTCGTGCTCCAGGCCGGCGAAGACGACAGTGAGCGTGCGGGCTTGCAACTGCTGGTCCCACCCACCATGCAGAGCGCCCTGGCACAGGCTGGTGAGCAGCGCCATCGTCTCGGGTAGCCGTACCGAGTCGGCGACGGCTCCGGCGGCCCGCGCCTGCTCCAGCAGGCTGCCCACCGCCTCCTCCAGGTGACTCACCGCATCGGGAAGCCGGATGTCCACCCCGGACCCGGCGAGCAGGTCGACCACGGTCTTCTTCGCGGCGGCCTGCGCCACCAGGTGGGTGAAGAACGTGAAGAGGTCATGCTTTCCGGCCTCCTCGACGAGTTGCGCGAGCAGCCGCTTCATGATCGCGGCGAGCAGGTCGTCCTTGGTGGGGAAGTGCCGAAAAACCGTACCGATGGCTACGCCGGCCCGGCGGGCCACCTCCTCGGTGGATGCGCGGGTGCCGAACTCGGCGAAGATCGCCTCGGCGGCGTCGAGGATGCGTGCCCGGTTGCGCTGCGCGTCAGCACGCAGGGATGTCCCCTCTATCAAAGTGAGTCTCCACTCATTATTCTCGAACGGACAAGTCGAGTCATGACTCATTATCCAGGAGGACGATGTGACACCACGCGAGATCTTCGACAGCATGCGCGCCCGGTGGCTCGCGAACCTGCCCACCTACGAGGCCGACTCGCTCGCCGACGACGTGGTGCTCGAGACGCCGTTTGCCGTCCCCGGCAGCCCTACCCGTATCGACGGCAAGCAGCGGGTCCTCGAACACACGCGGGCCGGCCGCGCGATGTTCCCGGTCCGGTTCGACGACTGCCGCAACGTGGTCCTGCACGAGACCGCTGACCCCGAGGTGATCGTGGTCGAATACGAACTGGTCGGCACCCACACGGCGACCGGGCTGACCGCCTCGGCGCCGTTCATCGGGGTGCTGCGGACCCGGGACGGCAAACTGGCCCACTGGCGCGAGTATCAGCACACCCTCGCCATCGCCCAGGCCGTTGGTCAGGGATAGAAGAGGCATCTCCGCGCTGGCACACTCTCGGTCATGGTCGACTGGTACACGCGGGCCGAGGTGGACGGCGACGTCGTCCGGGTCTCGGAACCGCACGTCAACGAACTGTTGTCGGCGAACTTCTGGTGGTTGCGGGGCAACGATCGGGACATCGTGATCGACGCCGGGCTCGGCGTCGTCGCTCTCCGGAAGGCGATTCCGAGCCTGTTCGAGCGCGATCCGATGGTCGTGCTCACCCACGCGCACCTGGATCACGTCGGTGGGGCGTCGGCGTTCGGGGACCGGGCCGCCCACCCGGCCGAGGCGGAGATCCTGGCAGCGGGCGTACCGGCGAGCCTCTACGGGGTGGAACTCTTCGACAAGCTGGGCATCGACGGCGCCGGCGAAGAGATCCCGGATCTCATGATCGATGTTCTGCCCGATCCCGACTACGACCCGGCCGCCTACCGCGTCGCACCGATGACGCTGCACCGTCTGCTCGACGACGGCGACCGGATCGACCTGGGCGGCCGGGTGCTGACCGTGCTGCACCTTCCCGGCCACACGCCCGGGAGCATCGCCCTGCTGGAGGAACACACCGGAACGCTGTACTCAGGCGACATCATCTACGAGGGTGCCCTGATCGACAATCTGCCGAACTCCGACGTGGCCGCGTATCGGCGAAGCATGCAGGTCCTCGTCGACCTCGACGTGTCCGTCGTCCACCCCGGCCACGGGGACAGCTTCGACCGAACGCGCCTTCGCCAGCTGGCCGAGACCTACCTGAGCAGGACAGCTGCCAGCGCCACATCTCCCGAAAGCTGACCTATTGCATAATTCTGGACGTGCCTCCCCAAAGGGAAAGTCCACGGCTCACCCGTAGCCCGAGCCGGTTGCTGGCCTTCAGCGACGGTGTCTTCGCGATCGCCGTGACGCTCCTCGTGCTGGAGATCCAGCCGCCCGACGACTTCGGGCGCCTCGTCCACGGGCTCGGTGCGCTGTGGCCGTCGTACCTGGCCTACGCGTTGAGCTTCCTGCTCATTGGGCAGGTGTGGGTGAATCACCACGTCATGTTCGACCGTGTCCGGCACGTCGACCGAGGGGTGCTGTTCCTCAACACGTTGCTCCTGATGGTCATCGCGTTCCTGCCGTTCTCCACGTCCCTGCTCGCCGAGGCGTTACGCGCGGAGCAGGGGCTGCGCGCGTCGGTCGTCGTCTACGGCGGCACCCTGTGGACGGCAGCGGCTCTCTTCAACATCGTGTGGGCGCACCTTCGCCGCGCCACACTGCTGGACCCCGGCCTCGGTCCCGTCGGTGCCCGGGCCATCGGTCGCCGCTTCGCGCTCGCCCTGGTCTGGATCGGCTCCGGCATCCTCGTCGGCGCGTTCGTGCCGATCGCCGGCGTCGCCATCATCGCCGGGTTCCTGCCCGCCTACTACCTGCCCATCCGGGGCGAGTACGGCGAGAACGACACCGCCGGGCAGCCGGCCGGCTAACTAGAGTCGGTGCCATGCGGATCCGGATCGACGGCAGCGATCTGCCAGGTCGGCGTCCCGGTGCGGAGGCCGACGCGCTGCGGCGGGGCAACGTACACGTCGGGGTGCAGCGCAAGGCCGAGGTGGTCGACCAGGTGCCGGCCGACGCGGCCAGCGCCACCTGGTCCTTCGAGGTGTCCAGCCGCGAGGTCGACGGTGCGCTCGACGTCGGTGGCCCCTGGGTGCACGGCCGCCCCGGGGCGCGGTTTCTCTATCTGAGCTGGGGCGCGGTGACCCCGGACGGCTTCGCCATGTTCCGCCGAGCGAAGCTGATGTTCACCGACGTGCCGACCGAGCTGCTGCGCGCCGCCCACGAGGGCGACGTAACGCTGGTCGCGCGGGTCGGGTTGACCGACGCCGCCGGTGAACCTGTCTGCGCTCGGGTGCACCCGCCCGCCATCTCGTGGACGGTGCAACGAGTAGCCGGCGCCTAACTGCCGAAGTCGACGCCACTGAGGGAGACGGAGCGGTACGCGGCGAGGCGTTCGGCCTGCACGGTGATGGCCTGACGCGTGGCCTCCGACAACCGCTGCCACGGCTGGACGGCGACGGTGAACGTCCTGCCGGACTTGCGGGGCCGCCAGGTGCCCACCAGTTCGCCGTCGACCAGGACGGCGCCGGGGCGACCCAACACCGGCCACAGCTCCTTGGCGTGGGCGGCGTCCGGCACCAGCGTTGCCCGGTCCTTGGCCTGAAGGAACAGGTCGTACGGGCCGAGCAGTCGGGTGACAGTGCCGTCGGCGGACTCCAGCGCCTCCTGATCGGCAGCCAGTAATGAGCGCACCTCGCGGTCGACCGTCACCTCGATCACATCGGCGGGCCAGTGCGCCTTCACGTCCTTGACGGGGGAGTCGAGGTAGTCGGCGACCTGTTTCGGAGTGGCCGGACCGAGCAGGCGAAGGTAGGCGCGGATGAGGTCGAAACGGTCACCCGCGGCGGCTGCCTTCCGGAACCCGGTGATGCGCCGCAGGACCGGGGGTGAGGTGTCGAGCTGCAACTCCACTCCGGCCCGCACCGCGGCGAGCCGGAACGGCATCTCGTAGAGGTGCGTGGCGTCGCACGCCCGGCAGAACCGCAGATAGGGCTCGGGCAGCAGGGCGGCCAGGCGACCGGAGACGTCCCCCTTGACCGTCGGCGTGCTGACGATGGCACGCATCCGGTCGGCGACCTCGTCCAGGGCCGCGAGGGTGTCGATGCCGGCGGCCCTCAACGGTTTCGCGGCGTCGTAGACGCGCTTGCCCGCGTCGGCCGAGGAGAAGGGTTCGACCGCCGCGGCCACCTTCGCAACGTCGGCCCGGCGGTACAGGTGGGGAGCGCCCCGCACCGTCCACAGCAGGACCAGGTCGGTGTCGGACACCGCGGTCACGTCGACCCCGCGTACCGCCAGCGCCCACCTCGCGCCGTCCGGACCGGTGTTCTGCACCCCGAGGTCCAGGACCGCGGTGTCGGCGAGCGTGCCCTCGTCGCGGTCGAGTTGCTGGGCCCGGACCCGGAAGTTCAACACCTGGTGGCGATCGACCATGTCAGGACCCTAGTTGGGTCGGCGCGCCCGGTGGGTCCAGGCGCGCAGCGCCCATTCGACGGGGCCGTACCGGAACCGTCGCAGCCACCACGAGCTGACCACCAGCTGTCCCGCGAAGATCACCAGTGCGATCAGCAGTGTCTGGGCCGGCGAGGTGCGGCCGACCAGGCCCCACCCGACGCCGGTGAAGACGAGCACGCACACCAGCGACTGGGCCAGGTAGTTGGTCAGTGCCATCCGCCCGGCCGGCGCGAACGCGTCCGCGAGGCGGGGCCGCCGCGTGAACAGGCGCAGCAGGGTCGCGGCGTAGGCGGCGGCCAGGAACGGCGCGGTGACGATGCTGACCATCAGTCCGGTGAGGTTCGCCGTAGACCCACCGACCGCGAACACGACGGCGCCGGCCAGACCGACCGGGTACCCCACTTTCTCGCACCGGCGCAGCAGGTCCTGGTGGGCGGGCACGGTGGCGAGGAACCGGTGCTTGCCGGCGGCGAGGCCGACGAGGAACGCCGCGAACGCCAGCGGGCCCTGAACGGCGAGGCCGCCGAGCATCGCCGGCATCGACCGAAGGTGCTCCAGGACGACGTCGTCGAAGCCGCCGCCCAGAGCCAGCGTGGACCGCGCCCCGGCGGTGAGCGCGGCGGCCTCGTCCGGAACCAGGGTCGCGCCGAGGACCGCGGCGACCCCGACCACCACGGCGATGCCGCCGATGATGGTCGCCGCCACGATCAGCGCGGTACGGGGCTCGATCCGCCGGACCGCGAGCAGCACGAGACCGAGCAGCGCGTACGTGGTGAGGATGTCGCCGTGGAACAGCAGCACCGCGTGCAGCACGCCGAGAACGAACAACCCGGAGAGCCGGCGCAGGAACGCCGGGCGGAACGCCGTTCCGCGTCGAGCCGCGGAGTCCAGTTGCAGGGTGAAGCTGTAACCGAACAGGAAGGCGAACAGCAGGTAGGCCTTCATCGCGAAGAACAGCTCCACCGCCCCGGCGACCAGCACGTCCACCGCGCCGTGCGTCGGGTCGTCGACCAGGTGGAAGTCGTAGCCGGAGCTGAAGAACGCGATGTTCACCAGCAGGATGAGCAGCAGCGCGCATCCGCGCAGCGCGTCCACGACGGTGATGCGGGCGCGGGTGTCCCCGGGCGAGGGCTGTGGGTTGCCGTCGCCCGGTCGGTCGAGCCGGGTCACATTCATGGTGTCCAGCCTCCGGAGCGCGACCTGCTGCCGGACAGTGCTTTCGTCACACGCGCCGTCGTGACGGAAAGACGCCGTCCCTACGGCGGGGGAGACGTGTCCCTCCGCGCGGCGATCCGCTCGCCGCCCCATTCGGCGACGGTGATCTCGGATGTGCCGACGCCCGCCAGCGAAGGAGACGACGCCGTGACCCGAACACCACAGACGAGCGCCCTGCCCGCCCCGCCACCGCCCTGGGCCCGCCGAGCCGGGCACGTGGCGTGGATGGCCCCCGTACTGGGGTTCATCCCGCTGCACGTGCCATGGATCCTCGGAATTCCGCTGTTCGCCCACCCCGGTCCGTTCCGCGAGTGGTACCACGGTCGCGGACCCGGGGTGGGCGACCACCCGGTCGACGGATTCCTGGGCCTGCCGGCCGGCGCGTTCTACCTGGGCCTGCTGTGCGTCCTCGCCGGGCTCGGCGGCGTACTGGCGCTGGGACTCATCAAGGACTGGGGTGTGGTCTTCCCCCGGTGGGTGCCGTGGCTGCGCGGACGTCGGGTGCCACAGTGGTTGCCGCTGACGCCGACGGTGCTGGGATCCGCCCTGATGATCGGCTACTCGGCGACCCTGCCCTGGCAGTTCACGGCGGACCTGAGAGAGCCCAGCGCGCAGGACATCTTCACCCCGACCGGCGTCCTGATCGGTCTCCCGCTCCTGTTGGCCTGGACGATCGCGTTGCCGCTGGCCGGATGGTCCTACTACCGCCGTACCCGTCGGCCGCGACGCGACCGGCGGCGCTGGTCGGCGGCAGTTGATGACCGACCAGCGTCGCCGTCCGGGTTGCCCCGGATCAGGTGACGGCCTCACGCCACCAGGGAAACCCGCCCGTTGTCCAGGTCGTAGCGGGCGCCCACCACCCGCAGCGCGCCCTCGTGCACCTTCTCGGCGATGATCGTGCTGCGTGCGCTGAGCGCCCGCACCTGGGCGGCGATGTTGGCGCGCACCCCGTTCTCCACGGGGTCGCCGGGCTGGTCCAGCACCGGCTCGACGACCGGGCGCAGGGCGTCCACGATGGTGCCGATGTGCCCGGGCGCCGTGCCTCCGGTGTGGATGGCGTCGATGGTGGCGGTGATCGCGCCGCAGCGTTCGTGACCGAGGACGACGATCAGCAGGCTGCCGAACTCCTCCACGGCGAACTCGACGCTGCCGAGCAGCAGGTCGTCGACGATGTTGCCGGCCACCCGGTTGTCGAACAGGTCACCCAGCCCCTGGTCGAAGAGCACCTCGGGGGCCACCCGGGAGTCCGCGCAGCCGACGGTGATGGCGAACGGGTGCTGGCCGGCGGCGAGCCGGTGCAGGTCGGACAGGCTCTGGTGTGGGTGCCGGCCGTGGCCGGAGGTGAAGCGCCGGTTGCCGGCCTGGAGCCGACGCAGCGCCTCCGCCGGCGTGTCGATCGGGCTGTCGGCCGGGGCGGCGGAGGCGGTGGACGGGCTGGCTACGGCCGCGCCGAGCGCCACGGCGGCGGCGCCACCGGCGGTCAGCAGCGAACGGCGGGACAGGTGCGAACGTGCCACGGTCATCTCCCTGAGGTGAGGCAAACTCGCCTCTTCCTACCAGCTCTCGTCCACATTGGTGGTTACCGACCGGTGGCCGGCGGGCGATGGTGACATCGCCTCTGACAGCACGCGGAGTGGCGGAACGCCGAGCGAATTGATCATCGTCTGGACTTCAGCTATCGTCCGCGTCCGTGAAATCTTCGCGTCTTGCCTCCGCCATGTTGATCCTTGCCGTTTCGACGACCCTCGCCGCCTGCGGCGACGCCGACAAGGCGACGACCGCCGGATCCACCACGCCCGCTCCCACCTCCGCAGCCCCGTCCGCGGTCGCCACCTCCGCTGCCGCCACGGCCTCGTCACCCGCGGCGGGCGCCGCGAGCGACAAGGAACTCTGCGAGTCGGCCAAGAAGGTCAGCGAGGAGATGAAGGCCGAGCTGGTGAAGGTCGCCATGACCGGCGAGGCGTCGGCGGCGGATTACCAGAAGATCCTGAACGACCTGGACAAGAAGATCGCCGCGGTCGCCGCGACCGGCGACGGCAAGGTGGCCACGGCCCTGCGGGCGTTCGGCGCGGAGGCGGCCAAGGCCGCGGCCGCGGCGGACCCGGCGACCGCCGCCGAGAACCCGGCCTTCGAGAAGGCCGGCAAGGACATCTCCGCCGCGTGCAAGGCGGCGGGTTTCACGCTGGTTATCTGACCGTCGTGACCCGGTCGCACCGGGTGCGGTGAACGACGGCCCCCACGCCTGAGCGTGGGGGCCGTCGCGGCGCAGGCGACGGTCAGCCGCCGGCGAATGTCGTGTCGATGCCGCACTTGGCGTTCTGGTTGAGGCAGGACTTCACCAGGTCGCCGAGACGCTCCGGCTCCCAGGCGTTCATGAAGTCGCCGTGCATGGACGACGGCTTGCCGGAGGAGAGGCTGAGACCGTCACCACCCAGCGACTCGTAGTTGACCATGAAGGAGAGGTCCGGCACGGCCACCGGGTACTTCCCGGTGCAGACGCCGTTCACCGGGTCGCCCATGTGCGACTTGTGATCGGGTGAGTCGATGTTCTTGCCGTCCCAGCAGTCCTTGAACACGAGCTGGAAGATCAGGTTGCCACCGGGGGCGCACTTCGGCCAGTTGCCGTCCGCGCTGCGGCCGACCTCGGCGCTGCCCGCGCACCAGAACTGGTTGCTACCGGCGTTCTTCGGAGTGTCCACCTGCCGCTTGGCGTCGCCCTCGACCACCACCAGACCCGGCGGGAAGGGCTTGACGGTCGACGGGTCCTTGACCCGCGAGCCGTAGTAGATGCGCATGCTCTTGATCGGCACGGCCTTGCCGTCCTTGCGCAGCTCCGGGACCCAGTAGGCGCTCTTGTCCCCGGGGGCGTTGCAGGTGTTCGCCGCGTCGAACAGTTTGTCCGTCGTGGTGAAGGCGTCGATCTTCGGGCCGAAGAAGGTGTGCATGTGCGAGGCGCCGGCGAGACCAGGCAGGACGATCGGATCGTCCGGGGCCGAGTTCGCGACGCCGCAGTCGGTGTGGAATTCCGGCACCCGGGTGGTGCCCGGCGGCACCGTCTTCGGCTTGATGGCGTTGAAGGCGGCCAGTTCCCGGCTCCACTTCGCCTGGTCGACGGGCACCCAGCCACCGGCCGGCGGGCTCGGCGGGACGGACGTCGACGGGGACGCGGACGCGGTGGCACTTGGCGTGGCCGAAGGGGCGGCCGAGGTGCTCGCCGTGGCCGACGCGCTGGGCGACGTGCCCTTCGCGGGGCCGAACGTGAACCAGTTCAGGTTGACGAAGTCCGACGTCGAGGCGCTCTTCATGACCGCGAAGACGGTCTGCGCGCCGGACGGCACGGCTGACGCCTTCGCGGTGACGGTCGTCCACTTCTGCCAACCGCCGGTCTGGGCGATCGGGAAGCCGGCCAGCAGCGGGCCGTCCTGCGCGCCGAGGCGCAACTCGACGGTGCCGCCGGCGGTGTTGTGCGAGGCGACCCGGGCCGTCAGGTCGACGCCGGTCACCGACACACCGTCGTAGCGCAGCCAGTCGCCGCTGGCCAGCCAGCCGACGTTGCGGCCGCCGTCGGCGTCGCCGGTGCCCTCGGTCTGCGCACCGGACTGTGCCGCGTAGGACTCTGCCTGCACCCGGCCGGGCACGGCGACCTCTTCGGCCTGGGCGCCGGCGATGTAGATGCCGCTGCCGGCAAGCGCGGCGACGACAGCGGAGGCGAGCGTGACGCGGGCGAGGCGGCGGCGCTTTCGCGCCCGGTCCGGCGGTGCGACGTGCGCGGGGGGAGTCCGCATTACCAGTGGTTTCCTTCGATTCGACGGTGAAGCTCTGTCGGAAGGAGTATGTGCACGTCAGAGGCCTGCTTCAACTCGCGGGGAAAGAATTAAGGAGGCCGGTAGACAAGAGCCCTGGCCGCCGGCGCGAAGGCTGCGGATGACAATTTTTCGCTTGTCCAGCCTTAAGTTTCCTTTAAGTCCTGCCGCCTGGTTACGGTGCGATGATTACGAATTTCGAGTAACGAATTGTGGGCGAATTCTCGATCTCAGCCGCTGACCGCTTCGACACGGATGGCCGACGACAGCGCGCGCAGGAAGTCGGGCGCGTCGAACATCTCGCCGGCGGGGGCGACGCCGCTGGTCCGCGTCCGACCATCGAGGACGCGGCCAACCGCTTCCACGGCCAGGGGCGCGCTGACGGCGTAGATGTCCCGGCCACTGGCCACGACCCGGCGGCGCTCGTCGCCGCGACGCACGATGACGTCAACCGTGAACGTCTGCGCGGACCGGCCCTGCCCGTCGACCGAGACCGGTGCCGCCGCGGCGGTCAGGTCGCTGGCGGCGTCGACGGTCATGTAGGTGCGGACCTCGGGAACGACCAGGTGACGGGGGATGGTGACGACGTCGGCCATGCTGAACTCCCCGAGGACGCTGCGGCGACCCAACGGCGCGGGGAAGTCCCAGTCCATCCTCGGCAGGTCCCCGCCGGATTGGTACTCCAACCGGCTGCCGGTGTAGCGGACCCGGCGGCCGGCGCGGCGCTCGCGGGAGACGACGCCCGCGGCGACCGTCCCGGCCGTCGGGTGCCAGCTACTCAGTCCGTACGCGACGTGCGCCTCGTCGGCCGACGTCCAGTCGCCCATCGCCGTCGTCGCGAGCAGGTCACCGAGCCCGCCGAAGAAGGCCATCGCCGGGACCACCGCGACGCCGGCGGCCCGGGCGGGTTCGGTGAAGTGGGTGAACGTGTCGAGGTTGGCCTCGATCTCGGCCGCCACGTCCACGTACGGGATCCCGCCGCGCAGCGCGGCCTCGATCACAGCGGCGGCGGTCGAGGCGAACGGGCCCGCGCAGTTGATGACCGCGTCCACGCCGGCCAGCGCCGCGTCGAGCGAGGCCGGATCGTCGACCGACGCCACCCGGTAGTCGAGCCCGAACACCGCCAGCCGGCGCGGGTCACGGCCCACCGGCAGTGCACCGAACCCGCGCACACGCAGCTCCGTCATCACGAACCGTCCGGTGTGCCCGTACGCCCCGAACACCGCCACGCGGTAACCCATCGCTGCCCCCTTGAAAGATCGACTGGGCCCAGCCTCCCGCAGCGTCCAGCGACCGACCAGTGTCGGGAACGCCAACCCTCGTACACTTTCGGACATGGCCCTTGTCGCGATCGCCGCCACCGACGGGATGCTCCACTTCGAGCTGGCCCTTGCCTGCGAGGTCTTCGCCCACGACCCCTCCGGCCGGGCCGATCCCTGGTACGACGTGGCTATCTGCGGTCCCGGCCCCGTCCGGGTCGGCCGCTTCCTGCTGGCGCCCGACGACGGGTTGGAACGCCTCGCCCGCGCCGACACCGTGATCATCCCGTCGGTCGAGGACATCGACGCGGACGTGCCCACCGACCTGCTCGACGCGGTCCGCGCGGCCCACCTGGCGGGCGCCCGGATGGTCTCGCTGTGCACCGGCGCGTTCGTGCTGGCCGCCGCCGGGGTGCTCGACGGGCAGCGGGCCACCACCCACTGGGCCCACACCCAGGCCCTGGCCGCCCGCTATCCCCGGGTCCGCGTCGACCCGGACGTGCTCTACGTCGACAACGGCACCGTGCTCGCCTCCGCCGGGAAGGCCGCCGCGATCGACCTGTGCCTACACCTGATCCGCCGCGACCACGGGTCGATCGTCGCCAACGCCGTCGCCCGCCGCCTCGTCGTGCCACCGCACCGCGCCGGTGGTCAGGCCCAGTACGTCACCACCCCGGTACCCGCCCGTGACGACCACCCCTTGGCCGCCCTGCTGCCCTGGGCCCTGGCCCGCCTGAACCGGCCGCTGACCGTCGAGGACCTGGCCCGGCAGGCGAACATGAGCTCACGCAACCTGGCCCGCCACTTCCGGTCGGCCACCGGCACCACCCCACTGCTGTGGCTGTCGACGCAGCGGATCCGCCGTGCCCAGGAGTTGCTGGAGAACACCGACGACAGCATCGAGGCCGTCGCCGAGGCGGCCGGTGTGGGCACCGCCGCGACGCTGCGTCGACACTTCCACCGCACCGTCGGCGTGCCCCCGGACGCGTACCGGCGCACCTTCCGGGCCACCAGGTCCGCCGACGGCTGAGTCCTGACCGGCGACGCGCGCACGGCGTCGCTCCTCGTCAGCTGACCGGGCCGCCGCCGCTGTCCGGGCGTTGGCGGGCGAACGCGTCGCGCCTGCCCCAACGCCCGGGGATGTCCAGCAGCGCGATCCGCCCGAACGCGGACGGCAGCGCCGGGTCCACGGCCAGGTGGTCGTCGTGCGGGTTGATGCCGAGCATCGTCCGGACCAGCAGCATGGTGGCACCGCTGGACCAGGCCTGCGGACTGCCGGCGGTCGGGTACCGGATCGGGAACCGGGTGGTGTCCCGGTCGAACCCGCCGAACGCCTCGGGCAGACGGCCCTCGAAGTAGGTGGCGGCGGAGAGAATGCCCTCGGCGATGCGGGCCGCCTCGTTGCCGAACCCGTAGCGACGCAGACCCCAGGCAATGAACGAGTTGTCGAACGGCCAGACCGTGCCGTTGTGGTAGCCGAGCGGGTTGTAGCGGCGCTGCCCCTCGGCGAACGTTCGCACCCCCCAACCGGAGAAGAGCGCCGGCCCCATCAGGTGCTCGACCACCCGCTCGGCCCGCTCCGGCGGCACGATGCCGCTCCACAACAGGTGCCCGATGTTGGACGACAGGCCATCCACAGGAGTGCCGTCGTGGTCGAGCGCGAGAGCATAGAAGCCGCGGTCCTCAATCCAGAAGTCCCGGTTGAACCGGTCGAAGAGAGCCGCCGCCTCGCTCTCCAGCCGCTCGGCGTACGCGGGGTCGCCCCAGAAGGTACGGGCCAGTCGGGCCCCCCGGATCTTCGCGTCGTAGGCGTACCCCTGGATTTCGCAGGTGGCCCTCGGAAAGCCCGGCAGCCGACCGTCAGCGTAGGAGATGCTGTCCCAGGAGTCCTTCCAACACTGGTTGTCCAGGCCGGTGGCGCGGTTGCGTCGCTGGTACCAGACGTAGCCGGTGGAGGTGAGGTCCGCGTACAGGTCGATCCAGGCCAGCGCCGCGCGGGCCTCCTGCTCCAGCTCCATCACCAGCGCGGTGTCGCCGCTCCACCGCTCGTACTCGTCGAGCAGCACCACGAACAGCGGCGTGGCGTCCACGGTGCCGTAGTAGGGCGAGTGCGGCTGTTCCTCGAACGCGGCCGACTCCCCGTACCGCAACTCGTGCAGGATCCGGCCCGGGTCCTCCTCCAGCACGTCGTCGGTCCGGACACCCTGCAGCGACGCGAGGATACGCAGCGTCGGTGGGGTCAGCGACGGGGTGACGGGCAGGGTCTGCAGGCAGGTCAACAGGCTGTCGCGGCCGAACAGGGTCATGAACCAGGGCAACCCGGCCGCGGGTACGCTCGCGCCGCTGAGCGAGAGCGGGGCGAAGCGCACCGCCGCCAGGTCCACCAGGCTGCGGTGGTACACCTGCTGCAGGCCGACGCTCTCGGTGTCCAGGGTCGGGGCCGCCGCGACCCAGGCCCGTACGCTGGCAGGCAGGGTGGATTCGTCCGGCCGTTGGGCGCGCAGGGCGGCGCGCAGGTCGACGCCGTCCGGACGCAACGCCAGCATGACGGCCTGCAACCGGGTCGACCACTGCTGCCCGGGGCGCAGCCGGACCGTGAACCGGAGGCCGCCCGGGTCGAACTGCGCGGGCTCGCTCGCCGACACCACGACCTCACGTCGGTAGGTGCCGCGCCGGTAGCCCAGGCGCAACTCGTTCGGGCCGACGTGCGTGTAGTGCGCGCCGCTCTTGGTCCCGGAGTCGAACTTGATCTCGAAGATGTCGGCGAAGTCGGCGGCCACCTCCAGACGTACGTCGAGCGTCATGTCCCGCTCGCCGTAATTGAAGATCGTCAGCGACTCGGTGAGGTCCGGGCCGATGCGCCGGCGCCGAATGGCCGACACGTCGGCCTCCACGTAGTCCACCGCCGCGCCCGGAACCGCGAAGAACGTGACCTCGAAGTACTGGCTGTCGTCCACCGACAACGCTGTCATGCACTCGCCGTTGACGGTGAGCCTCCACCGGGACAGGAAGCGTGTGTCAGCGGCGAAGAGGCCGACCGGGGTGCTCGGGGACGACTCCACGTCGCCGCTGGCGTCGGACACCATGAAGGTGTTCCCGTCGATGCACGCCACGGTGCCAGCGATGTCCCTCATCGGTCACGTCCCACTGTCGGGATCCTCGCGCTGAAGCCGCGCGGGCTCTCGCGGAAACAGCCGCCCGAGGCGCAACGCCAGGGCGAGATCGCCGTCGACCATGATCTCGCCCCGGGTGAGCGCCGCGAGCCCGTTCACCTCGCCCCGTGCCATCGCCTCCGCGAGCTGCGCGGACACCCGGATCACGGTGGTGGCGGGGGCGCCGCTTCGGGTCACCCGCATCCGGCCATGATCGATGTCCAGCAGCCACTGCTCCAGGTTGTCGTCGTCGCCGATGTCGAATCGCACGCTGCCAGAGACCTTGCTGAACCGTGGATCCTGGCCAGCGACCGTCAACCGCTGGAAGAAGGCGCTGGTCTCCGACATCCCACCTCCTCGGACGCTGGTCAGAGCGGATGGCGGCTACCCGCTCCCGCGCACTCCTAACGCCAGGTGGCGCCGCCCTTTTCAGGAGGCGAGCGAGACGTGGGTCCAGCTGGTCGCGTCGGCGGTGAGCTCGGAGATCGGATCGGTTCCGGCGGCCGGCCAGAATCCGGGTCAGTCGAGGTTGAAGTCCACCACGACCGGCGCCCGGCGGACCCGCACGGCGGTCGCGGCGCCGAAGCCGGCCGCGTCGCGGTGCCAGACCGGCGGGGCGTACGCGCAGTCGCAGCGCAGCTTCACCCGCTGACCGGGGAGCAGCCGCAGGGCGTACCCGTAGCCGACATCGGCCACCCCCGCGAGGTCCCCGGTGGCCGCGTCGAACGCGAGCACCTGCGCGTAGGTGAGCAGCTCGTCGACCAGCACCGCCCCGGTCAGCGGTGTCCCGGCGGGCAGCGTCTGGTTCAGGGTTGCGGTCTGCCCGGCGCGGACCCGCACCGTCCGCGCCTGCGCCCGGGTGCCCGCCCCACCGGACCACACGGTGGCCAGCCCGTTCGCGGCGAACTGCACCGGCCAGTGGTACGGGCCGAGGCCGGTGATCGTGTAACGGCCCTCCTCGTCGGTCATGGGCCCGTGGTCGTCGTTCTTCGGGTCCGTCACGTAGGGCACGACCATCACCCGCGCGCGCGGCACCGGCGCGCCGGTCGCCGCGTCCGTCACCACCCCGACGACGGTGCCCGCCGGGTCGAGTCGGACGGTCGGCGCGTTGGCCACCGCACCGGGGCGGACCTGGACCACGTACGCCCGCTCGCGCTCGCCGGTGCCGCCGTGCCGGCCGACCCACTGCCAGCCGTACCCCGGTGGGTAGATGGCGTGCACCAGCAGCCGGTACCCGCCGGGGGCGACCTCGCTGGTCACCAGGACGCCCTGGTCGTCGGAGCAACCCCCGCCCCGGCCGAGCTGGTCCTCACCGAGGGCGACCGCTGCCAGGGCCGCGGCGTCCACCGGGACGAGCGCGGCGCAGACCCGGGGGACCGGCGCGCCGGTCGCCGCGTCCCGCACCACGGTGCGGACGGCGCCGGAGGACACCGACCCGGGGGTACGCGCGTAGGCCGGCGCGGCGGCCTCCACGACGAGCAGCGCGACGGCGACGGTGGCGGTCAGGTGGCGCAGGAGTGTGCGGCTCACGGGCGTGGTCCCTCCGGTGTCGTGGCGGTGGTGAGCAGACGCTAACGGTCGGTATCTGATCCATTTCGGTCAATGTCGCGATCCTGACTGAGGTGGCCAGACAACTCGCTCGGGCCGGGTGAATGCCGCGTTATGCCCGAACATGGCGCAGACGGGACGGGTACCGCATAGCGTCACGGGGGCGGAACCACCGCCGTCAGGCCGCACCAGCGGCGAGGCCCACCGGAAAGGGACCGGACATGAGTCGTGTCGACACTGTGCTCCTGCCGGAGCTGGACGGGCCGGTGCCGGCGACGCTGCCGAGCGCGCTCGGCCTGCTGAGCCTGGCCCTGGGAGTCGGCGCGCTCGTCGCCCCCGGACCCGTCGCGCGACTGACCGGTGTGGACGACTCCCCGGCCGCGCGGCCCGTGCTGGCCGCCATCGGCCTGCGGGAGTTGGGCAGCGCCGCGGGCCTGCTCAGCGGCCGCCGTCCGGCCGGCTGGGCCTGGAGCCGGGTGGTCGGCGACGCCATGGACCTCACACTGCTCGGGCGAGCCCTCACCGACCGCAGCGGTGAACGCCGCCGCCGCGTCGCGCTGACCACTCTCGCCATCGCCGGTATCACCGCCGTCGACGGGCTCGCCGCCATCCGCGTCGGCCAGGCGCGACGGGCCCGCGCGCGGGTGATCCGGATGGAGATCGCCGTGACGGTGAACCGGTCGCCCGCCGAGGCGTACCGGTTCTGGCGGGACATGGAGAACCTGCCCCGGTTCATGGCACACCTGGAGTCCGTCCGCGCCGACGACCTGCGCCGTTCGCACTGGATCGCCCGTGGTCCGGCCGGGCACCGCGTCGAGTGGGACGCCGAGATCATCGACGACCAGCCGAACAAGTCGATCACCTGGCGGTCGCTGCCGGGGACCCGGGTGCCCAACGCCGGCCGGGTCCGGTTCGTGCCCGCGCCCGGCGACCGGGGGACCGAGGTACGGGTGGAGCTGCGCTACGCGCCACCGGCCGGCGCGCTCGGCCGAGCGGTGGCGAAACTCTTCGGCGAGGAACCCGAGCAGCAGGTTCGCGACGACCTGCGCCGGTTCAAGCAGGTGCTGGAGACCGGCGAGGTGGTCCGCTCCGAGGGCAGCCCCAACGGCATCTCCGTACGCCAACAGGCCATGCAGCGACCCGCCCAGCCGCTGCCCGCGTCCCGCCGCTGACCGCCCGAGCTCACCGAAAGGGACCGCTGATGAAGGCCACCGCCTGGATGGGCACCGACAGCGTCAAGGTCATCGACGTACCCGACCCGAAGATCATGAACGCGCGGGACGCGATCGTCCGAATCAGCACCACCGCGATCTGCGGCTCCGACCTGCACCTGTACCACGGCTACATCCCCGCCATGCGCAAGGGCGACATCCTCGGCCACGAGTTCATGGGCGAGGTGGTCGAGGTGGGCCCGCAGGTCCGCAACCTCGCCCCCGGCGACCGGGTGGTGGTGCCCTTCCCGATCGCCTGCGGGCACTGCTCGTCCTGCCAGCGCGGCCTCTACTCGGTCTGCGAGAACTCCAACCCGAACGCCGGCATCGCCGAGAAGATCATGGGGCACTCGCCGGCCGGCATCTTCGGCTACTCGCACCTGCTCGGCGGCTACGCCGGTGGCCAGGCCGAGTACGCCCGGGTGCCGTTCGCCGACGTCGGCCCGGTCAAGGTGCCCGACGAGATCAGCGACGACCAGGCGGTCATGCTGGCCGACGTGTTCCCGACCGGCTACATGGGCGCCGAGATGTGCGACATCAAACCCGGGCAGGTCATCGCCGTCTGGGGCGCCGGGCCGGTCGGGTTGCTCGCCGCGGCCAGCGCCCGGCTGCTCGGCGCGGAGCGGGTGATCGTCATCGACCGGTTCCCGTACCGGCTGCGCCTGGCCGAGGAGCACATCGACGCCGAGACGATCAACTACGAGGACGTCGACGTCCTGGACACCCTCAACGAGATGACCGCCGGCCGGGGCCCCGACGCGTGTATCGACGCGGTGGGCCTGGAGGGCCACCACGGCAACGCCGCCATGTACGCCTACGACCGGGCCAAGCAGGCCGCGCGCGTCGAGACGGAACGACCGTTCGCACTCCGGCAGGCGATCCTCTCCTGCCGCTCCGGCGGGGTGGTCTCGGTCGTCGGCGCGTACGGCGGTTTCGTCGACAAGTTCCCGATGGGCGCGTTCATGAACCGCTCGCTGATCATGCGCACCGGGCAGTGTCACGTCCAGCGCTACACCGGGCCGCTTCTGGAGCGTATCCAGCGTGGCGAGATCGACCCGAGCTTCATCGTCAGCCACCGGATGTCGCTGCGTGACGCACCGAAGGGCTACAAGATCTTCCAGAAGAAGCAGGACGACTGCACGAAGGTGCTGCTCAAGGTCTGACCGGCGGCCAGGTCCGCCGGCGGGGGAGTTTTTCGCGCGCTGTCCTTTGGAGCTGATGTCGCAAGCGATTCAGCCCGGCTGGCTCGGCTGCCTCTGCCGGAGAGTCCGGCGGCTGGGCCGAGGTGGGGTGGGGCTGGGCCGAGATGCGGCCGGGGGGCTGGGCTAGGGGTGATGTCGTCAACGATTCAGCTCCAAAGGAGCCGACCAAGCCTCGGCTACCAACGCCTCGGCTACCAACGCCTCGGCTACCAACGCCTCGGCTACCAACGCCTCGGCTACCAACGCCGGTCGCTCTGCGCGCCCGGCGCAGCACCCGCACTCGGCTCTGCGCAAGCTAGCGTGTCGCCATGGAACGTGGCGATATGTCGATGTCTGTCTCGGCCGGTCTCACTGTCCGGCTGCGGCCGGTTGCCGAGCCGGACCTGGCGATGTTCCGGCGGTTCCGCACCGAGCCCGGCCTGATCGGCCTTGACTGGGCCGGCTTCCTCGACGCCGGGGCGCCGGCACGGCGGTTCGCCGTCGACGGCTACCTCGGCGAGGACGATGGACGGCTCGTCGTGGAGGTCGAGCAGGAGCAGGAGCAGGAGCAGGCCGCCGCCGGCATCGTCAGCTACACCGCCGGGCGTTACGCCGGACGGGCGTCGTACTGGGAGATCGGCATCGTCCTGCTGCCGCAGTGGCGGGGGAGAGGCATCGGCTGGCGCGCCCAGGCGTTGCTCTGCGACTACCTCTTTCACCACAGCCCGGCCCAGCGCATCCAGGCCGGCACGCACCCGGAGAACGCCGCCGAGCAACGAGCGTTGGAGAAGGCCGGCTTCCAGCTCGAGGGCGTCGTGCGGGCCAGCGAGTTTCGGGCCGGTCAGTGGCGCGACGGCTACCTGTACAGCCGGTTGCGCGACGACCCGTCCCCCTGGGACCCGACCCCGCAGGTCTGAGCGTTAGGCCTGGCGTGGGCGGACCCCAGGCTCCACCGTCAGGGTCCCCGCGGCGGCGTCGATCGTCGCGCGCGAGCCCAGCGGAACGGTGAGCTGCCCGTTGCCGTGCCCCAGCCGTAGCCCGCCCAGGACCGGCACGCCGAGGTCGTACAGGCGGTCCTTGAGCACCGCTGCCGCGTCCCACTCGCCGGGTTCGCCGACACTGTTGGTGATCTGGCCGATGACCACACCGGCTACCCTGCGCAGCACGCCCACCCGACGCAGCTCGGTCAGCATGCTGTCGATGCTGTACGGAGCCTCGTCCACGTCCTCGAAGAAGAGGATCGCGCCGTCGAACCTCGGAGAGTCCTCCGCGCCGAGCGAGGTGGAGATCAGTGTCAGGCAACCGCCGAGCAGCGGCCCCGATGCCCGCCCCGGCACCACAACGGAGGCGGCTGTCTCGGCCGGGTCCCGGGAGATGGTGACCGGTGCGGTGGTCATCACCGCTTTGCGGAGCGCCTCGGCCGACTCGGGGCCGGTGCGGGCGTCACTCCAGTTGACCATGGGGCCGTAGAAGGTGACCAGGCCCGTCTCGCGCCAGAGCTTGCCGTGGATGCTGGTGATGTCGCTGAAACCGACGACCACCCGGGGGTCGCGGCGCAGAACGGACACGTCGATCTGGTCGACGATCCGCTGCGTGCCGTAACCACCGCGCGCGGCGAAGACGGCTCGGATGCCCGGGTCGGTGAGCGCGGCGTTCAGGTCGGCCAGCCGCTGCGCGTCGGTGCCGGCCAGATAGCCGTACTTGGTGAAGACGTGCGCGCCCAGCTCGACCTCCAGGCCCCAGCTGCGCAGGATCTCGATGCCGCGAGCCATGTTCGTGGGATCGGGCGTGCTGCCGGGCGAGACCACCCGGACCCGGTCACCGGGTGCCAGCGCCGGTGCCCGCACGACGCGCTTCGCGCCGACCGGCGCGGCCTGTGCGGGCGCGGCCTGTGCGGGCGCGGCCTCCGCCGAGCCGACGAGCACCGCGCCACCGGCCGCCGCCGCTCCCATCCGCAGCATGTGCCGACGGGACAGGGGCATCCGCGCCGGGCCCTCGATCGTGGCGGGGTCTGTTTCAGAAGTGGCCACCGGCGTCCCCTCATCGTGATCAGACGATGTGTGTGAGCTGCCACAGCCTACGACAGTCATCGATTCGCGTGGGGGTCCACAAGGGATGATGCGCGCTCAGGCGGCGTGACAGGCATGTTTGTGGGGCTTCGCCCGTCGATGGTGGGGAGTCCGGTTCGCCCGTGCCCGTTTGTCACCGGGGAGCCGGGGAACTCGCCCCGTTCGTCACCAGGCAGTCGTGACGGCATACCGACGAGACCGAAGGAGCGGGGCATGGAGTACGAGCAGATGATCGCCACGGTACGACAGCGCGCGGGCCTCGGTGAGAACGAGGCTGTGCGGTCCATCCAGGCCGTCCTGTCGGTGCTCGGTGAACGGCTCGCCGGACAGGAGGCGGACAACCTGGCGGCACAACTACCGGAACGGCTCAACGGGTCCGTCACCCGCAACCCGCAGGGCCGCCGGTGGGACGTCGGCGAGTTCCTGAAGAACGTCGCCGACCGCGAACAGGTCGCGAACGCGGACCAGGTGCGTCAACACGCCCAGGCGGTGCTGCGTACCGTCGCCGAGGCGCTGAACGACGACGAGCGACACGACCTGCTCGCTCAGCTTCCCGGCGGCATCATCGACCTCTTCGGTGTGCCCACCCCGCGAGGCTGAGCTTCGCGTCGATCGGGCCACCTGTCCGGTGTGCTCACGGAATCGGCCACTCGTGCACCGGCCGGTTGCTGTGCATCAGGTCGACGTAGTGTCTGACCACCTCGCGCAGCGCCTCCGGCCGGTCCAGGTGGTCGGCCGACTCCAACCGGTGCAGCGTCTCCACCTGCCAGGTCGCGCCGTTGCGGCCGGTCAGGCAGCGTTGCTCGATGATGCCGAGCAACCGGTCACGCTCGGCCGGGTCGAGGCCCCACCGGTCCAGACCGTGATGCGCCATCGGCAGCAACCGGCGCAGCACCAACTCGCTGACCGGCAGGTAACCGAGACCGGGCCAGAAGACCTGCGCGTCGATGCCGTGCCGGGCGCAGCTGGTGAAGTTCTCCTCGGCGGCGCTGAACGACATCTGCGACCACAGTGGCCGGTCCGACTCGGCGAGGGCGCGCACCAACCCGAAGTAGAAGGCGCCGTTGGCGATGGTGTCCAGCACGGTCGGACCGGCGGGCAGCACCCGATTTTCCACCCGCAGGTGCGGCCGGCCCCGCGACACGTCGTACACCGGGCGGTTCCACCGGTAGACGGTGCCGTTGTGCAGGCGCAGCTCGGCCAGATTGGGCACCTCACCGGCCGCGAGGGCCTGCGCCGGGTCCTCCGGGTCGCAGACCGGCAGGAGCGCCGGGAAGTAGCGTACGTTCTCCTCGAACAGGTCGAACACGCTGGTGATCCAGCGTTCGCCGAACCAGACCCGGGGGCGTACCCCCTGGGCTTTGATCTCCTCCGACCGGGTGTCGGTGGCCTGCTGGAACAGCGGAATGCGGGTCTCGCGCCACAGCTCCCGGCCGAAGAACAGCGGCGAGTTCGCGCCGACCGCGACCTGGATGCCGGCCACCGCCTGGGCGGCGTTCCAGTAGTCGGCGAACTGGGCCGGGCTGACCTGGAGATGGAACTGGGTGCTGGTGCAGGCCGCCTCCGGGGTGATCGTGTCGGCGGTGACCGCCAACCGTTCCACCCCGCTGATGGCGATCGGTAGATCCTCGCCGCGGGCCGCGAAGATCTGCTCGTTGAGCAACTTGTAGCGGGGGTTGGCCGACAGCGTCTCGGCGGTCAGGTGCTCAGGGCGCAACGTCGGCAGGATGCCGATCATGACCATGTGCGCGCCGATCGCCCGGGCCTTCAGCTCGGCGGCGTTGAGGCTGGCCCGCACGTACTCCTCGAAGTCGGCGGTGCCGGTGCCGGTCAGCCGGCGCGGCGGCACGTTGATCTCGACGTTGAACTGGCCCAGCTCGGTCTGGAAGCTCTCGTCGGCGACGGCCGCCAGCACGTCGGCGTTGCGCATCGTCGGGTTCGACGCCTCGTCGACCAGGTTCAGCTCGATCTCCACGCCGGTCATTGGCCGGTCGAGGTCGAAGCGCGACTCGCGCAGCATCTCGGCGAACACATCCAGGCAGCGGCGGACCTTATCGCGGTATCGGGCTCGATCCTCTCGACTGAAGGTTCGTACGCCGACGTCCTCGCCCATGGTCACCACCCTGTCACCGCTGGTCCCCCTAACCTCGCACGTTGTCGGCGGGCGGGGAAAGACCCGAGGACCCTTTTCTACCCAACTGCCAGCCCGGTTAGCCCAGCCCGAACGGACCGATAGCATTGCGCCCCGAGAGGTGGTGGCGTGCGGATGCGCGAGAAGGTGACCAGGCTGTTCGTCGCGGCGGCAATCGCCGAGGCCTGCTCCTGGCTGGCCCTGCTGGTCGGCATGCTGGTGAAGTACGGGCCGCCGGACAACGAGCTGGGCGTCAAGATCTTCGGGCCGATCCACGGCGGCCTGTTCGTCGCGTACGTCCTGTTGGTGCTGGCAGTCGCCCGGCTGCACCGCTGGAGCCTGCTGGCGACCGCGGTGGCCCTGGCCAGCGCGGTGCCGCCATTCGCCACCCTGGTCTTCGAGCGCTGGGCCCGCCGCCGGGGCATGCTCGGCGTCGACCGGCAACCGGCCCGCGAGCCCGCCCCGGTCGGCTGAGCCGCCGAACCGCCAGCGAGCCCGACTGAGCCGTGCCGTCGGGGCCGGTCAGGTCAGCGCGGAGCAGGCCGCGATGCCGGCCAGCAGCAGCGTGCCGAGGAACGCCTGCAACAGCAGTGGCGGCCCGAGATGCGACCAGAGCGTCGCCGTACGCGGGGTCAGCAACTGCCCGGTGGTGAGGTTGACGATCCGCTCGATCCGGGGCGGCAACTCCGGGTCGCGTTGCGGGCGCAGGGTGAGCTGCACCTGATCCGCCGGGTGCAGGGCGCTCTGCGGAAGGTGGCCGTGCAGCTCCACCTCGCAGAGCTGACCGGCGGTGTTGCGGAGCCGCACCGGCGTGACCAGGTATTCCGGGCCCTGCTTCAGCTCTTTCCACCGACGGCGGGTGCCGCCACCGCCGAACGAGAAGAGTGAGCGCAGTAGCAGCGCGGGTAGCCGGGCGAAGGCCGCCGCGGCGAGCACCGCCACCAGCACCGGCTGACCGATGCGTACCTCACGGGTGTAGCCGTCGAGCAGGCGGATCAGCCGCCCGGTGACGATTCGTTCCGTCGGGTGCACGATCCGCCGCGTGTCGAGTCCGCTGTCCATTTCCACCACCGAGAGTCCGCATGTGTTCACAGATCGTATCGACGTCCTCGGTTGAACGACGTGAATGAAACCTGGTCACGGGCTCACGGCCGCGAGGTGACATCCCCCGCGACCCGGGTAAGCGGGGGGCCGAGCTGGAAAGGGGTCGAGCATGCAGCTGTCCTTCCTGCGCCCGCTCTACGACCGTCCCGGGCCGTGGTGCTCGGTGTATCTGGACGCCTCCGCCGACACGGAGGACGCCAAACCCGCACTGGATCTGCGCTGGCGTGCCCTGGAACGCAGCCTCGCCGAACAGGGGGCGGACGAGGCGAACATCGCCGCGCTGGACCGGGTGGTCCGAGGTCACGACCCGATGGTCGGGGACTACGGACTGGCGGTCTTCGCCAGCCACGGCCAGGTGGTGCTCTCCGAGTACCTGTCCGCGCCGCCACTGCGGGACCTGGCCCACGTCGGCCCGTTGCCGCACGTGATGCCGCTGCTCGCCCAACGCGGCGAGCAGGTGGCCTGGGTACGTGTGGTCGCCGACCGGCTCGGCGCCGACGCCATGGCGGTCAGCGCCGGCGGGGTACCCCGCCGGGCGCACGTCGCCGGCCGGGACGAGTATCCGCTGCGACGGGCGAAGCCCGGCGGCTGGTCCCAGTCCCGCTACCAGCGGGCGGCCATGGAGGCGTGGCACCAGAACGCCGGCGACGTCACCGCGGCGACCGTGCAGCTGGCCGACCGGGTCGGCGCGGACGTGGTGGTGGTCGCCGGTGACGTCCGGGCCACCGGAATGATCGCCGCCCAGATGCCGGAACGCTGGCAGGACCTGGTGGTCCGCACCGATGCCGGGTCGCGGGCCGGCGGCGCCGACCAGACGATGTTGGACGACCTGACCGTGCAGACCATCGCGGAGATCGCCGACCAGCGGATCAGCGCCGCGCTGGACAAGTTCGGCGTGCAGGAGGACGTGGGCGGCGGGCTCGACGCGGTCGTCTCGGCCCTGCAACGCAACCAGGTCGACATGATGATCATCGTGGACGACCCGTCGGCCAACGGTGAGTTGTGGATCGGCGCGGAACCCACCGAGATCGCCGTCGACCCGGGGGAGCTGGCCGCCATGTCGGTGGCCGACCCGCAGCGGGTACGCGCCGACGCGGCGCTGGTCCGGGCGCTCGTCGGCACCGACGCGGCGCTGACCGTGCTCGGCGCCGACGAGGCGCCCGACCTCACCGACGGCGTCGGCGCGGTACTGCGCTACGTCGACCCCAGCACACCGGGGCGCGGCAATGGTTGACCGTACGGTTGCGGACGTCGTGGTGGAGCGGTTGCTGGCCTGGCGGGTACCCCGCGCCTTCGGGTACCCGGGCGAGGCGATCGCTCCACTGGTCGACGCGCTGGACCGCACCGGCGGCGAGCCGGCGTTCATCCCGGCCCGGCACGAGGAGACCGCCTCGTTCATGGCCACCGGGCACGCCAAGTTCACCGGTGGCATCGGAGTCTGCCTCGCCACCCAGGGCCCCAGCGCCGTCCAGCTGCTCAACGGCCTCTACGACGCCAAGCTGGACAGCAAACCGGTGGTCGCCATCGTCGGGGAGGACATCTCCGGGCCGCTCGGCGGCGCGCACCAGGAGATCGGGCTGGGCCGGCTCTTCGGTGACGTGTGCAACCAGTTCGTCCGCTACGGTCGCAGCCCCGACGAGGTGGGGGCGCTGCTGGACCAGGCGTTCCGGACGGCGGCGGCGACCCGAAGCCCGACGTGCGTGGTGCTGCCGCGCCGGTTGCAGGAGGCGCTGGTACCCGACCTCCAGTCGTACGGTGCCGGGGTGATCACGGCCACCCCCGGCGAACCGCTGGCCCGGGTCCTGCCGCACGAGGCGGACCTGGACGCCGCCGCGCAGCTGCTCGACGGTGGCCAGCGGACCGCCATCCTGGTGGGCCAGGGTGGTCGGGACGCCGCCGCGGAGATCATCGAGATCGCCGACCGGTTGGGCGCCGGGGTGGCCACCTCGCTGCTCGGCAAGCCGGTGCTCGACGAGCGGTTGCCGTTCCACACCGGGGTGCTCGGCGAGGTCGGCACCCCGGCGGCGGCCGAGCTGATGGGTGGTTGCGACACGCTGCTGATGGTCGGCACCAACGACCCGTGGACCGACTACTTCCCGATGCCCGAGCAGGCGCGCACGGTGCAGATCGACATCGACGGCCGCCGGATCGGCACCCGGTACCCGGCCGACGTTCCGCTGGTCGGCGATGCCGCCGAGACGCTGCGAGCGTTGCTGAGCCGGTTGCGCGGTCGGTCCGAACAGCAGTGGCGCGCCACCGTGGAAAGTTCGGTGGACCGCTGGCGCGAGGTCGCGGCCGAGCGGGCCGCCGCCGCCGCGGACCCGGTCAACCCGCAGCTCGTCCTGCAGGAGCTGTCCGCCCGGATGCCCGGCACCGGAGCGGTCGCCGTCGACGTCGGCTCGGTCCTCTACTGGTACGCCCGGCACCTCACCCTGCCACCGGGGGTCAACGCGCAGCTGTGCGGAACCCTCGGCTCGATGGGCTGCGCGCTGCCGTACGCGGTGGCGGCCAAGCTCGCCGCGCCCGACCGACCGGTGGTCGCCCTGGTGGGTGACGGGGCGATGCAGCTCAACGGCCTCGCCGAACTGATCACCGTCTCGCACCTCTGGCAGCAGTGGCGCGATCCGCGGCTGGTCGTGCTGGTGCTCAACAACCGGGACCAGAACGGCATGGGTGGCGGGCGACAACCGTCGCCCGACCCGACCCACCGCCGACCCGACGTGCCGTACGCAGGGTGGGCCCGGCTGCTGGGGCTGCACGGAGTGCGGGTGGACCGCCCGGAGTTGGTCGGCGCGGCCTGGGACGAGGCCCTCGCCGCCGACCGACCCTGCGTACTGGAGGCGGTCGTCGACCCGGCGGTCTCGCTGGCGCCGCCGGAGCCCGCCTTCGCCGACCTGCGCGGCCTGTACGCCGAGGGCGCTCCGGCCCGGAAGGTCCGCGAGCAGGTCGAAGTCACCGCGAGCGCTGACGATCTCGTTTAGCCACCCCGGACCAGGGCATGAGTAGCGGCCCGATGACGCTGGAGGTCCCATGTCCGAGCCCGCCGACCGCCGCTACGGTCCCGCGACAGTGCCGAGGGCCCGCGGTCCGCTCTCCGCAGCGGTCGTGGATGCTCTGCGGCACCCGCCGCACGACCTGCCGGCCGATCTCGGCGTCGACCTCCACCCGGCGGACCCGATCACCGACGAGGACCTGCAGCTGACGCTGTTCCTCTGCTACGAGCTGCACTATCGGGGCTGGCTCGGGGTGGACGAGTCGTGGGAGTGGCAGCCGACGCTGCTGGCGCTGCGTGCCCGCTGCGAAGGGGTCTTCGAGGCGGCGCTGCGTCGGCTGGTCGGCACGCCGTCGGTGCCCGCCGCCGGGGTGGCGGCCGGCCTGGCCGAGGTGGTCGCCGCCGACGACGGGCCGGCGCTGGCCGCGACGCTGCAACGCCGCGCTGACCTCACCCAGTTCCGTGAGTTCGTCGCCCACCGCTCCGTCTACCACCTGCGGGAGGCGGACCCGCACAGTTGGGCGCTGCCCCGCCTCGGTGGCCCGGCCAAGGCCGCGCTCGTGGAGATCCAGACCGACGAGTACGGGAACGGGCGGCTGGACCGGATGCACGCCGAGCTGTTCCGCAACACCCTCGACCGGCTGGGCCTGGAAACGGCCTACGGCGCGTACATCGACGTGGCGCCAGCGGTGACGTTGGCGACCAACAACCTGATGTCGCTGCTCGGGCTGCACCGGCGGTTGCGCGGCGCGCTGCTCGGGCACCTGGCCGCGTTCGAGATGACCTCCTCGCTGCCCAACCGCCGCTACGGCAACGGGTTGCGCCGGCTCGGCTTCGACGAGGTGGCCACCCGCTTCTACGACGAGCACGTCGAGGCCGACGCGGTGCACGAGCAGATCGCCGCGCACGACATGTGCGGCGGACTGGTCCGCGTCGAGCCGGCCCTCGCCCGCGACGTGCTGTTCGGCGCGTCGGCCGGGCTCGCTGTGGACCGGCTGTTCGCCGGGCACCTGCTGGACAGCTGGGCCGCCGGCCTCAGCTCACTGCGCGCACCCGCCCCGCCGGCCCTGCCGCCCACCGTCCCGCTCGTCGCATCGGCCACGGTGGTGGCCCCGCCGGCTCCACCCGCCCTCGTCTGACCCTCGGCCCACCCGGTCGCACTCGCTGCGCGAACGGGCACCCACGTACAGTTCCACCCGCGGTCAGGCGGGGTGTCGCCGGCGGGCTGTCTGCCAGTGCTGGGGTGTGGAGAGTCGGCCGCTGAGCTGCGGTGTCGGGCCTTGAGCGGGTGTCGGGCCTTGAGCGGGTGTCGGGCCTTAAGTTGTGCGGCCGGGGTGCCCGGCCCTTGGTTTCGCGCTTGGGTGCCCGGGCCCTGAAGTATGCGGCTGGGGTGCCCGGGCCTTAAGTGTGCGGCTGGGGTGCCCGGCCCTTGGGTTGTGCGGCCGGGAGTCTCCCGCGTCGGGGCCGCCCTTTGCTCTGCACCCGCCGAAGCGCCACGCACACGCGCACCCCCACGTGCAACCCCCCCACGTGCAACCCCCCCACGCGCAAGCCCCGCGCGGGCCTCGGCCTTCACGAAGCGCCGGTAAACGAGGCTGTCCGCCTCCCGGCGCGCTGCCTGGTCGACACCTGCCGCGTCGATCACGAACCTGTGGTGGGTGATAAAAGGTACGCAAAATGATGAAACGGGCACCATAACTCCGTGATCGCCGAGAAGGGTTGCCCCTGGTTCGCGATCTTGCACTTTCTGTCGTGACACAAGGGGCATATCGCCTCAGGTCGACAGCCGAAACTGCAAGATCGGCGCGATGCTCGCGTTCGGCGCGGTGCTCACGGGGCACGGTCTTGGGGGCAAGGGCCTCGGGGTGCGGCTTCGGGGGCGCGTCTTCCGGGGCACGGTCTGGGCGCACGCGGCTTTGGGGGCGCGGGCTGGGCGGGACGGGCGCGGGCTGGGCGGGACGGGCGCGGGCTGGGCGGGACGGGCGCGGGCCGGGCGGGACGGGCGCCGGCGCGGCCTGGGCGGCACGGTCTGGGCGGCTCGGGCTGAGCGGCGTGGCCTCGGGCACAGTCTGGGCGGAACGGGCTGGGCGGCGCGGGCTCGGGCGCGGCCTGGCGGCATGGTCTGGGCGGCTCGGGCTGAGCGGCTTGGCCTCGGGCACGGTCTGGGCGGCACGGTCTGGGCGGAACGGGCTGGGCGGCGCGGGCTCGGGCGCGGGCTGGGCGTTGCGCGAGGGCTTGGTTCGACCCTTGCGCTCACCGCGAGCGGGTGACGGGGCGTGACGGGGCGAGGGGTGGGCTCACCCCTCGCGGGTGGTGCCCGCCCGAAAAGCGATCGCCTTGTGGGTGCCGTCGCAGAACGGCTTGAGCGCCGACTTGCCGCACCGGCACAACGCCACGGTGCCCCGCCGCGCGTCGATGCGCTCGCCGTCCGGGGTGACCAACGCGAAGTCGCCGCGGACCAGCAGCGGTCCGTCCTCGTACGGGGTGATCGTGGCGGCGGCTGGCTCGCTGGTGTCGTCGGTGCGCATGGCCCCGGAAGTGCCCGTCCTGGCCCTGACGAAACCCGCGCCGCCGAACGGCGGTCATGACCGGCCCACCCCACTGACCAGCGGAATGTGCCGCCGGGTGGGTGATGCCCCGTTTGAACCCCATCGGGACGGGAAGCCGGGCCGCGTGGTGAGCGAACGAGGCAAGGTGGGGCCGGTGCACAAGGTGCACAAGGGGCTCACGGCCGATGGCGCCGGTCTCGCCGGTGACCGGGTCGTGGCCGCGGGCAGCTCCGCCCGGGTGCTGGTCGCCGCCACCGCGCGGGCACTGCGCGGGGTCGACTGCGCCGACCTCGGGCACACCGGGCCGACGTCGCGGTTCCCCGGCGCCCCCGAACCGGTACGCCGTGCCGCGGTCACCCGCGCCGCCGGCCGGGTCGCGCTCACCGTGGCCCAGATCGACGAGGTGGACGCCGCGAGGGTGGCCCGCTGGTTCGTCGACCAGTACCCCCGCCGACGTTATCCCGGGGTGCTCATCGGCTCTCCGCACGGCGCTGCCGCGCACCTCGCGGTGGCCCTCGGCGTGCCGTGGCTGCCGGCGGGCTTCGAGATGACCGTGCACTGGTCCGACGGCGCGGTGGACCGCCCCGCGGATGCCGCGGAGCATGGCGCGGCACTCTCCACCCGATTGCTCGTCGGCAACGCCGACCTGCACCTGCGCCAGGTGCACTGCCCGGCCAGCCGGGGCGCGCTGACCGGGGCGACCGTGTCGCTGACGGCCACGTGGAGGGCCCTACCGGCCGCGTACGCGCGGTTCCTGGCCGACCGGCTGGTGCCGGGCGCCCCCGTGCTGCTGGTCCGCGACGCGCGCACGTGGCCGGTGCTGGAGCGCGGACCGGGGCACAGCTTCCAGGTCGGCTGCCCGGGCAGCGGGCTGGACCCGGTGGACTTCCACCCGGACAGCCACGCGTTGCGGCAGGTGCTGCGCTCCGTCGGCGGGGACGCGACCCGGTGGGAGCCGCCGGAGGTGTCCGTGCCGTCGGCGTACGCCGAGCACGGCGTCGACTCGGGCTTCGAGCTGGCGGCGCGGGACTGGTCCGCCCGGCACCAGCATCCGCTGCACCGGGTGCTGGTGCCCCGGCCGGCGGCGCTGAGCGCGGGCGTGGCCGACCTGTACCGGCGGTGGTTGCGGCGCGCCGGCAAGACCGGTGACCGGCTGGTGGTGGAGTGCGGTCGACTGCTCGACCCGTGGCAGGTGGTGCGGGCGGGGCTGGTGCCGTACTGGTGTGAGAACGCCACCCGCCGCAGCGTCGACGAGGCTGAGTGGTGGCTGGCCGGCAGCGAGGCCTTCAGCTCGGTGGACGTGTTGCCCGAGCCACCCGGGGTGCGCTCACCCGCGTTGGCCGGGCTGCCGCAGTGGCTGGCCGTCGCCGGGTTCGGCCGACGGCGTCGGGCGCTGGACCGCACCACCGCCCGTGGGTACCCGGTCACCTCGGTGCCCACCCGCCGGGCCACCGAGGTGCTGCGCGCCCAGCCGTACGACCTGCCCGCGCCGCCCCCGCTGGGGGTCGCCGAGGCCCTCGCGGTGCTCCGCGACAGCGGTGGCCACCAGGGGTTGTTGGTCTCCTGAGACGGAGGACGCCGAAACTTCCTCGCGAACCCGGGGTCCCGTGATTGAGTACCTACGGAGCGGGAACATCGCTGGCTGCGACGGCCTGATTTCGCTGCGTAGAGGCGTTGTCGCCCGCTGGCATCCCAGTCACTGACCCACTTTCCGGCCCGGTGCGTGGCTCGACCACGCGCACGACCGGTTTCCCGATCCGGGCGGGGGACCTTCCTGAGGGAGGCGCGGATGTTCGGACAGACGAGCACGAGCACGACCACGACCCCACCACCACCCAACGATCGGGGTCTGGAGGATCTCGACGCGGCGGCGATGGCGTACGCGGCCCGGATCGCCGGGCTGCCGCCGGAGCGCCGGGGGGAGGCCCGGGACGACCTGGTGCGCTTCGCGCTGCCGTTCGCCGGCCGGCTGGCCCGCCGGTACCGGGGGCGGGGGGAGCCGCTGGAGGACCTGGAGCAGGTGGCCCGCCTGGGGCTGGTGAACGCCGTCGACCGATATGACCCGGAACGGGGCTCCTTCACCGCGTATGCCGCGATCACCATCGTGGGCGAGATCAAACGGCACTTCCGGGACCGCACCTGGGGCGTGCACGTGCCCCGCCGGCTGCGCGACCTGATCCTCGAGGTGGGGCAGGCCACCGCCGCGCTCACCAGCGAGCTGTCCCGGGCCCCGTCGGTGGCCGAGCTGTCGGCCCGGCTGGAGACCCCGGAGGAGGAGATCCTCGCCGCCCTGGAGTCGGCGGCCGGCTACAGCCCGGCCTCGCTGAACGCGCCGGTGGGCGGGGAGAGCTCCGCCGAGTTCGGCGACCTGGTGGGCGAGTCCGACAACGCGCTGGAGTCGGTCGACGACCGGGTGACGGTGAGCGGTCTGCTGCACCGACTGCCCTGGCGGGAGCGACGGATCCTCGCGATGCGTTTCTACGGCAACCAGACCCAGGCCGAGATCGCCGCCCGGTTCGGCATCTCGCAGATGCACGTGTCCCGGTTGCTGTCGCGGGCGCTCACCTGGCTGCGTCAGGCGATGCTCGCCGACGCGCCACCGCCGTGGCAGAACGGCGCCGCCGAACCCGACCCGGGCAAGACCCGGATCTCGGTGAAGCAGAACGGCGACTCGGTGGTGGTCGAGGTCGGCGGCGAGATCGACCGCGACGGCGCGGACCAGTTGCGCCGGGCCATGCTGGAGGCGGTCACCGGCCAGCCCAGCGAGGTGGTCGTCGACCTCGTCGGCGCGGGTGGCTTCGACGCCGGTGGGATCGCCGCGCTGATGGCCGGTCGGGATGCGGCGGAGCGCACCGGGGTGCCGCTGCGGCTGACCCGGGTCCAGCCCGCGGTACGCCGCTCGCTCACCGCCGCCGGCCTGGCGCCGGCCCGGGACTGACCCGTACGGACAGGCGAAGGGCCGACACCCCGTCGGGTGTCGGCCCTTGCGCGCGTACCCCCTGCCTGGTCAGCGCTCTTCGGTGTTGCCGTCGCTGTGCGGGTGGCGCCAGCGTTCGTGCGGCTTAGGCGCGTCCTCGGCGTCCTGCGGCGGGTCGGACTGTTCGAAGCTGGGCCGGCGGACCCCCTCGGGCTCCGGCACGTCCACCGGCCGGGCCCCGGAGCGCGGCGCGGGTTGGTAGTCGACCGCGTCGCGGGCCCCGTGCGCGCCCTCGGCGGCCGGTGACTCCGGGGCGTGGTGCTCCAGGTGGAACTCCTCGGCGAACTGCTGCGGCGGTTTGGTGGTGCGCTGCGGCAGGTCGCGTCCCAGATCGGCGACGAGCGGGCCGTACTTCAGGTCGAAGGCGGGGCGCTCGGAACGGATCCGGGGCATCCGGTCGAAGTTGCGCAGCGGCGGCGGGCAACTGGTGGCCCACTCGAGGGAGTTGCCGAAGCCCCACGGGTCGTCCACCGTCACGATCGCCCCGTACCGCCAGGACTTCCAGGCGTTGTAGATGAAGAAGAGGGTGGACAGACCGAGGATGAACGCGAAGATGCTGGAGATCGTGTTCAGGGCCGTGAAGCCGTCGGTGGGCAGGTAGTCGGCATACCGGCGGGGCATGCCCTCGGCGCCCAGCCAGTGGTGCACCAGGAAGGTGCCGTGGAAGCCGATGAACATGGTCCAGAAGTGCGCCTTGCCGAGCCGCTCGTCGAGCAGTCGTCCGGTCATCTTCGGCCACCAGAAGTAGTAGCCGCCGAACAGGGCGAAGACCACGGTGCCGAACACCACGTAGTGGAAGTGCGCCACCACGAAGTAGCTGTCGTGGGTGTGCCAGTCGACCGGCGGGCTGGCCAGCAGGACGCCGGTGAGGCCGCCGAGCAGGAAGGTGACCAGGAAGCCGATGGCGAAGAGCATCGGCGTCTCGAAGGTGAGCTGACCCTTCCACATGGTGCCGATCCAGTTGAAGAACTTCACGCCGGTGGGCACCGCGATCAGGTAGCTCAGGATGCTGAAGAACGGCAGCAGCACCTGACCGGTGGCGAACATGTGGTGCGCCCAGACCGTCATCGACAGCACGGTGATGGCGACGGTGGCCAGCACAATTCCCGTGTAGCCGAAGAGCGGCTTGCGGGAGAACACCGGAATGATCTCGGTGATGATGCCGAAGAACGGCAACGCGATGATGTAGACCTCGGGATGGCCGAAGAACCAGAACAGGTGCTGCCAGAGCATCGGGCCGCCGGTGGCGGGGTCGTACACGTGCGCGTTGAGCAACCGGTCGGCCGAGAGCGCGAGCAGCGCGGCGGCCAGCAGCGGGAAGACGAGGATCACCAGCACGCTGGTGAACAGCATGTTCCAGGTGAAGATCGGCATCCGGAACATGGTCATGCCGGGCGCGCGCAGGGTGAGGATCGTGGTGATCAGGTTGACCGCGCCGAGGATGGTGCCGAGCCCGGACACGACGAGGCCGAGCACCCACATGTTCGCCCCCACGCCGGGGCTGTGGTCCACGTCGCTGAGCGGGCTGTACGCGGTCCAGCCGAAGTCCGCCGAACCGCCCGGGGTGACGAACCCTCCGATGACCATGAGGCCGCCGAAGAGGTACAGCCAGTAGGCGAGCGCGTTGAGGCGGGGGAACGACACGTCCGGCGCGCCGATCTGGATCGGCACGATGTAGTTCGCGAACCCGAACGCGGCGGGCGTGGCGAACAGCAGCAGCATCACCGCGCCGTGCGAGGTGAAGAGCTGGTTGTACTGCTCCGAGGAGAGGAACTGCATTCCCGGGCGGGCCAACTCGGCCCGCATCACCATCGCCTGGAGCCCCGCCACCAGGAAGAAGCCGAAGGAGGTCAGCAGATACAGCAGACCGATCTGCTTGTGGTCGGTCGTGGCGAGGAACTTGATCAGGGAGTTGCCGGGGACCGGTGCCCGCATCGCTCCGGGAAACCCCCCGAAACGGGCCGGTGCCAGGATCGCCGGGCCCCGATCGCGACCGGGTTCCGTGGTTACCCGCTTGGGCATGGCTGCTCACCCCGTCGTGACGGCAGAAAGGACGGGCGTGGCTACCCGACCCTCGAACCATGTAACCAGGCCACAGCGGGAAATTCGGTCAGAACGCTGGTACCGGGCGCAAGCGCCTCGAACGCTCAGGTTGCCGGCAGCATCGCCCAGACGGCCTTGCCCTGCCCCGCCGGCACGCTGCCCCACCGCTGGGTCAGCTCCCGGACCAGCATCAACCCGCGCCCACCCTCCGCGTGCAGGTCCATCCCGCCGGCACGGGCCTCAGCGCTGCTGCCGTCCACCACGGCCAGGTGCAGGTACGGCCGGCGCAGGGTCACCGTCACCTGCATCGGCGTGCCGGCGTGGCGCACCACGTTGCCGACCAGCTCGCTGAGCACCAACGCGGCCGGGCCGGACGCGTCCGGCAGGTTCCACCGCGCGCACGCCTCGGTGACCAGATCCCGGGCCCGCCGACAGGCCCCGGCCACCGGCTCCAGCCTGGTCCGCATCCGCAACGGGGACGTCGTGCCGGCCAACCGGGTCGCCTCGGCGCAGTCCGCCGAGACCGGAAGCACCCGGCACGTGGTCGACTCGGCCAGCCATCGTGCGGCGATCGGCGACGGGGAGCAGAGCAGCACCGGCACCGCCGGCCACTCCTCGGCCCGGCGGGCCGTCGCGGCGAACACCGACAGCGCCAACCGGTCCTCCACGCGTACCCCGGCCATGTCGACCACCAGCGCCTCCGGCTGGTCGACCAACGCGTCGCTGAGCGCCTGGTGCACCGAACGCATCGTGCCCAGGTGCAGGGGGCCGGTGAGCCGGACGACCGCCACCGGTGCCGTGGTGCGCACCTCGCAGGTGATCCCGCTCGACATCGGCGCCTCGATTCGCTGCTCGCTGGGTCGGGATCTGCCAACTACCCGAGGCCGTTGCCGATGAAACCGGACCGACGGCGGGGCGAGGCAGGTCACTCGCCGCAACCCCAGGTCAGCGACGAGGCCGAGCGGTCAGGACGCCCAGGGCGATCATGCCGACGCCGAGCCCCAGGTGCAGCCAGCCGTCGGCGTCGTTGACCGGCAGCACGTTCGCCCCGGTGTCGTGGTCCACCGCCAGCCCGTAGAGCCAGAGCACCAGATAGACCGCGCCGCCGCCGATCAGGAACGCCCGAGCACCGGTGACCGTCCGGGCCAACAGCAGACCCGCCACCCCGTACCCCAGGTGCACCAGGTTGTGCAGCACCGACACCTGGAAGACGCCGAACAGGTACGCGTCCGAGTCGTGGCCGGCGAAGCGCAGCGCGTCGAAGCCGGTGGTGATCCCCGGCACGAAGCCGAGCACGCCGACCAGCAGGAACAGCACCCCCACCGTGGCCGCCGCGCGACGGACCGGCGGTTTGCCGTCGGCCGGGTTGGGTCGGGCCCGGGAGTGCGCCATCGGTCCGACCATTCCCGGCTCCTCGTCGCGCGGCGGGCATGAGCGCTGCCGGCTACCCGCCGGCGCGGCCGGCAAACCGGCCGGCACCGCCACCGGTCACGCCGGCAGCAACCTCGGGGCGCTCGCCGACTGCCGGACCCGCTCGTACAGCTCGACGTAACGCTGGGCCATCACCGCGGGCGTGAAGCGCTGCGCGGCCACCCGCCGGCACTCGTCGGGGTCGAGCAACTCGGCGGCGAGGACGAGATCACCCAACTCCTCCTCGTCGGTGGTGAGCAGCCCGGTACGACCGTGCTCGATCAGCTCCGGCAGGCAACCCCGGGCGGTGGCCACCACCGGCGTACCCAGGGCGAGCGACTCGACGACGGCCGTGCCGCCCGGCTCCTCCCACCGCAGCGGGAACAGTGACGCGCGGGCGCTGGCCAGCAGGTCGTCGCGCTCCTGACCGGCCACGGTGCCGACCCAGCGGACCAGGGCACCGTCGACGTGCGGTGCCACCTCGTCGAGGAAGAACCGCACGTCCGGGTTCTGCCGGGCCTCGTCGCCGGCGGCGGCCAGGTCGGCCGGCCGGTGGTACGGGCCGACGGGGCCGGCCAGCACCAGCGGAATACCGACCCGGTGCGCGAGACGGGCACCCACGTCCTGCCCCTTGCCCGGGTTGATCCGGCCCAGGATGAGCAGGTGCTCGCCCTTGTCCGCTCGGGGCCGCCGGTCGGCGTCGACGGCCAGCGGCGTGGACAGGTGCACGTGCCCCACCGAGTGCTCCCGCAGCGCCAACGGGGCGCGGGCCAGCTGCGACGCGGAGACGCCGTTGACCCGGACCCGGTCGCCGCCGTCCAGGCTGCCGTAGAGCGCCGGGTGCTTGGCCAGGTCCCAGTGCAGGGTGTGCAGGGTCGGCGGCCCGGACGGGCCCATCGCGGCGAGGGTGGCCAGCCCGACCGCCTCGACGTGATCGTGCACCAGGTCGATGTCGTCGCGGGAGTGCAGCTCCCGGACCACCCCGGCCAGGTGCGCCTGGGCGATTCCGCAGACCTGGTTGTACGGCCGCTGCAACGCGGCGAACTGCCCGTCGGCGAAGACCGAGACCTGCTCGTCCACCGGCAGGGTGCTGCTGCCCACCGAGGCGAGCACCACCCGTACGCCCAGTCGCCGCAGCTCCGGCACCAGCGTGGCGATGACGTTCTCGATGCCGCCGTAACCGGGCGGTGGCACCGACAGCCACGGTCCGGCGTTCATCAGCACGGTGAGGCTCCCGGCGCTCACGCGGCGGCCACCCGGCGGCGGGGCACCCGGTGGCGCAGTTCGGCCAACGGCGGGCGTTCCTCGATGGACACGTCGCTGACCACGATCTCGCGGTCCAGGTTCGGCAGGGTGTCCGAACCACCGCGACGGAACTGGGTCAGCAACGACTCCGGCGTGAACCCGGGGGTCGCCCAGCCGCGCCGTTGCAGGCGGGACCAAGCGGTCAGCATGATCTGTGCGGACATCCGGCCCAGGGCGGCGGTGTCCTGGTGGCGGTGCTTGCGCTCACCGAGGTCGACCTGCGCCAGCGCGTCCAGGCCGACCAGGTCGAGCAGATCGATCATCATGGCCGTCTCCACGCCGTACCCGGAGACGAACGGCACCTGGGCCAGCACGTCCCGGCGGCCCGCGTACTCGCCGGCGAGCGGTTGCACGAAGCCGGCCAGCTCGGGCCAGAAGAGATTGAGCAGCGGTCGGGCCATCAACTCGGTCACCCGGCCCCCGCCGTCCTGCTCCACGCTGGCGGCGCCCACCAGGGGACGGTGGTAGAAGCCCTTCACGAAGTCGACAGACGGGTCGGTCAACAGCGGGCCGAGCAGCCCGCTCACGAAGTGCGGCCGGAACTCCCGCAGGTCGGCGTCGATGAACGCCACCACGTCCCCCTCGGCGGCGGCCAGCCCCGCCCAGAGCGCGTCGCCCTTGCCGGTGAGCCGCGGCAACCCGCGGGTCATCGCGTCCTGGCTGACCACCTCCGCGCCGGCGGCACGGGCCACCTGCGCGGTCCGGTCGGTCGAGCGGGAATCCACCACGATCAGCTCGTCGACCAGTGCGACCCGGTCCATCAGGTGCTCCCGGATGGTCGACACGATCGCGCCGACGGTGGCCTCCTCGTTGCGCGCCGGCAGCACCACGCTGACCCGGGTCTCACCCTTGGCACGCATCAGCCGACGGGTCGGCCAGTCGGCCGCCGACGTCGTCCGGTACGTAGCCCACGCCTCGACCACCGGCGACACACTCGATGTCATATCCCGCACGGGCACCCCTCCGTTCGTGCGTGGAAAAACCGAATTTGGTTGTTCCCATTCCTCATCACGCGCTAACCGCATTCTCGGCAACAGCTTGATCACAGAGGTGACGACAATTCGTTCCCGGGGGATGAACGTTTGATTGCGCGCAGCCCAGGGGACTGCTCCCATCGCAGGTGAAATGTCTTCGAAGGGGTGTGGGGGATGCGGAACTGTCGGGTGGGGCTCATCGGTGCCGGTGGCGTGGCCCAGCGTCACGCGCGGGTGCTGACCGGGTTCGACGACGTCGAGCTGGTCGGGGTCACCGACGTGGCGCCGGAGGCGGCGTCCGCGCTGGCAGCACAGCACGGCGGGCGGGCCTTCGCCGACGTCGCCGCGCTGCTGGCCGCGGATCTGGACGCCGTGTACGTCTGCGTGCCACCGTTCGCACACGGCCCCGCCGAGGAGGCGGTGATCGAGGCCGGGGTGCCGATGTTCGTGGAGAAGCCCGTCGCGGTCGACCTGGGCACCGCCGAGCGGATCGCCGACCTGGTCGCGCGGCGCGGGCTGCGCACCGCCGTCGGCCACCACTGGCGCTACCTCAGCGTGCTCGACCAGGCCCGCGACCTGCTCGCCGACCGTCCGGCGCGGATGGTCAGCGGCGCCTGGCTGGACAAGGTGCCCCCGGTGGCGTGGTGGTCGCGGCGGGACCGCTCCGGCGGCCCGGTGGTCGAGCAGGCCGCGCACGTGCTCGACCTGATCCGCGTACTGGCCGGCGAGGTCACCGAGGTCACCGCGTACGGCAACGGCACCCCACCGCCGGTCGACGGCGCCGACATCGACTCGGTGACCACCGCCGCGCTGCGCTTCGCCGACGGCGCGGTCGGCACGCTCAGCGCCGCCTGCGTCCTCGGCTGGAAGCACCGCGCCGGCCTGGAGATCCTCGCCGACGGGCTGGCCCTCGCGATCACCGAGGAGGGGCTGTCGATCCGCGACGCCGACGGCGAACGACACGTCCCGGCCGACCCGGAAGCCGCCCGGGTGGCGGTGGACCGCGCCTTCGTCGACGCCGTCCGTGGCATCGGCGACGACGTGCGCGTGCCGTACGCCGAGGCCCTCGCCACCCAGCGCCTGGCCCTCGCGGTGGCCGACTCGGCCCGTACCGGCGCCACGGTGCGGCTCGCCACCGCGACCGCGCCGGCGGTGCTCACCAGCGGGGTGGCAGTCGATGCGTGACAAGGTCGTGGTGGTCACCGGCCCCGGCCGGGTCGACCTGGTCGAGCAGGACGCCGCCCCGCTGCGCCCCGGCACGTTCCGGGTCGAGACGCTCTTCAGCGGTGTCTCCGCCGGCACCGAGCTGAGCTACGTCAAGGGCACGAACCCCTACCTGAACGTCACCTGGAACCCCGACCTGGGGCTGTTCCAGCCCGGCGCGGCCAGCACGCCCTATCCGGTGACCCGACTCGGCTACATGCAGGTCGGCCGGGTGGTGGAGAGCGAGACCCCGGCCGTCGCGGTGGGCACCGTCGGCGCGATGACGTACGGGCACCGCACCGGCTGGCTGGCCGACCCGGTCGCCGAACGGTTCGTGGCGCTGCCCGACGACCTGGACCCGCTGCTCGGCGTCTACGTCGCGCACATGGGCCCGATCTGCGCCAACGGTCTGCTGCACGCCGCCGCCGACCTGCACGGCACCGACGTGCGCGCGCTCGGCGACGGGGTCCGCGGCCGACGCGTCGCCGTCGTCGGCGCCGGTGTCGTGGCGCTGCTGACGGCGTTGTTCGCCCGACGCAACGGCGCCGCCTCGGTGGTGGTGCTCGACCCCACCCCGCAGCGCCGCCAGGTCGCCGAGGCGCTCGGTCTGGACACCCTCGACCCCGACGCGGACGACCCGGCGGTGGTGCTCAAGACCCGGTGGGCGCACACCGCCGGCGACCGGGGTGCCGATGTGGTGTTCCAGTGCCGGGGGCAGGCGTGGGCGCTGCACCTCGCCCTGCGGCTGCTGCGGCCCCAGGGCACCGTCATCGACCTCGCCTTCTACCAGGGCGGCGCGGACGCGGTCCGCCTCGGTGAGGAGTTCCACCACAACGGGCTGTCGCTGCGCTGCGCCCAGATCGGCCGGGTGCCCCGCGGGCTCGCGTCGACCTGGGACCGCGAACGGCTCTCCGCCGAGACCGTCGACCTGCTCCGGACGTACGGCGACGCGATCGGTAAACATCTCGTCTCGGCGGTGGTGCCGTTCGACGAGGCCCCCGCCCTCCTCACCGACCTGGCCGAGCGTCGTCGCCAGGAGCTTCAGGTGGTGCTCGCCGGCTGAGCCGCCGTCGCCGCGTGCCTGGGGCGGCTACCGTTCGCGACATGAGCACCGTGCAGGAACGACCGGTTCCCGGCGACACCCCGACCGACCGGCCGGCCGGCGGCAACCCCGCAGGCCGGTCGGTCGGCCTGGCCGCGTTGCTGCCGTACCTGCGGGAGCACCGGGGCACCCTGGTGGTGGTGGGCGCGCTGTCGCTGATCGGCTCGGCGGCGTCGCTGGCGCAGCCGCTGCTCACCCGGTCGGTGCTCGAACGCATCGGCGCCGAGCAGGGCGTGTCCCGGCTGGTGGCGGTGCTGGTGGCCCTCGTGGTGTTCGGCGCGGTGATCGGTGGGCTGCGGGACTACCTGCTGCAACGCACCGCCGAAGGAGTGGTGCTGGGCACCCGGCGTCGGCTCGCCGCCCACCTGCTGCGGCTGCCCATCGCCGAGTACGACCGCCGCCGCACCGGCGACCTGCTCTCCCGGGTCGGCTCGGACACCACGCTGCTGCGCGCCGTCGTCACCTCCGGGCTGTTCGAGACGGTCACCGGGGCGGTGACGGTGGTCGGCGCCGGCACGGCCATGGTGCTGCTCGACCCGCTGCTGTTCGGGGTCACCCTGCTCGGGGTGGCGCTGGGGCTCATCTTCGCCGCCACCTTCGCCCGCCGGGTCCGGACGCTGGCCCGGGTCGCCCAGGAGCGGATCGGCGAGATGACCTCGGCGGTGGAGCGGGCCATCTCGGCGGCCCGGACCATCCGGGCCAGCCGCGCCGAGACCCGGGAGACGCAGACCGTCACCGGCAGCGCGCGCGAGGCGTACGCGGCGGGGCTGCGGGTGGCCCGGGTGCAGGCGGTGGTCGGGCCGATCGGCTCGGTCACCGTGCAGGGCGCGTTCCTGCTGGTGCTCGGCATCGGCGGGGCGCGGGTCGCCGCCGGGGCGATCTCGGTCGGTGACCTGGTCGCGTTCGTCATGTACCTGTTCCTGCTGGCGCTGCCGTTGGGTCAGGTGCTGCGGGCGTACACCCAGTTGCAGTCCGGCCTGGGCGCCCTCCAGCGGATCGAGGAGATCCTGGCCGTCCCCGCGGAGGGCGCGGACGACCGGGCGGCGCCCGGCAGCGCGACGGCGACCCCCCGCCGCCCGACACCGATGATCGAGTTCGACCGGGTCGGCTTCGGCTACCCGGGCGGCGAGCCGGTGCTGCGCGAGGTCAGCTTCGCGGTCGCCGCCGGCACCCGGACCGCCCTGGTCGGTCCGTCCGGTGCCGGCAAGTCCACGCTGCTGGCCCTGGTCGAACGCTTCTACGAGGTGAGCGCCGGCGCGGTCCGCCTCGACGGCACCGACGTGCGGGACCTGCCGCGCGACGCGCTGCGGGCCCGGCTCGGCTACGTCGAGCAGGAGGCGCCCGTGCTGGCCGGCACGCTGCGGGAGAACCTGCTGATCACCACCCCGGACGCCAGCGACGACCGGTTGCGCGACGTCCTGGACGAGGTCAACCTGGGCCACCTGGCGCAGCGCACCCCGCTCGGCCTCGACGTGCAGGTGGGAGAGGGCGGCGTGCTCCTCTCCGGAGGTGAGCGGCAGCGGCTCGCCATCGCCCGCGCGCTGCTCGCCGGCCCGCCGGTGCTGCTGCTCGACGAGCCGACCAGCAACCTCGACTCCCGCAACGAGGCCGCGCTGCGCCGCGCCATCGACGCCGTGGCCGTCCGCCGGACCCTGTTGATCGTGGCGCACCGGCTCGCCACCGTGGTCGACGCCGACCAGATCGTCGTCCTCGACGGCGGCCGGGTGGTGGCCGTGGGTACCCATGCCGAACTCACCGCCACCGACCCGTTGTACCGGGAACTCGCCAGTCACCAACTGCTGGTCGGGTGACCGACGCGCGGTCGCGGCGAACTTGCCGGGCGACCGGGCCGCGCACGCCGGCCAGAATCGCGTACCGTTGCCGCTCATGGGTGTGTCGCAACGGTTCAAGAGCAAGTTCCGGCGGTTCCTCCAGCGCCCCGGCTCGACCGTGGATCTTGCTCCGCTGGAGAAGCTGCTCCCCGCCATCGAGGCGCGCGAGGCTGACCTCAGCGCGCTCGACGACGCCGAGCTGACCGCGGCCGCGGGCGCCGCCGTCGGTTACGAGGAGATCTGCGCCGTCGGCCGTGAGGCCGCCCGCCGCGGCCTCGACCAGCGGCCGTACGACGTGCAGCTGCTCGGCGCGATGTCGCTGCTCTCCGGCAAGGTCGCCGAGATGGCCACCGGTGAGGGCAAGACACTGACCGCGACGATCGCCGCGTACGGGCACGTCCGGCTCGGCAACGGCCCGGTGCACGTGCTCACCATCAACGACTATCTGGCCCGCCGCGACGCCCAGTGGATGGAGCCGGTCTACACCCTGCTCGGCCTCACCGTCGGCTGGGTCAACGAGGCCTCCACCCCGCAGGAGCGGCGCGACGCGTACGCCTGCGACGTCACCTACGTCTCGGTCAGCGAGGCGGGCTTCGACTACCTGCGCGACCAGCTGGTCACCGACGTGGAAGACCGGGTGCAGCCCGCGCTGACCACCGCCATCGTCGACGAGGCCGACTCGATCATGATCGACGAGGCCCGGGTGCCTATGGTCCTGGCCGGCGCGGTGCCGGGCGAGCAGGACCCGGTGCACGCCGCCGCCGCGCTCGTTCGTGGCCTGCGCAAGGGCAAGCACTACACGGTCGCCGAGGACGGGCGCAGCGTGGCGTTCACCTCCGCCGGCCTGGCCGCCATGGAGGCCAAGCTCGGCATCGACCTGTACGACGAGGAGCACGTTGAGCAGCTCTCCGCGGTCAACGTGGCGCTGCACGCGCACGCCCTGCTGCACCGCGACGTGGACTACATCGTCCGGGACGGCTCCGTCGAGCTGGTCGACGAGATGCGTGGCCGGGTGGCCCAGCGCCGCCGCTGGCCGGACGGTCTCCAGGCCGCCGTCGAGGCCAAGGAGGGGTTGGACGCCACCGCCGAGGGTGAGGTGCTCGGCACCATCGCCATGCAGGCGTACATCGCGCTCTACCCGAAGGTGTGCGGGATGACCGCCACCGCGGTGCTCGTCGGCGACCAGCTGCGGGAGTTCTTCAGCCTCGAGGTCGCGGTGATCCCGCCGAACACCCCGTGCATCCGCGAGGACGAGCCGGACCGCATCTACGCCACCCGGGCGGAGAAGGACGAGGCGCTCGTCGACGAGATCCAGCGCGCGCACGCCAAGGGGCGGCCGGTGCTGATCGGCACCCTGGACGTCAAGGAGTCCGAGGGGCTCGCCGCCGGGCTGAACGCCGCCGGGGTGCCGTGCGTCGTGCTGAACGCCAAGAACGACGACGAAGAGGCCGCGATCATCGCCGAGGCCGGCGCGTACGGCGCGGTCACCGTCTCCACCCAGATGGCCGGCCGTGGCGTCGACATCCGCCTCGGCGGCAGCGACCAGACCGACCAGGAGCGGGTCGCCGAGCTGGGCGGGCTCTACGTGATCGGCAGCGGCCGGCACGACAGCCGCCGGGTGGACGACCAGTTGCGTGGTCGGGCCGGCCGGCAGGGCGACCCGGGCGGCTCGGTCTTCTTCGTCAGCCTGGAGGACGACCTCGTCGTCCGGCACGCCGCCGACTCGGTGCCGGCGTCGCCGCGGATGAACGCCGACGGTCTGGTGACCGACGAGCAGGTCGACTACGCGGTGGAGCACGCCCAGCGGGTCGCCGAGGGCGTCAACCACGAGATCCACCGCAACACCTGGCGCTACAGCGTGGTGATCGAGCAGCAGCGCAAGGCCCTTGCCGCGCGCCGGGAGCGGCTGCTGACCAGCGACGTGGCCGCGGTGATGCTGCTGGAGAAGGAGCCCGAGAAGGCCGGCGAGATGGACGAGGACCTGCTCGCCCGTGCCGCCCGGTCGATCGCGCTCTACCACCTGGACCGGCTCTGGGCCGAGCACCTGGCCGAGCTGTCCGAGGTGCGCGAGGGCGTGCACCTGCGCGCGCTGGGCCGGCTCGACCCGCTGGACGAGTTCCACCGGGCCGCGGTGCCGGCGTTCAACGACCTGATCCCGGAGATCGAGGCCCGTACCATCGCCACCTTCACCGAGACCGAATTCGATGAGGACTGGCAGCCCGACGACGGCACCCTGGTCCGGCCCACCGCCACCTGGACGTACCTGGTGCACGACAACCCGTTCGGGTCCGAGCTCGATCGTCTGATCGCGTCGATCGGGCGGCGGCTCGGCGGCGGCTCGCGCTGACGTTCGACCATCGGGGCCCCGACCGCGCCTGCGGGCGCGACCGGGGCCCCGATTTACGCCGTTTCGACCCAGGTTTCCCAGGGTAGTAGGGCTGGTCGGTCGAGTCGGGAGAGAGCAGACGATGACACAGGTGACGATGCGTACCGGGCAGGCGCGAAACCGCACGGAGGCTGCGTACCGGTGAATCTCGACACGCGGGAACCGGTGGTGCACACCCTTGGTGTGCTGGAAGCAGCCGCACTGTTGCGGGAGCTGACCGCCGGGCTGATCGCCCTGACCGACTTTGATGAGGCGCTGCTGGCCCTGGTCCGCGTCACCCGGGACGCCGTGGCCGGGGTGCGCTGGTGCGGGTTCACCGCCCTGCGGGCCGGCGAGCCGGCCGGGGTGGCCGCCTCCGACGACGGGCTGGCCGGGCTGGACGACCTGCGACACGGGCCGGACACGCCGGCGATGAGCGCGATCCACCTGCGCGAGATGATCCTCGCGGCCGACCTGACCGGTGAGCCCCGCTGGCCGGCCTGGACGGCGCACGCCCACGACCTCGGCGTACGCGGGGTGATCTCCGCGCCGGTAGACATCGACGACCAGGTCATCGGGGCGATCAACCTGTACGCCGACGCGCCGGACCTGCTCACCCCGCAACACCAGTTGACCGCCATGCTGCTGGCCGAACATGCCGGCCTGCTGCTGGCAGCCGTCCGGGACCGCAACCGACAACTCGCCCTCGCCGCCGAACGGGACGCCTCACTCCTGCACGACGGGGTGGTGGGCCAGGCCGTCGGCGTCATCATGACGCAGCGGGGGTGCCCTCCGGCCGAGGCCCTCGACGTGCTGCGGACCGCCGCCTCGTCGCTGGACATCCCGCTGCGCGAGGTGGCCGAGCGCCTGGTCCGGACGGTCTCCCGCCAACGCGACAACTGACCCCGGCCGGCATCTCGACGGTGGTGCCGCCCGTGATCCACGCGAATCCCTTGAACCCGCGGTGTCACAGTCGCCCGGACGCCCCGACTTTCGGGAAACCGAGTTGATCAGCGCTGGTCCGGCGGCGGCCCCCGTGCCCGTTCTCCCTACTGCCGGCGAGTCGGGCGGCATCGTTTCGTCGCGACCGGCCTCGGGTAGCACTCTGGTCAGGTGAGCTGCGCCGACCCGGGGGAGGACCGATGCAGAGCCGGCTGCGGGTGCAGGGGCACCCGATCCAACCAATGCTCGTGACGTTCCCGCTCGGGCTCTTCGTCAGCGCCACCGTCTTCGACCTCACCGACGTCGTCGGCGGGCCCGCGTTCCTCGGCGAGGTCGGCTACTGGACGGGCGTCGCCGCGCTCGTCGCCGCCGCCCTGACCGCCGTGGCCGGCATGGTCGACCTGTGGGACGTGCCGGGCGACCGTACCCGCCGCACCGCCGTCGCCTTCAACCTGGTGAACGCGGTGATGGCCGCCATGTTCCTGCTCACCTGCCTGGTCCGGTCACACTCCCCGCAGCGCGGCGCGTCGGTCACGATCCTCGCCACCGAGCTGGTCGCCCTGGCGGTCGGCGCGGTGGGCGTGCACCTGGGCGCACGGCTGATGCGCCAGTTCGACAGCGGACGTACCGAGGCCGGCGGCCTGGACGCGCTCGCCGGCATCCGAGCGGCTGCTCGATCCACGAGCCGCTGACACCTTCGCTCCCGAAGATCGCGCTTGCCACCCCCGGCCGGGCGGCGGCAATTGGGTTGCCGGCCGGGTGGCCGATCGCGAGGCTGACCGCCATGACCGATGAGCGTGACGCCGAGGACCTGATCGCGGAGGCCGCCGCCGCGCCCGTCGACGGTTGGGGCTTCGGCTGGCTGGCCGGCCGGGCCACCGAGGAGCGTCCACCCTGGGGGTACGCCCGGCTCGTCGCCGACCGGATGGCGCGGGCCGACGCGGCGCTGGACGTGGACACCGGGGGCGGGGAGGTGCTCGCCGAAGTGCCGCGTCCACCGACAGTGTTGACGGCGACCGAGGCGTGGCCGCCGAACGTGGCGGTCGCCCGCCGGACCCTGCGCCGGGTCGGCGCGTCGGTGGTCGCGGTCGCCCCGGACGGGCCGCTGCCGTTTCGCGACGCCTCGTTCGACCTGGTGGTCAGCCGGCATCCGGTGCGTACCGACTGGGTTCAGACGGCGCGGGTGCTACGGCCCGGCGGGACGTTCCTGTCGCAGCAGATCGGTGCCGGCACGATGCGGGAGCTGAGTGAGGCGATCCTCGGTCCGTTGCCACCGCCGACCCAGCGGCACCCCGAGCACGCGGCCGCCGCCGCCGAGGCCGCCGGCCTGCGGGTGGTCGACCTGCGCCGGGCCACGCTGCGGGCAACCTTCGCCGACATCGGCGCGGTGGTCTGGTTCCTGCGCAAGGTGATCTGGACGGTGCCCGGGTTCACTGTCGACCGCTACCGCACACCTCTGCGGAACCTCCACCACCGCATCGCTGAAGAGGGCCCCTTCGTCGCCCACGCCCAACGCTTCCTCATCGAAGCCACCCGCCCCTGAACCACCCCCACCCGTCCCGTCCCGCACCCTGTCCCCGCCGGACCCCGCACGCGTCGCCCCCGTCCCCCCGTCCCCCCGTCCGACCCCCGCACGCGTCGCCCCCGTCCCCCCCGCCCGACCCCCGCACGCGTCGATCTTGCACTTTCTGTCCCGGCAAAAGACCCTGATAAGGGCAATCCGACCACCGAAACTGCAAGATCGGCGGGCCGGGCCGGGCCGGGCCGGGGCGGGGCGGGGCGGGGCGGGGCGCGGGTCGGGTCGGGGGTCGGGTCGGGGCGTGAGTCGGGAAGGGCCGGGCCGGGCTGGGGTCGGGGTGGGGCGGGGCGGGGTGGGTGGGTTAGTGGGGGTGGGTTTGGTGGTGGGTTGCCAGGACGTCGGCACCGAAGTCGCTGGCGGGGCGGCGTAGCACGGTGTGCGCGTGGTTGCCGTCCGCTGTGGTGTTGTCGTACTCGATCAGCAGGTCGTCGCCCTGCACCCGGTAGTAGTGCCGCCGCCCGGGGTGGGTCGGGCCGGCCCAGGCGAAGTGCAACGGGCCGGCGTCCAGTCGGGTCGCCTCCCGGATGGCCAGCTCGGGCGGCAACCGGTCGAGGTAGAGGGCGACCACCTGGTCGAGCAGGGCGCGGCCGGTTGGTCCGAGCCGCTGTGCCGGTACGCCGAGGGGTTCCAGCGGCGCGTCGACCCGTCCACGAGTGGCGCTGATGATGTCCGCCGGCGCCTCGTCGGCGATGATCGCGGCGGCTCGCTCGGCGGGGCCCAGCGCGTCGAGCAGGGCGCGGGCCAGGTCCTCTTCGACACCGAGTGGGCGGGAGACGGGCCGGCCGGCGTAGCGGACCGCGGCCGGGTTGGCGCCGAAGAAGATCGGCGCGGGGGAGACCTGACCGTCCACCACTGTCATGTTCACCGACAGGTGGTGACCTTCGAGTCGCCACGCCCACCGGTCGTCGCGTGCGGGGTCACCGAACACGGCCACCCAGTAGTCGGCGCTGTGCCGCCCGCGCTGCCAGCCCTCGGCCCGGTCCAGCACCTCCTCCAGCGAGATGATCGCCATCGCCTGTGCGTACGCCGAGGGGCTGAGCGCGGTGGCCAGCAACCGGTGCGCGGCCTTGCGGGCGGTGACGTCGAGCTCGGCGAGGCAGACGCCCGGTCGGGGTCGGGGCCGGTATTCCAGCCAGCGTCGGGCCGCCTCGTCGTCGAACGAGTGCACGGCGCTCTCGCGGGCGGCGGGGTCGAGCGCGGTCAGCAGCGCGGTCGCGGCCGCCCGCATCTGCTCCGGCAGGGGATCTTCCACCGACCCTGTATACCGGCCGGCCGTGCCGGTGTCAGCCGACGCGCAGCAGCTCTGTCATCTCCGGCAGGTCGAAGAAGCGTGCCGTCTCGACGGCCGACGGGTTGCCGTGTGCCGGATCCGCGCCGGCGGCGAGCAGCGCGCGGACCCCTTCGGCGCTGCTGCGGAAGACCGCCGCCGCCAACGCGGTCTGACCTCGGTCGTTGGCTCGGGTGTGGTCGGCGCCGCGGCTGAGCAGGGCGGCCACCGTGTCCGGGTGGGCGTGGTACGCGGCCAGGATGAGCAGCGTGTCGCCCTTGTCGTTGGTGAGGTTGACCGGCAGGCCGGCGTCGATCTGCGCCGCCAGTTCGTCGGTGGCGCCGGCGCGGGCCAGGTCGAACATCCGGTGCGCGAACGCCAGCGTCTCGGCGTCGAGGTTGTCGGTCACCGGTCCAGGTTAACGACATCGTTCCTGATAGGTTGCTCGGCCGGCGCGCAGGGTGGGGGGTCCGATGGGTGAGACGGTGTACGTGGGCAACGCGGGCGTCGACGGCGCCACCAACGCTGGTTGGTTGCTCGGGCACTTCGTGCCGCCGGGGGAGATCCGGCACAGCACCGACGTCGAGGTGAAGTGGGGCGTGCATCCGCCTGGGCAGGCCCGGTCGCGGTGGGCGACCGGCGAGGTGCGCACCACTCTGCTCGTACTCGTCGAGGGGTGTTTCCGGGTGGAGTTGCCGGACCGGACGGTACGGCTGGCCGCTCCGGGCGACTACGTGGTGTGGGCCCGTGGGGTGGACCATTCGTGGTTCGCCGAGCGCGCGTCGGTGGTGTTGACAGTGCGCTGGCCCTCGTTGCCGGGCTACCGCACGGACCCGCCGGTGCTGCGCTGATTCACCCGAGTGGATGACCCGTGTCCCACCAGACGGAATTACCTACTAAACCTATAGGCTTTGCCGTCTAGAGTACGGGGGCACCCCGCCGAACGACCCGCGAGGAACTGCCATGACGCACCACCGCCCGGAGCCCGACCTGCTCACCGTTGCCGCCGGGTGGGCCGACCCGGCCGGCTGGCCGGTCGCGCTGCGCTTCGATCCAGCCGAGCGCTGGTACGCCCGCCTCGCCGTCGGCGACGACCACGAGGTGTGGGCGCTGAGCTGGCTGCCCGGGCAGGGCACCGACCTGCACGACCACGGCGGCTCCTCCGGAGCGTTCCGGGTGGTCAGCGGCGTGCTCACCGAGGAGACGGTCAGCGCCGGCCGACTACGTCCCCGACTGTTGCCGGCCGGTGCGGGCCGCCGCTTCGGCCCCCGGCACGTGCACCAGGTGACCAACCGAGGCGTGGATCCGGCGGTCAGCGTGCACGTCTACCGGCCGGCGCTGCTGCGAATGACCCGCTATCACCTCCTGGACGGGCGGCTGCGGGTCGCCGAGGTCGCCGAGGCCGGCCGGTCCTGGTAGTCGCGCGCCCCGAGAACCCTGTCACCGGAAGGAATCCGAGAATGCAGATAACCGCCGAACACTGTCCCGCTCCCGTGCCGCCACCGGGCTCCCGGGGCATCGACGAGATCCTGACCGCCGCGCGGGCCCGGCTGTGTCGGCTGGACCCGGAGCGGGCGCACCTTGCGTACCGCAGCGGAGCGCTGCTCGTCGACATCCGCCCGGCCGCACAGCGGGCCGCGCACGGCGTGGTGCCGGGCTCGCTCATCGTCGAACGCAACGTGCTGGAGTGGCGCTTCGACCCGCGCTGCGCGGCCCGGCTGCCGCAGGCCGTCGACTACGACGTGCCGGTGGTGATCCTCTGCCAGGAGGGCTACACCTCGTCGCTGGCCGCTGCCGCGTTGCAGGACGTCGGCCTGCACCGGGCCACCGATGTGGTCGGTGGGTTCGCGGCCTGGCGCATCGCCGGCCTGCCGGCCCTCGGCCCGACCCCACTGCACCACCCTTCACCCCTCGCGTCCCCGGTCAACGCCGGGTGGGCGCGCCGCTGACCGTCACGCCACACCCGGCGTGGCGCGCGTACCGCCACTCAGGAGGCACCATGTCCGTCGTCGCCATCCCCACGCGCCGTCACCCCGGCGGGCGCCCGTCGGCCCGTCCGCGCACCAGCCCGACCCTGACCATCACCCTCGATCTCGTCCCCGGGCCGCTGAGCCCCCGGCTGGCCCGGCTCGTGCAGCTGCTCGGCGAGCTGGCCGAGTCGGGGGAGGGTCAACTGCATCCCGTGGAGGAGCTCGCGGCAGGGCCGCGACCGGCCGCGCGGCCCGCCGCACCGGACCACGTCCGCATCCTGGCCGGCTCGCGGCTGGTCCGCCAGGGTGACCGGGTCGTCGCCCTGACCCGCATCGAGTACGAGCTGCTGCTGTTCCTGGCCGAGCGGCCCCGCCGGGTCTTCACCCGCCTGCAACTGCTCTCCAGTGTCTGGGGCTACGAGCACGCGGTGGCCCGGACGGTGGACGTGCACGTCCGCCGGCTGCGCGCCAAGCTGGCCGGCTCGGAGGTGGTCACCACCGTCTACGGCGTCGGCTACCGGCTTGCCGACGAGGCCCTGATCAGCGTGGACCACGGCAGCTGAGCCCTGGTCCGGAGGCGATGTGACCGCCTGGTGAACCGGTCGGGGACCCCCGTAACGGGGCAACTCGACGACTCTGCTGTAATCATCAGGACTCGTACGCAGAGCGAGCATCCGGCTCCGATGTGTTCGTCAATTGTCACATTCATGCAACGCAGCCGCCTCTTGACCCTCGCCCAGGCGCCGGGAAGCATCGATGAAGCGGCGTCCCGGGCCGTGGGGAGATACCCGGACCAGCCCAAGGAGGACCATGTCGGTCAGCCCCGCCTCGTCGCGTGCCGGATGGCATACGTCCCAACCCGCGGTGCCCGGTCGACCTCCCGGCGGCCAGCGTCGCCCGGCGAACACCGCCGCGCCCGTGCTCACTGTGACGCTGTCCATCCCGCTGGCCTGTGAGGAGTCGCTGACCCCGGCGGCACGCCGGCTGTTGGAGGCCGCCCGCGAGATGCTGGAGCGGGGCGAGGGCGTGATCATCGGCTCGGTCCCGACCGAACGCCGCCCCGACCAGGCACCCGCCAACCGGTCGCCGGCCCGCCCGATCAGCCCGACCATCCCCGCCCTGCACATCCTCGCCTCGTCGCGCTCGGTGCTGCGCGACGAGGAACCGCTGCCGCTGACCCGGCTGGAGTTCGACCTGCTGCTGCACCTGGTCGCCCACCCGCGCCGGGTGTTCACCCGCCTGCAACTGCTCAACGCCGTGTGGGGCTACGAGCACGCCGGCGTGCGCACCGTCGACGTGCACGTGCGTCGGCTTCGCGGCAAGGTCGGCGTCGACGTTCCACTGGTCACCACCGTCTACGGGGTGGGCTACCGGCTGGCCGACGACGCCCGGGTCACCATCGACCGCAGCGGCTGACCGGCCACCCCCGCGTACCCGGCACGGGGCAGGATGGTCCGGTGCGCATCCGCCCCATCTCGCCCGACCTGCTCGTCACCGAGCTGACCGGCCGGCTGGCCGAGGAGGCGACCCGCGCCGCGAGCGCCGCGGCCGGGCCCGCCCGGCTGCGGGTGGCAGTGGACGGCGCTCCGGCCTCCGGCGCCGACGACCTGGCCGCGGCGCTGGTCGACCCGCTGCGCGCCCAGGGTCATCCGGTGCTGCACGTGCGCGCCACCGACTTCCTTCGCCCCGCGTCGCTGCGCTTCGAGCTGGGGCGCACCAACCCGGACTCCTTCTACGAGGCCTGGGTCGACGAGGCCGGGCTGCGCCGGGAGGTGCTCGACCCGGCCGCCGCCGGCGGCAGCGGCCGACTGCTCCCGTCGCTCTGGGACGCCGACGCCGACCGGGCCAGCCGCGCCCGCTACGTCGACCTGGCACCCGGCGGCGTCGTCCTGGTCAGCGGCTCACTGCTGCTCGGCGGCGGTCTGCCCTTCGACGTGACCGTCCACCTGGAGTTGTCCCCGGCGGCGCTTCGCCGACGCACCGAAGCGGCCCAGCGGTGGGCGCTGCCGGCCTTCGACCGGTACGCCGAGGAGGTCGTCCCGGCGAGCTTCGCCGACGTCGTGGTACGCGCCGACGACCCCCGCCGACCGGCGCTCGTGGAGCCCGGCGAAAACGACTGACAACAACCGAGAATTAGTCGGTTTGCCCGGCTGTTTCGGCGGGTACTCGCCCGGCTCACAGAGCACGGGTGATCGCCCGCGCACCGAACGCTACCGTGACCGGGGCCCCGCGCCGCCGGCACCCGGTTCACCTTGAGCCACAGGCCCAGGAAAGGCAGGCAGCGATGCTCGTCCACGACACGGTCGGTACGGCCCGGTCCCAGACGGAGATCGACCAGATCCGACAGTCGCTCCAGGCGCGCTACGACGAGCTGACCGCGGAGTACGACCAGGCGGTGCTCCAGAGCCAGGTGCTGCGGCTGGTGGAGGTCGGCGACACCGCCGGCGACGACCAGGCCGACAGCGGCACCAAGACGGCCGAGCGGGACACCGCCCAGTCCCTGTTGCGCACCATCCTCGACCGCCGCGCCCAGTACGAGCACGCCCTCGGCCGGCTCGAGGAGGGCACCTACGGCTGGTGCGAGGGCTGCTCGGCGGCGATTCCGGTGGAGCGGCTGGAAATCTTCCCGTCCGCCACCACCTGCGTGACGTGCAAGCAGACTCGCGAGCGGCGGGCGGCCTGAGTCACCTCAGCGGTTGCCGGTCGGTCCGGGACGCGATGGACTTCAGCCATGGGTGACATCCTCGTGGGCACCGCGTCCTGGACCGACCGCACGCTGCTGGACTCGGGGTGGTATCCGCAGACCGCCGACACCCCGGAGAAGCGGCTGGCCTACTACGCCAAGCAGTTCCCGCTGGTCGAAGTGGACGCCACCTACTACTCGCCGCCCGCCGAGGCGACCGCGCGGCTGTGGGCCGAACGCACCCCGGCCGGCTTCACCTTCAACATCAAGGCGTTCAGCCTGCTGACCGGGCATCCCACCCGGGTCAGCGCGCTCTACAAGGACCTGCGCCCGGAGACCGACAAGAAGAACGTCTACCCCGACGACCTGCCCGCGCAGTCGTACGAGGAGGTGTGGACGCGTTTCCTGTCCGCGCTGGACCCGCTGGTCGAGGCCGACAAGCTGGGCGCGCTGCTGTTCCAGTTCCCACCCTGGTTCACCATCAAGCGGGCCAACAAGCAGTACCTGCTGGAGGTGGCGAAGCGCTGCGCCCCGCTGCGCCCGGCGTACGAGTTCCGGCACGCCTCCTGGTTCGACGGCGACAACGCCGACGAGACCCTGGCCTTTCTGCGCGAGCACGAACTGCCGTACGTCTGCGTGGACATGCCCCAGGGCCACCGTTCGTCGCTGCCCCCGGTGCTGGCCGCCACCGCGGACCTCGCGGTCATGCGCTTCCACGGGCACAGCGACAAGTGGACCAGCAAGGACATTCACGAGAAGTTCGGCTACCACTACTCCAAGCGCGAGTTGGCCGACTGGGCGCCGAAGCTGCGCGAGCTGGCCGACGGGGCCGGCCAGACCCACGTGCTCATGAACAACTGTTACCGCGACTACGCGCAGACCAATGCCACCACCCTCGCGGGTCTCCTCGACGCCGACTGACCTCACCCGATCAGGGTGGTGCCCCCTCACCCCACCCACCGGCAGATTGGACGCGGTGGGTACGGCCGTCCCCGGGACGGCCGACGCCGGAGACGACACGGAGGTGACGGGGATGACGGTTCGAGTGGTGACGGATCGACGGCGCGGTGCCGTCCTGCACGTGGTCGGAACAGCGGCCGACAACGCCCGGCGCGCCCCGCAGGGCAGCCCGGTGCGGGCCCGCCGTGGCCCGGTGGGGCCGCCGCGCCGCGCCGACGACCGACGGTGGGACACCACGGAACGGGGGTCGACCGATGGCTGACTCGATGATCTCGGCGTTCGAGTCCTCGCTGGACAAGACGAACCTCATCCTCAAGGACATCGAGAACGCCTACGGCTGGCCGAAGGAACGGCGCAACCAGTCGTACGCGGCCCTGCGCACGGTGCTGCACCTGCTGCGCGACCGGCTGCCGGTGGACGAGAGCGTGGAGTTCGCCCAGCAGTTGCCGGTGCTGGTACGGGGCATCTACTTCGATGGCTGGGTGCCGTCCGACGTGCCGATCAAGCTCAACCGTGACGACTTCCTCTACGAGGTTCGGCAGGGCTTCCCGTACGACGCGGAGGGTGGCCCGGAGCGGGTGACGCAGGTGGTGCTGGACACGCTGCGCCGCCACGTCACCCAGGGTGAGTGGCAGGACGTGAAGGACACCATGCCCAAGGACCTCGCCACGCTGGTGCCGTGACGGCCCGACACACCGCGAGCCCGCCCGACCGCTGTCGGGCGGGCTCAGTCGTCCTCGGCGGGCACCCGCGACACCGGGTGCCCGGCCCGGCGGGCCAGCGCGGCGAACGCGACGGCGTCCACGATCGCGGCCCCGCCCGGATCGTTGTTGAAGTAGACGTACGCCGGCTCGTCGGCGTCGAAGGCGTCGGTCAGCCGGCTGACCCAGGACCGCAGCGCGGCCTGACCGTAACGCGGCCACGGCCGTGCCCGCCCCTCGTGCAGCCGCAGGTAGCCGAAGTCGGTGGTGCGCCAGCGGGGGGCGACCGGGCGGCCCAGCCGGTCCGCCCAGACCAGCGCTGCCCGACGCCGTTCGAGGACCACCCGGGTGGCGTCGGTCCACCACGAGGGGTGCCGCGGTTCGACCGCTACCCGCACCTGCGTCGGGAACAGTCGTAACGTCGCGTCCAGCGCCTCGACGTCCGCCCGCAGATTCGGTGGCAGTTGCAGCAGCACCGGGCCGAGCCGGTCACCGAGCGCGGTGGCGCGGCCGAGGAACCGGGCCACCGGCTCCTCCGGGTCACGCAGTCGCTTGATGTGGGTGAGGTAGCGGCTCATCTTCACCGCCACGCAGAAATCAGCCGGGGTGCGCGCCCGCCAGGCGGCGAAGGTGTCCCGCTCGGGCAACCGGTAGAAGGCGTTGTTGACCTCGACCGTGGCGAACCCGGCCGCGAAGTGCTCCAGCCAGAGCCGCTGCGGCAGCCCCTGCGGATAGAAGCGGCCGCGCCAGTCCCGGTACTGCCAGCCGGACGTGCCCACCAGGATCACCAACCCATCCTGGCACTCTCCGCCGCCGCTCGCGAACTGCCCGTGTCGCCCCGGTTCGGCGTCTACGGTGAGGGTTAGAGAAGATCGCGCGTGGGGTACCACCCGCAGCACGACGGACCCCGGCGTACGGCGGGGCGGCACACCCGAGGGAGTACCGATGGCACTCAACGATGACGACATGCAGACCACCGGCGGCGGCGGCGCGGAGGGCCCGGCCGACGGCGGCGCGACCCCCGGTCAGCACGACGGTGGCGCCGACGGTGGCGCGGAGGGTCCCGCCGACGGTGGTGCCACCCCGGGTCAGCACGACGGTGGCGCCGATGGCAGCGCGGAGGGTCCCGCCGACGGTGGTGCCACCCCGGGTCAGCACGACGGTGGCGCCGACGGTGGCGCGGAGGGTCCCGCCGATGGTGGTGCCACCCCGGGTCAGCAGGACGGTGGCGCTGACGGCAGCGCCCGGTAGCGGCTCGCCATGACCTACCTCGACCCGCCGGGCGGCCACCACGGTCGCCCGGCGGTTCCGTCCGCCGAGGCCACCGCGGCGCTGGCCCGCTGCGTCTCGGTCGAACCGGCCAAGTTCGCCGCCGCGCACTGGGGGCACACCCCGCTGCTGTCCCGAGCCGCCGAACTGCCCGACCCGGCCGGCTTCACCGACCTGCTCAGCCCCGCCGACGCCGACGACCTGCTGAGCCGGCGCGGTCTGCGTACCCCGTTCCTGCGCGTTGCCAAGGACGGCCAGTTGGTCGCGGCTTCGCGCTGGACCGGCGGTGGCGGCGCGGGCGCGGAGATCGGCGACCAGGTGCTCGACGAGCGGGTCCTGGAGCAGTACGCGTCCGGGGCCACCCTGGTCTTGCAGGGGCTGCACCGGATCTGGCCGCCGCTCATCGACTTCGCCCGCGACCTGGGCCTCGCGCTCAACCAGCCGTTGCAGATCAACGCCTACCTGACTCCGGCCGGCAGTCAGGGCTTCGCCACCCACTACGACACCCACGACGTGTTCGTGCTCCAGGTCGACGGCCGCAAGCACTGGCGGATCCACCCGCCGGTCCTGCCCGACCCGTTGGAGAAGCAGCCGTGGGGTGGACGCGCCGACGAGGTCGGCGCCACCGCGCAGGGTCCGGCCGCGTTGGACGTGGTGCTCGCCCCGGGTGACGCCCTCTACCTGCCCCGGGGGTGGCTGCACAGCGCGCAGGCACAGGACGCCAGCTCGCTGCACCTGACCGTGGGCATCCGCGCGCTCACCCGCTACGCCCTGGTCGAGGAGCTGCTGGCGCTGTCCGCCGAGGACCAGCGACTGCGGGCCAGCCTGCCGTTCGGCACCGACGTCGCCGACCCGGACGCCATCGAGCCGGAGCTGACCGAGACCGTGGAGGCGTTGCGGGACTGGCTGCTGCGCGCCGACCCGAGCGCCGTCGCGGCGCGGTTGCGTCAGCGCGCCTGGCCGGCCGCCCGCCCGGCGCCGATCCGACCGCTCGCCCAGGCCGACGCGCTGGCCACACTGGACGCCGACTCCCGGCTCACCCTGCGGCCGGGCCTGCGGTGGCAGCTCGTGCCGCACGGGTCGGACAGCGTGGCGCTGCGGGTCTTCGACCGCACCATCACCCTGCCGGCGACCTGCGAACCGGCCGCCCGCGCCCTGCTCAGCAGCGTGGTCACCCGGGTCGGTGACCTGCCCGGCCTGCCCGACGACGCCGACCGGGTCACCCTGGCCCGCCGCCTGCTCCGCGAGGCCGTCCTGGTCCCGGCCTGACCGATCGGATCGAGGGCGGGCGCAGCGCCCTGGGTGCACCCTGCCCAGGGCGCTTCACATTCCGAGGAGCTGGTGAAAGGTCAGTGACACCAGACGCGGCGTCCTGTTGGATGTGGGGGACGGTGCCGCGAAGGGATTCGTCCATGGGTTCTGATGGTCGCCGCTCGGCCGGATGGGTCGTGGCCGGTGTGCCGATATTGGCTGCGCTGGGCGGCCTTGCCGCTAACACAGCTTCCGACCAGCAGCGGTGGCCCAGGGTCCTCGAGCTGGTGCGACAGAATCCCTGGTTGACCTTAGGCGTCATAACTCTCCTGTGTGTGGGGTCCGAGGTGGCGTTGCTGTGGCCGCGCCGGCAGTCCAAGAGCGTCGTCCCCGCCGAGACTGAGCAGCCGGGCCCGCATCGTATGCCGAATCGGAATCCGTTGTTCACTGGCCGAGAGCAGATACTGGACGAACTTCACCTGCGACTCGAATCATCTGTCGTCTGTGTGCACGGCATAGGTGGCTCCGGTAAGACAAGTCTGGCAATCGAATATTCGCACAGATTCAAAGAGCGCTTTTCCGTGATTTGGTGGATAGCTGCCGAACAGCCTCCACTGGTGACAGAACAATTGGCGGCGTTGGCTGTCGAAGTGGGTGAGGCAGCCGAAGGAACACCGGTCAAGGATGCTGCCGAGAAGGCTCGGGCCTGGCTGCGCGGCCACCGGGGCTGGTTGGTGGTGTTCGACAACATGCCGGGAGCCGAGCCTGTCTCGCCGGAAATTCCCGATGGTGCTGGCCACGTGCTGATCACCTCGCGAGCCAACTACTGGAAGCAGCTAGGAGCGTTGGTTCAAGTGGATGTATTTTCACGGACGGAGTCAGTGTCCTTATTGACAGCGCAGCTGAGCGGGATCAGCCCGTCGGATGCAGACAGGGTCGCGAACGCGGTGGGCGATCTGCCCCTGGCGGTAGCGCAAGCGGCGGGTTTCATGGTGGCAACGGGCATGCGGCCCAGCGAGTACGTCGATGCGATCGAAGCACATGCAATCGAGATTCTGGACCGGGGCAGGCCAGTCGGATATCAACTGTCGTTGGCCGCGGTGGTCGCGCTCTCCGTCGAACGGCTCGGTGTTGAGGACCCCGTGGGGGTCAGCATCCTGAATCTGTGTTCGTTTCTGGGACCAGAGCCGATTCCCTTCACCTGGCTCACTCGCATGCAGCAGGAGAGAGGTCGAAGCGACCTCGCCAAGACCTCACCCGTCGCGCTGAGGTCGTCGGTGGGGCGGCTGGTGGAATTCGGCCTTGCGCGGCTCGACTCGGACGGGGGGTCGCTCGTGGTGCACCGTACGACCGCGGCAGTCGTGCGCGATCTGCTCACCGTGCGGACGCGAAGCAGGCAGTGGCAGTTGGCCGGGGAATTGCTCGCCGCGAACCGAGCTGACGACCCCTCTGAGTTGACCCGCTGGCCGCTGTGGTCCACCCTGACGGCCCACGTTGGCCCGCATCTACGGCTGGCGCCCGGATCCGCCGACGCGGGCAGCCAGGATTATCGACGCGTCGTTCTCGATGCCGCCCGGTATCTGGAGTTGTCCGGACAGGCCGCTTCGGCGAATGAGCTCGCCCGGGCCGCTCGCGAGAGATGGACCCAATCGCTGGGCAGCGACGATCTGGATGTCCTGCGGGCAGCCCGGCGTCAGTCGGCGACGCTTCCCCCGGCGCATCCCGACGCGTTGGGCATCGAGACGGACACACTTGCCCGCCTGCGGCGCCTGCTGGGTCCGGACGATCCGGAGACCTTATCGTCGGCTGGCAACTGCGCCATGGCCATGGCCGACCTCGGGAGATACGAGGACGCACGGCAGTTGAACCGCGACACTCTCGATCGCCTGCGGCGGATCTTCGGTGCGGATGATCCCAGAACTCTGCTGTCCGCCAACAATCTGGCTAACCGAATGTCCGAGCTTGGTGAACACGAGGCTGCACGGGCTCTGCACCGCCAGATTCTCCACCGCCGGGAAGTGGTGCTCGGTCACGATCATCCGGACACCCTGATGACCACGGCTCAACTCGCGCTCGACCTCGCGAATCTCGGCGAACTGGACGAGGCGACGACGTCTGGTCGCCGGTCTTTTGCCGAGCTCAGTCGCCGGCTTGGTCCCGACCACCGCAGCACTCTGCAGGCGGCGGCCATCCTCGCTGAAATTCTGCGCCGGGAAGGGAGTCTCCAAGAGGCGCGCGCTCTTGACGAGGAGACTCTCCAACGTCGCGAACGGGTGTTGGGCACCGACCATCCCGAAACCGTGGCCCTGGCTCAGAGTCTCTTTCCGAACTCGTCCAAGCAGGGATGAGCCGGCAAAGCCGGTGTCTGGCTAGTGCTGTCCCGCACCCCGAACGCCACCTCCGGGTCGTTGACTGCGGCCACCCGGGGCCGTGCGTCGGATCAGCGGCCGAGGGCCAGCAGTAGCCCGGTGGCGACCACTCCCGCACCGAGGACCACGGTGATCGGCCGGGGGCCGAGCACCGCGTGCCGGCGGTCGGCCAGGACCCGCGCCGGCACCAGACCGACCAGCGGCCCGAGCAGCGTCACCACCAGCGCCAACACCGGTAGTCCGACCGCCAGGTCGCCGCCGTACCCGGTGCCGAGCGCACGGGCGCCGGCCCCCAGCGCGTACGTCAGCACGGCGCCGGCCACCCCGCACAGCGCCAGCAGCGGGTTGACCGAGCCCGGCAGCTCGCCCGGCTGACCGGCCCGGTCGAGCAGGTCACGGGCCTTGGCGAGCAGCACCACCGGGTCGGTGGCCCCGACGCCGTTCGCCGGGGCGGGCGGGCCACCGAGCCGGCGGGCGCCGAGGCGTGAACGGACCTGCTGCCACAGGTGGGCCACCTCGGCGTCGACCCGTTCCTGCTGCTCACGGGCGGCGACCAGTTCCTCCTCGGCGCGCTGGAGCTGGTCGGTCGCCTCGGCGACGGCCCGCTCGGCGGCACCACACTGCCGTTCGTGCCAGGTGTGCGCCTCGGCGCGCTGCTCGCGCACCCGCGCGCTGAGGTCGGCCAGCCGCCGTAGCTGCGCCGCGTACGTCTCGCTGGTCACCGGTTCGTTCATCGCGTCGGTCCATACGGGATGATCACCTGTCCGGTGCGGTGCACCGCCCGGTCGAAGAAGAGCCCCCGCCAGGGGCGGGGATACCAGTCCGGGCCGCCGGTGCCCGGATAGAGCGACGAGCCCAGCTCGCCGCCGTGCGCGTCCAGGGCCACCCAGGCGCCGATCTGGTCGGTGCGGGCAGCCGGCCCACCGAGATCGGCGCGCATCCGGGCCACACCCCGCCACCAGGCCAGCACGTGCGTGCGTCGTTCCGGACCGTCGTGCATGATCCGGCGTAGCTGCTCCAGGCCGGTCCGCCGACCCGTGCGGGCGGCCAACGCGCCCGCCGCCGCGTCGACGGCGAACAGCAGCAGATAGTGCGGACTTCCCGGGCCGCCGAGACCGTCGGCCGTCTCGGCCATCAGCTCCCCGACGGTCTCCTCGTCGTACCAGGCGGCGTCGTCGGCCAGGTCGTCGTAGAGGGCGCGGGCGATCGGGTCGGCGTCCGGGTCGAGGCAGGCGATGGAGAACCGGGCGGTTCCCGGCGGGTGCTGACGGGCCAGCGACCGGGCCGCCGCGTCGAGCACCGCGCACGCCTCGTCGACGCGGGTGCCGAGCACCGCTAGGTTGCGGCCCGGTGCGCGCGGCAGCCGCAGCGACGCCGAGCGGGACTGCACGTCGATGATCTCGCCGAGCAGGGCCACCGGGTTGCGCGGCGCGGTCCCGTCCGGAGGTGCGGCGAGCGCCCGGAAGTCCGGGGCGTCCGCCAGCCGGGGGATCGCGTCGCCGTCGAAGAGCCGGGCCGGCGCCGCGTCGGGGGCGCGCATCCGCCACAGCCGGTGCTGCAAGCCGCTCCAGGTCTCCCAGTCGCTGGCCGCCGGGATGCGGGCCACCTCGTTGCCCTCCACCATGCCCGACTCGGCGTTGACCACCGCGTGCCAGCGCGGCAGCGACTGCGCCGCGTCGTTGCGCTCGGCGAGGATGCGCAGCGCCTTGGGCAACGCGATGCGCAGGGCGAACTGGGCGACCAGCGCGGGACGGCCCCACAGCGCCTCGATGCCCCGCACGTCCTGCGACGCCAGGACCAGGTGGATGCCCTGGGACCGGCCGCGGCGGGCCAGGTCCTCCAACAGGTCGGCCGCCTCCCGGGCGACCACGTCCCGGCCGGCCAGCAACATCTGGAACTCGTCCACCACGGCGACGATGCGCGGCCAGTGCCCGGTCGGGTCGACCGCCCGCAGCTCGGCCAGCTTGGTCACCTCGTGCTTCTTGGCCGCGTCGGCGCGTCGGCGCAACTCCTCGGCGAGGAAGCGCAACAGCGCCAGCCCGAACTCCCGGTCGGTGTTGACGTTGATGCCGACCAGCCGCATGTGCGGCAGCCAACTCGGGTCGCGCCGGCCCTGCGCGAACCGCGCGAAGGAGACCCCCTCCTTGAAGTCCAGCAGGTAGAACTCCAGCTCGGCAGGGGAGTAGCGGGCCGCCAGCGCGCCGATCCACGCGAAGATCAAGTTGGTCTTGCCGGTGCCGGACGGCCCGCCGATCAGCGCGTGCGGTGGGTAGTCGCCGAGCGTCAACCGCACCGGCCGGCCCTGGAGGCCCTCACCGATCGGCGCGGTCAGCCCGTCGGCGGAGTCCTCCCGCCACATCGACTCGGGCGCGGGCAGCAGGTCGGTGAAGGGAGTCGGCGGCGGGCCCGCGTTCACCCGGGCGGCGACGTCCCGGCAGGTCTCGGTGACCAGCGCCGCCGGTGGTGGTGGGTCCAGCCGGACCGCCAGCCCGGCCGAGCCGCCGATCCGCGCGCCGGACACGCCGGCCACCACCCGGGTCACCGTCGGATCCTCCGGCAACGGCACACCGTGCACCACCAGGTGTACGCCGCAGGCGGCGCCGGCGCGCACCACCCGGTCCAGTTGCCCGCGCTCGTGCCGGTTCAGCTCCTCCCCGCCGAGCAGCACCGCCACCCGCCACGGCTCGGGTCGTCGGCCGGTCGCCGCCGCCAGTTCGCGCAGCGACGCGTACTCGCCGGCGAGGACCGTCTCGTTGATCCGGCGGATCTGCTCCACCAGGTCATCCAGCAGCGGGCCCAGCCCGCCCGGCCCGACGAAGGTGAGCAGCCCCGCCGTGCCCAACGGGGCGAACCCGGCCAGGCCGCCGCCGAGCTGGTCCGGGTCGTACCCGACCAGTCGTACCGCCCCGGGGTCGGCACGGCCGACGGCCCGCAGCAGCAACGCGGACACCACCGCGTCGCAGCCGGCGCGGTCGTCCCCGGAGAGGTGCACGTGCCCCGCGTCGAGCAGCGGCACCAGCGCGGGCACCGGGTCGACGTCGTCGATCCGGACCGTGCCGACCCGCAACGCGCCGGGCGGCTCGGCCCGGCGGGCGGGCGTCGGCGCCCACCCGGCCCAGTCGGCCCCCGCACAGCCGGGCGCCTCCTGCCGGGCCGCGTCGGCGGCCCGGCGGGCCAGCTCCGCGAGCCGGGTGGAGTAGCGGGCGTCGATCTCGGCGATGCGGCGGTCGCGCTGGGCGCCCACCCGCTCCGGTACGGCGGCCGCGGCCCGCTGGACCCGGGCCAGTCGTTCCCGCCCGGCGCTCAGGTCGGCCTGGGCGGCGGAGAGCCGGGTGCGGGTGGCGCCCAACGCCTCGGCGAGGGTGTCCCGGACCCGGCTGGCCAGCTGGCCGCGCCGGTCAGCCATCGGAGCCCCGACGCGTCGGCGCGTCCCGCCAGGGGCTGCCCGAGCGTGGTGGCGGCCCGGCGGGGCGGGGCGGCGGCGCATCCGAGCGCGGCGGCAGGCCGCCGGAGCGCTGCACCGGGCCGCCGGCGCGGGGAACCGCGCCCGTCGGCCGCCCGGCCCCGCCCGGCTGCTGCGTGCCCGCCGGTTGCCCGCCCCGCGCCGGTTGCCCGACATCGCCCCGCTGTTCCGCACCCGACGGCTCCTTCCCGCCGGCCGGCAGGTCCCGGCCGAGGCGGGCGAGCAGCAGCCCGGTCGCCACCCCGGCGGTCACCGCGGAGTCGGCGGCGTGCGGTGGTTCCCCCGAGGCGCGCGGCGGCGGCATCCGGCACACCCGGGTCAGCAACGTTTCCAGCACCGGCGGCGGCAGGCCGGGCAGCAGGTCGCGCACGCGCCCGTCCAGCTCGCCGCGCAGCCGCCCGAGATCGGTGGCGCGTGGCGGGTGTCCGAGCAATTCGCCGGCCAGTTCACGCAGCAGCGGCGGCGCCAACGCCGCCATGCCCAGCCCCACGTCGGCCGGGGCTCGACGCAGCTCCTTGCGGAGCCGGTCCCGGTCGCCGGAGCGGACACCACCTACCACTCGGCGCAGCAGCTCCTGGGAGTCGTTCACCCGCTCGTCGGGTTCCTCGTCGGCGCCCTCACGCCCGCCGGTCAGCTCGGCCACCCGCACCGACCACCAGCGGCGCATCCGCACCTGCTCGGCCGGCTCCGGCGCGACCGTGGCGGGCCCGGACACCGGGGGTGTGTCGTGTCGGGGAGCGCGTTGCTGCTCAGGGCGGGGCGCCGGGGCGCCGTCCGCGCCGAGCCCGATCGCCGTCAGGTACGCCGACAGCTGTTCCTGGGCCACCCGCAGCGCGTAGCCGGCGCTCTCAGCGTGCTCGGTGGCGGCGGACAGCTCGGGCACCCCCATCGGGTTGGCCGACTCCTGTCGTACCCAGCGCAGCCGCTCCGCGGCCAGGCCGAACTTCTCCAGCGCCTGCCCGAGCAGCGCCACCGGGAACTCCTCGGTGGCGGCACGGACCTGCCCGCCGACATCCTCGATGATGGACACGGCGGCCTACAGGGTGGAGACGTAGAGCTGCGCCTGCTCCACCGCGACAAGTGTCGCGGCGAGACACTCCTCCAGCTCCTGGCTGGCCTGGGTCAGCGACGCCTGGGCCGCCTCCACCGTCTCGTGCCCGCTGCCCTCCAGCGCACCGGCCAGGGTCTGCTGTGCCTCGGAGAGTTTCTCGCCGGCCGCCTGCACGGCTGTCTGCCCGTCTCCGATCTGTTGGAGGGCGACATCGATGGCAGCCTTCAGCTCGGCGACGCTCGCCACGGCGGAACCTCCTGGGGGCGGGGAGATCTCCATTAGAGCCTATCGCCGGTTCCGAAAGAACATCCGCCCTGTCGGTGTTCCTGCCCGCCTGTCCGGAAGGCCCTCGGAAGTGCCGGGAGTCCGATCTGTGGGAGTCCCAGTGCGAGAACTTCTCAATTGTTGGTCGGGTCCTCGCGGAGCCAGCGCGGGCCGTACACCTCGGCGCCCAGCGCCGTCACCCGGCCGCGCAACTCCCGGTCGGCGGTGACCACCAGCCGCCGACGCCGCGGCGCGCCCTCCACCAGCTCGACCACCGTGTCGTCGCCGGAGCCGGCGGCGGAGACCACCCGCACACCCTCGGTGCCCGGCACGCCCCGCGCGGCCCCCTCGACCACCAGGACCACCTCCACCGGGGCGGTCAGCCGGGCCGGCAACCCGACGGTCGCCACCGGGGCGAGCGAGTCGCGCAACCGGGCAGCGGCCCCGGCACGGTCACGCCACCACCCGTTCGGGCGTGAGCCCACCACGTTGGCGCCATCCACGATCAGCAGCGGGGTCTCATCCATCCGGTCAGCCTGCCACCACCGCCCGGCCCAGACCCGACGCCACTCCCGCAGAGCCGGTCCTCCGCCACCTGCGGCGTTTGTCGGGGCGCGCGCCGGGTAGCCCCTGCCGACCGTGCCGAGCCCTACTGCGGAGGACAGACATGATGGGACCCGGTGACATCGGCTCCGACCCGTGGGACGAATTCCTGGCCAGGTACTTCGGCCGGGGCGAGGGAGGGCGCCGACCGCCGCACCGGGTCGACATCACCCGACTGATGACGGCCGACGCCCGCGAGATGCTGGCCGACGCGGCCCGCCGGGCCGCGCAACGGCAGAGCAGCGACCTGGACACCGACCACCTGCTCTGGGCGGCGCTGCAACGCGAACCGCTGCGTGACCTGGTGAGTCGGGCCGGGGCCGACCCGGACACCCTGCTCAACGCCCTCGGCGGAAAGGGCGACGGCGCGCCCCGCGGAGAGGTGCCGCCCAACCTGTCGTTGACCCCCGCCGCCAAGCGGGCGCTGCTCGACGCCCACCAGCTGTCCCGCGCGATGGGCGCCAACTACATCGGCCCCGAGCACATCCTGATGGCGCTCCCGCTCAACCCGGAGTCGCCGGCCGGGCGCATGCTGGCCGCCGGCCGGATCCAACCCGAGTCGCTGCAGGCCGCCAACGCCGAGCGCGGGCCGATGACCGGGCCGAAGCCGGACCGCGGCACCCCCACCCTGGACCAGTACGGGCAGGACCTCACGGACCTGGCCCGCAACGACCAGATCGACCCGGTGATCGGGCGGGCCGACGAGATCGAGCAGGCCGTGGAGATCCTGTCCCGGCGGACCAAGAACAACCCGGTGCTGATCGGCGAGGCCGGCGTCGGCAAGACCGCCATCGTCGAAGGGCTGGCCGAACGGATCTGCGACGGCGACGTACCGCAGACCCTGCTCGGCAAGCGGGTCGTCCAGCTCGACCTGGCCGGTCTGGTCGCCGGCACCCGGTACCGGGGTGACTTCGAGGAACGGCTGAAGAAGGTGATCGACGAGATCCGGGCGCACCGGGACGAGCTGATCATCTTCATGGACGAGATCCACACCCTGGTCGGAGCCGGTGGCGCCGGCAGCGAGGGCGGGATGGACGCGTCGAACATGCTCAAACCCGCCCTCGCCCGCGGTGAGCTGCGGGTGATCGGCGCGACGACGCTGGACGAGTACCGCAAGAGCATCGAGAAGGACGCCGCCCTGGCCCGGCGCTTCCAACCGGTGCTGGTGCCCGAGCCCAGCGTCGACGACACCATCGCCATCCTGCGCGGGCTGCGCGACCGCTACGAGGCCCACCACCAGGTGCGCTTCACCGACGAGGCGCTGGTCTCGGCCGCCGAGCTGTCCGACCGGTACGTCACCGACCGGTTCCTGCCGGACAAGGCGATCGACCTCATCGACCAGGCCGGCGCCCGGGTGCGGCTGCGGACCCGCACCCCCGCGTCCGACGTGCGCGAGCTGGAGCAGGAACTCGACGAGGTACGCCGGGACAAGGAACAGGCCGTCACCGACGAGCAGTACGAGCGGGCCTCCGCGCTGCGTGACCGGATCTCCGAGCTGGAGGAGGACATCCGGCGCGCCAACGGCGAGGACGGCTCGTCCGGATCACAGGTGCCCGAGGTGGGGCCCAAGGAGATCGCCGAGGTGGTCTCCCGGGCCACCGGTATCCCGGTCAGCCAGCTCACCGAGGAGGAACGCGACCGGCTGCTGCGCCTGGAGGGGCACCTGCACCAGAAGGTGGTCGGTCAGGACGACGCGGTCACCGCGGTCGCCGAGGCGGTGCGCCGCTCCCGGGCCGGGCTGGCCGACCCGGAGCGACCGATGGGCAGCTTTCTGTTCCTCGGCCCGACCGGTGTCGGCAAGACCGAGTTGGCGCGGGCCCTGGCCGAGGCGTTGTTCGGCGAGGCGGACCGGATGGTCCGGGTGGACATGAGCGAGTTCCAGGAGCGGCACACGGTCAGTCGACTGGTCGGCGCGCCGCCCGGATACGTCGGCTACGAGGAGGCCGGTCAGCTCACCGAGGCGGTGCGTCGCCGCCCGTACGCGGTGGTGCTACTCGACGAGATCGAGAAGGCCCACCCGGACGTCTTCAACATCCTGCTCCAGGTGCTCGACGACGGGCGGCTCACGGACAGTCAGGGTCGCACGGTGAACTTCAAGAACACCGTCCTGATCATGACGAGCAACCTCGGCTCCGAGCTGATCACCGGCGCCCAGCGCTCGGTCGGCTTCGGCACCGGGGACGTGGGCAGCGAGCAGGAGAGCAACGAGCTGCGCGAGCGCCTCATGCGCCGCCTGCAGGAGAACTTCCGCCCGGAGTTCCTCAACCGCATCGACGAGGTCATCATCTTCCGCCGGCTGGAGGCCGAGCAGCTGCGCGACATCACCGCGCTGCTGCTGGAGGAGACCCGCCGCCGGATGCACGCCCAGGACCTCCAGGTGGAGTTCACCACCGCCGGCATCGACTGGCTCGCCGAGCACGGCTACCAGCCGGAGTTCGGTGCCCGCCCGCTGCGCCGGGTGATCCAGCGGGAGGTGGACAACCACCTGTCCCGGATGCTGCTGGAGTCGGCGATCTCGCCGGGGCAGAAGGTCACGGTGGACGTCCGCGACGGGGCGCTCACCTTCGACGTAACAGCGGGCGAGCGGGGGTACACCGCCGCCACGACCACGCACCCGCGATGAGCGGGCCGGCGCGAAGCGACGAGCGCGAGGACCCGCACCAGCGCGCGGAGGCCGCGAAACCCCGGGACGAGGACGACGAGCATCCCGACCCGATCCTGGCGTCGCCCACCGCCAACCCCCGCCGGACACGGGTGCCCGCGGAGGGCCTGCATCCGAAGACCGACCAGGACGACCCGGAGACGTCCGGGCCGCCGCTGCGAGAGGAGACCTGATGGTACGCGAAGCGCGGCTCGACCCCGAGGTGGAAGTGCTCTGGGAGGACTTCCACGCCGAGGTCAACGTCCCGTCGGAGCAGTTGCGGACCTGGCTGTTGACCCGGGGCTCGGGGGAGGAGTCGTTCAGCCCGAACCCGAACCTCGACCTGCCCCAGCCCGGCCGGGAGATCCTCAAGGTGCTCAACAAGCGCAAGGTGGACCTCACCCCGGAGGACATCGAGGTGATGCGGGAGGCGGTCGAGCGGATCCGCGAGCTGATGGACGCCAAACCGTCGCGCGGCAACGCCGACGACAGCTGGCGGCACTCCCTGCTGGACCTGGGTCACGACCCGCTCATCGAACGCTGAGCGAGGTGCACCCACGGCGGTGCCGTCCCGAACCCGGGGCGGCACCGCCGTGGCGCGCTACTGGCCCTGGTCGGGCTCCAGGCTCGCGATGGTCAGACCCGCCGCGTCGGCGGCGGCGTCCCGGTCACCCCGGGTCTGGTCCTCCCGGGTGAGCAGATTCGCGTACTCGGTCACGTCGGCCGGGTCGGGCACCGTCGGCAGGCGGCGCAGGAACGCCTCCACCGCACGGGTGGCGGCGGTGTGCGCGGCAGCCGCCTCGCGCAGCAGTTCGCGGTCGTCGGCGGGCGGGTAGAGGTCGGTCATGTTCGCCAGATACCCGGCCCACGCCGGTTCGCACCGCCCGCGGCCCGGAATAGCGGCAGCTCAGCCCGGCCGTACCCCGGTGGGGTGCCGGACGCCGAACCCCGGGTTGCGGGGCAGCCAGGCCAGGTACGCCGGGTGCGGCGCCAACGAGTCGACGTACGCCGCCTTGGCGCTCTCCAGCACGAGCTGCGCGCCCTGGGCGGCGGGGGAGTCCGGATGCCAGCCGAGCAGCAGCCGCCAGCGCAGCGGCGTCCCGGCGAGTTGACGGGTGACCAGACCACTGACCGGACGGAACGTCGCCTGGCACAGGGCCACCGCCACGCCGGCCTCCACCAGGTCGACGCAGCCGCGGATGTCGGTCTCGTACACCTTGCGGGGGGTGAAGCCGGCGCGGGCGCAGGCGGCGGCGAAGCAGTCGGCGAAGCAGCCGTCACCCGGCGCGGCGACCCACTGCTCATGACGCAGGTCGGCCAGTCGGACCTCATCCTGCCCCGCGAGAGGATGGGTCTCCGGCAGCAGCACCAGCACCGGGTCGACGGCCACCTCCTGCCAGCTCAACCCGAACCCGGCCGACGGACTGGCGTCCCCGCACACCCCGGCCAGCGCGAAGTCCAGCCGACCGCCGGCCACCAACTGCGCCAACTCGTCCACCGACCACGACGCGTACGTGGTGATCTGGGCGGGCGGCTGCTCGGCCGCCAAACGGTGCACCAGCCGACCCAGGATCGGGCTGTTCACCCCGCCGAACCGGTAGCACGGCGGCGCGTCGCCCGCCCCGGCCAGCCGGGCGGCCTCGTCCTGCAGCCCCTTCATCGCCGGCAGCAGCACCCGGGCGCGGGCCAGCACCAGCTCACCGAGCGCGGTGGGTCGAGCCCCGCGCCGGTCCCGGTCGAACAGCGGGCCGCCCAGCGTCCGTTCGATGCGTTGGAGCTGGGCGGTGAGCGCCGGCTGGGCCAGGCCGAGCGCCGAGGCCGCCTTCGTCACACTTCCCGTCTCCGCGATCGCGCAGACCACCCGCAGGTGACGCAGCTCCAGGTTCATAGGGTGACGGTAGGACTACGCGTCTGCTGGCGGAATAGCCCGAGCGGATCGGTGATAATGAATGCAGTGCCGGCGGTCGCCGGGTCACCGCTCGCGCGGCGGCTCCGGCAGGTCCGCCAGGTACGTCGGCCGCCGGGTCACCGCGTCGAGGACCTTGTCCACGACCCCGACCGCCGGCTCCACGATCCGGTTCCACGGAGGGGTGGCCGGCGTGCCCGGGTGCGGTCGGGTCGGCGCGGCCTCCTCGGCGATCTCCAACCGGTTGCCCAGCCGGATCAGCTCCTCCTCGGTCGCGACCGCCCGCAGCTCGGTGACCAGCGCGCCAACCCCCTCGACATGCCGGCGGACCCGCTCGGCGACCTCGGTCAGCGCCTCGTCCGTCAGCCCCTTGAGGGCGCTCAGCAGAGCCGCGTCGGCGCTGATCTCCGCATCGACCCGCTCGGTGGCCGCCGGCAGCGCCGCGCGGACCGCCGGCAGCAGGTACTGCTCCTCGGCGGACAGGTGTCGCGACAGCGCGGCGGTGAGCACCGCCAACCCCTCCTGCGGCGTGGTGTCCGGGCCGGAGAGCTGATCCAGCAGCGCCAGCAGTTGCCGGTGCTCCCGGTCGACGATGTCGGCGATGCTACGACCGGCGGGTCGGTAACCCTCCTCGGGTGCGGGCGCGGGCGGCAGCGGCGGCAGGGGAACGGCGGACATGGTGCCCTCCTCGACTGGCGGGCGGAAGCCCCGGCAGGGACGTTCGGTCGTGGGCGGCGGTACCCGAACGCGGCCGACGCGAAACCGGCCCGTCGATGCGGCCACCCGCGCCGGCCGGTCGAGCGGCCTGGGCTGGTATGAAGAGGCGATGACGAGCGATGCCGCCTCCGCCCTGCCCGACCCCACCGCAGAGGTCGTGGACCTCTGCCGCGACCTGCTGCGCATCGACACCACGAACACCGGTGACAACGACACCAGCGCCGGCGAGCGCCGCGCGGCCGAGTACGTGGCGGAGAAGCTCGCCGAGGTGGGGGTCGAGTCCGTCCTGCACGAGTCCGCGCCGGGCCGGGCGAACGTGATGGCCCGCATTCCGGGCGCCGACCCGAGCCGGGGCGCGCTGCTGGTGCACGGCCACCTGGACGTGGTGCCCGCCGACGCCGACGAGTGGTCGGTGGGCCCGTTCTCCGGCGAGCTGCGCGACGGCTACCTCTGGGGCCGGGGCGCCATCGACATGAAGGACTTCGACGCGATGGTGCTCGCCGTGGTGCGGCACTGGCAGCGCACCGGCGTACGCCCGCCGCGCGACATCGTGCTGGCCTACACCGCCGACGAGGAGGCCGGCGGCGAGTACGGCGCGCACTTTCTGGTCGACAACCACCGGGACCTCTTCGACGGCTGCACCGAGGCGATCGGCGAGGTCGGCGGCTTCTCCTACTCGGTCAACGACAGCCAGCGGCTCTACCTCATCGAGACCGCCGAGAAGGGCATCGACTGGCTGCGGCTGCACGCCAAGGGCCGCCCCGGGCACGGCTCGATGATGCACGACGACAACGCCGTCACCGCGCTCGCCGAGGCGGTCGCCCGGATCGGCCGGCACCGCTTCCCGGTGGTGGTCACCGACACCGTGCGGGCCTTCCTCACCGAGGTCTCCGACCTGCTCGGCATCGAGCTGGACCCGGACGACCCGGAGGCGGCGATCGCCAAGCTCGGCCCCATCGCCAACATCATCGGCGCGACCATCCGCAACACCGCCAACCCGACCCGGTTGAGCGCCGGCTACAAGGACAACGTCATTCCCGGCCGGGCCACCGCCACCATCGACTGCCGCAGCCTCCCCGGCCAGTCCGAGCTGCTGGAGCAGCAACTGCGCGAGCTGGTCGGCCCGGACATCGCGATCGAGTACATCCAGCGGCAGCCGGCCCTGGAGACCACCTTCGACGGTGACCTGGTCGAGGCCATGTCGGCGGCCCTGCGCGCGGAGGACCCGGGGGCGCGGCCCGTCCCGTACATGCTCTCCGGAGGCACCGACGCCAAGGCGTTCTCGCAGCTCGGCATCCGCTGCTTCGGGTTCGCCCCGCTCCAACTGCCCGCCGACCTGAACTTCTCCGCGTTGTTCCACGGCATCGACGAGCGCGTTCCGGTCGACGGACTACAGTTCGGCGTGCGGGTTCTCGACCGGTTCCTCCGCACCTGCTAGTCGCGTCCGGCGGTCGCCGCCGGCGCGCAACCTCCCCATCGTGAAGGGACTGCCCCACATGACCGACCAGCATGGTGAGCTGGACGCCGCTCTCGAGCGGGTGATCGAAGCGGCCCGCCACCACCTGGCCGCCGTACGCGCCGCGCAGGGCCGCGTCGACGACGACGACGTCTGGCAGGCGTACGTGGCGTTGAACAACGCCTCCTTCGCGTACGACGAGCGGCTGCTCGACGCCTTCGGCGAGGTGACGCCGTGGGATGTCGACTCGATCGACCCGGACGAGGCCGACGAGCGGTTCGGCGGCGGCGAGGGTGCCGAGGCCAGCGACCCGCACCCCCGGGTGATCTCGGTGCGTCAGCGTCGCGACTACCGGGTGCCGAGCGTCGCCGCGCTGCTGCGGGTGGCCGAGGCGGCCCGCCGCGAGGGCACCCCGGAGGACGACGAGCCGGCGCCGGTGGAGGGCGTCGGCGAGGCGGTGCTGGAGCTGCTGCAAAGTGGTGACGGCTCGCTCGGCGCGTTGGACGTCCCCGAGTTGGAGCCGCTCGACGGGGTGGTCATGGTCAGCGAGGTGGGCACCCCGGTCGACCTGGAGTCGTTCGACGACGACGACGCGGTCGGCCCGTTCCAGCCGGCTGCCGACGACCGGCTGGTCGGTCGACTCGACGAGCACCCGTTCCTGGAGCTCGACGACGACCACGACCACGCCGGGCACCAGCACTAGGCCGGGTGCCGCCCGGGGCCGACTCCGGCCTCGGGCGGCACCACCCGGCCGTCAGTACGACAGACCTGGCTGCGGCTGGTTGACCCGCCGACGACGCAGCACCACCTGCCGTGTGCCGTCCCGGTACAGCCGCACCCGGGCCAACTCCCATCCGGAGAACTCCGCCTGGATCGCCAACTGCGCCGCTGCGGTCAACCGGTCGACGTTCGGCGGCAGCCGCAGTGGCGCGTACTCGTAGTCCATGCCCTCCATGCTGCCCAGCCCAGCGACCGTTTGCCACCCCCTGCAGGGTGACCAACAACGCCACCCCGCGCGGCCCCGCCCCGCGCCCCGCGCCCACCCCCCTAGCCGCGCTGCTCGGTCGCGCGCCGCCCCCGGCACCCTGCCCACCCTCCGACGCCCTGCCCACCTCCGAGCCACCCGCGCCTTGCCCACCCCCTCGCCGCGCTGCTCGGTTCCGCGCCGCCCCGCGCCCCGCCCCAGCCCCCAGCCGCCAGCCGCGCCGATCTTGCACTTCCTGTTGCGACAAAACGGTCATGCCACACTGAAACGGCAACAGAAACTGCAAGATCGACGCGGACGCCCCCGAACCCCACCCCGCCGCGCACGTCTCCCGCCGACCCCCGTCGATCATGGAGTTGTGGTGGGTGACAAAAGGCCTGTTATCTGGCTCGATCGGGCACCACAACTCCATGATCGACGGCGCGCTGGTGGGGCACGGGCAGAGAGTCGGGGCCGGGGGCTTCGCGGGTGGATGGGACTGGGCGACCCGCGTGCCGTGGACTGTGCCGGACTCCGTGGTCCAGGGTGTCGGGTGGCGGACGGTCGCGTTGACCGGCCGGCTTTCTGTTCCCGGTAGCGGACAGGTCGACCAGACGGTGTGGGCGGGGCGGGGCGGACTGGATCGAGCAGAATGTCTCCGGGGCGCCGCCGGCGGGTCAGCCGGCGGTCCGCTAGGGAGGTAGGCGTGATGCCAGGGGAGCGTGGCCGGCTCGGTCGGTTCACCGACGCAGTGCTCGGCGGCGCGCGGGCAGCCCGGGACAAGGCCCGTGAACTGCGCGACGAGTTCCGCACCAGCGACGAACCCGAACGTGCTTTCGTCGCGCCCCTGCTACCGGGGCAGGAGCTGCGCTATGTGGGGCTCGGCCCGGTCCGCGCCCCGCAGACCCACAAGGCCGGTCGGCAGCTCGCCGATGTGATGGCCGACGAGTTCGTCGACTCGCTCGATCCGAAGGTGCTGTTCGGGTTGCTCAACATCGTCAACCCGGTGGTCTGGGTGGATGCGGTGCTGACGCCGGTCCGGCTGGCCGCGGGCGTGCTGCTGCTGCCCGGCAAGGCCGGTGCCGTCGCCGCCGGTGTGCCCGAGCCGGCCGGGCCTGAGCCGGCCGCACCACACCAGCGGGCGCAGCGGGATCCGGTTCCGCTGACCGAGGAGCAGGAGGCGTTCCGCGCCCTGTTCCGTCTCAGCCTGTACCGCCCGCTGGCCGAGCAGCTCGCCGAGATCGCCTACCGTCGCCGGTTCGTGTTCAGCGGCGACCTCGCCACCCTCGCCGGCAGCCTGTTGCTCTTCCTGGAGCGCTACAGCGGCACCCCGCTGGCGGTGACCGACACCCACCTGCACCTGCTGCGGATGGGGCCCCGTCCGGACGCCGACCGGCCCGACCGACGGCAACCTCGGGTGCTGTGGAGTGTGCGACGCGAGCGGGTGGCCCGGGTCGACTCGGAGCGCGGCGCGACCGGGCTCGTGCAGCTGACGTCCACGATCGTCTTCGACGACGGCTCGTGGATCCGGCTCACCCAGCCGGCGCTCCGCGACGACCAGTCGCGCTTTCTGACCGCGATCCACGACCTCCCCGGGCGGCGCCCTCAACCCTGAGCCGGCCAGGCGGAACCAGCCAGGCCGCCGACTCAGCAGTCCAGCCCTGGTCCGGCGCGCGTGCCCGGCCCTGACCTGGCGCGCGGGGCCACCCTGACCCGGCCGGACGGTCAGCCGTCGCGTTCGGGGTAGCCGACCGGCACCGCGGAGACGTCGTCCAGCGCGGTGGTGATCTCCTCGGGCAGGGTGATCCGCTCTACTGCGAGCGCACCGAGCAACTGCCCGACCGTGCGCGCGCCGAGGATCGGCGCGGTCACGCCCGGCCGGTCCCGGATCCAGGCCAACGCCACCTCCAGCGGAGACACCCCCAGCCCACCGGCCGCGGTCGCCACCGCCTCCACGATGCTGGAGCAGCGCGGCTCCAGGTAGGTCGAGACGAACCGCTCGAAGTGCGGCGACGCGGCCCGGGAGTCGGCCGGACGGCCGTGCCGGTACTTGCCGGTGAGTACGCCCCGCCCCAGCGGCGACCAGGGCAGCACGCCGAGGCCGAGCGCGTCGCACGCGGGCAGTACCTCCCGCTCCACGCCGCGCTCCAGCAGCGAATATTCCACCTGGGACGCGACCACCGGCGCCCGCCCCGGCCAGGCGGTCTGCCAGGCGGCGGCCCGTGCGGTCTGCCAGCCGGAGAAGTTCGACACCCCGACGTAGCGAACCTTGCCGCTGGCCACCGCGTGGTCCAGGGCGGCCAGGGTCTCCTCGAGGGGGGTGTCCGGGTCGTACCCGTGCACCTGGAACAGGTCGACGTGGTCGGTGCCGAGCCGGCGCAGCGACGCGTCCAACGTACGCAGCAGGTGCCCACGGGAACCGTCCCGGCGTCGCCCGCTGCCGGGGCGCAATCCCGCCTTGGTGGCGATCAGCAGCTCCTCGCGGGGGACGAGGGAGCCCAGCAGCGAGCCGATCACCGACTCGGCATCGCCGTCGCCGTACACGTCGGCGGTGTCGATCAGGTTGCCACCCGCGTCGAGGTAACTCTTGAGCTGAGCGGCCGCATCGTCGGCGTCGGTGTCCCGGCCCCAGGTCATGGTGCCGAGCGCGAGCCGCGAAACCGCCAGCCCGCTTCGGCCGAGCGGTCGCTGTTGCATGGGTGAACCTTATTTCGAACCTGCCGCCACCGATATCCTCGCTCCCGTATCTCTGCCGGTTCTGCCGGTTCCGCCGCCCCGAGCTGCCCCGATGGAGGGGGGATCAAAGGTGTCGAGCCGGTGATCGAGTCCGTTATCGGCATTGCGTAACCTGGGGCGACCTGTGCCACGGATGGGGGAGGACCAGTGCGACTCGGGCTCAGTCTCGGATACCAGACGGCGTGGAGCACACCGGCCGACCACCTGGCGCTGGCCCAGGAGGCGGACCGGCTGGGCTACTCGGTGGTGTGGGCGGCGGAGGCGTACGGCTCCGACTCGCCCAGCATGCTCGCCTGGATGGCCGGCCAGACCGAACGGATCGACGTCGGCGCGGCGGTGATGCAGATCCCCGCCCGTACGCCGGCGGCCACCGCCATGACCGCCGCCACCATCGACGCGCTCTCCGGCGGCCGGTTCCGCCTCGGCCTGGGTGTCTCCGGCCCGCAGGTCTCCGAGGGCTGGCACGGTGTGCGCTTCGCCAAGCCGCTGGCCCGGACCCGCGAGTTCGTCGACATCGTCAAGCTGGCCATCGCCCGCAAGGAGGTGGCGTACGACGGCGAGCACTACACGCTGCCGCTGCCGGACGGCCCGGGCAAGGCCCTGCGACTGGGCTTCCACCCACCGCGCGAGCACATACCGATCTACCTGGCCGCGGTCGGCCCGAAGAACCTGGAGCTGGCCGGCGAGATCGCCGACGGCTGGCTGGCGGTGTTCTACGCTCCGGAGTTCGCCGAGGAGCAGCTCGCCTCGGTGCGCGCCGGGCGGGCCAAGGTCGGCAAGGAGCTGGCCGGGTTCGACGTGGTGCCGTCGGTGCCCGTGGTGATCGGCGACGACGTGGCCTCCTGCGCCGAACTCGTCCGCTGGTACGCCGCGCTCTACGTGGGCGGCATGGGCAGCCGGCAGCAGAACTTCTACAACCAGCTCGCCACCCGGATGGGCTACGGCGACGCCGCCCGCGAGGTGCAGGACCTGTACCTGGCCAAGCGGCAGCGTGACGCCGCCGCGGCCGTGCCCATGGAGTTCATCGACCGCACCTCGCTGCTCGGCCCGAAGGAGCGCATCGCCGAACGGATGCGGGAGTACGCGGCGGCCGGGGTGACCACGCTGTCGGTGACCCTCTTCGTGGCCGACCGGGACAGCGGTGTGCAGACCCTGCGTACCGTCGCCGAGGCTCTCGACCTTTCGGGAGTCGGCGAGTGACCTGGGTCGAGGCCATCGTCCTGGGCATCGTCCAGGGACTGACCGAGTTCCTTCCGGTCAGCTCGTCGGGGCATCTGCGGATCACCTCGGCGATTTTCTTCGACCGTGACGCCGGCGCGTCGTTCACCGCGGTCACCCAGCTCGGCACCGAAGCGGCAGTGCTGATCTACTTCGCCAAGGACATCTGGCGGATCACCCGGACCTGGTTGGTGGGCATCCGGGACAAGTCGGTCCGCTCCAGCCTCGACTACCGGATGGGCTGGTACGTCATCGTCGGCTCGATCCCGATCGGGCTGTTCGGTTTCGTGTTCAAGGACCAGATCAAGACCGCCGGGCGCAACCTGTGGGTGGTGGCGACCACGCTGATCGTGTTCGCGTTCGTGCTGGCGTTCGCCGAGTACTGGGGGCGGCAGACCCGCACCCTGGAGAACTTCCGGATGAAGGACGGCATCGTGATGGGCTTCGCCCAGGCGATGGCGCTGGTCCCCGGTGTGTCCCGCTCCGGCGGCACGCTCACCGCCGGCCTCCTGCTCAACCTGACCCGGGAGGCGGCGGCCCGGTACTCGTTCCTGCTGGCCATCCCGGCGGTGGTGATGTCCGGGGTGTTCAGCCTCGGGGACGTCTTCGAACCGTCCGCCCCGGGCACGTCCGTGCCGACCGTGGCCCAGACGATCGTGGCCACCCTGATCGCGTTCGGCGTCGGCTACGCGGCCATCGCCTGGCTGCTGCGCTACGTCGCCCACCACACCCTGTACGTCTTCGTGCTGTACCGGGTCGCGCTGGGCACCCTGGTCCTGGCCCTGCTAATGACCGGCACGATCGACGCCACCTGACCGGCCCTGCCGACGGCCCCCGGCCCCGCCCGCGAGCGGAACCGGGGGCCGTCTGCTGCCCGCAGCGCTGGCTGGCCCGCAGCCTGCTGGCCGCTCGCCTGCCGGCCCGGCATGACCCGCTCGGGTTTCCGGAAGTCGCGGCATCCGCAGCGGCCCGACACCCCGACTTCCGGGAACTCGAGTTGATCACGGCGTACGCCTAGCCCGCGACGGCCCGCCGTCGGGCCCAGGTCATAGGGTGGTCACCGTGGCGACCCTTCTGCTTCTGCGACACGGCCGTACCACGGCGAACGCCGATGGCGGCCTGGCCGGTCGGCAACCGGTCGAGCTGGACGACACCGGGCGCGCGCAGGCCACCGCGGTCGGCGAGCGCCTGCGGGCGGTGCCGCTGGCCGCCGTGGTGACCAGTCCGCTCATCCGCTGCCGGCAGACCCTGGAGTTGGCGCTTCCGCAGGCCGCCCCGATCGTCGAGGACGGGCTGATCGAGTGCGACTACGGCAGTTGGGAGGGGCAGCCGCTGAAGAAACTCGCCAAGGAGCCGCTCTGGCCGGTGGTCCAGCAGCACCCCAGCGCGGCGGTCTTTCCGGGTGGCGAGGCTATGGCGGCGATGGCGGCCCGTGCCGTGGCGGCGGTGCGTTCCTGGGACGCCCGGGTGAACGCCGAGCACGGGCCCGAGGCGGTCTGGTTGGCCTGCAGCCACGGCGATGTGATCAAGGCCATCGTGGCGGACGCGCTCGGCGTACACCTGGATGCCTTTCAGCGGATCGTGGCCGACCCGGCGTCGGTGACGGCGATCCGGTTCACGCCGCTGCGTCCGTTTCTGGTGCGGCTCAACGACACCGGTGGCGACCTGGCGGCGCTGGTGCCGCCGCCGGCCAAACGGCGTCGGCGCGCGAGCCGTGTGGCCGACTCGGACGCGGCCGTCGGCGGCGGAGCGGGTGCGTCGCGGTGAGGCCCGTCACGACAGCGTCCCCGGCCCGGGCGTCGACGCAGGCCACAAGGCCCGCCACGCCCGGGTGTAACCCCTGGTACACCGGGCGCGCCGCCGACGCGGCGATTCGCGTCGGTGGGGTGCGCGACGCCAGGGCGGGCCGGATAGGGTCGTGGGTATGACCCACCAGGTGCACGCCTTCGAACCGCCGGAGCGGTTCGTCGCCGGGACTGTCGGACCGCCGGGGGAGCGCACGTTCTTCCTGCAGGCCCGCGGCGGCGGCAGGCTGGTCAGCGTCGCGCTGGAGAAGGTCCAGGTGTCCCTGCTCGCCGAGAAGCTCGAGGAGTTGCTCACCGAGGCGCAGCGTCGCTTCGGGGTGGACCTGCCCGAGCTGGCGCCGGTGATCGGCGACAACGAGCCACTGGACACTCCGGTCGACGAGGAGTTCCGGGTCGGGACGCTCGGGCTGGCCTTCGACGTGGACACCGCGACCGTGGTGATCGAGGCGATCGCGGCGGGCGAGGTGGAGCCCGAGGTCGAGCTCGGCGACGAGGACGAGGACGACGACGACGAAGAGGACGACGACGAGCCGGACGAGGACCTGGATCGGCTCCGGGTCCGGCTCACTCCCCAGGCGACCCGCCAGTTCATCGAGCGGGCCCGGCGAGTGGTCAACGCGGGCCGGCCACCGTGCCCGCTCTGCGGCCAACCGTTGGACCCCGCCGGGCACCTCTGCCCGCGGCACAACGGCTATCACCGGTGACCTCGTCCGGCCTCCAGCCTCGCCAGGACGGCGACGCCGCGCTGCGGCTGCTGCGTGACGGCGTCCTCGACCTGGAAGGTCGGCTGGTCGACGCGTCGAACACGACGCTGCGAGGCATCCTGACCCTGGACGGGTTGACCGCCCGCTGCGTCTACAAGCCGGTCCGTGGCGAGCGCCCCCTCTGGGACTTCCCCGACGGCACCCTGGCCGGCCGGGAGGTCTCGGCGTACCTGGTCTCCCGAGCCACCGGATGGGATCTGGTGCCCCCCACGGTGTTGCGGGACGGCCCGTTCGGCCCCGGCTCCTGCCAGCTGTGGATCGACGAGCCGGAGGACGCCGAACCACTTGTCGGTTTCCTGCCCGCCGGGGAACTGCCGCCACACTGGATCCCGATCGCCGCGGCCCGGGACGACGACGGCGCCGCGTACGCCCTCGCCCACGCTGACGACCCACGGCTGGCCCGGCTCGCGGTGCTCGACGCGGTGCTCAACAACGCCGACCGTAAGGGCGGTCACGTGCTCGTCGGGGCCGACGACCGGATCTACGGCGTGGACCACGGGGTGAGCTTCCACGTGGAGGACAAGCTGCGCACGGTGCTCTGGGGTTGGGCCGGTAAGCGGCTGCCCACGGACGCCGTGGAGATGCTCGACGCGCTGGCCGATCAGGTCGCCGGCGCGCTCGGGGCGGAGTTGGCCGACCATCTGACGATCAGCGAGGTGACCGAGGTGGCCGCCCGGGTCGACCGGTTGCGCGAGACCGGCTGCTTCCCGCAGCCTCCGGAGGACTGGCCGGCGATGCCCTGGCCACCCATGTGACCCGCTGTCATCTTGATCACCCGTGGGGCGCTCCGGCGTTGCCGCCGGCCTGGCTAGGCTGATCCCATGGAGTCTTGGGCGGGACACGAGGTGCCACGGCTGCCGGGCAGGGGCGAGCCACTGGCGTTGTACGACTCGGCGCGGCAGGGTGTCCACCCGAGTGAGCCGGCCGACGCGGGCAGCATGTACGTCTGCGGCATCACCCCGTACGACGCCACCCACCTCGGCCACGCCGCTACCATGATCACGTTCGATCTGGTGCAGCGGATGTGGCGCGACGCCGGCCGCCCGGTGCGCTACGTGCAGAACGTCACCGACATCGACGACCCGCTGCTGGAGCGGGCCGCCCGCGACGGCGAGGACTGGGTGGTCCTGGCGATGCGCGAGACGGCGCTGTTCCGGGAGGACATGGAGGCGCTCCGGATCATCCCGCCGGCGCACTACGTGGGTGCCGTCGAGTCGATTCCGGACATCGCCGACAAGGTCGAGGTGCTGCTCAAGGACGGTGCCGCGTACCGGCTCGACGACGGCACCGGCGACGTCTACTTCGACATCTCCGCGACGCCCCGCTTCGGCTACGAGTCGAACCTGAGCCGCGAGCAGATGCTGGAGATCTTCCCCGAGCGCGGTGGCGACCCCGACCGGGCCGGCAAGCGGGACCCACTGGACCCGCTGCTGTGGCGCGGCGCCCGCGAGGGCGAGCCGTCCTGGCCGGGCGGCGAGCTGGGCCCGGGCCGCCCCGGCTGGCACATCGAGTGCGCGGTGATCGCGCTCAACCTGCTCGGTGACCGGATCGACGTGCAGGGCGGCGGCAACGACCTGCTGTTCCCGCACCACGAGGCCTCCGCCGCGCACGCCGAGCGGCTCACCGGCCAGGCGCCGTTCGCCGAGCACTACGTCCACGCCGGCATGATCGGTCTGGACGGCGAGAAGATGTCCAAGTCCCGCGGCAACCTGGTCTTCGTGTCCCGGCTGCGCGCCGACAAGGTCGACCCGATGGCGATCCGGCTGGCGTTGATCTCCGGGCACTACCGCAGCGACCGCACCTGGACCGACGACCTGCTCACCGCCGCGCACGAGCGCCTGGACCGTTGGCGGCGGGCCGCCGCCGCGCCCGCCGGGCCGTCCGGGGCCGAGCTGCTGGCCGAGGTACGCGCACGTCTGGCCGACGACCTGGACACCCCCGGAGCCCTGGCCGCGGCCGATCGCTGGTCCGAGGCGACCCTCGCCGGTGTCACCGACGACCCCGAAGCGCCTGCTCTCTTCGCGACCACGGTCGACGCCCTCCTGGGCATCCGCCTCTAGCCCGTGCGCGTCGGTTCGCGCGCCCGTTGATCGACTCGGTTCCGGGGAAGTGGCGGTGTCCAGGGCGGTAGGACGCCCCGACTTCCAGGAAGCCGAGTCGATCAAACGGCTCGGCTCAGGACCAGGTCGGGGTCGGGGTCGGGGTCGGGGCACCCCCGCACGGCGTGGACGATCGGGTCACGGAATGAACGCCACCTCGGGGAAGGACCGGCTCGGGCCGTCCAGTAGGTGGCCGCCCCGGTGCCGCAGGTGCAGGTCGAAGAATGCCAGCGGGTACGCCTGCCCGATGCGGACCGCGCGGGCGGGGTCGAGCGTTCCGACCCAGGTCACGAGGTCTTCGTCGCTCATGCCGATGAGCTTCGCCAGTTGCGGCACGAGCCACTGGTTGTCGGTGTGGGACGAGTGGATCGCTTCGGCGGTCTGGATGTTGAGTCGCCATCCCCGTAGGTGCGTGAAGAACTCGGCGACGGCGGGCTCCGCGGCCCGGGTTTCGTCCACAGTCATCAGCATGAACGGCCGGTACAGGTCAGTGGTGGGCATCGGCTGCGACACCATCGGGGCGTCCAGGCTCAGCCCGGCCCGGACCCGTCGGTCGGTGCCCATGGTCAGGGCCGTCGCGGTGCCGCCCTTCGACCAGCCGAACATGCCGATCCGACTCAGGTCGAGGGCGGCGCCCAGCCCGGTCGGCAGTGGCGCGTGGTTGACGTCGGGGTTGCCCCCGGCGGCGAGGTCGCAGATCTGATCGAGGACGAATCGGACGTCCCTGGTGTAGGTCCACGGGGTGGAGTCGACGTCTTCCTCCTGGACGGTGACCCGGCCGTCGGGGAATTCGCTGAATCCGTCGTACGTGTGGTCCACGGTGACCACCGCGTACCCGTGGCTGGCGAGTTCCTGCACCACGATGGTGGTGTCCGAACGGTGGCTGCCGGCGCCGTGCGAGTACAGCACCACCGGCAACCGCCGGCCCGAGTGCCGCACCGGGGCACCCTCGTGCCCCGCCGTCAACGGCGCCAGGGCGGCGTGGGGGTCGAAGCCTGCGGATTCCAGCAGCACGCGCATCGAGGCGGCCGTCATCCACGGGGAGCGCGGGTGGTGCCGCTCGTTCCGGGCGGGGTACCAGACGCTGATCATCAGTTCCCGATACCGCCCCGGCCCCGCCAGCGGTTCCGGCCGCGACCGGTCGAGCAGATGCAACGGCACCACACCCACGCGGTACGGCCCGGTCGGCCGGGGGAGAGTGAGCGGGGCCGGGCCCGCATCGGCGGTCGCCGCCGTGACGCGGCCAGCGACGCCCAACGGTACGCCGGCCCCGACCGCCAGCGCGGCTCCGACAAGGCCACGGCGCGTGATCCCCCGTGCACCAACAGGTTTCGCGGTTGGCATTGATCCTCCCCTGGGTCGCCCGACGCCGGAACCGGCCCGCCCGGCCGTCTATATAACCGCAGTATATATACCGAGTGTATAGATGCAACGACGGCGACGCGTCTCGACAAGGGTGAGCTCTCAGGGGCACCCACGCGCGCGCCCATCGCGCCGATCTTGCAGTTTCTGTCCCAGCGAAAGGTGCAGAACAGGCAAAAAGGCGACCGAAAGCGCAAGATCGCGGGGCGGCGCGGGGCGGCGCGGGGCGGGGCGGGGCGGGGGCGGGGCGGGCGGGCCCGGGGTGGGGTGGGGTGGGGTGGGGCAGGCCGGGGGTGGCGGCGGGGCTGGCTAGCCAAGGACCAGGCCGGGGTCGGGTTCCGGGTCGGGGGTCGGGCCGGGGATCTTGTACTCCTCGGTGAGGGTGGTCATCGGGCCGGGCCAGGTCGCCTGGGAGACCTCGATCGGCTTGCGCTGCGCGTCGTACGCGATGTGCAGCAGGTGCAGCACCGGGGTGTCCGGCCGGATCTGGAGGGTTTCGGCCTCCTCCCGGCTCGGCTGGCGGGCGCTGATCGTGTCGGTGGCTGAGACGTACCGTCGTCCGGTGGCTTCTTCGGCCTCCTGGTAGAGCGGCCGGCCGAACGCCTCGGTGCGCTCCAGTGAGGTCCCGGCGGTGTCGCGGGGCAGGAACCAGGAGGCGCCCACCTCGACGGGGGAGTCGTCGGTGCGGACGAGGTGCCGGCGGCAGAGCAGGTTGGTGCCGTCGGAGACGCCGAACGCGTCGGCCACCTCGGCGGGGGCGGGGGCGTGCCCCACGGAGACGAGTTGCTGACGGTATCGGGCGGCCAGGTCGGTGTGGTAGCCGCGGAAGCCGCCGTACCGGCCTCGGGAGAGGCGGTTGAGGCGGCGGCGGGTGCCCCGGACGTACGTACCGGAGCCGGGTTTGGTGATCAGGATGCCCTCGACCCGCAGCTGGTCGACGGCGCGTTGCACGGTCTGCTTGGCGACGCCGAACATCTCGGCGATGGCCGGGATGGACGGCAGCCGCTCGCCCGGCCCCCAGTCGCCGCGCCGGACCTGGGCCTTGAGCTGCGCGGCGATCTGTCGGTGCGGGAACTCGGCTGCCCCGGGATTGATCTGCACACTCGCCTCCGTGATCACATCTAGGTTCCTAGGATGCCCTAGCGAGTGTGACGGCGCTACCCCGGACACGCGAAAACGGGCCTCCGGACCACAGAGGGTCCGAAGGCCCGCAGAGGGTCCGAAGGCCCGCAGCGAGAACAGTGCTACCAGGAGCCGGCGGTGGGGCCGGCCGAACCACCCCGACGGCGCAGGTACTTCTCGAACTCCTGGGCGATCTCGTCACCGGTCAACGGGGTGATCCCCTCGTCGCCGACCCGCTCCTCCAGCTCACGGACATACTCGCCCAGCTCGGCGTCCTGCTCGGCCGCGCTGCGCACCCGCTGCTCCCACTCGGCCGACTCCTCGGCCAGGTCGGCCATCGGCACCGGCAGGTCGACGACCTCCTCGACCCGGTGCAGCAGGGCAAGGGTGGCCTTCGGGCAGGGCGGGTTGTTGGCGTAGTGCGGCACGTGCACCCAGAACGAGACGGCGTCCACCTCGGCGCGGGTGCAGGCGTCGTGCAGCACGCCGACGATGCCCGTCGGCCCGTCGTAACGGGTGGGGGTGAGCTGGTAACGCTCGGCGGCCTGCGCGTCGGAGGCGCTGCCGCTGATCGGCAGCGGCCGGGTGTACGGCACGTCGGCCAGCAACGCGCCGAGAAGCACCACCCGTTCCACCTCCAGGCTGTGGCAGATCTCCAGCACCTGCTCGCAGAACGTCCGCCAGCGCATGCTCGGCTCGATGCCGCGGATCAGCACCACGTCCCGGTCGGTGCCCTCCGGGCTGGCCACCATGAACCGGGTCGTCGGCCACTCCACCCGCCGGGTCTCCCCGTCGGCCATGGTGATGGTGGGCCGGCTGACCTGGAAGTCGTAGAAGTCCTCCGGATCCAGCTCGGCGATCTGCCGGGCGTTCCAGACCTGCTCCAGGTGCTCGACAGCGGCGGTGGACGCGTCGGCGGCGTCATTCCAGCCCTCGAACGCGGCGATCGCCACCGGGGACCGCAGCACCGGCAGTCCGTCGAACTCGGTCACGCCGTCACCTCACCCTGCTCGTCGCGGCTGGCGCCGGGACCGCGCCCGGTCGTCATACCGTGTGGCACGGTGGCGTCCCTGTTGTCCTTCACGTCCGTCAGCCTACGTGCAGGGCGAGGGCGCGGCCCGTCGGCCGCGCCGGTCGGCCGCTCCGGCAGCAGGTCATACCCGAACGAACCAGACAGCGTGATCCCGGTGACACAATAGGGGATCGCACGAGGACGGGCGTGGAGTCGGGCCGAATCGCACTAACCTGAACGGGTGCGGACTTCATTGATGGATGTGCTGGCTGATCGTATTCTCATCGCCGACGGCGCGATGGGCACGATGCTTCAGGCCGCGGACCTCACGCTCGACGACTTCGACGGGCTCGAGGGGTGCAACGAGATCCTCAACGTCACCCGCCCGGACGTGGTGCGCGGGGTCCACGACGCCTACCTGGCCGTCGGCGCCGACTGCGTGGAGACCAACACCTTCGGAGCCAACCTCGCCAACCTCGCCGAGTACGACATCCCGCACCGTATCCGCGAGCTGTCCGAGGCGGGCGCCCGGATCGCCCGGGAGGCCGCCGACGCGGCCAGCACCCCGCAGCGGCCCCGGTTCGTGCTCGGCTCGATCGGGCCGGGCACCAAGCTGCCCACCCTCGGGCACGCCGCCTACTCGACCCTGCGCGACGCCTACCAGGAGAACGCCGCGGGTCTGATCGTCGGTGGCGCGGACGCGTTGATCATCGAGACCTGTCAGGACCTGCTCCAGGTCAAGGCGGCAGTCGTCGGGTCGAAGCGGGCGATGGCCGAGCTGGGTCAGACCGTGCCGATCATCTGTCACGTGGCGGTGGAGACCACCGGCACCATGCTGGTCGGCAGCGAGATCGGGGCTGCCCTCGCCGCGATCGAGCCGCTCGGCGTGGACCTTATCGGGCTCAACTGCTCGACCGGCCCGGCCGAGATGAGCGAGCACCTGCGCTACCTGTCGCAGCACTCCCGCATCCCGCTGTCGGTGATGCCGAACGCCGGCCTGCCGGTGCTGACCGCCGACGGGGCGTACTTCCCGCTGACTCCCGTGGAGCTGGCCGAGGCCCTGGAGCGGTTCATCACCGAGTACGGCGTGGGGCTCATCGGTGGCTGCTGCGGCACCACCCCGGAGCACATCCGGGTGCTGGCCGAGCGGCTGCACGGCGTCACCGCCCCGGCCCGTGAGCCCCGGCACGAGGCGGGCGTCTCCTCGGTCTACCACCCGGTGCCGTTCGCCCAGGACGCGTCGGTGCTGATGGTGGGGGAGCGGACCAACGCCAACGGCTCGAAGGCGTTCCGGGAGGCGATGCTCGCCGGCGACTGGCGGGCCTGCGTGGAGATCGCCCGCAGCCAGGCACGGGACGGCTCGCACCTGCTCGACCTGTGCGTGGACTACGTCGGCCGCGACGGCACGCAGGACATGCGGGAGCTGGCCGGTCGGTTCGCCACCGCGTCCACCCTGCCGATCATGTTGGACTCCACCGAGCCGGCGGTCATCGAGGCCGGGTTGGAGATGCTCGGTGGCCGCTGCGTGGTCAACTCGGTGAACTTCGAGGACGGGGACGGCCCGGAGTCCCGCTACGGGCGGGTGATGCCGGTGATCCGGGAGCACGGTGCCGCCGTGGTGGTGATGTGCATCGACGAGGAAGGGCAGGCGCGCACCGCGGCGGACAAGGTCCGCATCGCCTCGCGCACCATCGACGACCTGACCGGCCGATGGGGCATGGACCTGTCCGACATCCTGATCGACACACTGACCTTCCCGATCGCCACCGGGCAGGAGGAGACCCGCCGCGACGGCATCGAGACGATCGACGCGATCCGGGAGATCGCCCGCCGTTACCCGGGAATCAACTTCACCCTGGGCATCTCGAACATCTCGTTCGGGCTCAACCCGGCGGCCCGGCAGGTGCTCAACTCGGTGTTCCTGCACGAGTGCGTGCAGGCCGGCCTGACCTCCGCGATCGTGCACGCCAGCAAGATCCTGCCGATGTCGAAGATCCCCGACGAGCAGCGCGAGGTCGCGCTGGACATGGTCTACGACCGACGCCGCGAGGGGTACGACCCGTTGCAGCGCTTCCTCGAACTCTTCGAGGGTGTCGACGTGACGAGTGCCCGGGCCAGCCGGGCTCAGGAGTTGGCGGCGTTGCCGCTCGACGAGCGGCTGAAGCGGCGAATCATCGACGGTGAGCGCAACGGCCTGGAGGCCGACCTGGACGAGGCGATGGCCGGCGGTCGGTCCCCGCTGTCGATCATCAACGACATCCTGCTGGACGGCATGAAGGTGGTCGGCGAACTGTTCGGCTCCGGCCAGATGCAGCTGCCGTTCGTGCTCCAGTCCGCCGAGGTGATGAAGACCGCGGTGGCCTACCTCGAACCGCACATGGAGACCATCGAGGACGGCGGCAAGGGCCGCATCGTGCTCGCCACCGTGCGCGGCGACGTGCACGACATCGGCAAGAACCTGGTCGACATCATCCTGTCCAACAACGGCTACGAGGTGGTGAACATCGGCATCAAGCAGCCGATCAGCGCCATCCTGGACGCCGCCGAGGAGCACCGCGCCGACGCGATCGGCATGTCCGGGCTGCTGGTCAAGAGCACCGTCATCATGAAGGAGAACCTGGCCGAGATGGCCACCCGCGGGGTCGCGGAACGCTGGCCGGTCCTGCTGGGTGGGGCGGCGCTGACCCGCGCGTACGTCGAGGACGACCTCCGGTCGACGTTCCCCGGGCAGGTGCACTACGCGCGGGACGCGTTCGAGGGTCTGTCCCTGATGGACCGGGTGATGACGGCCAAGCGCGGCGGCGCCCCGGTGATCGACCCGGAGCGCGAGGCGGCTCTCGCGGCCCGGCGGGCCCGCCGGGAACGGCAGCGCTCGATGGTCACCACGTCGCTGCCCGAGCTGCACGACTCATCGGTCCGCTCCGACGTGGCCGTCGACGTGTCGGTGCCCACCCCGCCGTTCTTCGGCACCCGCGTCGTCAAGGGCGTGCCGATGGCCGACTACGCGGCGCTGCTCGACGAACGGGCCACCTTCTCCGGGCAGTGGGGGCTGCGCGGCGCCCGGGGCGGCAGCGGACCCTCCTACGACGAGTTGGTCGAGACCGAAGGCCGGCCGCGGCTGCGGTACTGGCTGGACCGGCTGATCGCCGACCAGGTCCTTGAGGCAGCCGTGGTGTACGGCTACTTCCCCGCGTACTCCGAAGGCAATGACCTGGTGGTGCTCGACGAGAACGGGCACGCGGAGCGCGCCCGGTTCTCCTTCCCGCGGCAGCGGCAGGAGCGGCGGCTCTGCCTGGCCGACTTCTTCCGACCCCAGGGCGACCAGCTCGATGTGGTCGCGTTGCAACTGGTCACCGTCGGCCAGCCGGTCAGCGAGTACGCGGCGAAGCTGTTCGCCCGCAACGAGTACCGCGACTACCTGGAGGTGCACGGCCTCTCCGTGCAGCTCACCGAGGCCCTCGCCGAGTACTGGCACCAGCGCATCCGTGCCGAGATGACCCTGCCCGACGGGCGTCCGCTGGGGCACGACGACCCGGCGGACCTGGCCGGCATCCTGCACAACGACTACCGGGGCTGCCGGTACGCGTTCGGCTACCCGGCCTGCCCCGACCTGGAAGACCGGGCGAAGATCATGGATCTGCTCGGCGCGGACCGGATCGGGGTCGAGCTGTCCGAGGAGTTCCAGCTCATGCCCGAGCAGGCCACCGACGCGATCGTGGTCCACCACCCGGAGGCCAACTACTTCAACGCCAAGTAAGGGCGGCCGTCGCTCGGCGTGGTGGCCGTGTATGCGGTCCCCGTGGGCAGTCGCAGCCCGGTCGTGCGACGAGCGTCGGTCGGCGCTCGGCGTGTGGCCGGGTTGCGCGCGTGTCCCGTCGCATCGTGCTCGACGTCTCGGTCGCTTGGCGGAGGCAGTGGTCAACCAGGCTGTGACGGGACAGGCCAGCCGAGGCGGCCTGCCCTTCCTTAGCAGCAGGCCGCAACGAGACGCCCCGCCAGCCCTTCACCGGGCTGGCGGGGCTTCAGGTCAGCGGGTCCAGGCCACGAACCTGTCGTACAGGTCGGCGGTGGCGACGGTCGGCAACTCTTCCAAGGCCACATCGAGCAGGCCACTGACATACATGGACAGGTTGACCCGGTTGGCGTCGAACTCCTCTGCCAGGCGTACCCGCGCCGGGTCGCACGGCCAAGGCTGCTCGCATGCCTGACAGTCCCACTGCGGCCGGCGGGGCATGTGCTCGCCACCCAGTCGACTGTCCAGCGCTGCCACCGACCGTTCCGCGTAAAGGGCGTTGCCCGCCCGCACGGTTGTTGGTACCTCCGACATCAACGCTGCCCCCTCTGTCACTGGCTGGAGGGCGCCCGGTCATTCCCGGCACGGACGCCCCCCGCCTCTCTGCGGAACGGCGGCGACGGTCGCACACATCGCGTCGGGTTGATGTTCGTCACCGCCGTCCGTGAACGGGACGTTACGGGCGGTCAATGACGACTTGAAGGCGGCGGCTGTCCGCTGATCGCCGAACCTGTCCGCTACCTGCCAGCGGTGGGCTTGAACTGCTGCAACACGTCCCGCAAGTCGGCAGCCTCCGGTGCGCCCGACTGCTCCACCCGGCGCCACACCTCCCGCGCCCGCCACCAGTTCGACGGCACAACACGCCCCGACGCCACCGCCTCCGCGGCGAACGCGGCCGCCTCATCAGGGCGACCGGAGGAGGCGAGCGCCAACCCCAAATCGAGGCGAGCCGACGCCGACCGTCGCGGCCGTTCTCCACCGTCACCGCGCGGATCCAGATGCGCCAGAACCTGCCGAGCCACCCGCTCCGCGCCCGGGTCACCCGCCCACGCCAACGTGGTGGCCATATACGCCTGAGCCTTGGACGGGTCGTACCGGTAGTGGTGCTCCGCCCTCTCCGGTGCCGGCAGGTTCGAGGTCAACCGTTCAACCCGGTCCAACGTCTGCCGTGTCTTACGGACGTCGCCCATCCGTGCCCACGCCCGCGCCTCCTGCGCTGTCGCCTGGATATGGGCGGAACTACCGATGGGGGCTACCTCCTGTGCCTGCTGGGCCAGGCGCAGGGCACCTCGGTAGTCGCCGGTGGTCAGCACCTCCCACGCCCTGGTTTCCAGGCACCAGCCCAGGATCTCGGGGTGGTCGGCGTGGTCGGCGAGCCCGGAAGCGGCGGTGAGGTGGGCGCTGGCGGCGCCGGGCTGTTGCAGGTCGATGTGCACGGTGGCCCGCAGTACGGCCAACCACCCACCGGCGACGACGAGGCGCCGCTGTTGGGCGACGGTGGCCCGTCCGGCGAGCAGCCTGCCGACGTGAGCGAGGTGTTGGCGCACCATGGGCAGCAGGTCGGTCGGGGCGGTGGTGGGGTACAGGCTGGCGAGGTCGTCGACGCCTTGTTCGATGCGGGTAAGGGTGTGGTTGCTGACGTCGCTGGCAGCAATGCGTTGCAGCAGGTCGTCGGCTTCAGCTTCGTGATCGATCGGCGCGGTGACCAGCCGAGCGAGCGCACCACCGGCGTTGAGCACCTGGTCGAGATGTTGGGCGGTGTCGGCGGTAGGCGCTTTGCTGCCGATCTCGAGTTCGTGAAGGTGACTCTTACCCCGGTGAGTGAGTTGCGCGAGTGCCCACAGGGACAGGCCGGTTTCCTCACGGAGCTGCCGGAGCATGGCACCGAAGCGCCGGTCGACGTGGGACGTCATTGCTGTGCTCCCAGGTAGCGGTCTGGGTGGTGGATCCCCGACCGCTACAACCGGCGGCACCACCGTGGACCACGCTACCCGCAGTGTAGTGACTGGCTGTGGAAGACGATGGCGACATCAATCAGTAGAGCCACCGGTCGAGCACGCCGGGCCAGAAGTGGGTTGTGTGGTCGCCGTCCCCGAACGCGGGCGGGTCGAGGTCCCTGATCCGTTCCAACAGGTCGGCGAGCTCCGCGAGCGCCTTCTCTTCGGCCTGTTCGTCCTCGTAGCAGCGGTCCATGACGGTCGAGCTGGTCAGCCAGGTACCAACCATGTGCAGCGAACACAGCCAGTGGACGATGGTGGAGTTGACGAATCCGGCGCTACCGTCCGGCGACCAGATTGACACCTCGCCGGTCCCCGGCGCGGCACCGTACACCGACAGCGGGTCGTCAGAGTTCGCCAGCCGGTACATTGTCGGCTCCGCGGCGAATGACACCGCACCGACAAGGTCATCGATCAGTGGTACACCACAGAAGACCAGCGCGGCCTTCTGCTGCTCGGGAAGCCACCACCTCGCCACATCCAGTTCGGTGGCACGCACCACCCGCCCGGTACCAGCCCAGGCCGCCACCGCTTTGAACGCGGGAGGCAGCGGAAGGTCATCAATCGGCACGCCGACGAGGGTAGTCCGAGCAGGACGGTTCGTCGTCCGGCTAGACGAGCTTGTGATGATCAGTCCCACCACAGGGCAACCGCGACCGGTGCCGGGCGGCGCGCCAGTAGAGGTTGCGGATCGCCGTCAGGTGGTGATGCAGGTATGCCCGCGGATGTCCGTCGAACGCGGGTATGCCGAGGGCCGCCGATGCGGCCGCAGGATCCAGCGGTACGGCGGCCAGTGCCGCCTCCGGGTCCACGTAGCTGAGTCCTTCGTGGCCGGTGGTGCGTCGCTCGCGGGCGAGGGCGGCGGCGGTGTTGGCGAGGAGTGCTCCCGCCCGTATCGCGAGCGGATCTCCGCTAGCCGGTCCAACACCTCGAAATCCTGGCCATCCGGTCTGGTCGGTCAGCCGAGCTGAGTTGGTGTAGCCGTGGCCTCCCAGGTGGTCAGGCAGAACGGGTGGCCCGCCGGATCGGCGTAGACGTAACACTGTTCGCTGTTGGGCTGAAAGTCGTACTTTGTTGCTCCAGCAGCGAGCACGCGGGCCTCGGCGGCGTCTCGGTCCACGACCATGAAGTCGAGATGCATCATGATCGACGAGGCGGGGTCGGGCCAGGTGGGTGGCGTGTATCCGGGCACAGTCTGGAAGTTGATCCGTCCGGCCGGGCTCAGCACGCAGGCCCAGCCGTCCCCGGCGTGTGTCAGGGTTCCGCCGGTGATGCTGGCGTAGAACTGCGCCAAGGCGACGGCGTCCGGGCAGTCCAGGGTGACCGCGCTGAGCCTGATCTCGTCGGACATGTCTCCTCCTGTGGCCCGTGCCGGCCGGTTGCTAGGCGCGCCCGCACCGATACGACGACCAGCACGCCGGCCCGCTCGACAAACTGGACGACGCAACCTAACGCACACGTGCAGCAGCCAGGGTTGCCGCCACCGCTTGGGCCGGACGCGACGTCTCCGGACCAAGCGCGAGCGTCAGAAGGAATGCCTGAGCTGCGGTGGCCAGGGCGGGCACCTGCCAAGTCATTGTGTCGAAGGATGTCCGGCGAGCTGCGACGACCGCATAGGTTGCCGTGAGCACCTGTTCGGAGATCTGGGTCTCGTCCGGCCTGGCGTCTGGGCTTGGCACCATGACGTCATCGTGTCAGCGCGTTGCAACGCGGACGAGAGGCACGTCGGCCCCAGGCTGCGGGCAGCCACCGAAGCCGTCCTGCCTTGTGTCATTCTCCGTACCAGAGGCAGGATCGAATACGGGGGAGCGCTCGGTAGCCCGTGGTGGCAGACAGCCAAGACGCCCAGGCAGGGGTTCATCCTCGGGGGCGTCTGGTTTAGCCGGTGCGTCTCCCGGAGGCTCATGGCGGGCGGCATCCCTACCAGCGGTGCCCATCCCAGCTGAGGCGATGACAAGCTGTGCGGATGCGACAGGTCACAGTGCTCGGCAGTTCCGGTGCCTTTCCCGAGCCGGGCCGTGCCTGTAGCGGCTTTGCTGTGGACTGGGACGGCTACCGCCTGGTGCTCGACCTGGGCTACGCCACACTGCCGCGGTTGCTCAGGCACTGGCCCGATGGTGTGGTGGACGCCATGGTCATCACCCATGAGCACCCGGATCACTGCGTCGACCTGCACGGTCTGTTCAGGATGCGGTTCTACGGTCAGCCCGGAGGGCCACGGCTGCCGCTGTACTGCCCGCCCGGCGTGCTCGACCGGCTCAGCGGCCTGGAGCCCGATGTCGACCTGCACACGGTGTTCGACCTGCACCCACTACCCGGCAGCTACCGGGTCGGGCCGTTCGACCTGACCGGGGTGTCTCTGCCGCACTTCGTGCCCAACGCCGGCATCCGGATCGAGGCCGACGGAATCGTGGTGGCCTACTCGGGGGATACGGGGCCGACTCCGGCGCTTGCCGAACTGGGCCGCGACGCCGACCTGTTCATCGTCGAGGCGACGGATTACGACGGCGAGGCCAGCCGTCCCACCCGAAACCTGATGACCTCCACCGAGGCCGGACTGTGGGCACGCCGGGCGGGTGCCCGCGGCCTGCTGCTCACCCACTTCTGGCCAGGCAATGACCGGGCAGCCGCAGTGGCAGCCGCTGAGTTGGAGTTCGGGGGTGCGGTGTTGGCGGCTGAGGAGGGGCTCACAGTGATGCTGGGGACTCCAGCCAACTGACCGCCTCAGACCTTTGTGTTCGCCACGACCCGGTCAAGGACGAGGCGGCCCATCTGGTACATGACGGGGTTGGTCTCGACGTAGTACCAGATGGCACCGAGAGCCTGTTGGAAGCTCCATGCCTTGGTGCGCTCCCACTCCAGGTCGTCGCAACCCAGCTTGTCACGGAACACCGCTCGGGACGCATCGTCGAAGAAGTACCAGCCACACATGGGGTCCAGGGCGGGATCGGCTGGAGCGAAGTCGCCGGTGTCGAGCACGCCCACCAGCCGGCCGTCGGCCACCAGGACGTTCAGCGGCTGCAGGTCGCCATGGGACATGACGTCGGCCGACGTGTGTGGCAGTTCCCGGAAGTGACTCCACAGACGCCGAAGCGTCGGGACCTCGAGCAGACCCTCGCTCTTTCCGAAACATTCCTCGACCCACTCGTCGTGGTCGGGTAGGTCGCCGCCACGGTTGTTGCCCTGGAACCGGCGGCCCTGGGTGTCGGTGGCCCGAAGCGCGCCGATCAGGTGGGCCAGGTCAATGGCGAGTTCCACGGACCCGTCGATGTCGACGGGGGCGATGCTTCCCGGTACCCACGACTGCAGCGACCACGGCAGGGGATAGTCCTTTCCGGGGTTGCCGATCGCGATCGGCCAGGGCGCCGGGAATGGGCTGTGGTCGGCGAAGCGTCGGGAGGCCTCAGCCTCCCGTTGCAGGAGCTCGGCGGCCACGGTGACATCACGTGGCCGCAGCAGGAACCGGGCCGCCACGTCGTCGCCGATGCGGAAGATGGCGTTCACGGTGCCGTTCGACGTGACGCGCCGGACCGGTGCCGTCTCCCACCGAGGGAACTGATCCGCTATCAGCTCGCGGACGACGTCATCGGTGATCGCCAACTCATCGTCGTGCATGGCCATCCGGAAGATCTCCGATTCTGGTCGGCGGGACGGGCACACATCGCGCAGGTGGCCAGCCCGGATGTCGAGAACGCTGACGTGGCTCCGTCTCAGGGAGGATGCGGCAACGGTGACCGCACCAGACCAGGGAGATCCAGCATGGCAATCCAGCGGATGGACAACGTCCTCATCGTTGTCGAGGACCTTGACGCCGTCATCGGGTTTTTCGTCGAGCTCGGCATGGAGATGGAGGGTCGGGGGCCGGTCGAGGGGCGCTGGGTGGAGCGGGTGATCGGGATCGACGACGTCCAGCAGGAGGTGGCGATGCTGCGGACCCCGGACGGCCACGGCAAGGTCGAGCTGGCGATGTTCCACCGACCGTCGGCGATCAGCGCGGAGCCGAGGAACGCGCCGGCGAACACGCTCGGCATCCGACGCATCATGTTCGCCGTCGACGACATCGACGACGTGATCACCCGGCTGCGGGGCCACGGCGCGGAACTCGTCGGGGAGGTGGAGCGATACGAGGACATCTTCCGGCTCTGCTACGTCCGGGGGCCCGAAGGCATCATCGTCGGCCTGGCCGAACAGCTCCGCTGACAGGTGCGGCGGGCTCAGGAGACCAGGGTGCCGCCGTCCACGGTCACCACCGTGCCGGTGGCGTAGGTCGCCCGCAGGAGGTAGACGAACGCCTCCGCTACCTCCTCGGGTTCGCCCACCCGGCCGAGCGGAAGCGCCTCGCTGAGCTGCGCGTACATCTGCTCCCGGGTTTCGGTGGGCAGGGAGTCCCACAGCGGTGAGCGGATCACGCCGGCGGAGACGGCGTTGACCCGGATCGGGGCGAGTTCGACGGCGAGCGCGCGGACCAGCGCGTCGATCGCCCCGGTGATGCTGGCCGCGACGGACCAGCCTGCGCTGGGCCGGTGGTTGGCGGTGCCGGTGGTGAGGGTGATCGACCCGCCGGGGCGCAGGTACGGCAGTGCCGCGTTGACTGCCGACAGGGAGCCGAAGTAGCGCAGGTCGAAGGCGGCCCGGGCGGCGGCGAGGTCGAGGGCGTCGACGGACATCAGCGCGAGGGGTTCGCCGGCGGTGTAGACGAGGTGGTCGAACGAGCCGAGACCGTGGAACAACTGGGACACGGCATCCGGGTCGGTGAGGTTGGCGACGTACCCCTGGGTGGTGGTTGGCAGGGTTGTCAGGGCGCGGTCCACGCTGCGCTGGTTGCTGGAGGCGACCACGACCTGGGCGCCTTCGCGGGCGGCACGGGCGGCGGTGGCGAGGCCGATTCCCGAGGTTCCGCCAAGTACGACGACGCGCTGGTCGATGAGGGTCATGATCGTGTCCTTCCGCAATGGGGTGGTGGAGACGGTTACCACCGTGCGTCGCCGGGAACGCCCGCGTCCAAGACCTCTTTGACCTCCTGTAATGCCCGTTGGGTATCACTCCATTCATGCCCGGCGGGTATCATGGAGCCGCCCGGGAGCGGCAACCGGACGGGGGCGGGGTGGACGTCGATCTGCGCAAGCTCCGCTACTTCGTGGTGGTCGCGGAGGAACTGCACTTCGGCCGGGCCGCCGCCCGGCTGCACATCGCCCAGCCGGTCCTGTCGCGTCAGATCCGGGCCTTCGAGTACGAACTGCGCGCCACGCTCTTCGTTCGGGACCGCCGCTCCACGGTGCTGACCGAGGCCGGCCGACAGTTGCTGACCGACGCCCGTCCGCTGCTGGCCTCGGCTGACGCCCTGCGGCGCCGGGTGCAGCGGGCCGCGCACGGCCGGCCGACGTTCACCATCGCGTTCATGCCCGGCCTTCTCGTCACCGCCGAGGCCCGCACCATCGGCCAGCGGCACCCCGACCTGGCCGTCAACGTCGTTCGTACGTCCTGGGACGACCAGGCCGACATCGTCCGGGAGGGGCGCGCGGACGTCAGTTACGTCCGGCTTCCGGTCGACCAGCGCGGGCTGTGCCTGCGGCCACTGTTCACCGAACCCCGGGTTGTCGTCCTACCCACCGATCACCGGCTGGCCGGCAGGGAGTCGGTCGACCTCGCCGAGCTGCTCGAGGAACGGTTGTTGCAGGACCCGGACGCAGTGCCGGAGTGGCGGGACCTGCCGAACCGTCCCACCGACCCCGATCCCCGACCTCGGCCCGCGCTGAACTCCGTCGAGGAGAAGCTGGAACATGTCGCCGCGTACGCCGGGATGGTGATCCTGCCGCTGTCGACGGCGACGTTCTACACGAGACCGGACGTCAGCCACGTGCCCGTCGCCGACCTCGGCACCAACCAGGTGTGTCTGGCCTGGGCCGAGGGCAACCGGTCTCCGCTGGTGCACGAGTTCGTCGAGATCGCGGCCCAGCAGGCCGGTCACGGCCGACCCCGCGAGGGGTCAGGTGGCGCGGATCGGGAAGGTCTCCCGTAGGGCCGGGTCCAGCGGCCGGCCGGTGGTCGGCTCGATGAACAGGTCGGCGAGCAACAGGTCGGGGAGGTGGCTGGGGTTGATGCCCGACTCCTTTCGGCCGAGGGCCTGCGCCGCGCCGCCGAGTCGCAGCGCGGCCCGCGCCGCGCCGGCCGGCAGGCGGCCGACCCGGCGGGGCCGGCCCACCGCCGCGGCGATGCGCCCGATCATGTCCGCCCAGGTGAGGTTCTCGTCGGCGACCGGGAGGTCCGCGCCGCTGGCCTGCTCCAGGGCGTCGACCGCGACGTCGGCCACGCTGCGCGCGGAGGCTGCGGCGCTGCCACCGGTCGGGGCGACCAATGGGGTACGCGAGCGGGCCCACCGGTCCAGCGGACCGGCCCAGTTGGGCAGCCGCTCGCCGGCCCGACCGAAGACGAAGGGCAGTTCGAGTACGGCCACCGGCAGTCCCTCGCCGGCCGCCGCCCGCCCCTCCCGGGCCTGCTCCAGGCGGCACCGGATGTACGTGTGCCGTTCGGCGAGGCGCCACTGGGGGTGCAGCCGGTCGAAGTACGTGTAGTAGGAGCCCATCACGACGCCCCGGGTGAGACCTTCGAGGCGGGCGGCGGTGAACAGGCGTACCACCGGGTCGACGTTGTCGCGGCGGAACTCGGGATAGATCGGCTTGGGCAGCGGCCGTTGCTCGTCGGTGCGGGTGGCGTAGACGACGCCGTCGTGACCGGCGAGCAACCGCCGCAGCTCGTCGACCGGGGCGGACCCGACATCGAGCAGGTGGTCGATGCCCGGCTGGGCGGTACGCGCCACGGTGGTAGCGGTGTGACCACGCTCCCGCAGGACGTCCACGACGTGTGCGCCGATCAGGCCGCTGCCACCCACCACAAGAATTCGCACGGTGCATCGTCCACTCTGGAACCGGTGTCTTGTCAACCCACGAGCGCCACCGGGCGGGTCACTGCTTGTTCTTCGCGACGTTGTAGATGTCCAGGACGTCGTCGTCGAAGTAGGGCCCGTACATGTTTCCGGAGTACTTGTACGACATCACCGAGTTGACCCACCCGAACCGGAGGTCGTTGTCCCAGGCGCGCAGGAAGGGGCCGCCGCTGGCGCCCTTGTTGAGCGGGCAGTTCTTCAGCTTGATCCGTTGCGCCCCGGCGACCTTGGTGGTGCCGGAGGAGAAGAATTGCGACTGCCCGTCGAACGGCGGCTCGCCCGGGTAGCCGAGCAGCATCGCCGAGAACGACTTCGACTTGTTGACGCTGAGCCCCTGCCCACCGGTGACGTGCACGAGCCGGTTGCCGCCGAGGGGGTGCATGGTGACGAACGCGAAGTCCCACCAGAGGTAGCCCCAGTCGACCCAGCCCTCCACCGAGGTGAACTCCTTGGCCGACCAGAGGCCGTGCAGTGGCTCGCCCTCGGTGAACTCCGGCGCGTACACCCAGTTGTCGAACCAGACCGACCCGCCGTCTCCGGGGTGTACGCAGTGACCGGCGGTGGAGACCAGGTTCGCCTGAGGATTGTTGATGGTGGCACCGGAGCAGAAGAAGTCCTCGTTGTGGTGGGTGAAGAAGACCCGGCCGACACCGGGCGAGGCGTTCACCGCTTGGGCTCCCTGCCCGCTGCCCGCCGGGGCCGCGCTCACCCTCGAGGTCGAGGACCGCGGTGCCGCCGGTGCTGCCACGTCGCGGGCCGCGCCGACGCGGCCGGGTCGGTCGGCGGCCTCCCCGTCGGGTGCGTCGGCTCCGTCCGGCATGGGAGCGGGTCGCGCCGCTCGGATGCGCTCCGGGGTCCAGTAGGCGGTGACCAGCCTCGCCGCGGTGTCGGCGTCGGTGGGCACCTGCCCGTGAATGGTCGCGCGCGCTTCGGCCACTGTCGCGGACCCCGCGGCGGTTGTCGCGTCGGCCTGGGCCTGCGGCTGCGCGACGGTGACGGCGGCGAGCAGCATGACACCGGCCGAGATGAATCCGAGCTTGCTTCGCACGGGACCTCCTGGGATGGGGTGGTGGGGCCGATGCGTTCCGGCGTCCTGACACAGACGCTAGGCTCGGAGAAAGGGTCCACAGTAGGCATGTCGTATACGGTCAGTGACGGTTGCCTGACTGCGGGATGCGTCACCGTGTGTCCGAGAACTTCTCACAAACGGGGGTTGGGGATGCCGGAACCGCGCGCCTTCTGGCTGGACGAGCAGTTCGACCGTGAGCACGGCACCGACGGGCGTGGCCGGTACGAGGCCGAGGTGTTTCGCCGGATCGACGAGTTCGCCGACACCTGGGGTGACTTCGCACCCGTGGCGTTCGCGGTGACCGCCTGGCGGCTGGCCACCGAGCTGTCGCCGGGCTTCGTCCGCTGGCACCGGCGGATCATCTCGGCGACCTGCGAGCGCAGCCCGTGGGACGGCAGCCTGGTCTGCACGGTGGCCGTGGCCTCCCGCTGGCCGGCCGAGCTGACCTGGACCAAGCAGTGGCAACGCGACCGTGGCTGGCAGGACTGGCCCCGGCTGTTCGGCCAGTTCACCACACCCACCGAGCAGGACCAGACACGCCGCCCGCACCTGCGCGCGCTGCTCCAGGTGGAGGCGCCGGTCCCGCTCGACGACCTGCCGCCCACGCCCGACGGCCCGGACGACGAGGTCGTCGCGGCGGCGCGCCGGGCCGTGGCGGTGCTGGCCCGGGAACTCAACGACCTCCTCGCACCGATGATCGGGCAGCTCGACGCCGGAGTTCCGGCGGACTCCTGAAACGCCCGCCCGCCGGTAGGGTCGTCGGCGTGGATTCCGCCGACATCGCCGGCCGGCTCGGAGTGCCCGTCGAGGACGTTGACCGCGTGCACCGGCTCGCCGGTGATGGGCCGTCAGCTCCGGTACCGGCCAAGGCCGACGCGCCCGCTCTCCTCGATCGGCTCACCGTGCCGCCGGACGACGCCGCCGAGATCCTGGCGGGCTGGCCCGACCCCGGCTCCGCCCTGTGGACGCCGGAGCTGCGCTGGCTGCTCGACCGCTCGATCGCCCTGGTCCGCGCCGACCTCGCGGGCCACGACTGGCTCCCGCCCGGCCCGGAGCTGCCCCGGGAACGCGGGCCAGCCTGGCGGCACCTCTACGTGTACGCGTACCTGGCCCTTGTCGAAGTGGTGCGCGGGTACCACAGCGACCACGGCATTCCCGACGCCGTGACCTGGGTGACCCTGGCTGACCTGGGCCGCAACCTCGCCATCGACCGTCGGATGCGCGGCGAGGGCTGGCCGATCATGCAGAGCTGGCTGACGCTGCACTCGCGCGGCAGCGTCTACGAGCTGGGCCGGCTCCAGCACCAGCGCGGTGACGGCGCGATCGGGCTGCACGTCCCCGATTCGGGGCCGTTGACCCCGGAGGCGGTGGCGTCGTCCCTCGACGAGGCCCGCGCGTTCTTTCCCCGGCACTTCCCCGACGAGCGCTACACCGCGTTCTCCTGCGCGTCGTGGCTGCTCGACCCACAGCTGCGGGAGTACCTCCCCGAGGACTCCAACATCGTGCGGTTCCAGCGCCGGTTCGAGTTGGAGCCCTACGACGAGTCCGCAGGGCCGGACGCCGACATCGAGGTCCTGCGGTTCGGGTTCCGGACCCTGACCACGCCGCTCGACGAACTGCCACGCCGTACGCTGCTCCAGCGGGCGATCATCGACCACCTGCGGGCCGGCGGCCACTGGCACTGGCGCCACGGCCGGTTTCCGATCTAGGCAGCCGCGTCCCACCACGCGTCGTTGGCGGCGGCCTGGGCCGCCGGTTCGATCACCTCCCAACCCTCCGCGATCAATCCGTCGGCGATCCGCAGGACGTCGACCACCACGATCTCCGGCCCTCCGTCGGGGAGTCGGCGTCGCGAGTGCACCACGACGTGGTCACCGTCGGCCAGCAGGTGCAGGATGTCGACCCGCATGCCGGTGGTCGGACCGAGCGCGGCGCGGACCGCGGCGAGCCACTGCGCCCTGGTCGAGGTCGTCGAATCCGACCGGTGATGGGTGAAGTCCTCGCTCAGGTACGAGGCGAGCGTGTCGACGTCGCCGGTGTCGACAAGCCCCGCCAACGCACGCCCGACGATGCTCTTGTTCTCGGTGGTCATGGCCGCAAGTGTTTCCCCGGCCCGGATGGTTGTCGATGACATCGCACTTCATGGCGTCCCGGGCGAGGATGAGTAGGGTCAAGATCGTGTATGCGGTCGGGGAACTCCTGCGGCAGTGGCGCAAGCGCCGAGGGCTCAGCCAACTCGACCTGGCGATCGCCGCCGACGTCTCGGCCCGGCACGTCAGCCTGGTCGAGACCGGCAGGTCCACGCCGAGCGCCGACATGATCCTCCGGCTGGCCGAGCAGCTCCACGTGCCGCTGCGTGACCGCAACCACCTGTTGCTGGCCGCCGGCTTCGCGCCCCGGTACGCGCAGCGCCCGCTCGACGACGCCGCCCTGTCGGGTGCTCTCGGCGCGGTCCGCAGGGTGCTGCGGGCACACGAGCCGTACCCGGCGCTCGTCTTCGACCGCCGGTGGAACATCGTGATGACCAACCGCGCGGTCGACCCGTTCTTCGCGTACGTGGCCCCCGACCTGTTGCGACCGCCGGTGAACCTGGTCCGGCTCGGCCTGGACCCGCGCGGGCTCGCCTCGCTGGTCGTCAACCTGGCGGACGTGCGGGCGGTGTTCCGCAGCCGGATCTCACGCCAGCTCGCCGCAGCTCCGGACGCGGCGCTCGCCGCGCTCTACGAGGAGCTGCTCGGCCCGCAGACCGAGGAGCCGACGAGCGATCGCGTCCACGCCGACGTGGTGCTCCCGATGATCCTTCGGGTGGGCGATCGGGAGCTGCGGCTCTTCTCGACCATCACCACGTTCGGCACCCCGACGGACATCACCATCGAGGAGATCGCGGTCGAGTCCTACTATCCCGCGGACGCGGAGAGCGCCGCCTACTTCACGCGGTAGGGCCCGACCTGGTTGGTCACCAGGCCGGGCCCTACCGTGCGCTGACCCGCGGTCAGCCGGTGGTCAGGATGAACTTCTCCCAGGCCCCGACCGAGCTGCGGTTGGCGATCAGGGATCCGGCCCCGGCGTTCTCGGCGCACACGATCTGGTTGTTGACAGTGGCCCGCAGGCCCACCGTTCCATCCGAGTTGGTGATGAGCTGGAACGTCTCCCACGATCCGATCGAGCTGGCGTTGGCGACCAACGCCCCGGCACCCGCGTTCGTGGCCGAGACGTAGAGCCCGTTGGCGCGCGATCGCAGGGCGATGGCACCGTTGCCGGCGTCCACCCGGTCGAACTGTTCGGTCGTGCCACCGACGCTGGCCTTGTTGGCGATCAACGCGGTGGTGCCGACCGCCGACACGTACTGGTTGTTGACCTGCGCCCGCAGCGTGCTCACCGGCGTGGTGCTACCGGTGCCGGTGGCGAAGGTGAACGCGTCGACGTCGAACAGGTAGCCGGACCCGCCCTTGAACACCAGGTACAGCGTCGTGGACGCGCTCGGCGGGTTGCTGATCGTGGCGGACGCCTCGACGAACGTCTCCCAGTTGCCGGTCACCGGCACCGTGACGGTGCCCAGCAGGGAGCCGGTGGCCGACCCGGCCCGGACCTCGATGGTGCCGCCCGCGCCGGCCGACGACGCCCGCACGGTGATGCGGTTGGCGTTGGCCAGGTTGTACGGCTGGTACGAGATCCAGTCGTTGTTCTCGATGAAGCCGGCGGTGCGGCCACCCTCGGCGTTGGTGTGGTCGGTGGCCTGGACGCCGGACTGAGCGCCGAAGTGCTCACCCTGACGGTGCTTGGGTTGCAGCGTCTTGATGCTGTGCGTGGTCAGCCCGCCGTTGTCGGTGTAGGCGGCGTCGAAGACCCCGTAGATGTTCGCCGCCGAGTCGTGCTCGCCGTCGGTCGGCACGGTGATCGAGCCACTGCACCCGTTCTTCGAGGTGATCTGGTGGGCGTGGCTGTCGTGGCCCAGCGCGTACGTCAGGCTCACCTTGGAACAGTCGATCGTGCCGTCCTGCGGGTCGCTCACACTGATCTGGTACGACACCGTGTCTCCGAAGCTGAACAGCTGCCCGTCGGCGGGCGAGGTCAGCGTCACCGTCGGGGCCGTGTTGCCCACGGTGATCACCAGGCTCGCCGTGCCGGTCAAGCCATTCGGATCGGTGACCCTCAACGTGGGGGAGTAGGTGCCGTTCGTGGTGTACGTCTTCGTCGGGTTCGCCGCCGTCGACGTGGTGCCGTCACCGAACGTCCACAGGTAGCTCAGCGCCCCACCCTCGGGGTCCGAGCTGCCGGCCGACGAGAAGTTGACGGTCAGTGGGTTGGCCCCCGAGGTCGGGTTCGCCGAGGCGACCGCGATCGGGTTGCGGTTGCCGCCGCCGATGTACTCGATCCGGAACAACGCCTGGTTGTTGGAGCCGGTGCCGTAGTCCAGCACGTACAGTGCGCCGTCCGGTCCGAAGGCCATGTCCATGACCTGGGTGCCGGACCACGGGAAGTTGGAGATCTCCCCGCGGGAGCCGTCGGAGTTGACCGCGATGGCCTTGATCCAGCGGCGGCCGTACTCACCGGCGAAGAACTGGCCGTTGAGCGACTGCGGGAACTTGATGCTGGAGTTCAGCGACGCGTCGTACCGGTAGACCGGCCCGCCCATCGGCGACTCCGAGCCGCTGCCGAACTCCGACGGTGAACCGGAGTCGCCGGCGTACTTGATCCATGCCGGCCTCGCCGCGGGCAGCGTGCCGAGCCCGGTGTTGCGGAACGAGTTGTTGGTCGGCCCGCCCGAGCAGTTGTACTTGGACTGCGACGGCCCGGAGGGGAAGGTGTATTCGTTGTACGTCTCGGTGCTGGTGTTGCTGCCGGTGCAGTACGGCCAACCGTAGTTGCCGGGCGAGGCGATGCGGTTGAACTCGACCTGACCGGATGGGCCACGACTGGAGTTCGTGGAGCCGGCGTCGGGGCCGTAGTCGCCGAGGTAGACGACGCCGGTGGCCTTGTCGACGCTCATCCGGAACGGGTTGCGCAGACCCATCGCGTAGATCTCCGGCCGGGTGTTGGCCGTGCCGGGTGCGAACAGGTTGCCCGACGGGATGGTGTACGTACCGTCGGCCTGCGGTTTGATTCGCAGCAGCTTGCCCCGCAGGTCGTTGGTGTTGCCCGCCGTGCGCTGGGCGTCGAACTGCGGGTTGCGGTTGGTCCGCTCGTCGATCGGCGCGTAGCCGGACGACTCGAACGGGTTGGTGTCGTCGCCGGTGGTCAGGTACAGGTTGCCGGCGGCGTCGAAGTCCAGGTCGCCGCCGACGTGGCAGCACTGGCCACGGTCGTTGGCGACCTGGAGAACGATCTTCTCGCTGCCCAGGTTGAGCGTGTCGTCGCTGTTGAGGGTGAACCGCGACAGCCGCAGGTGCCCCTTCCACCGGTCCCAGTCCGACTGCGAGCCGGTGGTCGGCGCGTCCCCGGACGGGGTGCTCAACGAGGGGGAGTAGTACAGGTAGATCCACCGGTTGGTGGCGAAGCCGGGGTCGACGGCGACGCCCTGCAACCCCTCCTCGTCGTGGGTGTAGACCGACAGGGTGCCGGAGGTCTTGGTGTTGCCGGCCACGTCGGTCACCCGCAGCACGCCGTTGCGGGCGGTGTGCAGCACCGAGCGGTTGGGCAGGACGGCCAGGGACATGGCCTCACCCAGCTCGGCCGAGCCGGTGGCGAGTTTGACCTGTTGATAGTCGCTGGCGGGAATCACCACGGCCTGGGCGGCGGTGGGGGCTGCGGCCACGGCCAGGGCCACGCTCGCGACGGTGGTGACCGCCGCGACCAGGGCCCGGGACCAGCGCCGGGGGTAGGAGAGCATGATCGTCCTTTCTCGACGACCGGGGGTGCGGGCGCGCGGGGGCGCACCACGACCAGGTGGGGGTGGTGAAGAACGGTGGGGAGCAGGTCAGCTGGTGGTGACCAGGTCGAACTTCTCCCACTGGCCGATGGAGGTCCGGTTGGCGATCAACGGGGAGGCGCCCCCGTTGTCGGCGGAGACGTACCGGTTGTTCACCGTGGCCCGCAGGCTCACCGTGCCGTCGGAGTTGCGGACCAGCTGGAACGTCTCCCAGGAGCCGGCGCTGCCCCGGTTGGCGATCAGCGCGGACGACCCGGAGTTCTCCGCCGCGACGTACTGCGAGTTGCTCTTGGCCCGCAGTGCCACGTTGCCGTTGGCGAGGTTGACCAGGTCGAACCGCTCGCTCGTGTTCACCGAGGTCTTGTTGGCGATCAACGCCGTGGTGGAGTTGGGCGCGCTGACGTACTGGTTGTTGGCACGGGCCCGCAGGGTGGAGCCGCTGACGGTGGGCGGCGGGGTGGTCGTGCGCGGCGAGCAGTCGGCGGTCACCGAACCCGCGGCGACCTGGAGGCCGCCGAGCAGCATCCGGGTGAAGTTCGGGTCGGTGTACGACGCCTCGGTGTGCCCGAGACCGGTGTACCAGGCCCGCCCGCCGCCGTACGCCTTGCACCAGGTGATCGGGTGGTCGCCGCTCATGTTGCCGCCGCTGTAGGACGACTCGTCGAGGTTGGCCAGGACCCGCGCGGTGGACCGGGGGTTGGTGCGGTAGTTGTACCACTCGTCGGAGCGGACCCAGGTGGCCCCGAGGTGCGCCGTCGACGGGTTGGTGTTGTCCTCGATCCGCACGGTCGCGTTCTGGATCGCCGGGTGCGAGTCGAAGTACGCGCCGACCAACTGGCCGTACCACGGCCAGCTGTACTCGGTGTCGGCGGCGGCGTGCACGCCGACGTAGCCGCCACCAGCGGCGATGTACGACTCGAAGGCCGTCTGCTGGCTGGCGTTGAGGACGTCGCCGGTCGTCGACATGAACACCACCGCCTGGTACTGGGCCAGGTTGGAGGTGGTGAACTGGCCGGCGTCCTCGGTCGAGGTCACGGTGAAGCCGTTGGCCGAGCCGAGCTGCTGGATCGCGGCGATGCCGTTGGGGATCGACGAGTGCCGGAAGCCGGCGGTCTTGCTGAACACCAGGACCTTGGTCAGTGGTGCCGCCGAGGCGGGTGTCGGCAGGGCGACCAGACTGGCCAGCATGACTGCCAGGCCGGTGACGAGTGCCAACAGGCGGGGACGGGAACGCATGGTGTTGCTCCTCTGCTGAGCGTCGACCTCGGGCCGGTGCGCATGGGCAGGCCAGGGGCCATGGTGGCGGTGGTGCGGGAGCCGGGCCGCCGATGCTCGGCTGAGGTGCTGCGGGGTGGTGGGGTGATGGAGGAGTGGTGGGGTGAAACAGTCGATGACCTCGCCGAACCACAGTGGACGGTCAAAATTCATCGATTGGTATCGCTGACGCAGTAAACCTCCGATGTATGCGCCCCGTCAACCCCACCGGGTGCGCCCGCGCCGGGCCCACGTCACGTCGAACTGGTCGCCTGGACTGATCGCGACGGCGCACGAGCCGCCACGGACACCAGGGCGGTAACCGTCGGATGATTGCCGGCCTCCTGATGATCGTGCCGGCCCAGGAGTGGCCCACCAGCACCGTCGGCCCGTCCTGCCGGTCGAGGGCGCGGTTGCCGACCGCGGTGGCCGAATGCCCAGGCTTCAGCCGCTCCGGCGCTCCGGCTCCGGTGCGAGGGCGTTCCCGAACAGGTGGCCGCGGTAGCGGTGTCGCAGGACGATCCAGCTGACCGAGAACGGAATGGCCCCCATTGCCACCACGCCCAGGACGTTCGCGCCGACCACGTCGAAGACCGCCCCGACGTCGCCGAACAGCTGAGCGACCGTCTGGAACGCGACGTGCAGGCCGATGCCGGCCCAGATGTCGCCGGTGGCGGCACGGAAGGCGCCCAAGAGCAACGCGAAGACGAAGAACAGCGCCAGCCGGTCGACGGATCTGGCCGCCCCGATGAGGAACCCGAAGACGGTGAACAGCACCGCCTGCCCGGCGACCGCCTGCCAGGCGGGCAGCCGGGTGGCGAGGTGGTGTTGCAGGTACCCACGGAAGACCAGTTCCTCCGGCAACGCTTCCTTGAGGAAAACCAGAACGACCAGCAGCGCCGCCACCCGCAGCGCGTCCCCGACGGACGTCCGGACACTGATCTCGACCCAGCCGAGGCCGAGGCAGAGCGCGAACCCCGCCGCGGCGGGGACGAGCCAGCAGGCCATCCCGAACACCAGACGCCGCCAGCCTGCGCGCAGCGACGGCAGCCCGAGGCCGGCCCACGGCCGACGGTCCAGGACACGACGGGCGACGACCACCAGGGGTACGACGACAGCGGTGGTGAGCACCGCCCCGATCGCATGGGTCAGTCGGTCGTAGTCCCGGCCGAGCAGAGCGCCCAGGACCAGCCACACCAGCACGGCGGCGCCGGCCACGACGAGGATCCGCCACGGCAGGGCGAGACGAGATCCGGCGCTCACCCCGCGCAGCGTAGCCAGCGGGCTCAACCGCGGACGGTCAGCGGCCGAGGACGAGGTAGCCGAGGCCGAGGACACCCCGGTAACCACCGACGTACTGGCTCAACCGGTCGTCGAGCTCCGCGCGGACCTCGGCCGCACGGGGATCCTCCGGGTACGCCAGCAGCCACTCCTGCCGCCCGGCGAGCCAGGTGGACTCGAAGTCGTCCCACTCCCGCTGATCGGCGGTGCTCAGGTGCAGCAACCGCCAGCCCCGCTGGCGGGCGGCCTCGACCAGAGCGGGCAGGGTCGGGACCTCCGGGCCGAAGACCTCGGCGATCTCCGCCGTGGGGGACCGCTCCCAGTACGCGTCGCCGAACAGCAGCCGCCCACCGGGCCGGACCACGGCGTCGAGGGCGTCGAGGGCGGCCCCGGTGCCACCGAAGGCGTGTGCCGAGCCGATGCAGAGAACCCGGTCGGCCGGCTCCTGCCAGGCCGCCGCTTCCCCCATCACGAAGGCGACGTGCCGGTTCAGCGAGCGTCCCGCGGCCAGCCGCCGCCCTCGGGCGAGCCCGGCCTCGTCGGTGTCGACGCCGACGCCGCGCGTCGCGACCGGGCCGGAGACACCACCGGCGGCGACCGCCCGCAGCAACAGCTCACCCCAACCACAGCCGAGGTCGAGCACGCGCGCTCCGGGCCGGACGTCGAGCCGTTCCAGCAGCAACGCGGCGTGCTCCGGCGAGAGCGGGGTGTTCCAGCGCATTCGCGCGTAACGGCTGGCGGCGAGGTGGTCGGTCGACTGCATCCGTTGAGGGTGTCAAAGCGTGCGCCGGGTCCGGCGCCGGGGCGTACGGCAGGATCGGTGGGGTGGACGCGCAGAGACCGGGGCCGGCGCGGCGGCCGACCCCGCAGGAGGTGGCGGCGGCGGCCGGCCGGGGTCTGCCGGACATCATCGGCCCCGGGCTGCGTGTGCTGTTCTGCGGCTTCAATCCGGGCCTCTACTCGGCCGCCGTGGGGGAGCCGTTCGCCCGCCGGGGCAGCCGATTCTGGCCGGCCCTGCACGGGGCCGGCTTCACCGACCGCCAGCTGCGCTCCTGGGAACGCGACGAGCTGCTGCGGCAGGGCCTGGGCATCACCAGCCTGAGCAACCGGGCCACCGCCCGCGCCGCCGAACTGACTCCGGAGGAGCTGGTGGCCGGGGTGACCGGACTGGCGGTGAAGGCCGAGCGCTACCGGCCGCGCTGGGTGGCGATCCTCGGGGTGAGCGCGTACCGCATCGCCTTCGCCCGACCGAAGGCCGGGCTGGGCCCACGACCGGACCGGCTGGGGCCGGCCCAGGTCTGGGTGCTGCCGAACCCCAGCGGTCTGAACGCGCACTTCCCGCTGCCGGCGTTGACCGCCGAGTTCGCCAGGCTGCGGCGGGCTCTCGACCGCTAGCCGGCCGCGGCGACCAGCCCCTGGTAGTAGGGCTGCATCGCCGGGTGGTAGTCGTCGAACTCGGGGCGGGGCGAACCGTCCCGGGAGGCGACCAGCATGTCCAGGTAGTACTCCCAACCGGCGCCCACCTCGGCGATGCCCTCCACGCTGGTCAGGTGCTGCACGAACCGCAGCTCGGTGGTGCCGTCGGTCTCGGTCAGTGACAGCTCCAGCAGCCAGCTGCCGTAGTCGTCGACCATCGACACGGCGAGGCGCTGCCGCGGTTCGCACGCGTCGATGCGCATCTCGCACCAGGGCTGCTGCTCCTCGTACGCCATCTGGACCCGGATGGTCCGGCCGGGGCCGGCGTCGCCCTCCCACGGGCCGAACCAGCGGGCCGTACGCTCGGGCTCGGTCAGGCTGGCCCAGACGTCCGCTGCCGGAGCGCGGAAGGTTCGGGTGAGGACGAGATCGTGGCCGGCGTCGGTGTGAAACAGGCGTCCGGCGGGTGTGCGGGTCATGCCGTGTGCTCCCTTCGGTGCTCCGCCGGGCCGCGGCTGCGGCGCTCTCGGCGGGTGCGATAGACCTCGGTCTCCAACGCGTCGAGGTGCCGCTCCCACCGGTCGGTGGCGGCGAGCGCGGCGAGCCAGTCGACCAGCGGGGCGAGCGGGCGCGGATCGAGGCGGTAGATCCTCTGTCGGCCGACCATCTCGTCGTGCACCAGACCGCTCTCGCGCAGCAGCCGCAGGTGGCGGCTGATCGCGGGTCGGCTGATCACGAATCGCTGCGCGATGTCACCAGCGGACAGCGGCTCGTCGCGCAGCAGGGTCAGGATGTGCCGCCGTACCGGGTCCGCGATCGCGGTGGCCACCTCGTTCACCTGAGAAGCGTAACCTATGAGTTACGCGTGGGCGTGGCGAAGGCCACGGACGGCCGCATGTCGCCGCGTCGATGGTGGGCACATGATCACTTGACCTGGCACTCTGTATGGCATGGCCGCCCTCCTTCGCTCCCGCCTGACCGACTGGACGTTCGTCGTACCTGTGCTCGCCGTCCTGATATTGATGGTCACCTGGGGGAGGAGCCTGCCTGGGCCCGTCATCGTGGTTGTCGCGGTGCTGCTGGGCGGCGCGGTGCTCGCGGCGGTGCACCACGCCGAGGTGGTCGCCCACCGGGTGGGAGAGCCGTACGGGTCCCTCGTGCTCGCCGTCGCGGTCACCGTGATCGAGGTGGCCCTGATCGTCACGCTCATGATCAGCGGGCCGGAGAAGACGCAGTCACTCGCCCGGGACACCGTCTTCGCCGCCGTCATGATCACCTGTAACGGGATACTGGGTCTGTCCCTGCTGCTCGGGGCGCTGCGCCGCCGCGTCGCGGTGTTCAACCCGGAGGGCACCGGCGGGGCCCTGGCCACCGTGATCACCCTGGCCACCCTGAGTCTGGTCATCCCCAGCTTCACCACGGCCCGCCCCGGCCCGGAGTTCAGCCCGGCCCAACTCGTCTTCGCCGCCGTCGCTTCGCTGGCCCTGTACGGGCTGTTCGTGCTCGTGCAGACCGGCCGGCACCGCGACTACTTCCTGCCGGTCGACAGCCGGGGCAAGGTCATCGAGACGGAGGAGCACGCCAAGCCGCCCACCACCCGCGCGGCGATGGTCAGCCTGGGCCTGCTGCTGGTGGCGCTGGTCGCGGTGGTCGGCGACGCCAAGACGGTTTCGCCGACCATCGAGGCCGGGGTCGCGGCGGCGAATCTGCCGCACGCGTTCGTCGGCGTGATCATCGCTCTGCTGGTGCTGCTGCCGGAGACCCTGGCCGCCGCCCGCGCCGCCCGGCGAGACCGCGTGCAGACCAGCCTGAACCTCGCGCTCGGCTCCGCGATGGCCAGCATCGGCCTGACCATCCCGGCCATCGCGATCGCCTCGATCTGGCTGGACGGCCCGCTGCTGCTCGGCCTCGGCGGCACTCAGCTCACGCTGCTCGCGCTCACCGCCGTGACCGCCGTCCTCACTGTGGTGCCCGGCCGGGCCAACGTGTTGCAGGGCGGCGTACACCTGGTGCTGATGGCCGCCTTCGTCTTCCTGGCCGCCAGCCCGTGACCCGCACGGTAGGCCGGCTCAGCCCGTGACCCGCACGGCCGCGCCGGCCCGTTCCGTGACCCGCACGGCCCGTGCGGCTCAGCCGGCGGGCGGTGGGTCGCCCGCGAGACGCTCCGCGCGGGCGTTCAGGTAGCGCTGCTGCGCCAGGTTCGTCGAGCGCGCCGCCGCCATCCGGTACGCCTCCCGCGCGGCGACCCGCTCACCCTCCAGCTCCCACAGGTGGGCGCGAGCGGCCGGCAGTCGAGGGTCGTCGGCGAGACGGGGGTCGTCGGCCAGGTCGGCGAGCAGCGCCAAGCCGGCCGGCGCGCCCCGGCTCATGGCCACCGCCACCGCGTGGTTGAGCGCCACCACCGGGTTGTCGGACATTCCGAGGAGCACCTCGTACAGCGCGGTGATCTGTGCCCAGTCGGTGGCCGCCGCGCTGGGCGCCTCGTCGTGCACGGCCGCGATGGCCGCCTGGAGCTGGTACGCCCCGACCACCCCGCGCGGCAACGTCCCGGTGATCAGCTCGACCCCCTCGGCGATCTGGTCCGCCCGCCACCGGGAGCGGTCCTGCTCGGCCATCGGCACCAGCTCACCGTGCGGGCCGATCCGCGCCGGCGCGCGGGCATCGGTGAGCAGCATCAACGCGAGCAGCCCGGTGACCTCGGGGTCCTCGGGCACCAGCCGGCGCACCAGCCGGGTCAGCCGGATGGCCTCGGCGGTCAGGTCGGCGCGCAACAACCCGGGCCCGGCGGTGCGGGCGTACCCCTCCGTGAAGATCAGGTAGAGCACGTGCAGCACGGCGGCGAGCCGGTCAGCGCGTTCCGGGCCGGTGGGCGGCGCGAACCGCAGCCCGCTGTCCCGGATCCGCTGCTTACCCCGACTGATCCGCCGGGTCATCGTCGCCTCCGGCACCAGGAAGGCGCGCGCCACCTCGGCGGTGCTGAGCCCGCCGACCGCCCGCAGGGTGAGCGCGATCTGCGACGCCGCCGACAGCGCCGGGTGGCAGCACAGGAACAGCAGGATGAGCGTGTCGTCGGCGTCCGCCCGCGGACGGTCGGCGGCCGGGGCGCTCCACTGCTCCGGCAGCACCCACCGGGCCACCGTGTCCTCCCGTCGCATCCGGGCCTGTTCGCGACGCAGCAGGTCGGTCAGCCGACGGGACGCCACGGTGATCAGCCAGCCACGCGGGTTCTCCGGTACGCCGTCGCGCGGCCACCCGTGCGCGGCGGCGATCAACGCCTCCTGCACCGCGTCCTCGGCCGTGTCGAAGTGCCCGTAGCGACGGACCAGCGCGCCGAGGACCTGCGGCGCCAGCTCGCGCAGCAGGTCCTCGGCGGGAGTCTCCGGCACCGGGTCAGCCGGCCAGGTCCTCGACACCGTCGAGCACCGGCCGCACGTCCACGTACCCACCGGGGGCGTCCGGGTCGACCAGCCCGGCAGCGATCTCGGTGGCCCGGTCGAAGCTGGCGCACTCCACGATGGTGTAACCGGCGAGGACCTCCTGCGTCTCCGGGTACGGGCCATCGGTGACCACGGGCGCCCCCTCGCGCACCTGCACCCGGCGGGCGTGCACCGGCTCGCTGAGGCCCCGGGCGTCGACCAACTCCCCGGACTCGGCCAGCGCCTGGTGGAAGGTCTCCATGTGCTGGTGCATCGCCGCGATCTGTTCGGCCGACATCGCCGGCCGGTCCGTAGCCCGTCCCGACAGCACGTCGTAGTCCTGCTGCGACCCGTAGAGCAAAATCATGTACTTCACGGTCTCTTCCCCTCCTCCGCAAGGCACCACCCCGGCACCCGACGAAACGTCGAAACCAACCCCCGCCTCCGGACACACCACCCCAACCCGAATCAATGATCGTGAAGTTGGCGTCACGACACGCCGAGCGGGATGACGCCAACCTCATGATCACCGGGGCGGGCGGGCCCTACTGGCCGTAGGAGCGGCGGAGCCGATCGTTGATCAGGTAGTTGAGGCGGTGGCGTAGGTGACCGAGGGTGCTCTCGCTTGGTAGGTCGCCGTCGGTGGTGAGCGTCCAGCGCAGCGTGCAGTCCCCGCCGGGCTGCCCGGCCGTCAGGTCGAAGCGGATCCGGTCCAACGGTCGGTGCGGCCACAGCGACGACCACACCAGCAGCACGGGCGCGTAGCTCCCTCCCCGGACGGAGACGCCCGCCCGCTGGCATTGTGCCGGCCCGGCACCGCCCTCTGAGCAGGACCCGCTGCCCCTGCGCCGCGCGGACCCGCCGCCGCTGCCAGGCGCGAACAGCACCGGGCTGATCGGCGTGAACCGTCCGTCCCCACCCTGCGTAGAACCGGTGATGGGCGTGGCGGTCGTATCGTCGGGGTACATCGCAGCGCGAGCACCGATGTCTGGGGAGGCACAGTGGCGGCACGGTTCGGACGCGACGCGCGGGGCCCGGTGGCGGGTCTGTTGATCGCCGCCCTGCTCTCCGTCGCCTGCGCCGGCGGTGGGCTGGCCGAGCCGGAGGCCGAACGCCCCGGGGCGAACCCGCCCGCGACGTCACCGGAACCGGGCACCACCCGGGCCGACAGCACCACCAGCGTGGCCGAGTTCGAGCAGGACGTCGCCGACGCGCAGGCGATCGCCGAGCGGTATTGGGCGGCCCAGTTCAAGGAGTCCGGGCAGGGTTTCCGGCCGGTCCGGCGGATCATCCCGTACCAACGCGACGGCGAGGTGTCCTGCGGCGGCCAGGCGTTGCCCCGCAACAACGCCGTCTACTGCTCGCAGGGCGACTTCATCGCGTACGACGTCGCCTGGTCGGTGGCGGCGTTCCGCCAGGTCGGCGACGCGTTCGTGTTCTACCTGCTCGGGCACGAGTACGCGCACGCCATCCAGGTGCGCCTCGGCATCAACTACAGCTTTACCATCCAGCAGGAGTTGCAGGCCGACTGCATGGCCGGGGCGTACCTCGGCGACTCGGTGCGCTCGGGGGTCCTGACCCTCGCCGAGGGCGACCTGGACGAGTTCCGGGAGGGGGTGGCGGCGGTCGGCGACGACCCGGACCAGCCGTGGTTCGCGGAAGGGGCGCACGGCACCGCCGAGCAGCGCACCGACAACTTCTTCCGGGGTTACGAGGGTTCCCTGAAGGAGTGCGACCTGGGCTGAACGGGGTTGCCCGGATCACCCTGACGCCCGTTGCCGCCACCGTGCCCTGCGGCTGCTGGCAGGATCGCCGGTGTCGGTCACGACCCTGGAGGTTCCGCTGAGCAGCCATCACCCCGCCGCTGTGCTCTTCGACATGGACGGCACGTTGGTCGACAGCGAGAAGCTGTGGGACGTCGCGTTGCAGGAACTCGCGAAGGAGTACGGCGGGGAACTCTCCGTCGACGCCCGCCAGTCGATCATCGGTACCGCCATGGCCGAGTCGATGCGCATCCTGCACGACGACCTGGGGCAGCCCGAACGGGATCCGGAGATCAGCGCTGCGTGGATCAACGCCCGGATCCTGGAGCTGTTCCGCGGTGGTCTGCCCTGGCGGCCCGGCGCGTTCGAGCTGCTACGCGCGGTCCGCGCGGCGGGCATCCCCACCGCGCTGGTCACCTCCAGCCCCCGGGCGCTCGTCGAGATCGCCCTGGACACCCTCGGTCGGGACAACTTCGACACGGTCGTCGCCGGCGACGAGGTGGTGGCGGCCAAGCCGCACCCCGAGCCGTACCTGACCGCAGCCCGGCTGCTGAGTGTGCCGATCGAGCGGTGCGTGGCGATCGAGGACTCGCCGACCGGGGTGGCCAGTGCACTCGCCTCGGGCGCGGCCGTGCTGGCCGTACCGGCGGAGGTGGCGTTGCCGAGCACCGTCGGCGTACGCCAGGTGGAGAGCCTGACCGGCGTGGACCTGGCGCTGCTCGCGGCGCTGCTGACCGACCGGGCCGCGGCCTGACGGACGCGACAGGGGCCCCCGTCGACGGGGGCCCCTGTCGCGCGTCGCGGCGTCAGTCGTGGGCGATGGCGCCCAGGACGTTGATCCGGGCCGCCCGGATGGCCGGGAGCACCGCCGCCACCACACCGATGATCGCGGCGAGACCGAGGAAGACACCCATCTGGCCCCACGGCAGGATCAGGTCGGTGATGCCCTCGTCCTTGAGGGCCTCGACCACCGCGGCACCGAGGCCGGTACCGACCGCCACGCCCAGCAACGCGCCGAAGACGGAGATCACCACCGCCTCCACGGTGATCATGGCCATGGTCTGCGACCGGCGCAGCCCGATCGCCCGTAGCAGCCCCAGCTCGCGGGTCCGTTCCAGGATCGACAGCGCCAGGGTGTTGATGATGCCCAGCACAGCGATGACGATGGCCAGCGCCAACAGGATCTGGATCATCGTGAGCAGCCCGTCGAGCTGACCGGTCTGCTGCTTGATGAACGCGTCCCGGTCGGCCACCGACACCTCGGGGCTGTCCGCGAGCAGCGTCTCCACCTGCGGCAGCACGTCGTTCACCCGCGCACCCGGGGCCAACTGGATGAACCCCTGGAAGGGCTGCGGGATCGCGAAGTCCTTCGCCGCCGTCACCGGCAGCATCACCGGGTTCAACAGCTGCCCGGACTCGTAGATGCCACTGATCGTGTACGTCCGCGTCTCGCCGCGGGTCAACTGCACGTTCACCGTCGAGCCCACCGACCAGCCACGCGAGTTGGCGGTGTCCGAACTGGCCAGCATCTGGGTCGGCCCGAGCCGGTCGATGTCACCCGCGACGGGCTTGGCACTGAAGATCTGCCGCAGCGACGAGATGTCGCTGCTCGCCCCGACCCAGGTGACCTTGCCGTCGATCTGGCTCATGTCGCCGTACTCGCCGTCGACCATCCGCACGCCGGGCAGGGTCTTGGCCTGGTCCAGGACGGCCGGGTCGAAGCTCGGCGGGCGCGGCCCGCCCTGCGCCCCGGCAATCACCAGCTCGGCCTTGACGCTGTCCTGGGCCAGGGCGCTGATGCTGCCCTTGGCCGAGTCGAGGATCACCGTGACGCCGGTGACCAGCGCGATGCCGACCATCAGCGCGGCCGCGGTGATCGCGGTCCGGCGCGGGTTGCGCCCCGAGTTGAGCCGACCCAGCTTGCCCGGCAGCGACCAGGAGAAGATCCCACCGAGCAGAGCCACCACCGGCCGGCTGATCAGCGGGGTCAGCAGCGCCACGCCGATGAACGCGAACAGCACCCCACCGAGGATGGTGGACAGCGTCTGCCCACCGGCGTTGCCGCTGAGCCCGAGGAACAGCAGCACCGCGCCGATGCCGGTGACCAGCGACCCGGCCACCGTGACCTTGGTCAACGGCCGGTCCGGGGTGGCCACGTCCTGCATCGCGGCGATCGGCGGGATCCGCGACGCCCGCAGCGCCGGCAGCAGCGCCGCCACCACCGTGATGACCAGCCCGACAGCGAACGACCCGATCACCGCCGCCGCCGGCACGCCGATCCCGGCGAGGGTGAGCCCACCGGCCAGATTGCCGAACAGGTACGCCAGCAACGCGCCCACGCCGATGCCGGCCGCCAGGCCGAGCACCGAGGCGATCAACCCGACCGCGATGGCCTCCAGCACCACCGACCCGATGATCTGCCGGCCGCTGGCCCCGATGGCGCGCATCAATGCCAACTCACGGGTGCGCTGGGCCACGATGATCGAGAAGGTGTTGAGGATCAGGAAGGTGCCGACCAGCAGGGCAACCGCGGCGAATCCGAGCAGGATCTTGTTGAAGAACGACAGGCCCTCCTTGAGGCTGGCCGCCGCGTCCGCGGCGACCTGCTCGCCCGTCTTCACCTCGAAGTCCGCGCCGAGGGTGCGGGCCACGTCGTCGCGAAGCTTCTCGTCGGAGACCCCGTCGGCGGCGGTCACGGTGATGCTGCTGAACACGTCCGGCTCGCCCAGCATCAGCCGCTGCGCCACCGGCGTGGTGAAGAAGACCTCGTTGACCCCGCCGATCGAGTCCCGGTCACCGCTGTAACCGAAGACGCCGACCAGGGTGAAATCCCGCTTCTTCGACTCGAACGCGGTCAGCACACCGACCTTCTGGCCGACCTGAAGCTTCGCCGCGGTGGCCAGACCCTTGTTGATGACGATCTCGTCCTCGGCCTGCGGCGCGCGCCCCTCACGCAGTTGCAGCAGGTCGCTCTCGCCGATCCAGTTCTCGCCCAACTGCGGCGGGCCGAACGAGGTGACGACCTTGCCGTTGCTGCCGATCACTCGGGCGCCGTCGGCGTTGACCACACCGGTCGCCGAGGCCGCCCCCGGCACCTGCTTCACCCGGTCCACCAGGGCGGCCGGCAGCGGAGCGGCGGTCTGCTCGCCCTCCAGCTCGCTGAGCTCGACCTTCGGCTTCGCCGCGACGTTCACGTCGATCTCGGAGAAACCGTCGGCGAAGACCGAGTCGAAGGAGCGGCCCAGCGTGTCGGTGAGCACGAACGCGCCGGAGACGAACATCACCCCGAGCACCACCGCCAGGCCGGACAGGATCAGCCGGACCTTCCGGGCCAGCAGACTCTTCAGCGTCGCGCGGAACATCAGTTGCCCACCTCGGCCGGAGTGTCCAGCTTCTTCATGGTGTCCAGCACCGTCTCGGCGGTCGGCTCGATCAGCTCCGAGACGATCTCACCGTCGGCGAGGAAGACCACCCGATCGGCGTACGCGGCGGCCGTCGGGTCGTGGGTGACCATCACGATGGTCTGACCGTGCTCCCGGACCGAGCTCCGCAGGAAGTTGAGCACCTCCGCGCCGGAGCGCGAGTCCAGGTTGCCCGTCGGCTCGTCCGCGAAGATCACCTCAGGACGGGAGACCAGCGCCCGCGCGCACGCCACCCGCTGCTGCTGCCCACCGGAGAGCTGCGCCGGCCGGTGGTCCAGCCGGTTCTTCAGGCCCACCGTGTCGATCACCGTGTCGTACCAGGCCGGGTCCGGCTTGCGCCCGGCGATCGACAGCGGCAGCAGGATGTTCTCCTTGGCGGTCAGCGTCGGCAGCAGGTTGAACTGCTGGAAGATGAAGCCCACCTTGTCGCGCCGCAGCTTCGTCAGCCCCGCGTCGCCCAGCCCGGTGACGGTCGTCTCACCGATCGACACCGTCCCCCGGGTCACCGAGTCCAGACCGGCGAGGCAGTGCATCAGCGTCGACTTACCGGAACCCGACGGGCCCATGATCGCGGTGAAGCGGCCACGTTCGAACTCCGCGCTGACCCCCCGCAGCGCGATGACCTGAGCCTCGCCGCTGCCGTACACCTTCCACACGTCGTTCGCCCGGGCCGCGGCCTGCGCCTGCTGGCCTACCGTCGCGGTCACGTCATCTACCTCTTCCGTCTGTCCGAAAATGCACGCCGCCCCCCGATGGTCCGGCGCGACTGTTCCATCATCGGTGCCGAATACGCCCGCCCCGTCCGACCCTGGGGGGACCCAGGGCGGATTTCCCGCTGCGGGTGCACCCCCATATCGCATCAGGGTTGCCCCTGAGTCGACGGCCGGTCGACCGTTTTTTCACACAGCGGCGGCAGCACCGACACCTGCACCTGACGCCACAGCAAGGTCAACCGAACCGAGCCGTCTCCGGTCACGGTAGGTGAGGACCGCAACGCCAGCCGTCCCCCCAAGGAGGGATCTTCGAGTACGCCGGGTGAGGTACCTCAGCCGACGCGACTACGCCCGGGGACGGACCAGCCCCGACTCGTACGCCAGCACCACCGCCTGCACCCGGTCGCGCAGCCGCAGCTTGGTCAGCACATGCCCGACGTGCGTCTTGATGGTGGTCTCGCTCACCGACAGGACCGTCGCGATCTCGCCGTTGGACAACCCTCGGGCGACCTGCACGAGCACCTCGCGCTCCCGGTCGGTGAGCGCGTTGAGCGCCGCCGCAGGCGTCGCCGCCGGGTCGGGCAGCAGTTCGGCGAAGCGGTCCAGCAGCCGCCGCAGGATCCGCGGTGACACCACCGCGTCCCCGCCGGCGACAGTGCGGATCGCCGCGATCAGATCCTCGGCCGGCACGTCCTTGGCCAGGAACCCGCTGGCGCCGGCCCGCAACGCGCCCACCACGTACTCGTCCAGGTCGAAGGTGGTGAGCACCAGCACCCGCACCGGCAGCCGGGCGTCGACGATGGCCCGGGTCGCCGCCACCCCGTCCATCCGGGGCATCCGGATGTCCATCAGCACGACGTCGGGCAGCAGCCGGCGGGACAACTCCACCGCCTCCACGCCGTCACCGGCCTCGGCCACCACGTCCAGGTCGCTCTCGGCGCCCAGCACCATCCGGAACCCGGTCCGCAGCAGCGGCTGGTCGTCGGCGAGCAGGATCCGCACCGGCCGCGCCGAGGGCGCCTGATCGCTCATCTGCTGCTCTCCCGTCCCGCCGACGTCGTGGCGCGCACCGGTCATCCTCGCGCACCGGAGCCGGTGCGTCGCGGATCACCGTAGAAGCCAGCCGGTCGTCCTGTCCCGACCGCGGCGGCACCGCCGCGGTCGGGTCTCCGGCGTGCGGCGGGCGATCCCGGCGGCCCGAATCGCCGCGCCGGGCGTACGCGTCGCTCAGGAGGCCGTCACTCGTCGGCGCCCGGCGCCACCGGAGCGGCCGCCCGGGAGTCGCGCAGCGGGTCGGCGCCCGCCGCGGCGAGCGGGAACGGCGGTGGGGTGCCGCCGAAGCTGGGGCAGAGCGCCTGGTGGCTGCACCAGTCGCAGAGCCGGCTCGGCCGGGGCCGGAAGTCCTGCCGGGCGGTGGCCTGCTCGATCGCCCGCCACAGCGCCACCACGGTGCGCTCGAAGCGGACCAGCTCGTCGGCGTCCGGGGTGTAGTCCAACACCTCGGCGTCGCGCAGGTAGAGCAACCGCAGCACCCGGGGCACCACCCCCCGGGTGCGCCACAGCACCAGGGCGTAGAACTTCAGCTGGAACAGCGCCCGCGCCTCGAACGCCTCCCGCGGGGCACCCCCGGTCTTGTAGTCGACCACCCGCAGCGCTCCGTCCGGAGCGACGTCGAGCCGGTCGAGGTAGCCGCGGATCAGCAGCTCCTCGTCGACGACCGCGGAGATCAGGCTCTCGCGTTCGGCCGGCTCCAGCCGGGTCGGGTCCTCCACCGCGAAGTAGCCCTGCAACAGCCCGGCGGCGGAGCGGAGGAACTCCACCGGGCCTGCCGGCTCCGCGCCGTCGAAGATCCCGGCCAGCTCCGGCTGCTCGGTGACCAGCCGGTCCCACTGAGGGGCCACCAGGTCATCGGCCGCCTCCGGTGTGCGGCCGGTGGCCGGCAGGTCGAACAGGCGCTCCAGCACCGCGTGCACCAGGGTGCCCCGGGCCTGCTCGATCGTGGTGCGCTCGGGGAGCCGGTCGATGCTGCGGAACCGGTAGAGCAGCGGGCAGGTCTTGAAATCCGCCGCCCGCGACGGGGACAGCGACGCCCGCACCGTCGGCGGCGCCTGCGCCGCGGGGGAGGGGTGGGGGGTGGTGACCGATTCCGCCGTCATGTCGGCAAAGGTTAGGGCACCGGTGTGACACCGACCGCCGCCCGCCCCGCACAACAACGGTCCGTAGCATCGTGGCGATGGAGCAGACAACCAGGCCGCCGCGCCGACCGGACCGACGTTCCGGCCTGAACGTCGGCACGGTGTTCGGGGTGCCGCTGTACCTCAACGGCTCCATGGTCCTGCTGGCGGTGCTCATCGCGGTGCTGTACGGCGAGTTCGCCCGTCGGCAACTGGACCTGCCGCAGCTCAGCGGCTATCTGATCGGCTTCGGGTTCGTCGTGTCGCTGCTCGGCTCGGTGCTGCTGCACGAACTGGGCCACGCCCTCACCGCCCGGCGGTACGGCATCGGTGTGCGCGGGATCACCCTGGAGCTGCTCGGCGGTTACACCGAGATGGACCGCGACGCGCCGTCGCCCCGCGTCGACCTGCTGGTCTCGTTGGCCGGCCCGGCGGTCTCCGCCGTGCTCGGCGTCCTGGCGGTCGCCGCCACGCTCGCCCTGCCCGAGGGGACGGTGGCGCACCAGCTCGCGTTCCAGCTCGCGGTCAGCAACGTCATCGTGGCCCTGTTCAACAGCCTGCCCGGGCTTCCGCTCGACGGCGGCCGGGCGCTGCGCGCCGCGGTGTGGGGGCTGACCCGCGACCGGCACCTCGGCACCGAGGTCGCCGGGTGGGCCGGGCGGGTCGTCGCCGTCGGCACCGCGGCCCTGGTTGTGCTGCTCACCGTCGAGCGGCGGCTGGCGCCGCTGGCGCTGCCGCTGATGCTCCTGGTCGCCGTCACCCTCTGGCGTGGCGCCGGGCAGTCGATCCGGGCCGCCCGGGTCAGCCGCCGGTTCCCGCTGATCGACCTCGCCCGGCTGGCCCGCCCGGTCTGGCCGGTGTCCACCGGTACGCCACTGGCCGAGGCCCAGCGCCGCCGCGCCGAGAGCGGTCAGCCCGGCGCCGCGCTGGTGGTCACCGACACCACCGGGCGACCCGTGGCGCTGGTCGACCCGGCCGCCGCCGACGCGGTGCCGGTCGAGCGCCGACCGTGGCTGGCGGTCGACGCCGTCGCCCGGTCGCTGGGCACTCTCCCCACCGTGTCACTCGGGTGGGACGGCGAGCGGGTGATGGAGGCCGTACAGACCTACCCGGGCGCACAGTACGTGGTGACGTCAGGCGAAGATGTCGTCGGCATCCTGCACATCGCGGACCTGGCACAGCTCCTCGAACCCAACCGGAAGATGACACCGTGACCGCAACTCCCTCCACCGTCGCCGCCGACCCCGCCAACCCGGCGCTGACACCCGTGCACCGTGGGCCGTTCCGGCCCGGCGACCGGGTCCAGCTGACCGACCCCAAGGGGCGGATGCACACCGTGACGCTGGAGCCCGGCAAGGAGTTCCACACCCACCGCGGCATCCTGGCCCACGACGCGCTGATCGGGCTCCCCGACGGCAGCGTGGTGACCACCTCCGGTGGGGGCACCGCCTTCCTGGCCCTGCGGCCGCTCCTGTCGGACTACGTGCTGTCCATGCCGCGCGGCGCCCAGGTGATCTATCCCAAGGACTCGGCGCAGATCGTGGCGATGGGTGACATCTTCCCCGGCGCGAAGGTCCTCGAGGCCGGCGCCGGCTCCGGCGCGCTGAGCTGCTCCCTGCTGCGAGCCGTCGGCACGGAGGGGGAGCTGCACTCGTTCGAGCTGCGCGACGACTTCGCCCAGATCGCCAAGCGCAACGTCGAGGCGTTCTTCAACGGGCCGCACCCCTCGTGGAACCTGCACGTCGGCGACGTCGCGCAGTGCCGGGAGACCGGCTTCGACCGGATCATCCTGGACATGCTGACCCCCTGGGAGACCCTCGACATGGTCGAGCGGGCGCTGGTGCCCGGTGGGGTGTTCATCGGCTACGTCGCCACCACACCCCAGCTGTCCGAGCTGGTGGAGGCGCTGCGCGAGCGCGGCGGCTGGACCGAGCCGCGGGCCTGGGAGTCCCTGGTGCGCGACTGGCACGCCGAGGGCCTCGCCGTCCGTCCGGACCACCGGATGATCGCGCACACCGCCTTCCTGGTGTCCGCCCGCAAGCTGGCGCCGGGGGTCACCGCGCCGCCGCGCCGCCGCAAGCCCAGCAAGGGCACCGAGGCGTACGCGCAGCGCCGTCAGGACCTGCGTGAGGCCGAGGCGGCCCGACAGGCCGCCGCCGCGCAGGCGGCCGGCGCGCAGTCCAACGGTGCGGGGGAGATGGACAGGCCGTGACCATCGAGCGGGGTGTCGGCAGCGCCGAGCAGGGGGAGACGCTGGCATGAGCCGACCGGGCTACGGCGGTGGAGAGCTCCCCGCGGTCTTTCCCGACTGGTCGCCCTACCAGGACCTGGAGTCGGCGGCGAGGGCCTATCTGCGCGACCCGGACGTCGCCCTGGAGGCGCTCGGCGGCGTGCTGCGCGGTGCGTCGGTGCTCGGCTTCACCCTGGAACGCTTCGTCAACGAGGTCAACGGGGTGTGGCAGGAGGTCGTGGTCTGCGACGGCAGCCGGCTCATCCTCTGGCACGGCGAGGACGTACCGCCGGAGGAGGGCCCCCCGGGCTCGATGACCTCGTCGCTGCGGGTGGTGCCGGTCTCCACCGTCACCGAGGTGGGCTGCCGGCGGCGACTCAACCGGGCCGAGAGCGGCGAGATCCGGGTCGACAGCATCGACGTCTACCTGCTGCTCACCTCGCTGGACGAGGCGCCGCCGAGTGAGGAGATGCCCGGCACGCCCCGGCACGACGCGTTGCGCTTCGGCAAGACCCTCGACGACGGCGGGGCCGGGCAGATCGCCCGGTTGGAGGAGTTCGCGCGGCTGGTCGCCTCGGTGGTCGGCCGTCCGATGCTCTGAGGCGTACCCCGTCTCATGACCGGCCGGGCCGCGCGGCCCGGCCGGTGGGTCAGTCTTCCTCGGCGTCCGGGCCGGCGACCTCGACGCCGTCGCCGCGCACCACGTGGATGCAGTCGCCCGGGCACTCCTTCGCGGAGTCGATCACCTCGAGCCGCAGGTGCGCGGGAACGTCGACCCGGCTGCCCGGGGCCATCCGCAGCTCACCGTCGACGCCCTTGACGTAGGCCAGGCCGTCGATGTCGAACTCGAACACCTCCGGCGCGTACTGCACGCAGAGCCCGTCGCCCGTGCAGAGATCCTGGTCGACCCAGACCTGCAGTTCGTCGGTCGCGACCTCGGCCACCGGTGCACCCCCCATGTTCTCCCGTGCCACGCTCCGACGGTACCCGAACGCCGGTAACGGCCCGTCAGGCCACCCTTGGCGATCAAGGTTCGGTGACGAGGGTGTTGCATGGGACCGAATCGGCCTCATAGCGGCTAGTGTTAGGGCAGAACGTTCAAGCCCCCCGGGGAGGTGGGACGTGGCAGCACGTAGCGACGACGCGGACTCGCGCGCCGCACGGTGGGAGAAGGAAGCCCACGATCTCTCCACGCAGGTCGCGTTCCTGCAAGAGGAACTCGCCCTGGTGCGGCGCAAGTTGACCGAAAGCCCCCGACACGTCCGGCAGCTCGAAGAGCGGCTGGCGGCCACCCAGGCACAGTTGGCGCGGCTGACCGAGAACAACGACCGGCTGGTGAGCACCCTCAAGGAGGCTCGCACGCAGATCGTGACGCTCAAGGAGGAGATCGACCGGCTCGCGCAACCGCCGAGCGGTTACGGAGTCTTCCTGGCCAAGCACGAGGACGGCTCGGTGGACGTCTTCACCGGTGGCCGCAAACTACGGGTCGCGGTCTCACCCTCGCTCGATGTGGGTGACCTGCGGCGCGGCCAGGAGGTCCTGCTCAACGACGCGCTCAACATCGTCGACGCGTTCGGTTACGAGCGGGTTGGCGAAGTGGTGATGCTCAAGGAGATCCTGGAGGGGCCGAACGGCGGGCCGGGCGACCGGGCGCTGGTGGTCTCCCACTCCGACGAGGAGCGCATCGTGCACCTCGCCGAGACGCTCATCGGCTCGGCGATCCGGGCCGGCGACTCGCTCATGATCGAGCCCCGTTCGGCGTACGCGTACGAGCGGATCCCGAAGAGCGAGGTCGAGGAACTGGTCCTGGAGGAGGTGCCCGACGTCGGCTACGGCGACATCGGTGGCCTCCAGTCGCAGATCGAGCAGATCCGCGACGCGGTGGAGTTGCCGTTCCTGCACGCGGACCTGTTCCGTGAGCACCAGCTCCGCCCACCCAAGGGCATCCTGCTCTACGGCCCGCCCGGCTGTGGCAAGACGCTCATCGCCAAGGCGGTGGCCAACTCGCTGGCCAAGAAGATCGCCGAGCGGCAGGGCAAGGAGAAGCACACCAGCTTCTTCCTCAACATCAAGGGCCCGGAGCTGCTCAACAAGTACGTCGGTGAGACCGAGCGGCACATCCGGCTGATCTTCCAACGCGCCCGGGAGAAGGCCGGCGAGGGCACGCCGGTGATCGTGTTCTTCGACGAGATGGACTCGATCTTCCGAACCCGCGGCTCCGGTGTCTCCTCCGACGTGGAGAACACCATCGTCCCGCAGCTGCTCAGCGAGATCGACGGCGTGGAGGGGCTGGAGAACGTCATCGTCATCGGCGCCTCCAACCGGGAAGACATGATCGACCCGGCGATCCTGCGCCCCGGTCGTCTCGACGTGAAGATCAAGATCGAGCGACCGGACGCCGAGGCGGCCAAGGACATCTTCTCCAAGTACATCCTCTCCGGGCTGCCTCTGCACCCGGACGACCTGGCCGAACACGGCACCGACCCCCAGGCCACCGTCGCGGCGATGATCGACGCCGTGGTGCTGCGGATGTACTCGGAGACCGAGGACAACCGATTCCTCGAGGTCACCTACGCCAACGGTGACAAGGAAGTCCTCTACTTCAAGGACTTCAACTCCGGCGCGATGATCCAGAACATCGTCGACCGGAGCAAGAAGATGGCCATCAAGGAGTTCCTCACCTCGGGTCGCAAGGGGCTGCGCCTTCAGCACCTGCTCGACGCCTGCGTCGACGAGTTCCGCGAGAACGAGGACCTCCCCAACACCACCAACCCCGACGACTGGGCGCGCATCTCCGGTAAGAAGGGCGAGCGGATCGTCTACATCCGCACGCTCGTCTCCGGCGGCAAGGGCGCCGAGGCCGGCCGGTCCATCGAGACCGCCAGCAACACCGGCCAGTACCTCTGACCCCAGCAGCGAGGGTGCCCACCAACCGGTGGGCACCCTCGCTACGGGTGTGTCAGGGCGTCGGTCAGGCAGCGAAGATCCACCGCTTCGACACCACGTAGTTCGCCGCCGACAGCGACGCCGTCACCAACAGCTTCGCCAGCAGGTACGGCGTGCCCGCCCAGGTCAACGCGGACACCAGCACCACGTTGGCGGTCAGGTTCGCCAGGACCAGCGCGAAGTAGCGCCCCACCTGCGGCACCATCTGGGCGGACGAGCCGAACGACCACGCCCGGTTCAGCCCGAAGTTGACCCAGAACGAGGTCAGGAACGACATCCCGGCCGCAACCGGCAGGACGATCCGGAGAACTCCGTGGTACACGAAGAGTGATCCCGTGTCCACGGCGACGCTCAGACCCCCGACGACCAGGAACCGCACAGCGCTGTGTCGGGACAGGTGGCGGACGGACTCGGCAACAGGTGACAGCAAAGAGTTCTCCAAGGGGGGACCCGGAGCGGTGAGGACGACGAGGGAGTCTATCGTCTGTCCATCCACCCAGCGGGGCCTGCCCGCGCGAGCCGCGAGGTTGACGTGCCTGATCCCGCAAGAGCGACGTTGCCGGCCACCAGCGCAAGCCCGGCGGCCACCATCAGCACAGGTCGACGACATTGGGCCCTCGCCTTCGCCGCCTTCTTCCTGATCATCTTCGCCTGGTCGATGGCCGCGCCCTACGATGGCACCCCGGACGAGCGGGAGCACATCGTCCGAGCGGCCGGCGTCGCCGCCGGGCAGATCGCGCCCCCGCCCGCCGACGCGAAGAAGGGCACCGGCGCCTTCCAGACCGTTCCCGGCGGTCTCGTCCGCGAGCAGTGCTGGCAGTTCAAGAAGGAAGTCTCGGCGGCCTGCGCCCAGCCCCCCGGCAGCGACGACACACCGACCCGCGCCGGCACCGGGGCCGGTCGTTACTTCCCCGCCTACTACGCCCTCGTCGGCGCACCCACGGTGCTCTGGCCCGGCTGGTCCGGCGTCCTGCTCGCCCGCATGATCAGCGCCCTGTGCTGCGCCGCGCTGCTCGCCTGCGCGTACGTCGTGATCCGCAACCGGTCCCGCCGCGGCCTCATGATGGGCGCCCTGCTCGTCGTCACCACCCCGATGGCCGTGCACATGGCCAGCGCGGTCAACCCGAACGGCCTGGAGATCGCCGCCGGCATCGCCTTCTTCAGCGCGGTCATCCCGTTGCTCCTCGGCCCACCCGGCCCGCGGCGCGGCCTCATCGCCCTCGTCGGGATCAGCGCGCTACTCCTCGCGGTCCTGCGCCAGACCGGTCCGCTCTGGCTGGCGACCGCCTTCATCGCGTTCGCCTTCCCGCTGCGCCGCGGCAACCTCCTCGGCCTCCTGCGCGACCGGGCCGCGCAGCTCTGGGCAGGGGGCATCGTCCTGTCCACCCTCGCCGTGCTCGCCTGGTCCGTCCGCCAGCAGACCTCCGACCTCGGCAACTACTCCGCCGACCGGCTCACCTACGGGCAGGCAGCCCTGCGCGAGGCCGACCGGTGGCGGGGCTACCTCGACCAGATCGTCGGCGTCACCTCCTGGCTGGACACCCGGATGCCCGCCCCGCCATACCTGATCTGGCAGCTCGTCGCCGGAGCGCTGCTGCTCATCGGACTCGTCTGGGGCAGCACCCTCGACCGGTGGCGCCTGCTCGTGCTGCTCGGCGGCGGTGTGGCCGTCCCCTCCCTCATGCAGATCGCCCTGGTCAACGAGAGCGGCTTCGTCACCCAGGGCCGCTACATGCTGCCCATGCTGGTCGGTGTGCTGCTCTACGCCGCGTGGATCGCCGAACAACGCGGCTTCGAGGCCGCCCGGGCCCGCTCGTTCACCCGACTCGCCGTGCTGCTCCTCCTGCCGATCCAGCTGTTCTGCCTGGCGTACACGATGGTCCGCTGGCAGAACGGCCTGCCCGCCAACATCGGGCTGAGCAGCCTCAACCCCCTCGCCGGCGACTGGCACCCGGTGGTCGGCTCGGTGGTCCCGCTGCTCAGCGCCAGCGTCGGCCTGGTGCTGTTCGGGTGGCTCGTCTGGACCACCCGCCCCGCCGCGACCGACGACCCGACGCCGCCGGCTGAGCATTCCGACACCGAATCCACCGAACTGTCGCGGCCCGCCGGCACTCACCTACAGAGTGCAGGCGCTCAGGGCGGACTACGCTCGACCTGACGGTGGAGCGGGTCGGGCGAGCGAAGCGGGTAGGTCGATGAGCGTAAGACGGATCATGGGCACCGAGGTCGAGTACGGCATCTCCGTGCCCGGACAAGCCGGAGCCAACCCGATGGTCACCTCATCGCAGGTGGTCAACGCCTACGGGGCACGCCCGGAACTCAACCGGGGTGGCCGGGCCCGGTGGGACTACGAGGAAGAATCGCCGCTGCGTGACGCCCGCGGCTTCACCTACTCCGGCGCAGCGTACGACCCCGCCGAGGCCCTCGCGGACGAAGACCTCGGCCTGGCCAACGTGATACTCACCAACGGCGCGCGGCTCTACGTCGACCACGCGCACCCCGAATACTCCACCCCCGAGGTCACCACCCCCCGGGACATCGTGCGGTGGGACAAGGCCGGCGAGCGGGTGATGGCCGAGGCGTCCCGCCGGGCCGCCACCATCCCGGGCACCCAGCCGATCCACCTCTACAAGAACAACACCGACAACAAGGGCGCCAGCTACGGCGCCCACGAGAACTACCTGATGCGCCGACAGACGCCGTTCGCCGACATCGTGGCGTACCTGACGCCGTTCTTCGTCACCCGACAGATCGTCTGCGGCGCCGGCCGGGTCGGCATCGGCCAGGACGGCGGCCAGAGCGGCTTCCAGATCTCCCAGCGTGCCGACTTCTTCGAGGTCGAGGTCGGCCTGGAAACGACCCTCAAGCGGCCGATCATCAACACCCGCGACGAGCCGCACGCCGACGCCGACAAGTACCGCCGGCTGCACGTCATCATCGGCGACGCCAACCTCTCCGAGATCTCCACCTACCTGAAGGTCGGCACCACCGCGCTGATCCTCACCATGATCGAAGAGAAGGCCCTCGGCGCCGACCTCGGCATCGCCGACCCGGTCAGCGAACTGCGCGCCGTCAGCCACGACCCCACCCTGGCGCACCGCATGCGACTGCGCGACGGCCGCCGGCTCACCGCCCTCGACCTGCAATGGGCGTACCTGGAGCGGGTCCGGTCCTTTGTCGACGACCGGTACGGCACCGACGCCGACGAGCAGACCATCGACGTGCTCGACCGCTGGGAGAGCGTCCTGGACCGGCTCGGCCGCGATCCGATGCTCTGCGCCGACGAGCTGGACTGGGTGGCCAAGCTGCGACTGCTGGAGGGCTACCGGGAACGGGAGAAGCTCGGCTGGGGCTCGCACAAGCTCCAGCTCGTCGACCTTCAATACTCCGACGTCCGGCCGGAGAAGGGCCTCTACCACCGCCTGGTCAGTCGGGGATCGATGAAGACGCTGCTCACCGACGACGAGACGCGTAGCGCGATGACCGAACCACCGGAGGACACCCGGGCCTACTTCCGCGGTCGCTGCCTCGCCCAGTACGCCTCCGAGGTGGTCGCCGCGAGCTGGGACTCGGTGATCTTCGACGTCGGTCGGGAGTCGTTGGTCCGGGTGCCGATGATGGAGCCCGAGCGGGGCACCCGCGCGCACGTGGGGGCGTTGTTCGATCGCTGCGCCAGCGCCAAGGACCTGTTGGAGACGTTGACCGGCGGCTGAGATCCGGTGCCTCCGCCGGGGATCACTCTGTGGCATGCTAGGCCGTCCCCCGATCCGTCGACCCACACGGTGATGCGATGCTCCCCTCTGCGCGGCAGGCTGGCCTGCGTGCGATGACCGTTGTACCGCTGTCGAACGCGTACGCCGGGCGTGCCAACAGCTTCGGCTTCCTGCGGCTCTGCTTTGCCGTCGCGGTCGTCCTCGCGCACACCGCGGTGATCGGGTACGCCCGACCGTTGACCGAAATCGTCGACGTGGCCGGTCTGGGAGTGGCCGGCTTCTTCGGCATCTCCGGCTTCCTCATCACCCGCAGCGCCCGGCGGGCCAGCCTGCCCCGCTACCTGTGGCACCGCGCCCTGCGGATCTGGCCGGGCCTCTGGGTGTGTCTGCTGTTCATCGGCTTCGTGGTGGCCCCGATCGTCTGGTACGCCGATCGCGGCAACCTGGACGGCCTGTGGCGACACCCGGCCGGCGTGGTGAACTTCCTGCAGGCCAACTGGTGGGGTGGCTACCGCCAACAGGGGATCATGGACGTCTTCCGGGACACGCCGTACGGCGACCTGGTGCGTAAGAGCGTCCTCGACGGCTCACTCTGGACGCTCAGTTACGAGATCTTCTGCTACCTGATCGTGGCCTCGCTGGCCGTGGTGGCGGTGCTGCGCCGGGCCCGCTGGCTGGTGCTCACGGCCGCCGTACTCGTCTTCGGTCTGCTGCTGTGGAACCAGTACGAGGCGTTGCGCTTCGGCGGATCGACGTACTTCACCAGCGGCTCCGTCGGCACGTTGCCGCTGCTCGGCGCACTCAGCAAGATCTGGTTCCTGCGGTTCGGCTTCATGTTCCTGGTGGGCGCCGTGGCGGACCTCTACAGCGACAAGCTGCCCATCAGCGACGTCCTCGGCGTGCTCGCCATCGTGGTGACCGGCTGGCAGACCCTGGAGGGCCACCTGTTCGGCCCGGCGTTGCTCGCCTACGAGTACGCCATCCTCTACCTCGCGGTCCGGTTGCCACGGCTGCTGCACCGTGTGGGCCAGAAGAACGACTACTCGTACGGCATCTACATCTACTCCTTCGTCGTGCAGCAGATGCTGGCCTGGCTGGGGGCGGCCGCCTGGGGGTTCGTCGGCTACTTCGCGGTGGTCATGGTCTTCACCGTCGTCCTGGCGTTCCTGTCCTGGCATCTGGTGGAGAAGCAGGCGTTGCGGTTCAAGGACTGGACACCCCGCCTGCGGCGCGGGGCACCTGCGGCGGAGGCGTCGGCCCCGGAGCGGCGCGAGCCGGAGCGGGTCCCGGTGCCGGTGTCGGGCCCGGCGCCGGCAGACGCCCCGGCTCCTCGGAGCTGACCGCCGCACGGCCGTCGAACGCCCCCCGACGCGAACACGGCGGACGTGAGGGCTTTCTGTCGTCTGCACGGGGTAGATTTCATCCCAGACGATCGTGGAGGAGACAGCCATGGCCACTCATGACAGCGGCGGCCAGTCGCAGTCCGGCAAGTCCCGTCAGGGCGAGGAAATCGAGGACGTCACCACCGAGGCCAACCCCGAGGTGGCCGAGCGGCACGCCGAGATCACCGAGGACGTCGACGACCTCCTCGACGAGATCGACTCCGTCCTCGAAGAGAACGCAGAGGAGTTCGTGAGGGGATATGTCCAGAAAGGGGGCCAATAGAGGCTTATGTTCGATTTGCCGGACCGCCCGGACAAGATGTGTCCGCAGTGCAAGAGAACGCTCGCCGGTACAGAATTCCACCGTGACCGCCGGCGGGTAGATGGCCTCGCCTTCTACTGCAAAGCCTGTGCTGCCGTCCGGTCCGAGGCGAGCCGGCGTAAGCGCGGCATCGCCCCACAGCGACGGTCGCCCACGCCCGTCGCTGAAGGTCTCAAGTGGTGTCCGGACTGCGAACAGATCAAGGCTCTGGACGATTTTCCCACCACCACTACCAAGGCCAGCGGCCGGCACAGCTACTGCAAACCCTGCCATAATGCCCGTGGCAAGGAGACCGCGCAGCGGCTCTACGGCGGGACGCGCGAGTACCACCTGCGGCGCCGATACGGCGTGGGTGAGAAGGAGTTTCAGGAACTCCTGGCCGAGCAGGGCGGGGTCTGCGCGATCTGTTGCGGCGCCGACCCGCAACATCTGGACCACGATCATCGCACCGGATGGGTGCGCGGGATACTCTGCTTCAACTGCAACGGTGGTCTTGGCCAGTTCCGTGACAGTCCCATGAGGCTGGCCAGGGCGATCACGTACCTGAGAGGAACCACGTGGCAGCGGGCTTTGATCCATCCGGGCGTCTTCCAGATGTGTTCACCAACGCGGGGACGTCCTCCTTCACGACGTTTCTGAGTCGGGTGGCCCCCGAGATGTTGCCCGGTCGGCGACCGTTGCCGCCGGGCATGGCCGCCGACCTGGCGCCGCACGCGACCACCATCGTGGCCATCGCGGCGGCCGAGGGTGTGGTGATGGCGGGCGACCGACGGGCCACCATGGGCAACCTGATCGCCCAGCGCGACATCGAGAAGGTGCACCCCGCCGACGCGTACTCGCTGGTCGGCATCGCGGGCACCGCCGGTATCGGCATCGAGCTGATGCGACTGTTCCAGGTGGAGCTGGAGCACTACGAGAAGATCGAGGGCGCGATGCTCTCATTGGACGGTAAGGCGAACCGGCTGGCCTCGATGATCCGGGGCAATCTGGGGGCGGCAATGCAGGGGTTGGCCGTGGTGCCGCTCTTCGCCGGGTTCGACCTGGCTGCCGCCGACCCGGCGCGAGCCGGTCGGATCTTCAGCTTCGACGTGACCGGTGGCCCGTACGAGGAGACCGGCTACGACGCGATCGGGTCCGGGTCGCTGTTCGCGAAGTCCGCGTTGAAGAAGCGGTTCCGGGCCGGGTTGTCGGTCGAGGACGCGACGCGGCTGGCGGTCGAGGCGCTCTACGACGCCGCGGACGACGACACCGCGACCGGTGGGCCGGATCTGACCCGCCGGATCTACCCCGTGGTGATGACCGCGACCGCCGAGGGCACCCGCCGGTTGACCGACCCCGAGACGGCGGCGATCGCCGAGGGCGTGGTCGCCGGTCGGATGGAGAACCCGGGCGGTTGAGACCCGCACCTGATCAGTCAGCAGTCGTCAGCACAGCGCCGTAAGGAGAACCGCCGACGTGGCCATGCAGTTCTACGCCTCCCCCGAACAGATCATGCGCGACCGCTCCGAGTTGGCCCGCAAGGGCATCGCTCGGGGTCGCAGCGCGGTGGTCCTGAGCTACTCCGGCGGGGTCCTCTTCGTCGCGGAGAACCTCTCCAGCGCGCTGCACAAGGTCAGCGAGATCTACGACAGGATCGGGTTCGCCGCGGTCGGCCGGTACAACGAGTTCGAGAACCTGCGCCGCGCCGGAGTGCGGATGGCCGACCTGAACGGCCTCAGCTACGACCGGCGTGACGTCACTGGTCGGGCCCTGGCCAACGCGTTCGCGCAGACCCTGGGGGCCATCTTCACCGAGCAGTCGAAGCCGTTCGAGGTGGAGATCTGCGTGGCGGAGGTCGGTGCCACCCCGGAGGCGGACGAGTTGTACCGGCTGACCTATGACGGTTCGGTGAACGACGAGCCGGGGCGGATGGCCATGGGTGGTCAGGCCGAGGCGATCACCGGTGTGTTGAAGTCGCAGCATCGGGCGGACATGTCCCTGGCCGAGGCGGTCCGGGTGGCGGTGCAGGCGTTGAGCAGCGCCGGTGGTGAGGGTGGTGCCGCCCGGACGATCGCCGCGAACCAGCTCGAGGTGGCGGTCCTGGACCGTCAGCGGATCGGACGGACGTTCCGGCGGATCACCGGTGCCGCGCTGACGGCTCTGTTGGACGGGGACGCGGCGGCCGAGGGGCAGGCGGCGGACGCGGCGGGCGGTCCCGCTGAGCCGGTCGTGCCGACCACGGAGGGGCACAAGCCGACGTCGTCGGCCGGTTCCGCGGACCTGGAGGACCGGCCCGCGGAGGGCGGCGAGCGCTAGGGTTCTGCCTGCTGGTGCCGGGCCCCGTGTTCCGGGGCCCGGCACCAGAGGTCATTCTCGGCGCAGCAGGGGCCGGGCCAGGGCCCAGTAACCGCCGGCGATGGCGTTGAACGCTCCCAGGCCGGGTGTGGTGGGCACACCGGAGGGCGTGACCCGACCGGTCATCAGCGTCGCGATGGCCCCGTCCGGCACCCGGCGTTCAGCCTGTAGCTGCCGTCGGCGGCCGCGAACCCAGTCGCGGTTGCGCCACAACCAGCCCCATCCCCGCAGCTTCTGCCGGGACCAGCCGCCGGCGATCGAGGCGGTGAGCATGGCGGCCTCGGTGAGCAGCAGCGCCGGGGCCAGCACCACGAGTGTCCGCGCCTCGTAGGCGGTCAGCAGGGTGACCAGTCGGTTCCGCTCGACCAGGTAGAGCTTCAGGGTGTTGCGGGAGAACTCGTAGTGGTGGCGCACGACGGCGTCCGGCACGTACTCCAGTCGTAGTCCGCGCTGCCACAGTCGCAGGCTGAGTTCGGTGTCCTCGTGGTAGGCGAAGTATTCGGCGGCGAAGCCGTCGAGTTCGCGCCAGAGCTGTCGGCTGATCACGAAGCAGCAGCCGCTGAGGGAGGGTACGGCCCGCCGTACGGCGTGGTTGCCGGCCGGTTCGCCGTTGCCGCCGGCCCAGGAGAGGCCGGTGAAGTGCAGCGGGTTGCCGCTGGTGTTGATCAGTTCGGGGGTGTCGGCCAGCCGGATGGATGCCATGGCCGCGCCTACGCCCGCTTCGGCGGCTACGGCGGTGGTCTTGATCAGGGCGTCGGGTGCGACGACGGCATCGGAGTTGACGAACGCGAGCCAGTCACCGGTGGCTTCGGCGGCGCCGACGCGGCAGCCGCCGGAGTAGCCGGTGTTCTCCTCGGGTCGGATCACCCGTACCCCGGGGAGGCCCTTGACGATGTCGATGCCGTCGCCGGTGCAGCCGTTGTCGACGACGATGAGGTCGATCTCGACGTCGGTGCTGGCCAGCACCGCCTGGGCGGCGTCGACGAGGTAGGGCTCCGGGCCGTAGGCGAGCATGACGGCGCTCACCCGGGGTCGGGTCATCGGATGCCTCCGGATGCGGCAGGGGCGACGGCCTCGGCGAGCGGCCGGGCGGGGGTGGTGGGTCGGCTGAAGCCGCCGCGCAGCAGCATCGCCATGGTGGCGGCCACGATGACGGAGCCGACGGTGTACGCCAGTTCGACTCGCAGGGTGACCGGGGCCGGGATCAGCGTCACGGCGATCAGGGCGGCGACGCCGGCGGTCCAGGCGAGGGCCTGGGCGCGGTGCCGGTCGAGGGCGAGCAGGGCCTGACCGAGCACCATCGCCCACAGGTAGGCGAGCGTGGCGGCCCCCAGCCAGGCGAAGTCGCCGTGGCCGAGAACACCGGGTGCGTCGAAGAGGGTGCCGACCAACCATGGGCCGAGCAGTACGGCGCCGAGGGCGCCGGTGAGGCCGAGCGCGGTGACGATGCCGAGCGCGCGTCGCAGCAGGCTGTGGAAGCCGGCCTGGTCGCCGGTGGTGGCGGTGGTGGCCAGGCCGGGCAGCAGTGACGCCTGGAGGGAGCCGAAGACGAACAGGGGGATGCGGACCAGCACGAGGGCGGAGAGCAGTGCGCCGGCGGCTGCCGCGTCAGAGGGGGAGAGCAGCTGAACGTTGATCACGCCGATGTTCACCACGACCTGGGAGAGCAGGCTGGAGGCGGTGAGCAGGCCGAGGCCGCGGAGCAGCGTGGCCCAGGCCACCGGCGGGCCTGCGCCGATGGCGCGCAGCACCGGTGGCAGGGTGAGCAGGACGCTGACCAGTGGGGCGGCGACGAGCACGAGCCCGTACCAGACGGGCGACGTCACTCCGGCGAGCCCGAGCAGGGCCACCATGATGATCCGCAGGCCGCCGTCGATCCCGAGTTGAGCGCCGTACCAGGGGAACAGTTGCAGGCCGGAGAGGACGCCACGGGTGGCGTAGGCGACGGCCATCGCGGCGAGCGCGCCGATCAGTACGGTGACCAGGTTGCCGTCACCGGCGAAGAGCTTGTCGGCGAGCGGCTGACGGCCGATGGTGACGGCCGACACCAGCACCGCGAGCATCACGGCGGCGACGGTGACGCCGCGGGCCAGCACCGGCCCGGGCGGCAGCCCCTGGCTGTGTCGGGCGGCGACGACCCGGGCGACCTCCTGCTCGATCGGCATGAACACGCCGATGCCGAGGGTGAACACGATCGACCAGAGCACCGACAGGGACGAATAGTCGGCCTGGCTGAGGCTGTGGCCGGCGACGGCGAGGTGAACGTAGGAGGCGAGCCCGAGAAGGGCCAGCCCGGCACCGACAGCGACGGTGCCGGGCGGGACCAGGCTCAGTAGCCGTCGGATCACCGGCGGATGAGCGCCAGCGTGAGAACGGCGAACGCGCGGCCGAGGTAGACCATCGCCTTGGCGGGGGAGTGGCTGGGCGTGCCGGCCATCCGCTTGCGCATGGCGACCGGCACCTGGCGGATGCGGAAGCCGCGGCGGGCGGTGTGCACCAGGGTCTCCACGGTGTCGCCGAGGTACTCGGCCGGGTACCAGCCGGCGAACATCTCGATGACCCGCCGGTTGGCGGCCCGGAAGCCGGAGGTGGTGTCGGTCAGCTTGGTGCGGGCGACCCGGGACAGCACGCCGGAGAGCATGACCATCGCCCAGCGGCGGGGGCCGCGGACGTTGTAGTCGCCCTCACCGGCGAAGCGGGCGCCGATGACGAGGTCGTTGTCGTCGAGCAGGTCGACGAGCTTCGGCACGTACCGGGGGTCGTGCTGGCCGTCGGCGTCGATCTGGATGGCGACGTCGTAGTCGTGGTCACGGGCGTAGCGGTAGCCGAGGCGCATGGCCCCACCGACGCCGAGGTTGTACGGCAGTTTGGCGACCAGGGCACCGGCGGCGGCGGCGACGGCGGCGGTGCGATCGGTGGAGCCGTCGTCGACGACGAGCACGTCGACGCCGGGCAGTTCGCCGCGGACCTCACCGACGACGTCGGCGATCGAGCCCGACTCGTTGAGAGCCGGAATGATGATCAATGTGCGCTTGCCGTTAACCATCGGTCGACACCAGTTCGTCTCGGGCTGCCCGGTCCGCGTCGATCTCAGCGCGGAGCAGGGCGAAGTCTTCGGCCAGGGTGCGGGTCTCTTCTTCCAGGGCGCTGACCTCCCAGCTCAGGTGCACGCACACCAGCAGCAGGAAGACGATGCCGAGGAAGAGCACCAGGCTGACACCGGAGGCGACGCCGAGGAGTTCGGCGACGTTGTCGAGCAGCCGGGGAAAAAGGGACAGCGGAATCACGATGATCAGTACGGCGAGCCAGAGCATGCCGTACTTCTCGCGCAGCTGACGGCGGCGCAGCAGCTCGACGATGGTGCCGAGGAGCAGCAGGCCGGTCAGGCCGGTGACGAGGGTGAGCTTCATGCGACCTTCCACGGGGCGGGTGGAGCGGGGGAGTGGAACGCGTCAACCAGGGCGCTGTGCCAGTCTGGAAGCGGGGGTAGACCCACGGCTGCCCAACGGCTGTGCCCTAGCACACTGTACGCAGGCCGTGGGGCGGAACGCGGATACCGGTCGCTGGTGGTGGGTCGGATCCGGTCCGGGTCCAGTCCGGCCAGCGTGAACGCGGCGCGCGCCAACCCGTACCAGGTGGTCTGCCCGGCGCAGGTGCCGTGGTAGACGCCGGGCGGGGCGTGGCCGGCCAGCGCCGCGTCGGCGAGCGCGACGAGCCGCTCGGCGAGCGCGTACGACCAGGTGGGTTGGCCGTGTTGGTCGTCGACCACGTCGAGGTGTTCGTGCTGGGTGGCGAGTCGGAGCATGGTGGCCACGAAGTTCGGGCCGTGCGCGCCGTAGAGCCAGGCGGTGCGCACGACGTACCCGGTGTCGGGCAGCAGCCGCGCGACGGCCTCTTCGCCGACCAGCTTGCTGCGGCCGTAGGCGTTGACCGGGGCGGTGGGTGCGTCCTCCGGGTAGGGGGTGTCGGCATTGCCGGCGAGCACGTAGTCGGTGGAGACCGTGATCAGCGGGGTGTCGTCGGTGGCGCAGGCCGCGGCCAGGTTGGCCACGGCGTCGCCGTTGACGGCGGTCGCCGCGGCCTCGTCGGCCTCGGCGGCGTCGACGTTGGTCCACGCGGCCGCGTTGATCACCAGGTCGTGCCCGGCGACGGCGGTGCGGACCGCAGCGGGGTCGGTGATGTCCAGGTCGGCGCGGGTGGCGGCGGTCACCTTGAGGTCGGGTCGCGCACCCAGCACGGTGACCAGGTCCCGGCCGAGCATCCCGCCCGCGCCGGTGACGAGGAGTCGGGTCATGCGGTCGGCGCGGACTTGAGGGGCTCCCACCATGTGCGGTTGTCCCGGTACCAGCGGACGGTGTCGGCGAGGCCCTGGTCGAGGGTGATGCTGGGGCGGTAGCCGAGCTCCTCGCTGATCTTGCTGATGTCGAGGGAGTACCGGCGGTCGTGTCCCTTGCGGTCGGTGACCGGGACGACCCGGTCCCACCCGGCGCCGCAGGCGTCCAGGAGCAGGCCGGTGAGTTCCTTGTTGGTCAACTCGGTGCCGCCGCCGATGTTGTAGACCTCGCCGGCGCGGCCCTTCTGCTGCGCGAGGGCGATGCCCCGGCAGTGGTCGTGCACGTGCAGCCAGTCACGGATGTTGCCGCCGTCGCCGTAGAGGGGGACGGTGCCACCGTCGAGCAGGTTGGTGACGAACAGCGGGATGACCTTCTCGGGGAACTGGTACGGGCCGTAGTTGTTGGAGCAGCGGGTGACGACCACGTCCATGCCGTGGGTGCGGTGGTACGACAGCGCGAGCAGGTCGGAGCCGGCCTTGGACGCCGAGTACGGCGAGTTGGGGGCGAGGGGCCAGGTTTCGGTCCAGGAGCCCTCGTCGATCGAGCCGTAGACCTCGTCGGTGGAGACGTGCACGAATCGTCTGGTGCCGTGGCGCAGCGCCGCGTCGAGCAGCGTCTGGGTGCCCAGCACGTTGGTGGTGACGAAGGGCGCGGCGCCGGCGATGGAACGGTCGACGTGTGACTCGGCGGCGAAGTGCACGATCACGTCGTGCTCGGCCACCGTCTCGTCGACGACCACCGGGTCGCAGATGTCGCCCTGTACGAAGCGCAGTCGCGGGTCGTCGCGGACTGGCTCGAGGTTGGCCAGGTTGCCCGAGTAGGTCAGCTTGTCCAGCACGGTCACGACGGCCGGCTCGAGCGTCGGCACGCCTTCCGCGCTGCCGAGGGGCTTGCCCAGCAGCAGGCGAACGTACTCCGACCCGATGAATCCGGCTCCGCCGGTGACGAGGATCCTCACGGGTCCGGAAGTATACGCGACGGGCGGGGCGACTCCCGGTGTGTGACCCCCGCAGGACGGGTCGGGGTGCGGCTAGGCTTCCCCGATGCGCGGAATCCTACTTGCCGGCGGCACCGGGTCCCGGCTCTGGCCGATCACCCGGGCGGTCTCGAAGCAGCTGATGCCGGTCTTCGACAAGCCGATGATCTATTACCCGCTCTCCACCCTGGTGATGGCCGGGGTCCGGGAGATCCTGGTGATCACGACTCCGGAGGACCAGGACCAGTTCCGTCGGCTGCTCGGCGACGGCAGCCAGTTCGGGCTGCGGCTGGAGTACGTCAGCCAGGAGCGCCCGGAGGGCATCGCGCAGGCGTTCATCCTCGGTGCGGACTTCATCGGCGCCGAGTCGGTGGCGTTGGTCCTCGGCGACAACATCTTCCACGGCGTGGGTCTGGGCGGGCAGCTCGCCGATCACAGTGACCTGGTCGGCGGGCGGGTCTTCGCCTATCAGGTGGCCAACCCGCAGGAGTACGGCGTGGTCGACTTTGACGCCGACGGTCGCGTGCTCTCGATCGAGGAGAAGCCGGCCCGGCCGAAGTCCCGCTACGCGGTTCCCGGCCTCTACTTCTACGACAACCGGGTGGTGGACATCGCCCGCAAGCTCACCCCGAGCGCCCGTGGCGAACTGGAGATCACGGCGGTCAACGAGGTGTACCGGGAGACCGGGGAGCTGGCGGTGACGGTGCTGGATCGGGGCACCGCGTGGCTGGACACCGGCACGTTCAGCTCGATGATGCAGGCCGCCGAGTTCGTCCGGGTGGTCGAGGAGCGGCAGGGTCTCAAGATCGGTTGCATCGAGGAGGTCGTCTGGCGGGCCGGCCTGATCGACGACGCGCAGCTGCGCGCGCTCGCCGAGCCGTTGACCAAGAGCGGCTACGGCACCTACCTGCTCGGTCTGCTCAGCGACCAGGCCGGCAACGACGGGGGCGCCTGGTGAAGATCCGGGAGCTGAGCATCGAGGGCGCCTGGGAGATCACCCCCCAGCAGCACGGTGACCCGCGCGGCATGTTCATGGAGTGGTACCGCTTCGACAAGCTCGCCGAGGTGGTGGGGCATCCGCTGCGGCTGGCCCAGGCCAACCTGTCGGTCTCCGCGCGTGGCGTGGTCCGTGGCGTCCACTTCGCCGACGTCCCGCCCGGGCAGGCCAAGTACGTCTCGTGTGTGCGCGGCGCCGTCCTCGACGTGGTCGTGGACCTGCGGGTCGGTTCGCCGACCTTCGGTCGGTGGGAGGGCGTCCGGCTGGACGACACCGACCGTCGGGCGGTCTACCTGAGCGAGGGGCTGGGGCACGGGTTCTGCGCGTTGACCGACGACGCCACGTTGAGCTACCTCTGCTCGACCACCTACAACCCGACCGGCGAGCACGGTGTGCACCCGCTGGACGAGGAGTTGGGCATCGAGTGGCCCGCCGACGTTCCGCTGCTGTCCGCGCGCGACGACGCGGCGCCGACTCTGGCGCAGGTCCGCGAGCGCGGTCTGCTTCCGGAGTACGACAGGTGCCGGCAGTTCGTGGCGAGCCTCGGAGCGGACGGAATGTCGCACTCAACCGGTATGTGACCGCGCTCGGGGCACGACCTGTGGTCTGACAGTGACGAACCGGGCCTCCGGGCGGCTAATGTCACACCATGGAGCGGCGAATCTTCGGCCTCGAGACCGAGTACGGCGTCACCTGCACCTATCGCGGGCAGCGGCGGCTGTCCCCGGACGAGGTCGCGCGGTATCTGTTCCGTCGCGTGGTGTCCTGGGGCCGATCGAGCAATGTCTTCCTACGCAACGGGGCCCGGCTCTACCTGGACGTCGGGTCGCATCCGGAGTACGCGACACCGGAGTGCGACTCGGTGACCGATCTCGTCGCCCATGACCGGGCCGGCGAGCGGATCCTGGAGGGCCTGCTCGTCGACGCGGAGAAGCGGCTGCACGACGAGGGCATCGCGGGTGAGATCTACCTGTTCAAGAACAACACCGACTCGGCCGGCAACTCGTACGGCTGCCACGAGAACTACCTGGTCTCCCGACACGGCGAGTTCGGCCGGCTCGCCGACGTGCTCATCCCGTTCCTGGTCACCCGGCAGTTGATCTGTGGGGCCGGCAAGGTCCTGCAAACCCCGCGGGGGGCGGTCTACTGCCTCTCACAGCGGGCCGAGCACATCTGGGAGGGCGTCTCCTCGGCGACCACCCGCAGCCGTCCGATCATCAACACGCGCGACGAGCCGCACGCCGACGCCGAGCGCTACCGGCGGCTGCACGTGATCGTCGGCGACTCCAACATGAACGAGGTCACCACGCTGCTCAAGGTCGGCACCGCCGACATCGTGCTGCGGATGATCGAGGCCGGGGTGGTGATGCGCGACCTGTCCCTGGAGAACCCGATCCGGGCCATCCGGGAGGTGTCGCACGACATCACCGGTCGGCGCAAGGTGCGGTTGGCCAACGGCAAGGAGGTCAGCGCCCTGGACATCCAGCAGGAATACCTGGCCAAGGCCACCGAGTTCGTCGAGCGACGCGGCGGCGACCAGGCCGCCAAGCGGGTCGTCGAGCTGTGGGGCCGGGTGCTCAACGCGGTGGAGACCGGCGACCTGGAGCCGGTCTCCCGGGAGATCGACTGGGTCAGCAAGCTGCGGCTGATCGAGCGCTACCAGCGCAAGCACGACCTGCCGCTGTCGCATCCGCGGGTGGCGCAGATGGATCTGGCCTACCACGACGTGCGCCGGGGCCGGGGCCTCTACGGGCTCCTGGAGCGCCGCGGCGACGTCGACCGGGTGGCCACCGATCCGGAGATCTTCGAGGCCAAGGAGACCCCACCGCAGACCACCCGGGCCCGGCTGCGGGGCGAGTTCATTCGGCACGCCCAGGAGAAGCGCCGGGACTTCACCGTCGACTGGGTGCACCTGAAGCTCAACGACCAGGCGCAGCGCACCGTGCTCTGCAAGGACCCGTTCCGCGCGTACGACGAGCGGGTGGAGCGGCTGATCGCCAGCATGTGACCGGTTGCCGGCCCTGTCGAGGCGCTGCGTCGACGGGGCCGGTCAGCCCGGCGCGCTGAGCGGTTAAGCTGAGCGCGCCATGACGACTTCTGGACCTTCCGACCGCTCCGAGCGCGGCACCGAGCGGCAGAACTGGATCGAACGCCGGCGGGAGAAGATCCGCGCCGAGATCGACCGTAACCGGCGCGGTGACTACACGGTGCCGACGTGGGTGCTGGCCCTGGCGTTGGCGCTCATCGTGGGCGGCTGGCTGGCCCTGATCTTCCTGGCCTGACCGGAGCGCACCCCACGCCCGCCCTCGCCTCGTTGATCATGAAGTTATTGTCGCGACTCGCCGGGGCGGCGGGCAATAACTTCATGATCAACCGGGGTCGGCCGGGGGCCGGGGGGTGGGGGTGGGGGTGGGTCAGGGGAGCAGGGTTGTCGCGTGGCGGCCGGCGGCGGCTGCGGCCAGGAAGTAGGCGTGGTCGGCGTCGAGGCCCCGACCCATCGTGGACAGCGGCACCGCGCTGGCCCGCAGCGCGGCGTCCAGACCGTCGGTGCGCACCCGGATGATCCGGTGCCGGGTCGCCAGGGGCGCCAGCGCCGCGTCCACTTCGGTGGCGAGGGCCGGGTCCAGGTCGTCGGGCACCACCAGCTCCGCCGCGGCGAGCGCCACCCGGCCGTACGCGGTGAGGCTGTGGTGTGACACGCCCCGGTGCCGGGGGCGGGGGTCGGCGTCGGAGATGCGCAGCGAGCCGACGGGCTTGCCGCCCAGCGTGGCGATCGCGTTCACCGCCTCGCCGACGGCGACGCCGGAGAAGCCCCACCGGGTTCCGGTGCCCAGGTTGCCGGGCCCCTGCGCCACGATCGCCACGTCCGCGTCGAGAACGTGCCGGGCGGCGAGCAGACCGCCGTGCAGGGTGGTGGCCTCCAGGTCGCCACCGAACGCCTGCCCGACGGTGATCGTGCCGGCCAACTCGGCCCGCAGCCCGGCGAGGGTCCGGGAGAACCAGGCGGGCAGCGCCCCACCGTCGGTGAGCAGGTACGCCACCCGCGCCTGCGGGGCGTCGGCCCGGATGCCGGCCAGGATCGCCGGAAGCGCCGAGTGCAGGTCGGCGGTGACCACCGGCAGGCCACCCAGGTCGTCCGCGTCGGCCAGCACGTCGCGGTGCGGGGAGGCCTCCTCGTCGACGCCGAGGAGGATCGGCTGCAACGGCGTGTAGCGGGCCTTGACCAGATGCCCGGCGTCGCGGGTGTCGGCGACGTCCGGCGGGTCCGGCGGCAGTCGGTCGGGCAGGGCGACCACCAGGGCGTACCCGCCGGTGCCCAGCCCCATCAGCAGCGCGCCGGCGTTGAGCAGCACCCGGTCGCCGGGCTGGGGCGTGCCGACCAGCTCCGGGTACGCGAGGGCCCGCATCCGCGTGCCGTCGGGCAGGTCGACGTCCAGCTCCACCGCCCCGGTCCACTGCCGTCGCAGCGTCGCCACCGTCCCCGTACGCCATCGCACCATGACGGGCACGCTAGCCGCGCGGGCGTGGCGGCCCGCGCCCGGGTGTGGGTCAGGTCGGCTCGGGGCCGGGTGTGTCCGGGCTCGGCCCAGCCTGGGTGTGCCGGGCGGTGCCGGTGGCGCCCGGCATCGAACGGGTCGGGTCGAGGAAGACGAAGCGGATCTCCGGGTACCGGTTGGTGAGCCGCCGCTCGGCCTCGTCGGCGCTGGCCTCGATCTGCGCGCCGGTGGCCTCGTCGCGGAAGTCGACCTTCGCGGCGACCAGGATGTCCTGCGGGCCGAGCTGCATGGTCAGCAGGGTGTCGATGCGTTCCACCTCGGGCAGCCCGGCCAGATCCTGCTCGATCTCGTGACGCAGCCGCTCTGGGACGGCCCGGCCGACCAGCAGCGACAGGTTGTTGCCGGCGAGGATCCCGGCGACGGTCAGCAGCAGGAGCCCGATCAGGATCGACGCGACGCCGTCCCACACCTCGTCGCCGGTGGCGTGCGACAGACCGACGCCGAGCCCGGCCAGCACCAGACCGATCAGGGCCGCGCTGTCCTCCAGGAAGACCGCCTTGACGGTGGTGTCGGCGGTCAACCGCAGGAACCGCCGAGGCGTGGTCCGCCAGCGCCGCGACTCGCGACGCACCTGCCGCACGGCCCGGGCCAGCGAGATCGACTCGATGACGAACGACACCACGAGCACGACGTACGAGATCAGGTAATCGCCGCTGTGCTCGTGCACCAGGATCGTGGTGACGCCGTGGGTGACGGCGAAACCGGCGCCCCCGACGAACGTGAACATGGCGGCGAAGAACGCCCAGACGTAGCTTTCCTTGCCGTACCCGAAGGGGTGTCGCTGGTCGGCCGGGCGGGCGCCGCGGCGCAGCGCCTGGAAGAGCAGCACCTCGGTGGTGGTGTCCGCGATCGAGTGCGCCGCCTCGGAGAGCATCGCGGCCGATCCGGAGATCAGCCCGGCGATCAGCTTGGCGACCGCGATGGCGAGGTTGGCGGCACCGGCGACGACGACGGTGCCGACGCTCTCGCTCTCGGGTCGGGCCTCCGCTTGCGACATGAGGATCACCCTATGACCGCGGACGGCGACGCGCCGGGGGAGGCCCGATCCGAACAAGTGTGCGGCACGCCCGCGTGGGTGCGCGCTGTGGGCGGGTCGGCTGCTAGCGTCTACCGCGTGTCGCGGACCCGCACCGAACGCCTGGTCAACCTGGTGATCTGCCTGCTGTCCACGCGACGGTTCCTGACCGCCGCGCAGATCGCCGCGACCGTGCCCGGTTACGAGCACGATCCGGACGACGCGCGCGACCATGAGGCGTTCCAACGCAAGTTCGAGCGGGACAAGGCCGAGCTGCGCGAGCTGGGTGTGCCACTGGAGACCGGCACGGCGAGCGCCTTCGACGCCGAGCCCGGCTACCGGATCGCCCACCGCGAATACGCGCTGCCCGACATCCTTCTCGAACCGGACGAGGCCGCCGCGGTCGGCATCGCCGCCCGACTGTGGCAGCACGCCGGGTTGGCCGCCGCCGCGTCGTCGGGGTTGGCCAAGCTGCGCGCCGCCGGGGTGGACGTGGACCCGCAGGCGACCCTCGGCCTGGAACCGATGGTCACTGTCGACCCGGCGTTCGCGCCGCTGACCGCCGCCGCTCGGGACCGTCGCGAGGTGGGGTTCGACTACCGGGTGCCCGATCGCGACGCGCCCAGCCGGCGACGGTTGCAACCGTGGGGCGTGGTCTGCTGGCGCGGCCGGTGGTATGTGGTCGGCCACGACCAGGACCGGGAGGCGACCCGCTGCTTCCGGCTGTCCCGGGTCGTCGGCGCGGTCCGGGTGACCGGCGCCCCCGGCGCGTACGAGCCGCCGGCCAACGTCGACCTGATCAGCCACGTGGCCCGCTCGTCGGGTCCGGCGGAACGCACCGGTCGGGCCACCGTGCTGGCCGCGCCCGGGCGGGCCGCCGGGCTGCGCCGCTGGGCGGTGCAGGTGACCGCCGGGCCGGACGGCGACTGGTTGGTCCTGCCGTACGCCGACCCGGACGGGCTGGCCGGTCATCTCGTCGGCTACGGCCCGGATGTGCGGGTCATCGACCCACCGGAGGTCCGCGAGGCGGTCATCCAACGACTCAAGGAGATCGCCGTGCGCCACGACGAGCTGGCCGTCGGCGGGGGTGCCCGGTGACCCGCCCGGCCGCCCGCAACGGCTCCCGCGCGTCCGCCGACCGGCTGGCGCGACTGCTCAACCTGGTGCCCTACCTGCTGGCCCGGCCCGGCATCGAGATCGCCGAGGCGGCCGGCGACCTGGGCGTCACCGACCGTCAGCTCCGGGAGGATCTGGAGCTGCTCTGGGTGTGCGGGCTTCCCGGGTACGGCCCCGGTGACCTGATCGACATGGCGTTCGACGGTGACCGGGTGACCATCACCTACGACGCCGGCATCGACCGGCCGTTGCGGCTGACCCCCGACGAGGCCCTGGCCCTCGTGGTGGCGCTGCGGATGTTGGCCGAGACGCCCGGGGTGGCCAACCGGGAGGCCGTCGAACGGGCCCTCGCCAAGATCGAGGCCGCGGGTGACCTGGTAGGCGCGCCGGTGGCGGTCCGGTTGCCCGGGGACGCCCCACGGGTCGAGGCGCTGCGCGCCGCCGTGGAGGGCGGCAGAGCCCTGCGGATCACCTACTACACGGCTGCCCGGGACGAGACCACCGAGCGGGTCATCGACCCGCTGCGGATGCTGATGGTCGGCGGGCGGGCGTACGTGGAGGCCTGGTGCCGCCGTGCGGAGGCCGTCCGGCTGTTCCGCGCTGACCGGATCGACGCGGTCACCGAGTTGGACGAGCCGGCGACGGTGCCGCCGCAGGCCGTCCCGCACGACCTCACCGAGGGCGTCTTCCGCCCTTCGGCCGAGCTTCCGTTGATCACCCTGCGCATCGGTCGGGGCGAACGGTGGATCACCGAGTACTACCCCTGCGAGCGGGTGCAGGCCGGCGACGGCGACCAGTGGCTCGTCTCCCTGCGGGTCACCGACCTGGGGTGGGCCCGCCGGTTCGTGCTGGGCCTCGGCCCGGAGGTGACGGTTGTCGCCCCGGCGGAGTTGGCCGAGCAGGTGCGGGCGACGGCGGCCGCCGCGCTGGACGCGTACGCCGTGCCCGCGGCCCTGCCCCGGCTGCCCGAGGTCGACGTGGAGCGCGCGCCGTCGGGTGACCCGGCGGTGGCCGGCCGCACCCAGTAGGCTGACCGCCGTGCTGATCTGGATCGTGCTCGCGGTGGTGCTGCTACCCCTCGTGGCGCTCGCGTTGGCCGTGCGCCCGGTGCTGGCCCGGCTGCCCCGACTGCGCCGCGCCGCCGTGGCGTTGCAGCGGCGTGCCGCCGAGGCCGAGGCGCTGCGGGACACCGCCGAGGCGCTGCAACAGCGTGCCGAGGACGTCCAACGTCGGCTCGACACCACGTCCCGGCGACTCGCGGTGATCAAGGCGAAGCGCGGCTGATCGGCTACGCGCCCGGCGGTGGTTGACGGATCATCGCGGGTTGGTCAAGACTTCACCCTCCCGCCCAGACCACCACCACCCAGCGGGTGGCGGGCAGCCGATCCGCACGTACGATGGGCTGCGTACCACCCCCCGGACACAGAGCGACTGGAGCTTCTCATGGGTGCCCTCAAGCCGTGGCACATCGCTGTTCTCGTGGTTGTGCTGATCCTCCTCTTCGGTGCGAAGCGGCTCCCCGACGCGGCCCGTTCGCTGGGTCGCTCGCTGCGGATCATCAAGGCCGAGACCAAGAGCCTGCAGGATGACGACCGCGACCTCGCCGAGAAGGCCGACGCGCAGGCCGGCTACCAGCCGCTGCCGCCGCACGCCGGGCAGCAGGCGCCGTACACCGGCCAGCCGCAGCAGGCCCCGTACCAGCAGGCCCCGCCGCAGCAGCCGGTTGTCGACCCGGTGCACCGCGTCCGCGACAACTGACCGAAGGGGCCCACTCCCGTGGCCTTCGCACTGCGTAAACGCGGCCCGAGCACCTTCGAACGGGCCGCCGACGGCTCGATGACGCTCATCGAGCATGTGCGCGAACTGCGCAACCGTCTGTTCCGCGCGTCCGTGGCGATCCTCGTCGGGTTCGGCTTCGGTTTCTGGATGGCCGAGCGGGTGCTGCACCTGCTCCAGAAGCCCTACTGCGACCTGCCGCAGGCCAGGTATGTCGAGGGCAAGTGTGAGTTCGTCCAGCTCGGTCCGGCCGACCTGTTCCTGCTCAACCTCAAGGTCGCGCTCTGGGTCGGGTTGATCGTGGCCGCGCCGATCTGGCTCTACCAGCTCTGGGCGTTCATCGCGCCGGGCCTGCACCGGCACGAGCGGCGCTACGCGTACTTCTTCACCGCCCTGGCGGCGCCGCTGTTCGCGGCCGGTGCGGTGCTGGCGTACTTCGTCACGGCCAAGGGTCTGGAGTTCCTGCTCAGCATCTCGGCCAGCGAGATCAGCACGACACTGGAGATCACCAAGTACATCTCCTTCGTCACCAACCTGATCCTGCTGTTCGGGGTGGCCTTCGAGTTCCCGCTGATCGTGCTGATGCTCAACTTCGTGGGCATCGCCAGCGCGAAGCGGCTGCTCAGCTGGTGGCGGGTGGCGATCTTCGTGTTCTTCGCCTTCTCCGCCGTGGTCACCCCCACCCCGGACCCGTTCGGGATGACCGCTCTGGCGCTCTGCCTCTCGGCGCTGTACTTCGGCGCGGTGGGCATCGCCTTCCTCAACGACAAGCGACGTGGGCGCGGCAAGGAGATCTACGCCGGCGTCGACGACGACGAGGTGTCGCCGTTGGAGTTCGACGCGGACCCGGTCGTGGCCGGGCAGCGGGTCGATTCGGCAGCGCCGATCGGCGAACCCGAGCCGATCGCCAAACCGGCGCCGATCGAACGCCGCTACGACGACATGACCTGACGGCTTCGCGCCGACCGGTTCGCCGACGCCGTCCCCGTGCTGCGGGGGCGGCGTCGTCGCGTCACCTCCCGCGCCGGCGGCGGAACTGGTGGTGACGGCGCCTGCCCCTGGTGAACGGCGGGTGTCCGACCGGTACGGTGCTGCCCGTGACCGCAGACGATCACCTGCCCGGCCCGGTCGCCGGCGAACCCGTCGACCGCGCCCCGCTCGCCGGTGGGCCGGTGGCCCTGCTCACGAACCCGTCCGCCGGCCGGGGACGGTACAGCGCACTGCTGCCCCGGTTGGTGGACGCGCTCACCGACGCGGGTCGACCGCTTCGACAGCTGTCGGCGTCCAACCCGGAGGAGGCGGAGGCGGTATGTCGTCAGGCGGTCGCGGAGGGCGCGGGTGCGCTGGTGGCGGTCGGTGGCGACGGCACCGTGCACCGGGCGTTGCAGGCCGTCGCCGGGACCGACGTGCCGTTCGGCCCGATCCCGGCCGGCACCGGCAACGACTTCGCCCTGGACACCGGCTTCCCGGCCGACCCCCTCGCTGCGGCGGCGGTGATCGCCGAGGCGGTGCGCGAGGGCCGCAGCCAACCGGTCGACCTGGCCCGAATGGTAGGGGTCGACGGCGTCGAGCGCTGGTACGGCGCGGTCCTCGCCGCCGGGTTCGACGCGATCGTCAACGAGCGGGCCAACCGGATGCGCTGGCCCCGCGGCCCGCGCCGATACGACCTGGCGATCCTGGTCGAGCTGGCCCGGCTGCGCCCACGCCGCTACACGCTGCGCCTCGACGGGGTGCCGCACGACCTGGACGCGGTGCTCGTGGCGGTGGGCAACTGCCCCACGTACGGCGGTGGGATGCGGATCTGCCCCGACGCGGACCCGACCGACGGGCTGCTCGACGTGGTGGTGGCGGGTCGGGTCGACCGGCGGACCCTGATCCGGGTGAAGCCGCGCATCTACCAGGGCACCCACGTCAGCCACCCGCTGGTACGAAGCTTCCGGGCCCGAACTGTGGAGGTGGCGGCCGAGGGCATCACGTCGTACGCCGACGGGGAACGCTCCCTGGAGCTGCCGGTGACGATCAGCGCGGTTCCGGGCGCCGTGCGGCTGCTGCGTTGACCCGTACCGCGCCGATGCTGGCGGCGATCACCAGCACGATGGCGACGCACTCCAGCACTGTCAGCTCCTGCCGCAGCACCAGCCAGCCGGCGAGAGTGGCGACGGCCGGGCCGAGGCTCATCAGCACGGCGAAGGTGGCCGTCGGCATCCGCCGCAGCGCCATCAGCTCCAGGGTGTAGGGCAACCCGGAGGCGAGCACGGCGAGGGCGGCGCCGAGGGCCAGCACCGGCGGGTCGAGCAGCACCGCGCCGCCGTCGACGATGCCCAGCGGCAGGGTGACCAGCGCGGCGACGGTCAGCGCCAGGGCCAGCCCGTCCGCGCCGGGGAAACGGCCGCCGACCCGGGCGCTCAGCACGATGTACGCGGCCCACATGGCGCCCGCCCCGAACGCGAAGCCCACCCCGACCGGGTCCAGCCGCTCGAAGCCCCCCTGCCCGAGCAGCGCCACCCCGCCCAGCGCGAGCCCAGCCCAGCCCCAACTGGCCAGTCGGCGGGCGGAGAACACCGACAGCGCGAGGGGGCCGAGCACCTCGAGCGTCACCGCCGGACCGAGCGGGATGCGTTCGATGGCCTGGTAGAACAGCGAGTTCATGCCGGCCAGCGCCAGCCCGAACGCGCCGGCCGCGAGCCAGGCCGACCGGTCGTGTCCGCGCAGTCGGGGCCGGCACACGACGAGCAGCAGCACCGCCGAGATGGCCAGCCGCAGGGTCACCGCGCCGGCCACCCCGGTACGCGGGAAGAGCAACGCGGCCACCGCGGAGCCGAACTGCACCGACAGGGCCCCGCCGAGCACCAGCCCCACCGCGACGACGCCCCCGCGCCGACCTGGTGGCGTTTCCGCGGGTGCCGGCGTGGGCAGCAGGATCTCGGTCACGGGCACGACGGTAGGCGCTCAGCTGCGGCTACCTCTCGGCGGTGTGCACCTGCCGAAACGAGAGCCCTGTCGTTCGGCTCGTGGCGAGAGGTCGGATCTGTCGCCCTGGGCCGAGGTTGCACCGGGCAGGGAGCGGCCGGCCACGGCGACCCGGCCGAACGCGAGATCGACCTCCGCCGCGACGCCCTGCTCGCCAACCGCCCCCATCTCTCATGATCAAGTGATGAGAAACAGGTCCCAGAGGCCCCCACACCTACTTTCCATCACTTGACCATGGGGAGAGGGGGGTCGGGTGTCGGGGGTGGCGCTCGGTGGCCCTGACCGCGCGGACCGGTCCGGCTCGTCAGCCTGGCAGGGCGAGGTCGAGCACCGCGCCCAGCCCGTTCTCCCGGCCCGGCTCGGCTGCCGGGAGCACCAGCGCCGAGCAACCGGCGGCCACCGCGCCCGCGTCCGCCGGGGTGTCGCCGACCATGAGGGTCTGCTCCGGGTCGACGCCCAACATGCCGCAGGCACGCCAGAAGATCGCCGGGTCGGGTTTGCACCGCCCCACCTCGTACGAGAGCACGAACGCGCCGACCAGGTCGGTCAGCCCCCAGGCGTCGAAGTGTGGCCGCAGGTCGAAGCCGATGTTGCTGACCACCGCCACCGGCACCCCGGCGTCGCGCAACGCGGTCAGCGTGGGGGCGGTGTCGGTGTACGGCAGCCAGCCCTCGGTGGTCAGCAGCCGCTCGTAGAGCGCGTCGGCGAAGCCGTCGATGCCGGCGTCGACGGTCTCGGCCAGCCCGGTGTACGCGCCCCGGTGGGCGTGTTGGTAGAGATCCCGGTCGGCCCACAGCTCGGCGAGTCGGGGCGGCACCCGTGCCGGTAGTGGTCCGCCGGCACGGCCGGCGGTCAGCAGTCGGTCGGCCAGCGAGGTGGCGCGGACGCGGTCCAGGGTGACGCCGCACGCCGCCGCGGCCTCCGACACCCACCGCTGGGGCTCCTCCACCTGGGCCAGGGTGCCGTGGAAGTCGAAGAGCACCGCCTTGACCGGGCGTCGGGACGCCCGGCGCTCGGTGGTGCCCGGCGGACTGGTCTGGGGCGGTTCGGCATGGTCCGGCACGCCGTGCACCCTACCGACCGCCCCCGACCGCGCCTCCGGACGGCCTTGTGGGGTGACATGACGCGGCACGCACTAATCTTGGTGCCATGTCGAGCCCCGCCGAGCGGTACGCAGCGGCGCGCCGCAAGGCCGCACAAGCCGCACAGTTTCCGGCGCTGGACGAGTTCGCCCTCGAGTTGGGGTTCGACCTCGACGACTTCCAGCGGGAGGCCTGCCAGTCGCTGGAGCGGGGCAGCGGTGTGCTGGTCTGCGCTCCCACCGGTGCCGGTAAGACGGTGGTGGGGGAGTTCGCCGTTCACCTGGCGTTGCGGGGTCGGCCCGACGACCCGGTGCCCGCCGTCGACGCGACAGCCCCACCGGCACGACGCAAGTGCTTCTACACCACCCCGATCAAGGCGCTGTCCAACCAGAAGTACCACGACCTGGTCGCCCGGTACGGTGCCGAGCAGGTCGGCCTGCTGACCGGCGACAACGCGATCAACGGCGACGCGCCGGTGGTGGTGATGACCACCGAGGTGCTGCGCAACATGCTCTACGCGGGCTCCAGCACCCTCCAGGGCCTCGCGTACGTGGTGATGGACGAGGTGCACTACCTGGCTGACCGGTTCCGCGGTGGGGTCTGGGAAGAGGTGATCATTCACCTGCCTGCCTCCGTCACCCTGGTCTCGTTGTCGGCGACCGTCTCCAACGCCGAGGAGTTCGCCGACTGGCTGGTCACCGTGCGTGGTGAGACCGCCGTGGTGGTCAGCGAGCACCGGCCGGTGCCGTTGTGGCAGCACATGCTGGTCGGCAAGCGGATGTTCGACCTGTTCCACGACGCCGACGCCGCCCGCAAGCACGACGTGCACCCGGAGTTGCTGCGTTACACCCGGGAGACCGCGCGGCGGCTGGAGTTGGGTGAGGGGCGCAGCGCCGGGCCCGGTGCCGGCCGGCGCGGCCCGCGCTGGCGTGGCCCGTTGCGCCCGGACATCGTCGACCGACTGGACCGGGAGGGTCTGCTACCGGCGATCCTGTTCATCTTCAGCCGGGCCGGTTGTGCCGCCGCGGTGCAGCAGTGCCTCGCCGCCGGGCTGCGGCTCACCTCGGCGGAGGAACGGGCTGAGATCCGCCGGGTCGTCGAGTCGCGGGTCACCGCCATCCCGGGCGAGGACCTGTCGGTGCTGGGCTACTGGGAGTGGCTCGACGGCTTGGAACGCGGCCTGGCCGCCCACCACGCCGGCATGCTGCCGGTGTTCAAGGAGGTCGTCGAGGAGCTGTTCGTCCGCGGCCTGGTCAAGGCGGTCTTCGCCACCGAGACGCTGGCGTTGGGCATCAACATGCCGGCCCGCTGCGTGGTGCTGGAACGGCTGGTCAAGTACAACGGCGAGGCGCACGTCGACCTGACCCCGGGGGAGTACACCCAGCTCACCGGGCGTGCCGGCCGCCGAGGCATCGATGTGGAGGGGCACGCCGTCGTGGTGTGGTCCCCGGAGACCGACCCACGGCACGTGGCGGGGCTCGCGTCCACCCGCACCTATCCGCTGCGCTCCAGCTTCCGGCCGTCGTACAACATGGCGGTGAACCTGGTCGGCACGGTCGGCGTGGAGCCGGCCCGGGCCCTGCTGGAGTCCTCGTTCGCGCAGTTCCAGGCGGACCGGTCGGTGGTCGGCCTGGCCCGGCAGGTGCAGCGCAACACCGAGACCATCGACGCGTACGGCGCGGAGGCCGCCTGCCACCACGGCGACTTCGACGAGTACTTCGCGCTGCGGGTGGCGATCGCCGAGCGGGAGAAGGCGATCGCCCGGCAGGGGCAGACCCAGCGCAAGGCCGCCGCGGTGGCCTCGTTGGAGCGGCTGCGGGTCGGCGACGTGATCCGGGTGCCGTCGGGTCGGCGGGCCGGGTTGGCCGTGGTGCTGGACCCGGCCACCGGTGGGTTCGGTGAGCCCCGGCCGTTGGTGCTCACCCAGGACCGTTGGGCCGGGCGGGTCAGCCTCGGCGACTTCACCACTCCGGCCGAGGTGCTGGCCCGGATCCGGGTGCCCAAACACTTCAACCACCGGTCCCCGGGCGCCCGCCGGGACCTCGCCGCCGAGGTCAGCGGCACCGGCCTGGATCGGCACGGTGGCCGACGCGGGGGCCGTTCCCGGCAGGCGACCGGCGAGGACCATCAGATCACCCAGCTCCGCAGCGAGCTGCGTCACCACCCCTGCCACGCCTGCCCGGAGCGCGAGGAGCACGCCCGCTGGGCGGAGCGGCGTCGGCGGCTGGAGCGCGACACCGATGAGTTGCGCGAGCGCGTCAGCGGTCGTACGGGCTCCCTCGCGCGAACGTTCGACCGGATCGTGGCGCTGCTGACCGAGCGTGGCTACCTCGCCCGCGACGGCGCGGTCACCGACGCCGGTCGGATGCTGGGCCGGATCTGGACCGAGGCGGACCTGCTGGTCGCCGAGTGCCTTCGCCGGGGGGTGTGGAACGGGTTGTCCCCGGCCGAGCTGGCCGCCGCGGTGTCAGTGGTGGTGTTCGAGGCGCGCCGCGATGTCGACGAGCGGGCGTCGTTGCCGCGCGGGCCGGTGGCCGACGCGGTGGACGAGACGCTGAAGCTGTGGGGGGAGATCGAGGCCGACGAGGCGGCGCGGGGGCTGACGGCGACCAGGGAGCCGGATCTCGGTTTCGCCTGGCCCGTCTACCGGTGGGCCCGGGGGGAGGCGCTGGCGAAGGTGCTCGGCAGCGGCCATGAGATCGATGGTGAGATGCCCGCCGGTGACTTCGTCCGGTGGGCCCGGCAGGTCGTCGACCTGCTCGGTCAGATTGCCGACTCGGGCGGTGCCACAACGGAGCTGCGGTCGACGGCTCGACAGGCTATAGCGGCCGTCAATCGAGGCGTTCTCGCGTACCACACGTCGGCGTGACAGTTACACTCAGTAACTTTCGTCGGGTGAATCGACGCAGCGGACGGTTACCTGAATAGCACCCCTCGAATAGCCCAAGGGGTCTATTGCGCCTGATCACAGCACCCCTGATCATTGCCGAGGCGTCTTGTTGACGCATCGGTAACGAATGGGGAGAAAGCCGCCGTGGCGGAGATTAATCACTTTGAGTACGGGTGGATCACGCCCGCGCTGAGCTACGCGCTGTCGGTGCTCGGTTCGATCCTCGGTCTGGTCTGCGCCGGGCGCATCCGTACGGCCCGAACGAACGGCCAGCGGGCGTGGTGGGGTCTGCTGTCGGCCTGGGCGCTGGGCGGCACCGCCATCTGGGCGATGCACTTCATGGCCATGCTCGGCTTCGCCGTCGAGAACACCCGGATCCGCTACGACGTGCCGCTGACCGCGGCCAGCACGGTCATCGCCGTGGTGGCGGTCGGTATCGGCCTGGCCATCGTGGGCACCGGCCGGCTGAATCCGGTACGACTGATCGCCGGCGGTGTCTTCACCGGCGTCGGCGTGGCCTCCATGCACTACACCGGCATGGCCGCCATGCGTCTCAACGGCACCCTCGGCTACGACACGGTCCGGGTCGTGCTCTCGGTGGTCATCGCCGTGGTGGCGTCCACCGTCGCGCTGTGGCTCGCGATGACCGTCCGGCGGGGGTTGGCGATCTTCGCCTCCGCGCTGGTCATGGGGATCGCCGTCAACGGGATGCACTTCACCGGCATGAGCGCCCTGTCGGTGCACCGCCACGAACGGGCGGGTGAGGTGACCGGCGCCGGGGTGGGCACCCTGCTCGTGCCGATCGTGCTGGCGGTGGTCTTCGGGGTGGTCGGTCTGCTCTACGCGCTGCTGGCCGCTCCGACCGACGAGGACCGGGCCGCCACCGCGTACCTGAGCGGGCTGCGGATCTCGGAGCCGCCGGCCGCGGCGCCCGCCACTGCTCCCGACCCGGTCGGGTTGCGCGCCCGCTCCACCCTCGGCCAGCCCGGTACTCCCTTCCCGTCCCGCCGGGACACGCCGCCGCGCTGACGCCGTTCGACCGGCCCGCGCCGCGTCGCGGCGACCTTCGGGGATCCGGCCGTCTCCGTGCGTCCGGACGGAGACGGGTCAGGCCGGTCGCCGGCTGCTGTCGATCGTGAGGGTGACCAGCAGCCCGGGGTGGTCGGTCGTCCCGTTCATGGGCACCAGGCTGCGACAGCAGAGGCTGATGTCGGCGGTCGCCGTCACGTGTTGCAGTCGACCGTCGGCGACCCGCTGATGGCCCGGCGGGATACAGGACCGCACGTCGGAGTCGGGGCCGGCGCGCAGGTTGAGGTCACCGCCGAGCACTGTCGGTTCGTCCCCGGCGTCGCGGCTGATCGTCGGCAGGATGGTACCGAGCAGGTGGTCGCACTGGGCGAGCGCGACGCGGTAGCCACCGGTGGCGGACAGGTGCGTGGTGCAGGCGAGCACGGCGCCGCCGACGTCGACGCAGAGCCAGGCGCGTTCCTCGGGGTCCGCGAGGTCCTGCGTCGGGTGGATTCCGGCGTACACGGTGTTCGGTGTGTCCGGCGTCGGCACGTGGGCCAGTACCCCGATGCCGAACCGTTGCCCGTTGCGGCAGCGGGTGTCGTCGCCGCTCGGGCGGTCGCCGGCGGCCTGGAACGCGGCCACCACCCTCTGGCCAGGGTGGACGGTTTGGAACGCCCGGCGCAGGGTCGACAGGTCGCCCGCGCAGATCTCGTTGAGAGTGACCAGGTCCGGCGCCTTGGCGGTGATCACCTCAGCGGCCTTGGCCGTCGCGTGGCCGGTGTAGCAGCCGGCGAGGCCACTGTTGCAGAGATTCATCTGCAGCATCCGCAGGACCGTGGGCTGCGCCACGTCGGTGGGCGCTGCCGACGGTGCGGCCGGCCGGTTGGCCGGCAGTGCGGCGGCGGCGAGGATGCAGCCCACCGCCAGGGTTCGACGCAGAAACCGGTACGGACGGGCGGCCAACACGGACTCCGGGGTGCAAGGCGACAGTCGTCGCCGGGGTGCCAGTGATCCTACTGGCGGCCGAGACGTCGATCGAGATTCCCGCAGCGGTGGCCCGAGGGGCACCCGCGCGGCGGGTGCCCCTCGGATCGCTCAGTGGGCGCGGACCGCGACCGCCGTGTAGGGCGTGGTGGGGGTCGGCGGTGTGGTGAACCGGGCGTTGGGCAGGTAGAGCCGGCCCAACGCCTTGGCCACGGTGGTGGGTACGTCGAAGTGCGGATCGGTGATGGTGCCGGTGAGTGCTCCGGTGGTGCCGGCGTGGTCCAGCCGGACCACCGCGATCTGGTTGAGGCGGTTCTGCACGACGTAGAGGGTGCGGCCGAGCAGGAGAAGCCCATCGCCGTTGGTGAAGGTGTGGCCCGGCACGTCCACGACGGTGCTCGCCCCGGTCGCCGGGTCGACCCGGAACAGCGTGCCGGTGGAGGACTGGACGACGATCAGCGCCCGGCCGTCGGGTGTGGTGGTGATGCCGTTGAGGTTCACCCCCGTACCGACCTGCTCGTACGCACCGGTCAGCGTGATCGTGGTGAAGGCGTCGGCGGGCGGCAGCGCGCCACCGCGACCGAGCGGCAGCCGGTAGAGCACCGGCCGGTTCGAGTCGGTGAAGTATGCCGCGTCGCGGGTCAGCACGACGTCGTTGACGAACGTGGGGGCGGTGGCGAACTGGTAGCGGGCCAGCACCTCGCCGGTGCGGGTGTCGAGTACCCGAGCGTCGCCAGCCGTGCCACCGGAGACGAAGAGCCGGCCGCGTGTGTCGACCTTGAGGCCGAGCGACGGCGTGCCGGTGGCCGCGCCGATCGTCGTGCCCCGGCCGGTGACCAGGTCGACCCGCTGGATGGCGCCGGTGGCGCGGGAGCCGAAGTAGGCGTACCGGCCGGCGGTGGCGATGCCCTCGGGCTGGAACCCGTCGGGGAGGGCGAGGACGGCCGGCGGCCGCCCCGCGGGGTGCGCCTGCGCCGGCGCGGCGGCGACGGTGGCCAGCATGACGGCGGCCAACGCGCCGCCGATCGTGGTGTGGAGGGGGCGGTTCACTGTGCTCCTTCCGGGCGGAAGCGGCACGAGCCGACACGTCCGCCACGTTCACTGGGGCCAGGACCCTCCCCACTGTACGACCGCTGGCGGGCGTCTGCCCGGCGTCACCGGCGCGGTCCTCGGGTGACCGCGCCGGTGAGCCGTCGAGCGGCGGAGGTCAGGCGTTGCGGACCAGCCTCCACCGGTTGTCCGCGCTGCCGTTGTCCGGATCCTGCACGGCCTGCGCTCCCCAGGCGGTCGACCCGTTCAGGATTCCGAGCAGCTTGTTGCTGTTGACGTTGCGGATCTTGTAGGTGCCGTCGCCGTTGTCCACCAGGATCCACCGGTGATCGGCGGTGCCGTTGTCGGCCCACTGGAGGACCCGCGCGTTGTCGGCGGTGGACATGTTCTCCACGCCCAGGACCTTGCCGCTGTTGACGTTGCGGAACCGGACGGCGTTGCCGTCGGTGATGACCACCCAGTTGTGGTCCGCCGTGCCGCTGTCGCCCCACTGCACGGCCAGACCCCCGTCGGCGGTGGACATGTTCTGGACCCCCAGGACCAGCCCGGTGCCGACGTTGACCAGTCGGTAGCTGCCGCCGGTGCCGCCGCTTCCGCTGGTGTTCCAGTAGACCGTGTAGTTGAAGCCGTGGGCGTCGTGGAAGGGGCCGAGGTTCACCGTGGACCCGTTGGCGCTCGCGGTGAACGCGAGCGAGCTGCTGCTGGTCCGGGTGATCGAGGAGACGGTGATCGCCGGTGGAGCGCTCAGGGCCGTGTTGCCGTAGTTGCCGGCCAGCACCGCCGGACCGTACGTGATCGCGCCGATGCTGGCGTTGTCGTTGGCGGCCCGGACGGCGACCTGCATCGGCAGCCGTACGGTGATGGTGTCGCCCGCGGCCCACGTGCGCGTGACAGTGGCGTAGCTGCCCGGGGTGGTGGCGACGTTCTCCACGGTGCCGTTGACGGCGATCGTCGCGCCGCTGGTCCAGGACGGGATCCGCACCCGGATGCTCCACGAGCCGCTCATCGAGCCGCTCAGGGTGAGGGTGCTGGTGTCACTGACCGGGAAGTTGGTGCTCTGGGTGACAGTGATGCCGCGTTGCGTCCAGTTCAGCACCGACGGCGCGAACAGGTTCACGCTCAGCGTGGTCCCGTTGTAGAAGTAGATGGAGTCCATCAACCTTGTGTTGATTTCCAGGCCGGTGCCCTGGCAGCACCAGAACGAGTTGTAGTCGGTGCTCCAGGTGCCGCCACCCCACGCCGGTCCCACGCCCCGACGACCACCCGGCCGCAGCGGGGTGAAGTAGGTGATGTGGCCGTGGCTGTCGGCCGGGTTCTGCCCGCCGATCAGGTGGTTGATCAGCGCCCGCTCGTAGAAGTCGAAGTAGTCCGCCCGGCTCGGGTCGAGCAGCCACAGCTCCCGGGTCAGTTTGAGCATGTTGTGGGTGTTGCACTGCTCGCAGGTGTCGTTGCTGAGGTAGCCGGCGATCGCGTTCGGTGCCCGGAAGTGCTCCGCCTGACTGTTGCCGCCGATGGCGTAGGTGTGCGCGCCGACGGTGATACGCCACGCGTTGCTGGCGATGTCCCGGTAGCGGGTGGTCCCGGTGGCCTTGTACTCCCGGGCGGCACCGATCCACTTGGGCACCTGGGTGTTGGCGTGCAGCCCGTTGAGCTGGTCCTGGTTGGCGGCCAGGGGGTTGAACACGGCGGCGTGGTCGAACCGCTGGGCGGTGGCGAGCCACCGGGAGTCGCCGGTCTGCTGGTAGATGTCGGCGAGCACGTCGTTCATGCCACCGAACTCGGTGCCCAGCATCGATTGCATCTGGCTGGAGCTCAGCCGGGCCGTCCGGGTGTCGACCCAGCCGGCGAGGGACAGCAGCACCGTACGGGCCTGCGTGTTGCCGATGTAGCGCCAGACGTCGAGGAGACCGGCGAGGGTCTTGTGGATGCAGTAGTAGGGCACGTTGCCGTTGGACAGTGTCCGGGCCTCGAGCGCGGTGAAGTCGGACTCCGGGAAGCCGGAGAGGTAACCCGCGCCGAACCCGGCGGCACCGTTGTTCGCCTGGCACTTGGCCAGCTCGGCGACCATGTAGTTCGCCTTGTCCCGGCAGGTGGTGTCGCCCAGCACCGCGTACGCGTACGCCCACGCGCTGAGGAAGTGGCCCTGCATGTGGGTCCGGAACGGGAAGTTCGGCGCGTCCCAGCCCCCGTTGGTGGCGGCGCCGTTCGTCGACAGCCGGTGGTTGGCGCGGAAGTTGTAGAGCATCCGGTCGACGTCGACGAACCGCAGGTAGTTCAGCGTCCGGTTCTGGTTGTCCATCCAACGGCCGGCGGTGAGTCGCACCTGCCCGGGGTCGAATGCGTACGCCGAGACGCCGATGTCGGACCGGGCCGGGGGCACGATGGCGGCGCTCGCGCCCGCGGGGGAGACGGCGACGCCGGTCGCGGAGACCACCACGGTGGCTCCGGCGGCCTGAAGCAGGTGGCGACGGCTGAGGGGCAGGGGTGGCATGGGAAACCTCCAGGTGGCCGGGTACGTCGGGGCCGCCATCGATGGCGGTGGGTCGTCGGCGGCAAGAGGGGGCCGACGCCGGGTGCGGTGTGGTGGGTGGGACGGGGGTCGCCGTGGACGCCGGGTGCCCACCCCTGCGCCTATCGCGGCTCATCGATGTGATCGCTAACATAGTTCGTTGTTAACATGCCCGCAACCCCCGGAGTGTCTGGTCGACCCATTTCCGCGACCACCTGGACCGGAGTCGCCCGGTCCGGTGGCGGTTGTGGTCCGAAACGGACATTGCCCGGGCTCGCGATCATCGAGGCGTTGCCGTGAGTGACCGTTGCCGGTGGCTGCCGCTCCGTTGACGCCCGTCCGGTCGCTCAGTACCGTGCATCGTAAATCTTCGATGTCAACGTTGATACCTCAATGCTGCGATGGGGTTACGACGGCCATCCCCGCGCCACACAAAAATCCAGGCCAGCTAGGGGAAGGAGGCATCGGTGAATAGCTGTTAGCGCTAACACGGCCGCCGGTCGTTCTGCCCAGCGCGGGAATCACAAGCCCGTTCGAGCGGCCGTCCCAGCGGTGGCTCCACCCGTCAAGCACCGCGCACTCTCTGTGGGAGTAAATGTGAACGTGAAGAATCGAACCACGACCCGGGCCGCTCGCCGGACCAGGCGAGCGGTCGCCTGGCTGGCCAGCATGGCCTGCCTCTTCGCACTGATACCGGGTACGGCCAGGGCCGACAACCCCATTGTTCAGAACATCTACACCGCCGACCCGGCGCCGATGGTGCACAACGGTCGGGTCTACCTCTACACCGGACACGACGAGGACGGATCCACCTACTTCACCATGCGCGAATGGCGGGTGTACTCGTCGGCCGACATGGTGAACTGGACCGATCACGGCTCGCCGATGAATCTGGCGACGTTCGCGTGGGCGGACGCCAACGCGTGGGCCGGGCAGGTCGTCGCGCGTAACGGGAAGTTCTACTGGTACGTGCCGGTGCGCCAGCGCTCCAACGGGCAGATGGTGATCGGCGTCGGCGTGGCCGACAGCCCGACCGGGCCGTTCCGCGACGCGCTCGGTCGGCCACTGGTCGGCAACAACGAAATCGACCCGCACGCGTTCATCGACGACGACGGGCAGGCGTATCTGTACTGGGGTAACCCGGGTCTGTGGTACTTCAAGTTGAACCCGGACATGATTTCGTTCTCGGGCAGCGCGACACGCATTCCCCTCACGACGGCGGGGTTCGGTACCCGTACCGGTAATGCGAGTCGGCCGACGCTGTACGAGGAGGGGCCGTGGGTGTTCAAACGCAACGGGTTGTACTACAACGTGTTCGCGGCGGAATGCTGCTCCGAATTCATCGCGTACTCCACGGCGACCGGACCGACGGGGCCCTGGACATATCGGGGAACAATCATGCCGCGGCAGGGCGCCAGTTTCACCAATCACGCGGGTGTGATCGACTTCCAGGGCGGCTCGTATTTCTTCTATCACAACGGGGCGTTGCCCGGCGGCAGCGGTTACACCCGTTCGGTAGCGGTGGAGAAGTTCACCTACACCAGCAGCGGTATGTTCCCGACGATCAACATGACGACCACGGGGGCGCCGCAGGTGGGCACCCTGAACCCGTACGTGCGGCAGGAGGCCGAGACGATCGCCTGGGGCTCGGGGATCGAGACCGAGGTGTCCAGCGAGGGCGGGATGAACGTCGGCTGGATCGAGAACGGCGACTACATCAAGCTCAAGGGTGTCGCCTTCGGCGCGGGCGCGACCTCGTTCAGCGCCCGGGTCGCGTCGGCCACCAGCGGTGGGCGCATCGAGGTACGCCTCGACAGTGCCAACGGCCCGACCGTGGGCACCTGCACCGTGGGTGGCACCGGCGGCTGGCAGATCTGGAGCACCACCACCTGCGCGATCAGCGGGGCGACCGGCACCCGTGACCTCTACCTGCGCTTCGCCGGCGGCAGTGGCAACCTGCTCAACATCAACTGGTGGCAGTTCGGCGGTAGCGGCGGCACCGCCACCAACCTGCTCACCAACGGCGACGTGGAGAACGGCACGACGGGCTGGGGAGTGCACGGCAGTGGCACGCTCTCCCGCAACACCAGCGTGGCGCACGGTGGCAGTGGGTCACTGTCGATCACCGGCCGGACCGGCGCCTGGAACGGCCCCGGTCAGGACGTGACCGCCAGGCTCACCAACGGCAGGAGCTACACCACGAACGTCTGGGTACGCGCACAGAGCGGCACCCCGTCGGCGAAGGCGACCCTGTCGCTGACCGCGAACGGCACGACGAGCTACCTCCAGCTGACGCCGGCGGTGGGCGTGAACGTCAACGGCTGGACCCTGCTCACCGGCACCACGACCGTGTCGTGGAGCGGCACCCTGACCAGCGCCACCTTCTACGTCGAGACGGCGGCGGGCACCGACAGCCTCCTGGTCGACGACGCCTCGCTCCAGTGACTGGTGCTGCCGGAGCCGTGTTCGGCGCGGCTCCGGCAGCACGGTGCCAGGCCCACCACCGCGACGGAGCGACGGTTTCCCGGTGCGGTTGGTTACGACTTGACGAACGGCATGTTATCGCTCACAGTCGATGGTTGAGGGCAGCCGCACCTGTGGTTCACCGGGCGAACCTGCTGTGGCACCTCGACCCGCGACGTCCGCCCAGGGCATGTCGGACGTCGGGTCAGGACTCCCCGCACCCGCCGCCGCGACGGCGATCGTTGCTGACATCTGCCATGTCGCCGGGGCGGATCCGGGCGTGCGTCTCCATCGCTGCACCACCACAGAGAAGGAATCCGCATGATTCACAGAAGAGCCCTGAGAGCGGCGGTGACCATCGCCGTTACCGGTGCCCTCGCTGCCGGCATGACGATGGCACTGACCACCTCGGCCAGCGCCGGCACGACCCTCGGCGCCTCGGCGGCCGAGAAGGGCCGCTACTTCGGCGCGGCCGTCGCGGTCAACAAGCTGTCGAACAGCACCTACACGACGATTCTGAACCGTGAGTTCAACGACGTCGTGGCCGAGAACGAGATGAAGTGGAGCTCGACCGAGCCGCAGCAGAACACCTTCACCTTCGCCAGTGGTGACCGTCTGGTCAGTCACGCGCAGGCGAACGGAATGCGGGTGCGGGGTCACGCGCTGTTGTGGCACCAGCAGCAGCCGGGTTGGGCGCAGGGCATGTCGGGCAGCGCGTTGCGCAGCGCGATGATCAACCACGTCACCCGGGTGGCGACGTACTACCGCGGCAAGATCCACTCGTGGGACGTGGTGAACGAGGCGTTCGCCGACGGTGGCAGCGGTGGTCGGCGTGACTCGAACCTGCAGCGCACCGGCAACGACTGGATCGAGGCGGCGTTCCGGGCGGCGAAGGCCGCGGATCCGGGCGCGAAGATGTGTTACAACGACTACAACACCGACGGGATCAACGC
>NZ_JBEYSY010000014.1:0-248515 GCF_040704315.1 Micromonospora sp. NPDC047644
CTACCAGGCCAACCTGCAGCGCTTCGCCGACCTCGGCGTGGACGTCCAGATCACCGAGCTGGACGTGATGACCGGCGGCAACCAGGCCAACATCTACGGCGCCGTCACCCGCGCCTGCCTGGCCGTCTCGCGCTGCACCGGCATCACCACCTGGGGCGTACGGGACTGTGACTCGTGGCGTGGCTCGGACAACGCGCTGCTGTTCGACTGCAACGGCAACAAGAAGGCCGCGTACACCGCCGTCCTGGACGCCCTCAACGGCGGCTCGACCCCGCCCAACACGCCCCCGCCGGGCTCCGGCGTGGACACCAGCGCCTGGTACGTGTTGCTGAACCGCAACAGCGGCAAGGCACTGGACGTGTACGCCTCGGCCACCACCGACGGGGCGCGGATCAGCCAGTGGACGCGCAACAACGGCGTCAACCAGCAGTGGCAGTTCGTCGACTCGGGGAGTGGCTACTACCGGGTGAAGTCCCGCAACTCCAGCAAGGTGCTCGACGTCAGCGGCTTCTCCACCGCTGACGGCGGCGCGATCGTGCAGTGGTCCGACCTCAACGGCACGAACCAGCAGTTCCGCATCGCGAACTCGGCCGACGGCTACGTTCGGCTGATCAACCGCAACAGCAACAAGGCGGTCGAGGTGCAGGGCGCGTCCACCGCCGACGGCGGAAACATCGTCCAGTACGCCGACTGGGGCGGCACCAACCAGCAGTGGCAACTGGTCCGGATCGGCTGACGACCGGCGTCATCAACCAGGTGAGCGGGAGCTGCCGGCCGCTCGGGATCCGGCCGGTGCCCGCCCCCGGCGAGGTGTGACCAGTGGCGGCCCGCCCCCATCCGGGGCGGGCCGCCGTGGCCGTCAGGGGACCCGTGGCGGGATCCTGCGGATCGATGGCAATCGTTTGACGTATGACGTATTACCCGCTAATTTCACCCCGCGGGCCACCCGGCCACCGGGAGCCAGGACGTCGAGCCGCGCCCCGCGTGCGGCCTGCCACGAAGCCCGGATCGTGGCATCGCCATCGACGTGCGCCGTTTGTCGTGGGTTGCCCGCACACCACCCAGACGTGCTGACGCCACCACCAGGACGCCGGTACGCACGCCACGGCACGCGCGGTCGCCCCCGCTCGTGGGTGACCCCGATCGAAGGAGTGGACCATGAAAGCCCTCGGTGAGGCTCGTCCCGCCTCTCGGCACAGATCTCGCTGGCGTTCAGGGTTGGCCGCGGCGGCGGCCGCGGCCATGGCAGCCAGCGCACTCGTCGCGGTCAACGCGGCACCCGCGGCGGCAGCGACAGTGGACACCAACGCCTCGTACGTGCTGGTGAACCGCAACAGCGGCAAGGCGTTGGACCTGTACGCCTCCGCCACCAACGACGGCGCGCGGATCAGCCAGTGGACGCGCAACAACGGCGTCAACCAGCAGTGGCAGTTCGTCGACTCCGGGGGCGGCTACTACCGGATCAAGTCGCGGCTCTCGGGCAAGGTGCTCGACGTCAGTGGTTTCTCCACCGCTGACGGCGGCGCGATCGTGCAGTGGTCCGACCTCAACGGGACGAACCAGCAGTTCCGGCTGGCCGACTCGGACGGCGGCTACGTTCGGCTGATCAACCGCAACAGCAACAAGGCCGTCGAGGTGCAGGGCGCGTCCACCGCCGACGGTGGCAACGTCGTCCAGTACGCCGACTGGGGCGGCACCAACCAGCAGTGGCAGCTCGTCGCCGTCGGCGGTGGCACCACCCCTCCACCGTCGGGTGGTAGCGGGTGCGGCAAGGCACCGACGTTGGCCAGCGGCACGCACACGATCCAGAGCAACGGCAAGACCCGGACCTTCATCCTCCGGGTGCCCGCCAACTACAACAACAGCAACCTCTACCGGCTGATCTTCGCCTTCCACTGGCGGGGCGGCACCATGCAGGAGATCTCCTCCGGCGGCACCAGCGGGACGGCCTGGTCCTACTACGGGCAACAGGAGCAGTCGAACAACAGCGCCATCCTGGTGGCGCCCCAGGGATTCGGTAACGGCTGGGGCAACTCCGGCGGTGAGGACATCACCTTCGTCGACGACATGATCACCCGGATCGAGAGCAGCCTCTGCGTCAACCCGAGGCAGCGGTTCGCGCTCGGCTTCAGTTGGGGTGGCGGCATGAGTTACGCCGTCGCCTGCGCCCGAGCCAACGTCTTCCGGGCCGTCGCGGTCATCTCCGGCGCGCAGATCAGCGGGTGCAGTGGTGGAACGCAGCCGATCGCGTACTTCGGGCTGCACGGCATCTCGGACAATGTCCTGAGCATCTCCCAGGGCAGGGCGCTGCGCGACACCTTCGTCCGCAACAACGGTTGCACCGCCCAGAGCCCGCCCGAGCCGGCCGGCGGCAGCCGCACCCACATCACCACCGTCTACTCCGGCTGCAGGTCCGGGTACCCGGTGCAGTGGGCCGCGTACGACAACGGCCACATGCCCGGTCCGGTGGATGGCACCTATTCCGAGAGCGGCGTCACGACCTGGACCAAGGGTGAGATCTGGAGGTTCTTCGCCCAGTTCTCCTGACCTGTTCGGCGGCGTCCGCTCCCGTACTCGGGGGTGGGCGCCGTCGGTCGTCCGGAACGATCAGCGTTCGAGGCGGCCGGGGCTCCCCGAGCCACTGCGGCGGACCAGCCAGGCCTCGGTGATGTGGGTGAACATCGCCTCGGCGGCGCCGTTGGAGTCGTGGGCGGCGATGCGCTCGTAGATGCGTCGGTGACCCTGGTTGGACGCCACGCACAGCGCGCGCTCGGTCCGGCCCATGTAGCGGGCGGTGTTGATGACCTGACTCTCCAGCGCCCGAACGACGCCACGGGCGATGCGGTTGCCGGATGCCTGCATGATCGTGTCGTGGAAGGCCCGGTCGTGGTCGTGGTAGGTGACGTGGTCGTCGACGAGTTCGTCCATCCGGTCCACCATGGCGCGCAGTCGATCAACGGTCTCGGCGTCGGCGTGGCGGGCGGCGACGTTCGCCATGTCGGACTCCAGCACCCGACGGGTGACGACCAGGTCGTCGAGGATGGCGAGGCTGTCGTCCACCGCGATGGTCGCCGCGAGGACCAGCTCGTCGAGCATGTCCCAGTGCGCCGGCGGGGTCACCATCGTGCCGGCCCCCTGGCGGACCTGTACCAGCCCCTTCTCCTGAAGGATCTTGACGGCTTCCCGGACGACGGTCCGGCTCACGCCGAAGGTCTCGCAGAGGATCGGCTCGGGGGGTAGGGACGACCCGGACGGGTGTACGCCGCGGACGATTCGCTCCACCAGTTCGGCCGTGACCGCCCTGGCGAGGTTGGTCGGCCGACGCACCCATGCCGGGGTCCCCGGGCTGTTCAGGGCTGTGTCCTGCGGTGGCGTCATGTCCCCCTCCGATGGCTCGCCGTGGCACGACGTCCGGATCAGTGTACGGCCGACCGTTGACGTAACACGTCATACGAGTTACCTTCCGGTCAACATTTGGCTAGCGGGGCGCCCGCCGGCCACCCCCCATATAGAGGTGACAACTGATGAGACAGCGCGCAATGTGGTCGGCCGTCCTCGTTGTGGGCCTGGCCCTGGCCGGTTGTGGAAGTGCTAGCGATTCGGGCAAGTCGACCAGCTCCGAAGGCAAGTTGGTCGTGTGGGACTGGAAATCCGGCGAGCCATTCGCCAAATCCTATCTGGACAAGGCCAAGGCCGACTTCAAGAAGAAGCACGCCGACGTCGAGGTCGAGTTCGTCGCGCAGCCGTTCGACCAGTACTACACCCTGCTCGGCGCGGCGATTCAGTCCGGCAAGGGCCCCGACGTCATGATGTTCAACGGTGGTGGCCAGATCCGCGACCGGGTGGACGCGTTGGTGCCCATCACCGACTACGTGGCCGAGGACAAGCAGCGGCTGGCCGGATGGGACGCGTTCACCAAGGACAGCAAGGTCTACGGCAGCCCGGTGACGCTGCAGGGCTACCCGATCTACTACAACAAGGAGATCTACCGGAAGGCCGGCCTCGACCCGGCCAGCCCGGCCACCACCTGGGACAAGTTCGTCGCGGACTGCGCCGCCATCGCCAAGGCCAGCTCCAGGTGCTTCGCCCTCGGCAACAAGGAGGGCGTCGGCATCCAGTTCTGGCTCTCCAGCATGGGGTCGGTCACCCTCACCGCCGCGGAGTACGACGCCTGGATCACCGGCAAGCGTGACTGGACCTCGCCCAACGTGAAGCGGGTCTTCGAAACGTGGAAGGAGACCGGCGACAAGAAGATGAACACGGACGGGGCCAACTCGACCGCGATGTTCAACGACTCCTTCGCCGCCTTCCAGTCCGGCAAGGCCGCCCACGTCATGGGCCTCATGTCCGACGTCGGGCACTGGAAGTCCTTCAACGAGTTCCTCACCGCGGAGAAGCTCGGCGTCATGAAGCCCCCGGTCGTCACCGCCGGCACCACCCCGAGCCTGCCGTACGACGGTGGCATCGGCTACGCCGTGGCCAAGTGGACGAAGGACCCGAAGGTGGCCGCCGACCTGGTGCGCTCCCTGACCTCGGCCGACGCGTTGAAGGCGTTCTACGCCGACGCCGGCGCGATCGCCGCCGACATCACGATCGACGTCTCGCAGGCCGGCCCGGCTGCCTCCACCATCGTCGCCGAGCTCAAGACCGGCAAGCCGGCTCTGCACGTCGCGCTCTCCTCGAAGACGATCGACCTGATGGGGCGCCTCTCCCAGCAGCTGCTCAGCGGTTCGATCACCGTCGACGAGGTGGTGAAGCAGTTGGCCGCTTCCGACCAGGCGGGCTGACCTCGTGCCGATCGGAAACACGCAACCGTCGGTCCGCCTGGCTTCGGCCGGGCGGGCCGGCGGCCCGGCGGCCACCTCTCCCGCGCACCGCGGTGGCACCCGTCCCCGTCGCACCCGTGGCGGCCTGGGAGCCGAGCGCTACGCCCCCTACATCCTGATCGCCCCGGCCGTCCTGATCATCGTGGCGCTGCGGCTCTACCCGCTGATCCTCGGGGTCAACTTCTCCTTCACCGGCGACGGTGACCGCAACGGAGAAGCGGTCGGGTTCGGCAACTACCAGGAACTGTTCGCCGATCCGCTGTTCCGCACCGCGCTGGGCAACGTCGGCCTGCTGGTGTTGCTGCTGCCGGTGGCGGTGGCGATCCCCGGCCTCCTCGCCACGTTCATCTTCCTCCGCGTGCCGGGCCACCGTTTCTACCGCAGCGTCTACTTCTTTCCGGCGGTGCTGTCGCCGGTCATCGTCGGGGCGATCTTCAACCTGCTGCTCGCCTTCGACGGCCCTCTCAACGCCGTCCTCGGGGCGATCGGCGTCGGTCCGGTGGACTGGCTCGGGGACCCGGACGTGGCGATGTTCATGGTGGTGGGCGTGCACATCTGGGCCACCTTCGGGATGGCACTGGTGGTGTTCCTCGCCGGCTTCGCCACGCTGGACGCCGCGCTGCTGGACGCCGCCCGGGTGGACGGCGCGTCGCTGCGCCAGGTCGTCTGGCACGTGATCATCCCGAGCCTCGCCCGGACCATCCAGTTCGTCTTCGTGACCACGATGATCGGGATGCTGACCTCGATGTTCGGGCTGCTCTTCGTGATGACCAGCGGCGGCCCGGAGGGCTCGACGTACCTGCCGGAGTACTACATCTGGATTCAGCAGGGCCAGATGAACCGCCCGGCTCTCGCGTCCGCCGCGTCCACGATCCTCTTCGCGATCATGCTCGTGGTGGGAATGTTGCAGATCAAACTGCTCGAACGATCGGGAAAGGTGGACTGATGTCCCGCGTCCGACTGGGACGGTGGATGATCGCCATCCCGATGTCACTGCTCGCGGTGGCGACGATCTACCCCCTGATCTTCACCGCGAACGTCGCGTTGAAGACCCGCCGGGACTACATCCTGGACCGGTTCGGCCTGACCAGCACTCTGCAGTGGGAGAACATCAGCACGGCGTGGACCAGCGTCGGCATGGGCCGCTACTTCGTCAACTCGCTGGTCGTGGTGACGTCGTCGGTGTTGCTGCTGCTCCTGCTCGGGTCGATGGCCGGCTTCGCGCTGAGCCAGTTGCGGTTCCGTGGCTCGTCGGCGTTGTTCCTGGGCTGCCTCGCGGGGCTCTTCATCCCGTTCCAGGTGATCATGGTGCCGCTCGCCCGGATCATGGCCGACACCGCGCTGATCGACACGTACCCGGGTCTGATCCTCGTCTACGTGGCCCAGTTCCTGCCCTTCACCGTCTTCCTGATGACGAGCTACTACAAGGGCATCCCACCCGAGATCGTCGACGCCGCCCGGATCGACGGCAACACCGTGTACGGCGTGTATCGCCGGATCATGCTGCCACTGGGCACTCCGGCTCTGCTGTCGGTCGGCATCCTCAACGCCCTGTTCTGCTGGAACGACGTCCTCATGGCGTTGGTGATGATGCCCTCGGCCGAGAACCGGACGCTCATGATCGGGGTGACCTCGTTGCGAGGGCAGTACTCCGACAACATCCCCACCTTCGCGTCCGGGGTGCTGATCGCCGCCATCCCCGTCCTACTGGTCTACCTGTTCCTCCAGCGCCAAATTGCCGACGGCGTCGCCGCCGGTTCCACGAAGGGTTGACATGCGGATCACGGGATATCGGACGCTCACCACGGTCCAGGAATGGGGGCGCCCCGTCGGCGACGCCAACGGCGTGTTCGCCGACGGGGTGGTCCCGGTCTCGATCGTCCTCGTCGACACCGACGAGGGCATCACGGGCGTCGGCCTCGGGCCGCACGTCGAGATCGAGCGGATCTTTCCAGCCCTCGAGGGCGAAGACCCCCGTGCCGTGACGTCCCTGTACGACCGCATGTTGCGGCACACCTTCAAGGCCGGCCACGCCGGCCCGGTGTTCGGCACCATCGGCGCTCTGGACACCGCGCTGTGGGACATCAAGGCGCAGGCCGCCGGCGAGCCGCTGTGGCGACTGCTGGGCGGACGCGACCGGCGGGTCACCGCCTACGCCTCCGGCCTGGACATCGGTCTCACCGACGACGAACTCGTCGCCGAGTACGAGGTCTACGCGAGCCACGGCCTTCGGGCGGCGAAGCTCAAGGGCGGCCTCGACATCGAGCGCGATCGACACCGCCTGAGCCTGGTCAGGGAGGTTCTGACCGAGGCCGGGCACGGCCGGCGGCCGGGCCTGATGCTCGACGTCAACGAGGCGTGGACCCGTAAGCAGGCCGTCCGACACGTCTGCGAGCTGGAACGCACCCTGGACCTCATCTGGATCGAGGAGCCGGTCCGGCGCTGGGACGCCGAGGGTCTCGCCGCGGTCAGCCGAGGCGTGTCCGCGTCGGTCGCCACCGGCGAGAACCTGACCGGGCTCGAACAGTACCGCCCGCTGATCGCCGCCGGTGCGGTCGACATCGTCCAGATGGCGGCCGTCTGGGGGGTCACCCACTTCCTGCGGGCGTCCGCCCTGGCGCATGCCCACGACCTGCCGGTCAGCCCGATCGGCAACAGCCCGGTCGGGCTCCTGCACGCCGCGACCTCGGTGCCGAACCACCTGACCAGCGAGTTGCAGGATCTGCACACACCCGTTGGTGTCTCCATCGACCTGCACGTCGAGGATGGTGCCTTCATCCTCGGCGACGCACCCGGGCTCGGGGTCCGGGTGGACGAGGAGCGGATCCGGGCGGTCAACCGCCGCCCGCAGGCGCAGACGGCCGACAGCCCCAACGTCCGGCCGGAGCGGGCCGGTCGACGGCTGCTGGCCGGAGTCGACGGGGTGATCCCCACCCGCCAGGTGCCCGTCGTGTCGCTGAACTCCCGCAACGAGGTGTCGCCGACCGTACGGCACTGAGCTGAGCACCAGACAAGGAAGGGCGTGGGTGCATCGCGACGGCGGTGCACCCACGGCCATGCCCGGTCGGCACGACCGACGTACCGACCGTCGAGACGGAGGAACGATGAAGGCAGTCGTCTACCGGGGAGCGCGACACCTCGGAATCGAGAACCGCGACCCGGAGCCACCCGGCCCCGGACAGGTACGGATCGAGGTGGCGTACACCGGCATCTGCGGTACGGATCTGCACATCTACCACGGGGACATGGACGCCCGGGTTGGCGACTCCGCGATCATCGGGCACGAGATGTCCGGGCGGATCGCGGCCGTCGGCGAGGGCGTGACCGGCTGGACCATCGGTCAGGCCGTCACCGTGATGCCGACCCGGCCCTGCGGACGCTGCGCCGCCTGTCAGCGGGGCAACTCACACGTCTGCCACGCGATGAACTTCCTCGGCATCGACTCACCGGGTGCCATGCAGTCCTCCTGGACGGTGCCGGTGGACCTGGTCCTGCCACTTCCGGAGGAGTTGCCCCTCGACCACGCGGCGCTCGTCGAGCCGGTGGCGGTCGCCGTGCACGACGTACGCCGGGGGAACGTGACCGCCGACGACCAGGTAGTCGTGGTCGGTGGTGGGCCGGTCGGCGTCCTCATCGCCACCGTCGCCCGGGGCCGTGGCGCACGGGTGCTCCTCGTCGAGCCGGACCCGTTCCGGCGCGAGGTGGCGGAGGGGGTCGGGATCGAGGCCGTCGACCCGCGGGCGACCGACGTCGTGGCCCTGGTCAACGACCGCACCGATGGCGCGGGAGCCGACATCGCCTTCGAGGTGTCCGGCGCGCCGGCCGGCGTCACCACTGCTGTCGACGTCCTCACCACCCGTGGCCGGCTGGTCATGGTGGCGATCCATCCGCAGCCCCGCGAGGTCAACCTGCACCGGTTCTTCTGGCGTGAGCTGGAACTCCTGGGTGCCCGGCTGTATCAGCGCGACGACATGGTCGAGGCGATCCGGTTGATCGCCTCGGGTGCCATCCCGGCACAGCGGCTGATCTCCCGGGTCGAGCCGGTCGAGGCGGCCGGCGCGGCCTTCGAGGCGTTGGAGGGTGGCGGCGTCATGAAGGTGCTGCTCGATGTGCGGGAGGGCAACCAGTGACGGCGTTGTTCGACCTGTCCGGCCAGACCGCCGTCGTGACCGGGGCGCGGCGCGGTATCGGTCTTGCCATGGCCGAGGCGCTGGCCCTGGCCGGCGCCGACATCGTGGGGGTCTCCGCCCAGCTCGAAGCCGAGGGCAGCGAGGTGGAACGCCGGGTGCGCGCCACCGGCCGCCGGTTCACCGGACTGCGGGCGGACCTCGGCGACCGGGCGGCCGTGCACCGGTTGGCCCGCGACATCACCGCTCTCGGGCCGGTCGACATCCTGGTGAACAACGGCGGCACGATCGCCCGGACCCCGGCCGCGGAGCACCCGGACGAGATGTGGGACCAGGTGATCGAGGTCAACCTCAGCAGCCAGTTCATCCTCAGCCGGGAGATCGGCCGGACGATGGTCGAGCGGGGCCGAGGGAAGATCATCTTCACCGCGTCACTGTTGAGTTTCCAGGGCGGCATCACCGTCCCCGGTTACGCCGCCTCGAAGTCGGGCGTGGCCGGCCTCACCAAGGCGCTGGCGAACGAGTGGGCGGCCCACGGCGTGAACGTCAACGCCATCGCGCCCGGCTACATCGCCACCGACAACACCCGGGCACTGCGCGACGACCCCGACCGCAACCAGGCGATCCTCGGCCGGATTCCGGCCGGGCGGTGGGGCCGGGCCGACGATCTCGGCGGTGCCATCGTGTTCCTGGCGTCGACGGCGTCGGACTACGTCAACGGCGTGGTGCTGCCCGTCGACGGCGGCTGGTTGGGCCGATGACGGGCGCGCAGCAACACCGGCAGACCGGCATCGTCGACGCACACCACCACCTCTGGGTCCGGGCACGGCACCCGCAGCCGTGGATCGACCCGGTGACCATGGCGGCCATCGACGCCGACTTCGAACCCGCCGATCTCGCGCCACCGGCCCGAGCCGCCGGGGTCACCGCGACAGTGGTGGTGCAGTCCATCGCCTCCGACACGGAGACGGTGGACCTGCTGTCCATCGCCGCCGAGGACACCCTCGTCCGTGGGGTCGTCGGCTGGGTGGACCTGACCGCCGACGACGTCACGCAGCGACTTGAGCGGCTGCGGGCCGGACGGGGCGGGGAGCGCCTCGTCGGCATCCGCCACCTCGTGCAGTCCGAGACCGACCCGGCGTACCTGGACCGTCCCGACGTCCGTCGGGGGGTCGCGGCGGTGGGCGCTGCCGGTCTCGTCTTCGACCTGCTGGTACGCCAACACCAGCTCCCCATGGCCGTGCGTCTCACCCGCGACCTGCCCGAGGTGCGCTTCGTCCTCGACCACCTCGGCAAGCCCGCGCTCGGCAGCCTGGAGATGGCCGAGTGGAGCCGGGACCTGCGGTCGTTGGCGGCCTCGCCCAACACCACCGCGAAGCTCTCCGGGCTGGTGACCGAGGTGCCGCACCCGCACTGGACGCCGGCTGACCTTCGACCCGCCGTCGAGGACGCCCTCGACGCGTTCGGGCCGGACCGACTGATGTTCGGCTCGGACTGGCCGGTCTGCCTGTTGGCCAGCTCGTACCAGCGCTGGGTCGACACCCTCGCGGAGCTGCTGGACGGCCGGGACGAGGCCGACCCGGCGTCGATCTGGGGTGGGACGGCGCGCCGCGTCTACCGGCTGGAGGCGTCATGAGGGCCCGCGCGCTGCCGCGCCGCCCGGGGGTACGCCTCAGCGAACTGGGCTTCGGCGCGGCCCAGGGGGGCAACCTGTACCGGACGACGACGGACGAGGAGTTCGCCTCGGCGGTCGACGCCGCATGGGAGGCGGGCGTCCGGTACTTCGACACCGCGCCGCACTACGGTCTCGGGCTGTCCGAACGCCGCCTCGGCGTCGCGTTGCGCCAACGGCCGCGCGACGAGTACGTGGTGTCGACGAAGGTCGGGCGACTCCTGGTGCCGTCGCCGCAGGACGCGCACCTGCGGGACTCCGACGGCTTCGACGTGCCCGCCACCCACCGGCGGGTGTGGGACTTCAGCCGCGACGGCGTGCTGCGCTCCATCGAGGCCAGCCTGGAGCGGACCGGGCTGGACCGGATCGACGTCGTCTACCTGCACGACCCCGACGACCACTGGGAGCAGGCCGCGCACGAGGCCGTACCCGCCCTGGTCGATCTGCGCGACCAGGGTGTCGTGGGCGCGATCGGCGCCGGGATGAACCAGTCGGCGATGCTGGCCCGGTTCGTCCAGGAGACCGACGTGGACGTGATGATGTGTGCCGGGCGGTACACCCTGCTCGAACAGGGCGCCGCCGCCGACCTGCTGCCGGCCGCCGAGAGCCGGGGGGTGGGCGTCGTCATCGCGGGCGTCTACAACTCGGGGCTGCTGTCCCGCGACCGGCCGCCGGCCGACGCCGTCTACAACTACGAGCAGGCCCCGGCGGCGGTGATCGAGCGGGCGCGGCGGATCGCCACCGTCTGCGAGACGTACGGGGTGACGCTGCCCCAGGCGGCACTCGCCTTCGTCCGCCACCACCCGGCCGTGGTGTCGACGGTGGTCGGTGTCCGCACCGAGGCGCAGGTGACCGAGACGGTACGACGCTGCGATGTCGCCGTACCCGAGGAGCTGTGGGGCGCCCTGGCGGCGGCGGGGCTGCTGGCCGGAACGCCCGGCGTTGCCGGGCAGCCGAACTGACAAAGACGTCCCGGCCGGGACCGGCTCCGACTCTCGGATACCGGTCCCGACCGGGACGTCATCTGTTACCGCGACAGCCGCAGGTCAGAGCGCGGTGAAGCGCCACTGCTGGTTCGTCGCGTTGCTGCAGGTCCACTGCAACACCCGGGCGCCGTCGGCCGTGGAAGCGCCGTTGACGTCCATGCAGAGCCCGCTCAGCGAACTCTTCACCGTGTAGACGCCGGAGGTACCCGTCGCGGTGGCGGTGAACTTCTGCTGGTTGCCGTTGTTGCAGGTGGCCTGCTGGAGGAAGGCCCCCGCCGCGGTCGAGCTGCCAGTGACCTCGACGCACTTGCCGCTGTGGACCGCCTTCAGGTAGAGCGCGCCGTTACCGGCGTCGACCGCCTGCCACCTCTGGTTGTTGCCACCGGTGTTGGCCCACTGGGTGATCTGGGCGCCGTCGGCGGTGGAGACACCGCTGACGTCCAGCAGCTTGTTGCTGTGCTGCGCCGTGACCGTGTAGGTCTTGCCGGCCAGGCCGGTGCCGGTGCCGGTGCCGGGTGTCCCGACGCCGTTGCCGCCGAAGGTGTGCGAGTCCAGATCGAACGAGTTGTTGGCGTTCTTGAACACCATGTAGAGCGTGTGCGTACCGCCGAGGGCGGCGACGCTCACCGGTGTCGTGGACTGGTAGTTGTCCCAGCCACCCGTGCTGGGCACCGTGGTGGTGGCCAGCAGTGTGCCCGTCGGCGAGTCGGCCCGCAGCTCGATCGAGCCGCCGCCGGAGGGCGACGACAGCCGGTAGCTGACCGTCGAGATCCCCGACAGGTTCATCGGGCTGAACGCGATCCAGTCGTTCGAGGAGATGTCACCGATGCGCTTGGTGCTCTCCGCGGCAGCCTGGTCGATGACCCGGATGCCCGACTGGCTGCTGAAGTACTCGGACTGCTTGTGCTTCGGTTGCAGGATCGCCTGCGCGGTCCCGGTGAGCGGGGCTCCGCCGCTCGAGCCGCCGTTGTCGGTGTACCGGGCGTTCAGCACGTAGAACAGGTTGGCGCCATCGGGGTGCCCACCGAGCAGGTCGGTGGAGATGGTGCCCGAGCAGCCCGGGTACTCGGTGGTCTCGTGGGCGTGGTCGTCGTGACCCAGCGCCGGGTTGAGGAACACCTTCGAGCAGTCGACCGTTCCGCCGTCCGGATCGGTCACGGTGATCTGGTACGACACCTTGTCACCGAAGGTCAGCATGCCGCCGTTGCCCGGTGTGGTGATGGTGACCACCGGGGCGCTGTTGCCGACGGTGATCGGGACGTTGGCGAAGCCGGTCTTGCCGGTGCTGTCGGTGACCTTCAACTGGGCGGTGTAGTTGCCGTTGGAGGTGTACACCTTCGACGGGTTGGCCGCCGTCGAGGTGGTGCCGTCGCCGAACGTCCACAGGTAGCTCAGCGTGTTGCCGTCCGGGTCGGACGTGCCAGCGCTGCTGAACTGGACGGTCAGCGGCGCGCTGCCGCTGGTGGGCGTGCCGGTGGCCTTGGCGATCGGTGACCGGCCGCCCTGGTTGTAGTCGATCCGGTAGAGCCCGGAGTCGCTGTTGCCGCCGCCGAAGTTGGTGCCCCACTCCAACATGTAGAGCGAGCCGTCCTTGCCGAACTCCATGTCCATCGGCTTGTTGAACCGCACGTTGGGCAGGAACGGGTTGGTGCGGGTCACCGCCGAGGAGGAGTCGAAGTGCACCTCCTTGACGTAGTTGCGCGCCCACTCGTAGAAGAAGTGCACGCCGTCGTAGTAGGGCGGGAACTTCGTCTCGGAGGGGTTCGCCGCGTCGTACCGGTAGATCGGCCCACCCATCGGAGCGGAGCCGCCGGAGCCGAGCTCGGGGAAGGTCGTCGAGGCGGGGTAGCCATACCAGATGTTCGGCATGACGACCGGCTTCAGGCTGGTCAGACCGGTGTTGTTCGGCGAGTTGTTGACCGGCGCGGAGCAGTTGAACTTCGATCCGACGACGCCGGTGTCCGGGTTGAACGGGGCATACGGCTGGTTGTTGCCGTGGCAGAACGGCCAGCCGTAGTTGCCGGGCGTCTTGATCACGTTGAGCTCGACCAGGCCCTCCGGGCCACGGTTGGTGGTGGGCGGGTTCCGGTCCGGGCCGTAGTCGGCCAGGTAGACCCAGCCGTTGGCCGGGTCGATGGAGAAGCGGAACGGGTTGCGGAAGCCCATCGCGTAGACCTCGGGCTTGGTCTGCGCGGTGCCCTGGGGGTAGAGGTTGCCCGACGGGATGGTGTAGCCACCGTTGGCCGAGGGCCGGATGCGCAGCAGCTTGCCGCGCAGGTCGTTGGTGTTGCCGGCGCTGCGGGCGGCATCCAGGTTGGACTTGCCCGACCGCCAGTCCAGCGGGGCGTAGCCCTGCCAGTTCGGGTCCAGGTTCGGCGGAGTGTCGTCGCCGGTGCCGATGAAGAGGTTGCCGTCGGGACCGAACTTGATGTAGCCGCCGGTGTGGCCGGGCTCGGCGAACGTCCGGTCCCGGTACGCCGGGATGTCGATGATCGTCACGCCGCTGGAGGTGTTCAGCGTGTCACCGCTGACCGTGTAGCGGGAGACCCGGTTGACGTCGGTGCTGCTGTTGGCCGGCGAGTGGTACAGGTAGATGTAGCCGTTGGTGGCGAAGTTGGGGTCCAGCGCCATGCCGGTCAGGCCGTCCTCGCCGCCGGTGTAGACGCTGAGCGTGCCGGCGGTGACGGTGCTGTTGGTGGAGGGCTTGAAGATCTTTACCTGGCCGCCGCGCTGGACGTAGAAGACCCGGCCGTCCGGTGCCACACCCAGCGCCATCGGGTCGACGGTGTTGTCGTCGAGGGTGCGCTTCTCGAAGTTGCCCCAGACGGTGCCGCCGCAGTCACCGGCGGCGTTACCGGCCGCCCACTTGATGCCACCGAGCACGTGATTCTGGAAGTTCGCCTCGCTGTAGGAGCCGATCGCGTGGCCCATCGCGGTGGCCCACACCCGCCCGCCACTGGTGTTACGGCACCAGGAGATCGGATGATCCGGGCCCATCGCCCGGGATCCCGGGTTGTACGTGCGCTCGTCGGCGGTCACCAGCACGTGCACGTTGCCGCGCGGGTTGGCGTCGAAGTTGTACCACTCTTCGCTGCGGGTCCACCGATCCGGCAGGCTGGCCGTCGACGGGTGCTTCTTGTCGGCGACGATGGCAGTGCCCTGGAGCACGCCGGGGGAGTGCTCGGGCATGTGGGCGCCAGCGTTGATGGTCTGGTCCCACCACGGGTATTCGCCCTCGATGCCCATGTCGGTGGCATTGTGGATGGCGACGATGCCCTTGCCGCTGGCGAGGTAGCCCTCCACCGCCTGGCGCTGCGCCGTCGAGGTCCAGACCATGCCGGAGGTCTGGAGCATGACGATGACGTCGAAGGTCGCCAGGTTGCTGGCGGTGAAGACGCTGGAGTCCTCGGTGGCCACCACCTCGAAGTTGTTCGCCGCCGCCTGCTGCTGGATCATGCTGATCCCGGCGGGGATCGAGTCGTGGCGGTAGCCGGTGGTCTTGCTGAACACCAGGGCGCGGAAGGCCGGGGCCGCCGACGCGGGTGGGGCGAGTCCGAGCGCCAGTAACAGGCCGGCGATCACCGAGATGAGCATTGTGTTACGACGCATGCCGTCTCCTAGGTTGGGCGGGCGTAGGGATTGCGACCACGGGCCCTACGACGCGCCAGGTTGACCCTGGACACGTGAGGGGACGCGGGCGCGCTTGGCTGTCCTCATGCCGTTCGCCGCAACGGCAGTCAGACCTGCGAGACGTCACACAGCGTGATGGTGGCTGTGGTTCTCGCCCCGGGGTCCACGAGGTCAGGATGAGCTAGAGATCGATGACTGTCAATCCACAAAGTAACGTCCGACGTCCTGCCCGGTGGACGACGTCCGTGCCCGACTCCCTCGCTGCGGTGCCGCTCGTCGATCCTGGCCCGACCTGGTAGTCAGTCTTGATCGAGGATTGCGGACCCGCATCCAAACATCTATCTTCATACGTGTGATGTTTCGTCGGTGTCAAGGGAATGTTTGCACCGCAAGAACGTAAGTCGTGGCTGTTGCCACGAAAGCTTGTTGTTCAGTGCCTCAAAGCCGCCGTAGTGTGGCATCTAAATACGTCTATAACTACTGTCTGTGAGGGCTTTCGGGATGTCAGACCCGCCGCCGACGCCGCTTCTCACCCTCCGGGGCATCGGCAAGTCCTTCCTCGGAGTCCGCGTTCTCGACGGTGTCGACCTCGATGTCGCGCCGGGCGAGGTGCACGCCGTGGTCGGTGAGAACGGTGCCGGGAAGTCGACCCTCATGAAGATCGTCTCGGGTGGGCACGCCCCGGACGGAGGCACTGTCGAGTTCGCGGGCGCGACGCGGACGTTCCGTGGCCCGCGCGACGCGCAGCGGGCCGGCATCGGCATCATCCACCAGGAATTCAACCTGCTGCCGGAACGGACCGTCGCGGAGAACGTCTATCTGGGGCACGAGCCGGTCCGACGCGGGCTCGTCGACCGTCGGGGGATGATCGACCACACCACGCGACTGCTCGCCTCGATCGGCGAGACCACGTTGCCGGCCGACGCCCGGGTGGGGCAGCTGGGCGTCGCGCAGCAGCAGGTCGTCGAGATCGCCAAGGCGCTCGCCCTGGACGCGCGGCTGCTCATCATGGACGAGCCGACCGCCGCGCTGGCCGACCACGAGGTCGAGCTGCTCTACGGGCTGGTACGCCGACTGCAGGAGCGGGGCATCGGGCTGCTGTACGTCTCGCACCGGCTCGCCGAGGTCTTCGACCTGTCCGGGCGGATCACAGTGCTCAAGGACGGCCGACGAGTCACCACAGTGGACACCGTCGACACCACGCCGGACCAGTTGGTGCGGCACATGGTCGGCCGGGAACTGTCCAGTTACTACCCGGACCGGGCCGTCCCCGAGGACCGGGGCCCGGTGCGGCTCACCGTTCGCGACGCCGGCAACCGCAAACTGCGCGACGTCAACCTCCAGTTGCGCGCCGGCGAGGTGCTCGGCATCGGGGGCCTGCAGGGCTCCGGGCGCTCGGCGCTGGCTCGCGCGATCTTCGGGGTGTCGCCGTTCACGACCGGCGACGTCACACTCGACGACCGGCCGGTCCGACTGCGCTCACCCCGCACCGCCATGCGGGCCGGCATCGCCTACGTCACCGAGGACCGCAAGGGCGAGGGGATCGTCCCTCGGCAGTCGGTGCTGGACAACGCGCTGCTGGCCAGCCGGGCCGTCTTCGCCGCCCGGTCCGGCCGGGCGGCCAGGACCGCCCGGGTACGCGAGTTGCTGGCCGCCGTGGAGATCCGTGGCGCCGGCGACGACCAGGAGATCCGCTTCCTGTCCGGGGGCAACCAGCAGAAGGTCGTACTGGCCCGGTGGCTCGCGCTCAGCCCGCGGATCCTGCTCTTCGACGAGCCGACCCGGGGCATCGACGTCGGCGCGAAGTCAGCCATCCATGATCTCGTCCGCCGCCTCGCCCGGGATGGCGCGGCCGTGCTGATGATCTCGTCCGATCTACCGGAGCTGCTGGGAATGAGTGACCGGATCGTCGTCATGCGGGACGGCCACGTCGCGGGTGAGCTGCCCGCCGGCGCGACCGAGGAGGAGGTCGTCGCGCTGGCGGTCGGCACGGTGCGGGAGGCGGCCCAGTGAGCGCGAGGAGTGAGCCGGTTTTGCGAGCCCCGCAGTCGCGAACCGAGGTGACCCAGTGAGCGCCCTGTCGCTGCTGCCGGCCCGACGGTCCGTACCGGGCGTGTTCGTGGCCCTGACCCTGACCCTGACGATCGGTTGGCTCGTCGTCCTGCTCGACGGTGGTCAGCTCTTCAACCAGTCCACGACCGTGAGTCTGCTGCATGTCGCGGCCGGCCTCGGGCTGGTCGCGGTGGGGCAGACCCTCGTCATCCTGGGAGGCTCGCTCGACCTCTCGGTGGCGTACGTGATCAGTCTCAGCACCCTCGTCGCGGCCGAGACGATGAACGGCAGCGACGGCGCGGTGCTGCCGGCGATCGGCCTGGTGCTCGTCGTCAGCGCCGGTGTCGGGTTGCTCAACGGGCTCCTCGTCACCAGGTTCCGGGTCAACGCGTTCATCGCGACGCTGGGCGTCGGGCTACTGCTCAAGGGCTACCTCGACAACGGCTACGACGGCCCGGCCGGCACCACCGCGCCCTCGCTCGTGCAGGCGCTCGGCTACCAGCGGGTCGGGCCGGTTCCGGTGTCGTTCCTGCTGTTGATAGCGGTCACCGCGGCGGCCTGGTTCGCCCTGTCGCGGACCCGCTTCGGCCACCACCTGGTCGCCGTCGGTGGGGACCCGGAGGTGGCGCGGCTCTCCGGCGTCCGCAACAACCGGGTCCTCGTCACCGCCCACGTCCTGTGTTCGATGTGCGCGGGGCTCGCCGGCATCTACCTCGCCAGTCGGCTCGGCTCGGGCGCACCCCGGGTCGGCACCGAGGGCCTCTACGACCTGGAGTCGATCGCCGCTGTGGTCATCGGCGGAACCGCCCTCGCCGGTGGGCGCGGCGGCGTCATCGGCACGGTCGGCGGGGTGCTGCTGCTGGCAAGCATCGACGCCATCTTCAATCAGCTCGAGGTCGACGCCTTCTTCAAGCAGGTGATCCGGGGCGTCATCATCATCGCCGCGGTCGCCGTCTACGCCCGCCGGGCCATGCGAAAGGCGGCCTAGCCATGCAGACCGTCCAGCCCCGTTCCCTGCCACTGCGTCTCCCGCGGGTGCGTCCCGGTGGAGTCCTGCCGATCCTCGTTATCCTCGCGGTGCTGCTGGTGCTCGTCGGCATTCGTCAGCCCGACTTCCTGGCCCCGCCGTCGTTGATGTCCTTCCTCGGCCGTTCGGCCCCGATCATCCTGCTCGCCGCCGGCCAGTACTTCGTGATCGTGTCCGGCGAGTTCGATCTGTCGGTCGGTTCCCTGGTCACCGCCCAGGTGGTGGTGGCCGCCCGGCTGATCGACAGCGACCCGGCGCGTACCTGGCCGGTGGTGCTGCTCCTGCTGGCCTTCGGCGCACTGGTCGGGCTGGTCAACGGCCTGATCACGACACGGCTGCGGGTGCCGTCGTTCATCACCACCCTCGGCATGTTCCTGATCCTCGTCGGCGCGGTCTACCTGTGGTCCGACGGTGCCCCGAAGGGTGGGCTCTCCGAGGAGTTCCGTCGGTTCGGGCGGCGCGCCTTCGAGGACGTGCCGGTGCTGGGCCGCGTTCCGTACGCGCTGGTGGTCCTGGTGGTCCTGGCGGTGGCGGCCGTGCTGCTGATGCGCTCGGACTTCGGCCGGACGCTGGTCGCCGTCGGCGACAACCCGCGCACCGCCGAGCTCAGCGGGGTACGCGTCTGGCGTACCCGGACCTTCGCCTTCATCCTCAGCGGGCTCGCGGCGGCGGTGGCGGCCATCCTCCTGGGCGGCTACAGCGGCGTGTCGTTCCAGGCCGGCGCGGGCCTGGAGTTCGGTGCGATCACCGCCGTCGTCCTCGGTGGGGTGGCGCTCGGCGGAGGTCGCGGCGCTGTCGTCGGGGCGATGCTCGGCGCGCTGACCCTCGAACTGTTGTTCGCCCTCATGAACTTCTACGGCGTCTCCGGCGCCCTCAGATCGACCGTCCAGGGCGCGATCATCCTGCTCGCCGTGGCGGTCTCGGCAACGCGTTCTTCGTCGAGATGAAGGGAAAACCATAGTGCGACGTTCCATGGCGGCCATTGCCGCTGTCACCCTGCTGTCCCTTACCGCCTGTGCCACCGACGAGCCGGCCGCGAGCCCGTCGGGAAGCGCGTCCGCCGCCACCGGATCCGGCACCGGGGACCAGTCGAAGTTCTTCGTGCAGGCCGACTACGACGCCGAGTTGGCGCTGCTCGACGCGGCACCGACCGGCCCGGCCGACAAGCCGTGGGAACAGGTGCTCAACCCGACGATGGTCGACACCGCCAAGTTCAAGAAGAGCGGCCCACACAAGATCTGCTTCTCGAACGCGGCGCTGAACAACCCCTGGCGGCAGGTCGGGTTCAAGACCATGCAGGCCGAGGTCGAGGCGCAGAAGAGCCGCATCAAGGAGTTCGTGCACGTCGACGCCGAGGGCAAGGACCAGAAGCAGATCGCGGACATCAACGATCTGCTCGGCAAGGGCTGCGACGCGCTCATCGTCTCGCCGAACACCACCGCCACGCTCACCCCGGCCGTCGAGGCGGCCTGCAAGGCCGGGCTGCCGGTCGTCGTCTTCGACCGCGGTGTCAACACGAAGTGCCCGGTGACGTTCATCAACCCCATCGGCGGTTACGGGTTCGGCCACGTCGGGGCCGAGTTCGTCAGCCAGAAGATGAAGTCCGGTGGCAAGGTCCTCGCCCTGCGGATCCTGCCCGGCGTCGACGTCCTGGAGACCCGCTGGTCGGCCGCGAAGGTGGCGTTCGACAAGGCCAAGGTCGACGTCGTGGGCGTCGAGTTCACCGATGGTGACCCGGCCAAGACCAAGAAGATCGTCGACGACTACATCCAGCGGTACGGCACGATCGACGGGGTCTGGATGGACGCCGGAGCGACGGCCGTCGCGGCAGTCGAGGCGTTCCAGGACGCGGGCAAGCCCGTTCCGCCGCTGAACGGCGAGGACCAGCTCGACTTCCTGAAGATCTGGAAGGACAAGAACCTCACCGCGATCGCGCCGACCTACCCGACCTACCAGTGGCGGACGCCGATCCTGGCGGTGTTGCAGATCCTGGACGGCAAGCAGGTGTCCAGCCCGTGGAAGCTGCCGCAGCCGACCGTCACCCAGGACAACCTGGACCAGTACCTCGACGCGAACATGCCGCCCCTGCACTACGCGATGTGCGGCTGCACCGACCTGCCCGGTTACCCGCAGCGCTGGAAGTAGGAACCGATGTACGCCATCGGCGTCAACCCCTGGGTCTGGACCTCGCCGGTCGACGACAAGGCCCTGACCGAGCTGATCCCGCGGATCGCCGCGTTCGGCTTCGACGCGGTCGAGTTGCCGATCGAGCAGCCCGGTGACTGGGACCCGATCCGTACCCGGGATCTGTTGGCGGAGCACGGCCTCGTCGCCGCCGGCGTCTGCGCGGTCACCCCGCCAGGGCGGGACCTGGTAGACGCCGCGCCGACGGTCGTCGAGTCGACGGTGGCGTACCTCAAGGGCTGCGTGGCGAGCGCGGCGGCCGTCGGCGCTGGATGCGTCGGCGGCCCCGCGTACGCCTCGGTCGGCCGCACCTGGCGGATGTCGCCGGCGGCTCGCGCGGCCTGCTACGCGGAATTCCGGCAGGCCCTGGCGCCGGTGGCCGAGCAGGCCGGCGAGTTGGGCGTGAGCATCGGTGTCGAGGCGTTGAACCGCTACGAGACGAGCGTCGTCAACACGATCGAGCAGACGATCGAATTGATCGACGGGCTACCGCCGAACGTCGGCATCATGATCGATACCTACCACATGAACATCGAGGAGGCCGACCCCTACGCGGCCCTCGCCGTCGCCGGCCCGCACATCAAGCACGTCCAGGTCAGCGGCACCAACCGGGGCGCTCCGGGTGCCGACCACTTCGACTGGCCCCGCTTCTTCACGGTCCTGCGGGACACCGGCTACCAGGGCTCGATCTGCATCGAGTCGTTCACCGCGGAGAACGAGACCATCGCCACCGCCGCGGCGATCTGGCGTCCGTTGGCCCCCTCGCAGGACCGTCTCGCCACGGACGGCCTGCGCTATCTCCGGGAGATCCTCGGATAACTGCCCGACCCGTCACCCCCGCGCTGGTCGAGGCCGCTCCGCCACCCCCACCCCGTTCTCATGTCAGGAGCACCGTCCCGTGTCCTCGTCCCTTTCGTCGCTGCGCCGGCTGCTGGCCGGCGCCGCCGCGACAGCGGTGACCGCGCTGGTCGCGGTAACCGCCTCGGCGTCCCCGGCCGCCGCGGCCACCACCACCCTCTACGCGTCGCCCTCCGGCACCGGCACCGCGTGTTCCGCCAGCCAACCGTGTTCGCTGACCGCCGCCCAGACGGCGGTACGGGCGATCAACAGCGCGATGTCCGGTGACATCGTCGTGGAGTTGGCCAACGGCGCGTACCGGCTCTCGTCGCCGCTGCGGTTCACCGCGGCCGACTCGGGCACCAACGGCTATCAGGTGATCTGGCGGGCCGCCTCCGGCGCGCGTCCCACGATCACCGGCGCCCGGGCGGTCACCGGCTGGTCGCTCGTCGACTCCGGAAAGAACATCTGGCGGGCCAACGTCGGCGCCGGGCTCGACTCCCGTCAGCTCTACGTCAACGGGGCGGTCGCCACCCGGGCCCGCACCGCCGTGAACCGCTCCGACTTCACCTTCACCACGTCCGGCATGCGGTTCACCAACAGCGCGCTCAACTACCTCAACAACCTCGGCAACCAGAACCGCGTCGAGGTGGAGAGCGTCGGCTCGTTCACCGACCGGTACTCGCCGGTGCAGAGCATCAGCGGAAACTTCCTGACGATGCAGCAGCCCGCGTGGAACAACAACACCTTCGGGTTCGACACCCTCTCCAGCCCGCACCGCGCCGGTCCCTTCTACCTGACCAACGCGTACGAGTTCCTGGACTCGGCGGGGGAGTGGTATCTCAACCCGAGCAACGGTCAGCTCAACTACATCCCGCTCTCCGGGCAGAACATGAGCTCGGTGAGCGTGGAGCTGCCGCAGTTGCAGTCCCTGGTCAACCTGGGCGGCACCCTCGCCGCGCCGGCGCACCACATCTCGTTCAGCGGCATCACCTTCACCGGCACCAGCTGGCTCGGCCCGAGCAGCAGCAACGGCTTCGCCGACCAGCAGACCGGCGCCCACATCACCGGCACCTGGTCCCGGCCCTCCGACGCGCTGACCTCCTGCCAGGCCGGCTGCCCCCAGTTCGAGGCCACCCGGCCGAACTGGAACCAGATGCCCGCCGCCGTGCAGGTCTCCGCGGCCAACACCATTACCTTCAGCGACTCCCAGTTCGTCAACCTCGGGCAGACCGCGATCGGCATCGGCAACGACGCGAACGCCCACGCCAGCGGCGTCGGCCTGGGCGCCAGCAACATCACCGTCACCCGCTCCGAGATCGCCCGCAACTCCGCCGGTGGCGTCGTGGTCGGTGGCGTACGCGCCGACGCCCACCACCCCAGTGACCAGCGGATGATCAACCGCAACATCACCATCAGCAACAACCGGGTGCACGACCTCGGCCTCGAGTACCGGGGTGTGGTCTCGATCCTGACCACCTACGTGAACACGGCGACGGTCTCGTACAACGAGGTCTACAACATGCCGTACACCGGTCTGTCGGTCGGCTACGGTTGGGGCGCCAACGACGCCGGTGGCAGCCAGCACTACGCCAACCGGGGCCTCTACAACTACCAGCCGCGCTACACCACGGCGACCACCGCGGCCAACAACCAGGTCATCGGCAACTACGTGCACGACGTGATGCAGCAGATGACCGACGGCGGCTGCATCTACACGCTGTCGGCGAACCCGGGCGCGACCATCAACCAGAACTACTGCCTGCGGACCAACGGCTGGTTCGGGCTCTACTTCGACGAGGGCTCCCGCTACTACACCGCCCGCAACAACGTGTTCTCCTCCACCGGTACCTGGGCCACCGCCAACTACTGGTACGCGGAGAACATGGGCAACTTCACGGTCACCAACAACTGGTCGACGAACAACTCCACGAACGTGACGAACGGCGACCGCGGCAACGTGGTCAACGGCAACGTCACGGTCAGCAACGGCAGTTGGCCGTCGGGCGCGCAGACCGTGATCAACGCGGCGGGAGTGCAGAGCGGCGGCGGCACCAACCCGCAGAACGTGCAGATCGTCGGCGCACAGTCGGGCCGGTGCGCCGAGATCGGCAACTCCAGCACCACGAACGGCACGCAGGCCCAGATCTGGGACTGCATCAGTGCGGCCACCAACCAACGGTGGACCCACACCGCCAGCCGGCAGCTCATGGTCTACGGCACCAAGTGCCTGGACGCCTCGGGGCAGGGCACCAGCAACGGCACCACGGTGGTGATCTGGGACTGCAACGGTCAGGCCAACCAACAGTGGAACGTCAACGCCAACGGCACGATCACGGGCGTGCAGTCGGGTCTCTGCCTGGACGCCAACGGCGCCGCGACGGCCAACGGCACGAAGCTGATCCTCTGGTCCTGCTCCGGCGGCACCAACCAGCAGTGGCAGCTGCGCAGCTGATCCGTTAGCACGACACCGACAGGTCCGGGCCGGGGCGCGAGACGCCCCGGCCCGGGCGCGTCCGGGCTACCGCTTCACTGTCAACCCGGTCGCGGCGTCGTAGCGGACCGGGATGGGGTCGGTGAGTTCCCCGACGAATGACCCGTCGACGTGGTCGAGGAAACCGATGAGGGACCAGTCGTCGGCGGGTCCGGGGACCAGCCGGGGCGCGTACAGGTGCGGGTGGGTGAACGGCTGGGCGGACGCGATGTCCCACGGCCCGAGGGTGGTCTCGCCGGTTGCCACCCAGATCCGCCGGTCGTCGCGCCGGGCGCTGCCGGTGGCGTCGGTGGAGAAGAGCAGCAGCGGCTGCCCGTCGAGCACCGCGACCTGGGGCACCTCCAGGTGACCGAAGCCGGCCGGTGTCGACAGCGGCGGCGCGACGGTCCAGGTGACGAGGTCGGTGGAGGTGGCGTGGCCGACGACGCCACGGGTGTTCGCCGGACCCGTGTTGGCGCGGGCGGTGATGAGCATGTGCCAACCGTCGCCGTCGGGGTCGGGGAAGACCCAGGGGTCGCGCCACGCCTGCTCGTACCACAGCTCCTTGTCCAGCAGCTCGTACCAGGTGGGGTCGGCCTGGACGATCGGCTCGCTGCCGTGCCGGTGCCAGGTCATGAGATCGTCGGAGACGGCCAGTCCGATGCGTTGGACGAGCCCGTCCTCGGCGCGACCGACGCCGGTGTAGAACAGGTACCACCGCCCGTCCGGCCCACGGACCGTGCAGCCCGTCCAGGTCGCCAGGTCGTCCCAACCGGGCGCGTCGGCGGGGACCACGGCGTCGGCGACCAGGCGCCACGAGCACAGGTCCGTCGAGACGGCGTGGCCGATGGTGGCCCGGCGGTGGCGGCGGTGCGGGTCGTGCAGGGCGCGGGACGCGCGCAGGAAGAACACGTGCCAGAGGCCGTTGTCGTCCCGCGTGTACCAGCTGTCCCACACCCAGTGGTCGGGTAGACGAAGCATGGTCGGAAACCTAGCACTAAACCGTTTTAGCGTCGGCCGAGCCCGATTCGACGGTGCTGATCGGGGGCCGTTGCTCAGCCGGCCGGCGGGGCGAGGGACTGGCGTCGACGCAGGGGCATCGGCACGAGCGAGGGCTCGACGGCGCCCCCGTCCAGGAGCAGTTCGACCGCTCGACGTCCCATCTGTTCGTGCGGCAGCGCCGTGGTGGCCAGGCTCGGACGCAACCAGGCGGCGATCGGGTCGTCGTCGAACGAGATGACCGAGATGTCCTCCGGGACGGTCAGCCCCGCCTCGCCGAGTGCCTGGTACGCGCCGAAGGCCAGCCGGTCGTTCATGCAGATGATCGCGCTGGGTCGCTCCGGCTTGCTGAGTAGGCTCCGCGTGGCCGCGTACCCGTGCTCGGGCAACCACTCGGTGCAGAAACACTCGGCCAGGAGGCCGACCTTCGCCTCGTCCAGTGTCTGCCGGATGCCGTGCAGGCGGGCGCGGGCGGCGAGTGAGACCTCCGGATCGTCCTCCTTGAGCCGGTTGCGGCCGATGAGCGCGATCGCGTCGCGGTGGCCGAGCTCCAGCAGGGCGGTGGCGACGGAGCGCCCGGCCCCCTCGTCGTCGGGGACCACGCTGGGCAGGCCGTCGGGGCTGGTGGCGTTGAGCAGCACCACCGGGCCGCCGAGGATGGCGGCGGGCACCGTCAGCCGTCGGGTCGCCATCGCCGCGTAGATCACCCCGTCGACCTGCCGGTCCAGGACAGCCTCGATGGCGTACTGCTCGAAGGTGGCGTCGCCCTGCGTCTCGGTGATGAGCAGGACGTGGTCCCGTTCGCGGGCCGCGTCGAGGGCGCCGCGGATGAGGTCGCCGGCGAACCGGGTGGTCGCCACGATGTCGGAGACGAACGCGATGGTGGCCGTCTTGCGGGTACGCAGGCTGCGCGCGGCCAGGTTGGGTCGGTAGCCGAGTTCCTCGGCGGCGGCGAACACCCGCTGGTGCGCCTCGGCCGAGAGTCGGGTGCCCTCTCTGCCGTTGAGCACCATCGACGCGGCGGTCTTGGACAGCCCGGCTTTCCGCGCGACGTCGGCGAGTGTTGCTCTGTTGCGGCCCATCAGTCCTCCGAATCAGGCACGGCGCCACGGGCACCGCTCCTGCCCATCATGATGCGTCGCCGTCCGGGATCGAGCGCCGGTCACGTCGGGTGTGGTGTGAACCCAACGTTTCCGCACCGTTGCCAAGTTGTCCTTGACAGCTCCCCGTGCCGCGCGCATGCTCTGCTAAATCAGTTTAGCGACCACTTCCGGTGCATCCAGAGGCGCCTGCGGTGGCCGCGCCGGTTCCTTTTTGTGCTGACGGTACGGGTGCCGCGCCCGCGCGAGAGGCCACGACCGACGTGTCGTGGCCTCCGCCGGTTCGCGGTGGTCCCGGTGGAGCCGTCGCGCGGCCATGGGTCGCGGGACGCGTGGAGATGTCAAGGAGTCATGACATGGCAGAATTGCTGACAAAGTTTCCGCGACGGAGGACTGTGCTCCTCGCGTCGTTGCTGGCCGTCGGGATGACCGCGACTGCCTGCAGCGCGCCGGGGGAGGACCGGTCGTCGAGCCAGAAGTCCGACGCCGCCGTCAAGACCGAGCTGGGCACCGACCCGATCACCCTGGAGATGTACGCGGAGACCGGCTTCCCGCTGGCCAAGGCGTTGGCCGACGAGTTCTCCAAGCAGCACTCGAACGTCACGTTCAACATCCGCGAGGACCAGTTCACGGTGATCGTGGAGAACGCGCCGCGGGTCATGGCGTCGGACAACTCGCCCGACATCATCCGGCTGCCGACCATGGTCGACCTGGTCAAGGACGACCTGCTCAAGAACCTCGACCCGTACTTCACCGCGTACGGCTGGGACACGTTCCCCGCCTCGCAGCTCATGCAGCTGCGCGTCGGCGAGAACACCCGGGGCACCGGCTCGCTGTACGGGATGGGACTCGGCTACAGCGTCACCGGCGTCTTCTACAACAAGAAGCTGGCCACCCAGATCGGCATGACCCAGCCGCCGGCCACCGTTGCCGAGTTCGAGGAACTGCTGGCCAAGGCGAAGACCGGCGGAGTCCAGCCGATCATGCAGTTCAACAAGAACACCGCGGGCATCAACTTCCCGCACCAGGCGCTGCAGAACCAGTTCGGCGACCCGACCCAGGTCGCCGACTGGATCTTCCAGAAGCCGGGGGCCACCTTCGACACCCCGGCTGCCCTGAAGGCCACCCAGGCCATCCAGAAGTGGGCCCAGGCCGGCTACTTCCCCAAGGACGCCAACGCCCTGGACTACGCGGGCATGGTGGGGGAGTTCCAGAAGGGCAACGGCCTGTTCATGTTCAACGGCGACTGGGAGTCGGCCAACCTCGACAAGTCGATGCCCGGCAACGTGGGCTTCTTCCTCTTCCCCACCGAGTCCGCCGGTGGAAAGCACGTGGCGATGTCCGCCCCCAACACCTTCGGTGTCTCCGCCAAGGCCAAGAACCCGGACGCCGCCGCGTACTTCCTGAACTGGGTGCACACCAACGCCAAGGCCCGCGAGATCTCGGTGACCGTCGGCGGCTCCAGCCCTGGCGGCCCGAGCGACCTGCCGGTGCCGAGCGCCGCGGAGAACACCGTGCTGGCCGAGACCCTGAAGGCGTCCCAGCAGCTCGGTGCCGAGAACGGCGCTGTGGACTTCACCGCGAACGCGACCGGCGGCATCTTCGCCGCCGCGATCACGCCGGAGATGCAGAAGCTGATCGCCGGCCAGCAGACGCCCGAGGGGTACGTGAAGGCGGTCCAGGCCGAGTACCAGAAGGAACTGTCCCGATGATGTCTGCCCTCGGCAGCGCACCAACCGGGCGCGACGATCGTCGCACCCGCCCCACCCCCACGCGGGCCCACCGATTCCGGTGGGCCCGCGCGGCCGGGACCGGCTGGTTGTACGTCCTGCCCGCCCTGGTGATGTACGCGGTGTTCGTCCTGCGCCCGCTCGTCCTGACGCTCCAGTACTCGCTCTACGACTGGAACGGCATCGGGGTGGCCCGCTGGGTGGGCCTGGACAACTACCTCACCGTGTTCACCGACAGCGACCTGCTGAAAATCATCGGCAACGCGATCGTGCTGATCGTCTTCTTCAGCTTCATCCCCGTCGCGCTGGGGCTGTTGGTGGCGAGCATGGTCCGCCGGATCACCACCGGCGTCTTCGGTACCGTCGTCCGGACCATCCTGTTCCTGCCGCAGGTCATCCCCCTGGTGGCGGCGGGCATCGCGTGGAGCTGGCTGCTCTCGTCGAACGGTCTGGTCAACCAGGCGCTACGCGCGGTCGGGCTGGGTGGCGTCGCCCGCGCCTGGCTCGGCGACTTCGACACGGCGCTGCCGGCCGTCGGCGTCATCGGGGCCTGGGTCCTGCTCGGCCTCTGCACGATCCTGCTGGTCACCGGCATGAGCAAGATCGACCCGGCGCTGTACGAGGCCGCCCGCCTCGACGGCGCCGGTCCGGTCCGCGAGTTCCTCGCCGTGACCCTGCCCAGCCTGCGTCAGGAGATCGGCGTCTGCCTCACCGTGACGATCATCGCGGCGCTCGCGAGCTTCGACATCGTTTACATCTCCACCAGCGGCGGCCCCGGCCTCCAGACCACGGTGCCGGGCCTGGAGATCTACCGGCTGGCCTTCTCGCAGCGGCAGGTGGGGCTCGCCTCGGCGCTCGCCGTCGTACTCATGCTGCTCGTGCTGGCGTGCGTGCTGCCGATTCAGCGCCTGAGCCGAGGGGACAAGCAGTGAACCTGAGTCGACGCGAACAGGTGACCGGCCGGGTCTTCCTGATCGCCCTGATCGTCGTCACCCTGCTGCCGTTCGTGAGCATGCTCTCGGCGGCGTTGCAGCCCCGGGGCACCGTGCCCAACGGGCTCGAGTGGCCGTCCGACCCGCAGTGGGGCAACTTCGCCGACGCCTTCACCGCCGCGAACATGGGCGCCCTGCTCCGCTCCAGCCTGCTCATCGTGGCCGGCGTCGTACCGGTGTCGGTGCTCATCGCGACCCTGGCCGGCTTCGGTCTCGGTCAGCTGCGCGTCCCGGGTGGCCGGCTCGTCTTCGGTCTCTTCCTGCTGGGTCTGACCCTGCCGTTCGAGGCCGTGGTCACGCCGCTCTACTACCAGATGCAGGACCTCGGCCTGCTCAACACCCGCTGGGCCATCATCCTGCCGCTGATCGGGCTCTACATGCCGTTCGCGGTGTTCTGGATGCGGGCACACTTCACCAATGTGCCGGTCGAGTTGTCCGAGGCGGCCCGGGTGGACGGCAGCAGCACCTGGCAGTTGTTCTGGCGGGTCCAGGTGCCGCTCGCCCGGCCGGCGATCGCCTCGCTGACCATCCTGATGTTCCTCTGGACGTGGAACCAGTTCCTGCTGGCCATCGTCCTCGTGGACGACGCGACGAAACGCACCATGGCCGGGGCGCTCGGAGCGTTCCAGGGCCAGTGGGGCACCGACCTGGTGCTGCTGTGCGCCGGGTCGCTGCTGATCCTCACCCCGACCCTCATCGTGTTCCTGATCTTCCAGCGACAGTTCATCAAGGCCCTGATCCAAGGGTCAGTGAAGGGGTAGGCAGTGGTCACACAGCCACAGATCCACGGCGACGTCGACGATCGCTTCGGGCGCGTCGCCGACGTCTTCCGCGACAACTTCACCTCCCGGGGAGAGGTCGGCGCCGCGGTAACCGTCTACGTGCGCGGACGCAAGGTCGTCGACCTGTACGGCGGGGTCGCCGACACCCGTACCGGGCGGCCCTGGGACGCGCACACGCCGGTCGTCGTCTTCTCCTGCACCAAGGGGATCCTGGCGATCTGCGCCTACCTGCTCGCCCAGCAGGGCCGGCTCGACCTCGACGCTCCCGTGACGCGCTACTGGCCGGAGTTCGGACAGCACGGCAAGGCGGACATCCCGGTGCGCTGGCTGCTGACGCACCAGGCAGGTCTGCCCGCGGTGGACCGACCGCTGACCCTCGACGAGGTGCTGGCGTGGGATCCGGTGATCAAGGCGATCGAGGCGCAGGCCCCGCTGTGGGAGCCGGGCACGGCGCACGGGTACCACTCGATGACCTACGGCTGGCTGATCGGAGAGGTGATCCACCGCATCACCGGCCAACTACCCGGCGCGTTCTTCGCCGACACCGTCGCGGGTCCGCTGGGCCTGCGTACCTGGCTGGGGCTTCCGGCCGCGGAGAGCGACAGCGTCGCCTGGGGCCTGGCACCGCCCCCGGACCCTGACCCGTTCGTGGACCCGGTCGCCGAACGGGGCATCACCATGGGGGGCGCCTTCGCCTTCCCCGCCGACGCCGACGGCCTGGTCAGCTTCAACGACGACGCCATCCGGGCCGCCGGTGTTCCCGGCGCGGGCGCGGTGAGCACCGCCGAGGGTCTCGCGCGCCTCTACGCCGCCTGTGTGTCGGAACGGGAGGGGGGGCCGCTGCTCACGGCGGCGTCGGTGGACGACGCGGTAGTGGTTCGCTCGCGTGGTCAGCAGCGGCACGGCCCGCCGGACAGCGGGCAGCGCTGGGGCACCGGCTTCCTGCTGCACTCGCCACCGGCCCGACCCCTGCTGGGTGAGCGCAGTTTCGGCCACGACGGCGCGGGCGGCAACCTCGCCTTCGCCGACGCCGAGCATCAGGTGGGCTTCGGCTACGTGGTCAACCAGATGCGCGGGATGGGCGACGAGCGCGCCAATCTGCTCACCGCCGCCCTCCGAACCTGCCTCCAGGCCTGACCCTCCGGGTCCCCCCACCGGGAGGGTCGCCTCGGTCGATCATGGAGTTGCTGCCCCGACCCGTCGTGGGCGGCGGCAGCAACTCCATGATCACCGAGGACAGGGCGGGTGTCGGCGATTGGTCCACTGTGGATCTACGCAGTGTTACGGGCATACTTCGGATGCGTTTCATCGATAGTCTTGACAGGGCTTGTTAGCGATAACACGATGGCCTTCACGCCGCTCTCGCGTTTGGAGCTCGCCTTGGCCCGGTCGGTCCGCTCGCGCGTCCTGAACATCGCCCGCGAATCCGCTGTGAACAGTCTGAACGCCCCCGCTCGCCATGCCACGCACGCGCTCGCCCGAGCGGCCTTCACAGTGGCCGCCAGCCGCCTTCGTCCGCTGTGCGCGCTCGCATCGGTGGCCGTTCTCGTCGCTGCCGGCATGGTGGCCGTTCGCGCCGCCCCCGCCACCGCGCACGCCGCCGCCGGATGGTCGCCCCGATCGTCGTACACCTCCACCGACACCGGCGTAGGCACCTACTCGGTGCCGCTGCTCAACGCCGACGTGCCGGACATCAGCGTCGAGCGGGTGCCGGCCGCCGAGAACGACGAGGGCCGTGACCTGTACTACATGATCAGCACGACCATGCACCTGAGCCCGGGCGCGCCGATCATGAAGTCGTACGACCTCGTCAACTGGGAAATCGTCAACTACGTCTTCGACCGGGCGAGCATCGGCGACTCCTTCTCACTGCGCAACGGCCAGAACTCGTACGGCCAGGGCCAGTGGGCGTCGTCGCTGCGCTACCACGACGGCACGTTCTACGCCGTCTTCAACACCAACAACCTCGGCGGGGCGTACCTGTACCGCACCGACGACATCGAGAACGGCCCGTGGCAGCGCACCGCCCTCGGCCGTGGCCTGCACGACCCGTCGCTCTTCTTCGACGTCGACGGCACGCCCTACATCTTCTACGGCTCCGGCGGCACCAGCGCCGTACGCCTCAACGCCGACCTGACCGCCGTCGCGCAGGACTACCCGAACATCTTCACCGCCAACAACTACGCCGGTCAGCCGTTCATCGGCGGGTTGTTCGAGGGCGCGCAGGTCTACCACATCGACGGCTGGTACTACGCCGTCATCATCACCTGGCCCTCGGGGCAGGGACGCCAGGTGGTGATGTTCCGGTCGAAGGACCTGCTCGGGCGCTACACCTCGGTCGGCGGGGTCAACACCTACGAGGCGCGCGGAGTGCTCAACTCCAACGGCTTCGCCCAGGGCAGCCTGGTGCCGATCAGCCGCCCGGGCGGCCGGACCGACTGGCACGGCATGTTCTTCCGCGACACGTTCCCGATCGGCCGGATCCCGGCGCTCATCCCCGCCACCTGGCAGGACGGGTGGCCGACCTTCGGCACAGGCGGGGTCGTGCCGGTCAACGGACTGTTCGACAAGCCGATCAGACTGAGCCCGGCCGAGGAACTGTTCGAACGGCAAAAGAGCGTCGTCGCCTCGGACGACTTCGCCAACGACGCGCCGCACCGGGCATACCAGGACGAGCAGTGGACGGTCCCCGCGCCGCTCGACCCGGCGGAGATCGCCCCCAACGGGTCGCGGCTGGACCTGGCCTGGGAGTGGAACCACGCCCCGGACAACCGGCACTGGTCACTCACCGACCGCGACGGCTGGCTGCGGCTGACGACCGGCACGGTGGTGACCGGCCAGTACGTCTACACCAAGCTGTCCAACCGGGCCGAGCTGGCGTGGTTCGAGGAGGCACGCAACACGCTCTCGCAGCGGACGTTCGGGCCACGACAGTCGGTCCAGACCCGGATGGACATCTCCGGAATGCGCAACGGCGACGTCGCCGGTCTGGCCGCCTACAACCGCGGATTCTCGTACGTCGCCGTCAAGCGCGTCGGGAACGTCAACACCCTCGGTGTGGTCAACCGGTCGCAGCCGTTCGCGGTCGACCTCGACCAGTCGACGCTGGAGACCTTCATCGCCGGCACGACGGTGTCGCTGGGCGACGCGACCGAGGTGCACGTGAAGGCGGACCTCGACTTCTCCGCACCGGTCGGCCAACTGTGGACGACGTTCTACTACAGCCTGGACGGGATCCAGTGGACGCGGCTGGGTAACCGCGTGGGCCCGCAGGCGCTCGACGGCAGCCTCGCCCACTTCATGGGTCACCGGGTGGGCCTGTTCACCTACGCGACCCAGCAGACCGGCGGCCACGTCGACTTCGACGACTACCTGCTCAGCGACGTCCTGACCGCGCAGGCCCGGCCACTGGACACCACCGCCCTGGACGCGGCCATCGCCCACGGGCGGACGCTCGACCCGCGCCACTACCCGGCCGACGCCTGGGCGGCTGCGCAGTCCGCGCTCACGGTGGCGACGTCGGCACGGGCCGGACAGTTCGGCACCCAGAACCAGATCGACGCACCGGAGCGGGCACTCAGCTACCAACTGGCCCGGCTCGGGGTGCTGGCGGCGCTGCCCGTGACGGCCACCGCCCAGGTGCGCTGCCTCAACGGCAGGGCGTACCTGGCGGTGCAGGCGCGCAACGACTCGGACGAGCCGGTCGAGATCACGGTGGAGACCCCGTACGGAAACCGGTCGTTCACCGCCGTCGCACCCGGCGCGAGCGTCTACCAGTCGTTCAACACCCGCGCGTCGTCGACGCCGGCCGGCTCGGCGACGGTCCGGGCCACCGGTGCGGTCGCCGGCCGGGACGTGATCACCCCCCACGCCGTCGAGCACCCCGCCAGCGCCTGCGGCGGATAACCCCACCACGAGCCTCGGCTCACCGACCAGGACCACCGGCGTTCGGCCGGGCGGCGCGGAACAGCGGACGGGTACCGCGCCTCGGCCGCTGTCGCACCCGGTGGCGGCGGTCGGCCCCTGATGTCCGGACCACTCACGACAGCGCACCCACCGATCCCCCGTACACCGATGACCGCACGTCAGAGATGAAGGAGGATGTCTCGTGGAACAACGAATGCGACGGGCGACCCGAGGACGGGTCGCGGCGCTCGCGGCGGTCGGCCTGATGCTGACCACGGGGTTCGTCGCCCCGGCGGGGCCGGTCCAGGCCGCCGACACGAACCTCGTCGTCAACGGCGGGTTCGAGGACGGCCTGACCGACTGGTTCGTCAACAACGGAAACGCCTCCGACGGGGCCCAGTTGTCGGCCACGTCGAACGCCTACTCCGGCGCGAACGCCGCGCTCGTCACCAGCAGGGCGACCACCGGGTCGGGCCCGATGCAGGACCTCAGCGGCAAGGTGCAGGCCGGTCAGGCCTACACCCTGACGGCCCGCATCAGGTACGAGAACGAGAGCGGGCCGGCGACGAAGCAGTTCTTCGCCACCATGCACTACGGCGGTGGCACCTACACCAACCTCGTCAGCGTGACGGCGACGAAGGGACAGTGGGCGCAGTTCACCGGAACCTTCACGATCCCGACGACGCAGAGCGTGTCGACGGCGCGCCTGTTCTTCGAGACCCCCTGGACGAGCACGCCGTCCACCGACCCGGCGCTGCACCTGATGGACTTCACGCTCGACGACGTGTCGGTGACAGGCGCCGCGCCGCCCGCGCCCGCGTCGAAGACCATCGAGGTCGTCGGCAAGCTGCCCGGGGAGCACAACCCGTTGATCGGGCACAAGTTCGGGGCTGACGGTTTCGGCCTCGTGCACGACGGCCGGGTCTACATGTACATGACCAACGACACCCAGGGCTACGCCCCGAACCCGACCACCGGCGTCTCCCCGGGGATCAACTACGGCGACATCAACCAGCTCACGGTGATCTCCTCGGCGGACCTCGTGAACTGGACGGACCACGGTGAGATCCAGGTCGCCGGCCCCAACGGGGTGGCCCCGTTCACCGCCAACTCGTGGGCTCCGGGCATCACCAAGAAGGTGGTGAACGGGGTGGAGAAGTTCTTCCTCTACTACGCCAACGGCGGTGGCTCCAGCAACGTGATCACGGGTGCGTCGCCGCTCGGCCCGTGGACCAGCGAGCGCACCAGCACGCTGATCGACGGCCGTACCCCCGGCGCCGAGGCCGTCGCGTGGAAGTTCGACCCGGCCCCGTTCGTCGACGACGACGGCCAGCCGTACCTCTACTTCGGTGGTGGTCCCGCGTCGACGAGCATGCCGCCGGCCGAGCGCTTCAACAACCCGAAGAACATCCGGTCGATCGAACTCGGCGACGACATGGTGTCGACCGAGGGCACGGCGGCGGTGGTCGACGCCCCGGTCGCCTTCGAGGCGGGCCACGTCTTCAAGCGCCAGGGCCGTTACTACTTCTCGTACTCCTCGCACTTCGGCGGGAACGACTTCGGCGGCAACCAGCAGCCGCTTCCCGGTTACCCGGGGGGCGGCCAGATCGGCTACATGATCTCCGACGGCCCGATGTCGTGGCCGAAGGAGACCTACGCCGGCGTGCTCTTCCCGAACCAGTCGCAGTTCTTCGGGGCCGGCACCGGTGGCAACAACCACCAGTCGGTGTTCGAGTTCGGTGGCAGGTACTACTTCACCTACCACGCGCCGACGCTGAACAAGCGCATCAACGGCAACACCACCCAGGGGTACCGCAGCCCGCACATCCAGGAACTGACCTTCAACCCGGACGGCACCATCCAGCAGGTCGTCGGCACCTACGCCGGGGTGGAGCAGGTTCGCGACTTCGACCCGTACCGCGTCTTCGAGGCCGAGACCTTCGGATGGAGCAAGGGCGTCGCCACCACGAAGGTCGACGGCAGCTCCGCCCAGTTCGGTGGTGCGGCACCCAACCTGGTCGTCCGCGACATCGACAACGGCGACTGGACGGCGTTGTCCTCGGTGGACTTCGGTGACGACGGCGCGCGGAGCCTGACGGCGCGGGTGCGTGCGCTCGCCACCGGCGGGCAGATCCAGGTCCGGCTGGACGACGTCAACGGGCCCGTCGTCGGCACTGTCGCGGTGGACAGCCCGGCCGGACAGTGGGCCGAGGTGACCGCCACGCTCGACGGCGTCAGTGGCGTGCACGACGTCTACCTCACCTACACCGGCTCGGCCGGCGCGGACCTCTTCGAGATCGACAACTGGTCCTTCGCGGCGGACACCCTCGACCTGCCCGTCACGCTCAGCGCGTCCACGCGGTGTGTGGGCGGCAAGGCGTACGTGGCGGTGCAGGCGCGCAACGACCACGACGCCCCGGTGGGGATCACCCTGGAGACGCCGTACGGCGAGCGGTCGTTCGTGGCCGTCGCGCCAGGCGCGAACGCCTACCAGTCCTTCAACAGCCGTGCCGTGTCGCTGTCGGCGGGTTCGGCCACGGTCCGGGTGACCGGGGCGATCGGCGGACACGACGTGACGACCGTCCGCACCGTGCAACACCCCGCCGGCACCTGCGGCGGATGACCCCTGATGGCGGAGAACGGAGAACACATGAACACAGACAAACGGCGGCAGACGCTCGCGGCCGGCGTCGTCGTCGCCGTGCTGACCGGGGCGGCGGTGCTGCCGTCGCCCGCACTGGCCGAGCCCGGTGACGACGCGAGCGTGCGGGTCACTGTCGACATCGACGAGATCAGGGAACCGGGCGTGCTCGCCCTGTCGATCGCCGGCGACGCCGTCGCGCTGTCCGAGGACGGCTCGACCCTGCTGGTCCGCCAGTTCGTCGGCACGTTGCCGACGGTGACGGTCACCGACACCCGGGTCGCCGACGAGGTGCCCGACGGCGCCAACTGGGCGGTGCTCGGCAGCGCGACCGACTTCGCGGGCAGCGCCGGCCAGGCACCGATCACCGCCGACCATCTCGGTTGGAAGCCGCGCCTGCTCGACGGCGGCGAGACCGGCCTGGTCACCGAGGGCGAGGAGGTGGTGACCAGCCTGGACGAGCCGACCCAGCCGGGCAACAATGTCGGCCTCGTCGACCAGGAGCTGTTGGTCTCGGCCTTCGACTCCGGGGCTGTCGCCAACGACTCGTACTCGGTGAACGCCGACCTGTACCTGCGGACCCCCGCGGAGGTCGCCGCCGGCGAGTACAGCTCGACGCTCACGCTCTCACTGTTCGAGTAGTGGCCTGGGCGGGGGCCCGGACCGGGCCCCCGCCCAACCCCGTGCCGAAGGGCCGTCTCATGACCGTCACCCCGTTGCGCCGCGCGCTCGTCGTCCTCGCCGTCGCGTCCCTCGCCGTTTCGGTCTCGCCGAGCGCGGCGGCGGCGGAACCGGACCCGAAGGCCCTGACCTGGACGGTCCAACCCGCCACCGCGAGCGGGCCGGACCAACGCCGATGGATCAACGCCAGTCTGGACCCGGGGCAGGCGGTCACCGAACACCTGGCGGTACGAAACTTCAGCCGCACCGCCGTCGCCTTCTCCCTGAAGGCCGCCGACGGCTACCTCACCGACAAGGGCCGCTTCAACATGCTGTCGTCCGACCGGCCCTCCGTCGACGGTGGCACCTGGATCGACGTGCAGGAGAAGGTCACCGTCGGCCCCAACGAGACACGGGTGGTGCCGTTCACGATCACGGTGCCTCAGGGTGCCACACCTGGCGACCACCCGGCCGGCATCGCCGCGACGGTCACCAGCACCGGGGGCACCGTCAACGTCGAGAGCCGCGTCGGCTTCCGGGTGATGCTGCGCGTCAACGGCACCGGGCGGGCCGCCCTGGCTGTCCGGGGCCTCGATGCGACGTACTCCCCGTCGTGGAACCCCTTCGCCGGTGGCACGGTGCGGGTCCGCTACACCGTCGAGAACGACGGCAACGTCTGGGTCGGCGGGACGAGTCGGGTGGCGATGTCCGACCTTCTGGGCCGGAGCACCCACGACGCCACCAGCGCGGTCGAGGAGTTGCTGCCTGGCGGCGCGCGAACGATGCAGACCCGGGCCGGCGGCGTCTGGGCCCTGGGGCGCCTGCGCACCACCGTCAGCACGTCGCCGGCGCTGCTCGGCGACGGCCAGGGTGGGGCAGACCTCCGACCGGCCTCCGCCACCGTCACCACCTGGGTGGTGCCGTGGGCGCAGCTCGCCCTGTTGGGTCTGCTCGCCGGCCTGTTCCTGGGGCTGCGGGCGGCGGCTCGGCAGCGGCGGCGTCGGCTGGCCGGGCTGCTGGCCCGCGCGAGGCAGGAGGGCCGGCAGTCGGTGCTCGTCGGGGGTGCGCCCGCTGCCGCCGAGCCCGGCGCGGGCGACGCCCGCCGGTGAGCCGTCGGCGCGAGGGAGTCGTGCTGCCGGATCGCGGCGAGGACGTCGCCCGGCCCCGGCCTCAGGGCTTGGACCGGCCCAGCAGCCAGCGCAGGATGCTGGCGTCCTCGTAGGTCGGCCCGAACGCCGCGTGGTAGTCCGGCACCGAGAACGCGGCGTCGGCGTACTCGGTGTAGCGCACCAGGTCGGCGGTCTGCTCGGGCGTCCTGCCCCGGGCGGCGTACGCCTGCCGCAGCAGGGCGGTCGAGTTACGCGCGCCTGAGACGTTGAGCAGGTGGTCGTGCTCGCCGTGCGTGATCCACACCGGCACCTCGGCCGCCGCGATGGCGCTCGCCTGGGTGGCGTTGACCGGGAAACCACCGGTCACCAGTCCTCCGGCGAACAGGTCGGGACGCTTGGCGAACGCCTCCCAGAGCAACTGCGAGCCGTACGACACAGTGGTCGCGTACACCCGACGGGTGTCCACCGCGAACTGACCGACGAACTGGTCGAGCAGCTTGACCAGCAGGTCGGCCTCGGCGACCCCACCGACGCGCTGGTGCTGGGGCGCCAGGACGATGACGTCCTCGGCGGTGCCGGTCCACCGCGGTTGGAGCCACGCGGTCGCCGGGATGTCGGCGGCGAGTTGGACGCCGAGGTTGTCACCGTCCCAGCCCATGCCGTGACCGGGCAGGACGACCATCAGTGGGTATGTGCGGCCCGGCTGGTAGTTCTTCGGCAGGTGGTAGTGGTACGGCAGCACCATTCCGCCACTCAGGAACGAGCCGTAGGTGAACTCGTCGACCAGTTGGTTGACCGGCTTCTCGGTGACGGGACGGGATTCGCGCGGGGTGCCCCGGGCGAGCACCGGGCCCTTGCCGGCCCCGCGGCCGGGCTGGCCGTGCACGTCCTTGCGTTGCACGACCCGGGTCGGCAGCTCGGGGTTGACCTTGACAGTGCAGAGGAAGGTCGGGCACTTGGAGACGACGACCGTCGAGCCGCCGGTGTCGGCGGGGTCGAGTTCGACGATGACGTACCGTCCCGGCGCCGATCGGTGGTCGGCGCGGGTGCCCGGTGTTGCGTTGGTGTAGGTGTGGGTGACGGTCCGTTCGGCGAGCTTCGGCAGGTCCTCGATGGGATTGAACCGGAAGTTGTAGATGGTGTCGGTGACCGAGAACGTGGTGGGGTCGAGGGTGCGCGGGTTGACAGTGGCCGGGTACTCGATCGCCACCGCGGAGACCTTCTGGCCGTAGGTGTAGACGGTGGTGATCGGGGTGATGCTGCGGATTCCGTCAGTGCTGCCCGGGCTGCCGCTCGCGCTGCCGTACGCCGTGCCGGAGGCGCCGGCCAGGACGAGGGTGGCGGCGAGCGGGATCAGTCCTTTTCGCAGTCTCATGGGGGTCCTCTCTCGAAGGTGGTGCGCTCAGTCGGCGGTCCGGCCGGGGGAACGGGAGTGGGACGGGTCGGAGAAGTCGGTCGCTAAACTGATTTAGCAGAGCATCGATCGCGGGCCCGGCGGTGTCAATACCGAGGGCGCTACGAGCCTGAAACCGGGCCGCCGACGGCCGGGACCGCTCTGACTGCGCGGTCGACCGCTCCCGTGAGCACTGCAACAAACCTGCAAGCGTCAGCTATTGCGTTCCCGGAAACCGCTTTCCTACGATTGCGTTACATCGATGTTTCATTTGACAGTCGTGTGAGCGACGGCACCGGGCGCACTCCGCTTGCACGGCGCGACCCCGCTTCCACCAGGGCGCGAGCGATTCGATGAAATCAATGCGATTGACTGCCGTCAATTCTTGAATCTTGCCTGTTGGCAGGTGCGGTCGCGATGTCCGTCGAGTCGAAGCCTGGAACGAGACGATTGCGAAGGTGAAGACATGAGACGACCAGTCGTGTTGCGACGTCAGGCGGTGCTGGCCGCGGTGGCCGTGGTGACCGCGGTCGGGGTGGCCCTCCCGACCCCGCAGGCCTCGGCGGCGGTTGGCAGCGCCACCGGCTACGCCACCCAGAACGGCGGTACCACCGGCGGCGCGGGTGGGCAGACGGTGCGGGCCACCACGGGAACGGCGATCCACGCGGCCCTGTGTGGTCGGCCCAGCAGCAGCACCCCGATCACCATCGAGGTGAGCGGGACCATCAATCACGGCAACACCAGCAAGGTGTCGGGGTCGAGCTGCAACACCGCGGCGGGCGTGATCGAGCTCAAGCAGATCAGCAACGTCACCATCATCGGGGTCGGCAGCGCCGTCTTCGACCAGCTCGGCATCCACATCCGCGACTCCAGCAACATCATCATCCAGAACGTGACGGTGCGGAACGTCAAGAAGTCGGGCTCGCCCACCTCCAACGGCGGGGACGCCATCGGCATGGAGAGCACGGTCCGCAACGTCTGGGTCGATCACGTCACCCTGGAAGCCTCGGGCGGGGAGTCCGAGGGGTACGACGGCCTCTTCGACATGAAGGACAACACCCAGTACGTGACGCTGTCCTACAGCGTCCTGCGCAACTCCGGTCGGGGCGGCCTCGTCGGGTCCAGTGAGAGCGACCTGTCCAACGGCTTCATCACGTACCACCACAACCTCTACGAGAACATCGACTCCCGCACGCCGCTGCTGCGTGGCGGGGTCGCCCACATCTACAACAACCACTACGTGAGCCTGAACGAGTCCGGGATCAACTCCCGGGCGGGGGCCAGGGCCAAGGTGGAGAACAACTACTTCCGCGACTCCAAGGACGTCCTGGGCACCTTCTACACCAGCGAGCGCGGCTACTGGCAGGTCGCCGGCAACGTCTTCGACAACGTGACCTGGTCCAGCGCGGGCAGCGACAACTACCCCGCCGGCCCCAACCCGACCTCCACCACCACGGTCGGCATCCCGTATTCGTACCGCCTCGACGGAGCGAGTTGTGTGCCGGACATCGTCCGTCAGACGGTCGGGGCCAACACGGGCCTGAGGGTGTCCGACGGCAGTTGCTCGCCGCAGACTCCGCCGCCGACCACGCCCCCGCCGACCACGCCGCCCACCACGCCGCCGCCCACGACGCCGCCGCCCACCGGCGGGACCAACCTCAGCCTGGGCGCCGGCGCCGACGGCTCCAGCAAGGCCAGCGGAACCAGCTACGGCAACGTGCGTGACGGCAACCTGGGCACCTGGTGGTCGCCGGCCGGCTCGACCGGCACGATCTCGATCAAGTGGGGCTCCGCGACCCGGGTGTCCCGGGTGGTGATCCGCGAGCCGTCCGGCACCCAGGGCTCCATCGGGTCCTGGCAGCTGATCAACAACGACAACGGAGCCGTCCTGGCGTCCGGCAGTGGGGCGGGTGCGATCACCTTCCCGGCCACCGCGATGAGCAAGGTCAACTTCAAGATCAACAGCTCCAGCGGTACGCCACGGGTCGGCGAGTTCGAGACGTACGCCAGCTAGGGCTTGTTCATCAGGGCGGTCGCCTTCGTCGGGGGCGGAAGCGGTTCCGAGCGGTACACCGCAGAGGTGTGGACGCGCCTCTGCGGTGTACCGCTCCTCGGCGGATCGACAATCGGCGAGGCGGCCCCGCGCGCCCTCACGAATCCGTGTTCGGCAGAGTGTCCATGAAGGAGCTGACCGAGAAGACCGCTCGCCCGGGCCCGGCCGGGCCGTACCCCGGCGGGCTGGACAGACCGTGGGCGTCCATCGTCGCCCGGTAGGCCTCCAGCAGGCGGACGTGGTATTCCAGCGGCGCGCCCTGCGGGTTCGTCCGGCCCAGCGGTGTGGTGGGCTCCGGGCACCAGGTGGTGAAGCGGGGCGTGATCCCCCGGGACATGAAGTAGTCGAGCCCCTCGGTGGTGGAGGCGATCGCCTCGTCGACGCTGGTGAAGCCGTGCGGGGCGGCCATCTCGACGCCCGCGACGAAGTTCGGGATCACGTTGCGGGGGCCGAACACCTCGGCCGAGTCGAGGATGCGCCGGTGCCACTCCTCCCGACCGACGTACCGCTCCTTGCCCGGGCAGTACAACTCGAACAGCCGCTTGTCCCACACCTCGTAGTTGGGGTGGTAGATGCGGATCCCGTAGTCGTGGAACCGCTGCACATCGGCTCGGGGGAGCGCCTGGGCCACCACCTTGCCGATCCACCGTCCCGGAAACCGCTCCTCGATCGCCTGCGCGTACTGGCCGTAGAAGTCGGCCTCGGCCAGCCCGTTGACCTGCGAGGTGATGCTGCCACCGGTCAGCGTGTACGCCTGCGACGCGCGATCGACGTCATGTCGGTTGATGATCTCCAGGGCTTCGAGGACCTCGTCGACGGGCTTGACCCCGGTGTAGGGCCGGCCGGCCTGCTTGTGCTGCCGCCAGTTGTGGTTGATGTCGCAGTACTGGCACTCCTCCTTCGCGCCGAAGTACTGGCAGACCCGGAACGCGGTCAGATAGATGAGATAGCCCCACTGGATCGTCGGGGCGACCTCCATCACCGACTTGCCGTTGCCGAGCGTGTGACGGTAGTACGCCGGCATGGGGGGCAGCCCGACATCGGCGATCGGCCGTCCGTCCAGGAACAGGCGCAGTCGACCGTCGCTGTCGGTGCCGACGCGGTACGGCGAGCTGGGGTTGGTGCGGACCGACACGACGGTACGACGCAACTCGTACGGACCCCCGGTGAGCACGATCTCCTCCGGTGGCCGGCGCAGCGCCGCCGTCCCCAACTCGGGCAACGTCCGGTGATCGAAGGAGAAGATGAAGTACGACTTCGGCTTCACGTCGCCGTGCTCGTTGTCGGTCAGTGCCGCGTCGTCGAAGGCGAGCCCGCCCCGCAGCAGGTCCTCCTTGAGGACCGCCTCCCGCGGCACGTGTGGGAAACGGCTCATCAGATCTTCGACGAGGTCGGTGCGCGACGTCATGCGGTTCCTCCCGAACGCGGTACGCCGCACCGGGTGGCCGGTGCCACCCGGTGCCGGCTGATCAGCTCTGCTTGGTCTCCCAGAAGATCTTCGAGATCTCCTCGATCCTGCCGAGGAGCTGCTCGGCGACCGCCGGGTCCGCGGCGCCCTTCGCGCCGCCGGCACCTGCCAGCTTCGTCGCCTCGTTGAAGAGGCCGTGCAGGTGGGGGTACCTCTCGAAGTGCGGCTGCTTGAAGTAGTCGGTCCACAACACCCAGAGGTGGTGCTTCACCAGCTCGGCGCGCTGCTCCTTGATGAGCAGCGCGCGGGTGCGAAACTCCGGGTCGTCGCTGGCCTGGTACTTCTCGGAGATCGCCTTGATCGACTCGGCCTCGATGCGGGCCTGCGCGGGGTCGTAGACGCCGCAGGGGAGGTCGCAGTGCGCGCTGGCGACGGTGCGGGGGCGGAGAAGGCGGGACAGGAACATCGGAATCCCTTCGACTGTGGCGTTCGGCCGACGTGGGTCCGGGCGCGGCGGCCCGGACGTGACCATCGAGGAACGCTAGAACCTCAACCGCACTTCATGTCAATGGCGGGCCCTGTTTGCGGACGAGCGTCAGCAGGGCGGTGTGCGTCCGCTCGTCCGCGGCCACCACGAGACCGTCCCCACCGGTGTGCAGGGGCTGGCCGTCGAGCCCGGTGACCACGCAGCCAGCCGCCTCGCAGAGCGCTATTCCGGCCGCGAAGTGGACGCTGTTGCGCAGGTCGTGGCGGTCGGTCACATAGCCGGCGCGGCGGCCGGCGGCGACCCAGGCCACGGCCAGGCTGGTGGAGACCACCCGGGGCCGGAACTGTTCGAGGAAGCCCTCGTCGGCGAGCAGGCGGGCGGCCAGGAAGACGTCCCGGTTGGGAAAGGGCGGGTCGAGGTTCAGGTCGACCAGCGTCGACTCGGCCGACGGGACGAGGCGCTCATCCGTCCCCGCAACCCCCCGGACGTACGCGGCGACGCCGTCGGTCCAGAACACCTCGTCGGCGAACGGGTCCACCGACGCCGCCACTGTGACGTCGGACCCGACGCGCAGGGCGACGTTGACCGAGACCAGCGTGGTCCGCGCGGCGAAGTTCAACGTCCCGCACAGCGGGTCGACCAGCCAGGTGCGCCCGTTGTCGCCGGTACCCGTACGCCCGCTCTCCTCGGCCACCACGGCGTCGTCCGGACGCGCCGCGCGCAGGACGTCGATGATGGCGTGCTCGGCCTCCATGTCGGCGGCGGTGGCGAAGTCGCCGGCGGTCTTCATGACGCGCGTCAACACTGAGCCGTACCGGGAGCCCACGACTGCGGCTCCGGCTTTCGCCGCCTCGACGGCCAGCGCCTGGTCTGTGATCGACATGCCCGAACCATAGGAGCCGCGGGCAATGTCGGTGACAGGCCCGCACCCGGGCCGCAGGTCAGTCCGACAGTTCGCTGATCGGTAGCTGACTGACGACCGCCGTCATGATCATGGGAGCGTCGCCGTCAGACTGGTTGACCGAGACCGCGACCCACCGCCCCTCGGCCACCGTCGGCCCCCACACGGTCAGGTCGCCATAGCAGTCCAGGTCAGACAGCGACTGGAACAGCGCCGGCATGGGTTCACCGGCCTGGGCTCGAAACAGCGGCACCCGCATGGAGACAGCGCGGTGCGCGCCCCACCTCTGGGTCAACTCCGCTATGACGAGGGCCAGGTTCGCCTCGGCGGCCTCCTCTGCCCGGTTCCATTCGGCGCCGTACACACCCGTCAGGGCGTCGCTCTCCCAGAGCGGGGCGATCCGAAAGCCCTCGCCCCGGGTGCCGGTCCACTCCCCGGTGACCGGGTCGCCCTCGCTGACCGGCACCCCGCCCGTGGGCAGGTCCGCGGCGAGCAGCGACTCGATGTCGGACACCGCCCGACCCGTGTCGAACACCTCGCCGGCCCGACCGGTCATCGGGGAACTCGTCGTACCGTCGGCGGCCCACACCGCATCGTCCGCACCACCTGTCTCCGTCGGACTGTGGGTTTCGATCATCGCACCATGAGCGAGCCGGGGAGGGGGCGGGCATCGGTCAGGAGACCGCCGTCCGCACCAGCTCGGTGAGCTTCTTCTCCACGGCCGGGCTCCACTGCTGCAACGCGTACGCCACCGGCCAGAAATCCCCGTCGTCGAGGTTGGCCGGGTCCTGGAAGCCCACCGTCGAGTACCGGTAGTTGAACTTGCCGGAGTCCTGGAAGAAGACGACGATCTTGCCGTCCTCGTTCGCGTAGGCGGGCATCCCGTACCAGGTCTTCGGCGTCAGCCCCGGGGCGGCGGCGGTCACCGTGACGTGCACCCGCTCGGCGAGCGCGCGGTCCTCCGGCTCCATCTGCGCGATCCGGTCGAGGACCGCTTGCAGCCCGTCCGCCTTCTTGGCGCCCTTCCTGCCCTCGGCGCGCAGCTCGTCGGCGCGCTCCTTCATCGCGGCCCGCTCCTCGGCGCTGAAGCCGTCGGACCCGGTCGTGGTGGTCTTCGCGGACATTCTCGGGCTCCCTCTCGTCGTCTGGCCCGGCGCGTTGCCGACTGCCTGGGAAAAGGCTAGGCCGGGCGGCGCTGGCGAGCTTCTCGATTCCTGATCGTTCGACGACCGCCCTCCTGCTCAGGGGTGACCTCGGCCTCTCGAAGGTGCTCGCCAACCCGACCGGTGGCTAGGTTGCTGGGCGAGGGCGAGCGAGCGTTCCGGGGGGAACCAGACATGAGCACCACCGCCGACCAGTTGGCGACGGCGTACTTCGACGCGATCCAACTCCTCTGCCAGGTGACGCCGAAGGGCTGGTACGCCGAGCGGGGCACCGCTCGCGCGGGCCTCACCCACGCCAGCGTCGCGACGCTCAACGGGGTCCTCGAGACGGCCGCCGAGCCGGATCTCACGGCCATCGACGAGCTGGCGACCGAGGTGAGCCGGCAGACCGCGCACTGGTCGATCATCATTCGCGGTGCGGCGAGCGACGAGGTCGCCGACCTGGCGGCCCGGCACGGGCTGCGCGCACGCAGCCACCTTCCCCTGATGGCCTGCGCCACCGACGACATCGTGTTCCGGGCCGGCCCGACCCAGCAGGCGCTGGTCCGGCGGGTCGGAGCCGCCGAGAGCGACAGGTACACCGACGCCCTCACCCGGAGCTTCGAGGCGCCCGACGGCCTCTTCGGCCCGCTGATGGGCGGCGCGGTGCTCGATACCGCCGCCATCACCGGGTATCTGGCCGAGGAGTCCGGCAGCCCGGTCGGCACCGGGCTCGGAATCCACACCTCCGACGTGATCGGGGTGTTCAACATCGCCGTCGTACCGTCCGCCCGGGGTCGTGGCCTGGGTCGGGCGCTCACCGAGGCGGCGCTGCGTGACGGCGTCGCCGCCGGCGCGGACGCCGCGTACCTGCACGCCAGTCCGATGGGTCGACCGCTCTACGAGGCGATGGGTTTCGCGCTCGTGGAGACCTGGACCGTGTTCCAGGCGGCCTGACGGTCCGTACCGGCCAGAAGGAGGAGGACCTGTGACCTTCAGTGAGAACGTCCGCTCGGCTTTCCGGCGCGGCGAGACCGACGCCGTGGTGCGGATGAGCGAGGCCGAGATCGAGCGGGCCCGGGCGGCCGGTGACCTGGCGGGCGAGGTGGAGGCCCGGTACAGCCTCGCCCGGGTCGCCATTCGGGGCGGTGACCTGACCGGGGGCGAGGCCCGGGCCCGGGAGGCCCTCACGGTGGCGCTGCGCTCCGGCGACCGGGCGCTGGAGGAACGACCGAGGCACGTGCTGGCGGCCGTCGCGAGGATGTCCGGTGACCTGGTCCGCGCCCGGGACCTGTACCGGCAGAGCATCGCGCTCAACGAGGCGCTCGGCCGACCCAGGACGGTCAACTCCGAGTTTCACAACCTCGCGTTCTGCGAGTTGGGGTTGGGCAACCTGGACGTGGCCCGGACGCTGTTCGCCGAGAACCGCGAGCGGGTGTTTCGCAACAACTGGGCGGACTTCGTGCCGTACGTCTGCGTCGCGGGCGCCGCGCTCGCGACCGCCGAGGGGGACCACTCCCGCGCGGCCAGGATGATCGGTGTCGCCGATGCCGCGTTCGCGGCGCTCGGCCAGGTGCCGGACCCGGACGACGCCGCGGACCTCGCCAGGATGCGCGCCGCCGCCACCGAGGCGCTGGGCCCGACCGACTTCGACCGGGAGTACGCCGTGGGCCGGCACCTCGAACCGCGGGCGGCGTTCGACGCCTAAGAGGTGGAGGCTCGGGCAGCGGTGATGGTCCGTCCCCGCTCCGACTCCGGGAAGCGGTCCAGCATGGCGCGCACCTCGTCGGCGCTCACGTTGGCGCCGAACAGCTCGCTGCCCGGTTCGAGTCGGACCCCCTCGGCCAGCTGGCCGGCGACGACCGGGTCGAAGCCGAGCGCGTCCACCAGGGCCGCGACCTCGGTGAGGTCGACGTCCTCGTCGCCGGCGATCGCGATGGCCTTGCGGCCGACCGCCCCCGTCGGCCGGGCCTCGTCCTCCAGGTCGTGATAGCCCATGTGGTTGAACGCCTTGACGACGCGGGAGCCGGGCAGGAACGCCTGGACGGTCTCGCTCGACGAGGTCCGCGGGTTGGTGAGGTCGTCGCGGATGCCGTCGATCTCCCACCAGTAGTTCATGGCGTCGACGACGAGCTTGCCGCGTAACGCCTCGGCGGGAACGCCGCGGTACTTGCCCAGGGGCAGGGCGAGGATGACGACGTCGGCGTCGGCCGCCGCGTCGACCGCCGTGGTGGCCTCGGCCCCCGGGGCGAGGACCTCGACGGTGAGGGCGATCTTCGCCGGGTCGCCGGAGCCGGCCACCCGTACCCGGTAGCCGGCGGCGACGGCGAGCCGGGCGAGCACCGTGCCCACCTTGCCGGCCCCGAGGATGCCGAGGGTCGCGGGCCGGCTCCGGTCGTTGTCGAACATGGTCGTCCTCTCGCCTGTGGGGAGCGCTGATCAGGCCAGCAGTTCGCGGACCATGGGGATCACCTTCGAGCCGTACAGTTCCACCGCGCGCATCCGGGCGCTGGCCGGTTGCGCTCCGGCCGAGTAGATGAGGTCGAAGCGGCCGACGCCGAGGCTGCTGATGGCACGGGCCATCCGGCGGGCCACCGTCTCGGGTGAGCCGATGTAGAGGGAGCCGTTCTCCACCTCGGAGTCGAACTCCTGACGGCGGATCGGGGGCCAGCCCCGCAGCTTGCCGATCCGGTCCCGCATGATCCGGTAGTGCGGCCAGTAGATCTCCTTGGCCTGCTCGTCGGTGTCGGCGATGAAGCCCGGCGAGTGCATGCCGACCGGGTGCGCTGTGGTGCCGAGTTGGTCGGCGGCCCGGCGGTACAGGTCGATGTAGGGCGCGAAGCGCTCGGGTGCGCCGCCGATGATGGCGAGCATGAGCGGCAGCCCGTACTGGGCGGTGCGGACGACCGACTGCGGCGAGCCACCCACACCGACCCAGGTGTCGAGGTGACCCGACTCGGTCTTCGGGAACACGTCGGCGTTCTCCAGCGGGGCACGCAGGGTGCCGCTCCAGGTGACCGGCTTCTCGTCGAGCAACTTGACGAACAGCTCGATCTTCTCCTCGAACAGCGTGTCGTAGTCGCGGAGGTCGTAGCCGAAGAGCGGGAACGACTCGGTGAACGAGCCGCGACCGAGGATGACCTCGGCTCGGCCGTTCGACAGCGCGTCCACTGTGGCGAAGCGCTGGAAGACCCGTACCGGGTCGTCGGAACTCAGCACCGTCACGCCGGAGGCCAGCCGGATCCGCGAGGTGCGGGTGGCGATTCCGGCCAGCACCGTCTCCGGTGTGGAGACCGAGTACTCGGGGCGGTGGTGCTCGCCCAGGGCGATGACGTCGACCCCGAGTTGGTCGGCGAGCACGGCCTCGTCGACGACCTGCCGGATCGCCGCCGCGTGGGAGACGAGTTTGCCGTTGTCGTCCTCCGGTACGTCGCCGAAGGTGTCCAGGCCGAACAGCAGATCAGACATGGTTGGGCTCCTTAGCCAGCAGCTCCCGGACCCGCGGCGCGACCTCACTGCCCAGCAGTTGGATGGTGCGCGCCCGTGCCTCGCGGGGCAGGTGCATGATGTCGTACTTCAGGTCGAAGCGGCTCAGTCGCAGGTCGCGGGCGACAGTGGCGATCTTCTGCGCCACCGTCTCGGGCGAACCGACGAAGAGCGCCCCGTGGTCGATTTCCGCCTCGTAGCGCGTGCGGTCCGGTTTGTAGAAGCCGCGTTCGGCGGCCAGAGCCGCCACCACCGGCTGCCAGTACCGCCACCACGTCTCCACCGCCTCCTCGTCGGTGTCTGCGACAAGGCCGAGTGAGTGCTGCCCGATTGGCTGCAGGGTATGCCCGAATTGTTCGAGCGCTCTGGTGTAGAGGTCGACGTGACCGGCGAAGCGCTGGGGGCGCCCCCCGATGATCGCGAGCATGAGCGGGAGTCCGTGCCGCGCGGCGCGGATCACGGAGTTCGGGCTTCCCCCGACGCCGATCCAGGTCGGGATGCCGCCCGGCCGCATCCGTGGGTGCAGCCGTTGCCCGGTGAGTGGGCTTCGTACCGTGCCGGACCAGGTGACCGGTTCGTCCTGTTGCAGTCGCAGGAAGAGGTCCAGCTTCTCCTCGAACAACCGCTCGTAGTCGGCCAGGTCGTACCCGAACAGCGGAAACGACTCGGTTGCCGATGCCCGCCCGAGGACGATCTGGGCGCGGCCGTCGGAGACGGCGTCCAGCGTGGAGAACTCGTGGTAGAGCCGTACCGGGTCATTGGTGCTGAGCACGGTGACCGAGGTGCCGAGGCGAATTCGCTCGGTCGCCGTCGCGACCGCGGCCAGCAGCACCGGTGTCGCCGAGTCGTTGTGACCCTCGCGGTAGTGCTCACCGACGCTGAACACGTCGAGTCCGGCCGACTCGGCGAGCCGTGCCTCGTCCACGAGCAGCCGTACGGTCTCGGCGTCGCTCAGAACCCGGTCACCGTCGGTGGCCACCTCCCCGAACGAGTTGAGCCCCAGCTCGAAGTCCGCAGCTGCCATCGTCTCCTCCTCGGCGCATTCCGCCGGCGACCCACGGGAGCGGACCTACCGGTTGACGTGTCAATGATGCTAACTTGGCGATTGACACGTCAATTCCCGGGAGAGTGAGATGACGGAGGCCACACCCGGCCGGCGGGGCGGACGGCAACTTCCGACCGCGGACGAGCTACGAATCTGGCGGGACTTCATCGAGACGACGGCGACGCTCGGCTCCCGGCTCGAGTCCCGCCTCCAGGGCGACTCCTCGCTCTCGACCGGAGACTACGCAGTGCTCCTCGCTCTCAGTGAGGCGGAGGGCGAGGCGATGCGGTCGTCCGAACTCGCCTCGCGCATCGGGTGGGAGCGCAGCCGGCTCTCCCACCACCTCGGGCGGATGGAGCGGCGCGGTCTCATCCGCCGCCAGGAGTGCGCCACTGTTCCCCGCGGTGCGGAGGTGCTGCTCACGACGGTCGGCGCCGAGGCGTTCAGGGGAGCCACCTATCCCCACCTGCGCGCCATCCGGGAGTTCTTCGTCGACGCCCTCACGCCGGAGCAGATCGTCGCGGCCGGCGAGATCGCCACGGCGCTGCGGGCGCAGCTCGATGTCCTCGGCAAAGATTGATCACCGCGCATCGATGACCGCGAGTGCCCAAACGATTGCCGAGAGCTACGCCCGGGTGGTCCAATCCTCCAGAAAGCCTGCTCCGCCGCTTGGGAGGTACGTCCATGAGCGAGGCCGCCACCGCAGAGGACCGCCGCGTTCGAGCGGACCAACCCGGCCCCGGGCGTACGGAGTCGGTGTTGCCGGAGCTGCGGGAGATGTGGTGGGAGACGGGGGTCCGGGCGCGCGCGGAGGCCGGCGTCCTCGCCGTGTTCGCGGAGTTGCCCAGGCTCGTCTGGACAGCCATCGGTATCAGTTGGCGCGCTGACCGGCTCCGTACCGGTGTGGTGGCCGCGGCCACGGTCGGCGCGGGGGCCATGGCAGCGTTCGGCCTGTTGGCGACGCAGCGGGTGCTGGTGGAACTGTTCGCCGGCGGACCGACCGCGGACAAGGTGCGGGCCGCGCTGCCCGCGCTGGCCGTGCTGGCGGCGACCGTCGCGCTCCGCGCCGGGATGGGCATCGCCAGCGGGTACGCGCAGAACGGCTTGACGCCTCGGGTGAGCCGTGAGGTGGAACGGGGCCTGTTCGAGGTGTCCACAGCGGTCCGGTTGGAGGCGTTCGACGCCGACGCGTTCGCCGACGACATGGAACGGGCCTCGCGCGGCACCGAGTCGACGATCGGGCTGGTGCAGGCGTCGATGAACCTGCTGGCCGGGCTGGCCGGGCTGCTGGCCGTGACGGCCGCCGTGATCGTCATCCACCCGCTGCTGGTGCTGGCCCTGCTGGTCGCCACGGTGCCCAACGCCTGGGCGTCGTTGCGGGCCGGGCACCTGCGCTACCAGACATACAACGCCGGTTCGGTACGCCGGCGTCGCCTGTGGCTGCTGCACAAGTTGATGGCCGAACGTGCCTCGGCCCCGGAGCTGCGCTCCTACGGGCTGCGTCGGTTCCTGCTGGACCAGTACGACCGGGTGATGCAGGTGGAGACCGACATCCAGCTCGCCCTCGCCCGGCGGGTCACCACGACCACCACCGTCGGAGCCGTCGTCGGCGGCCTCGCGACCGCGACCGTCTACGCCCTGCTCGGGTTGCTGCTCCTCGACGGGCAGATCCCACTCGCCGCCGCGGCGACCTGCGTCATCGCGGTGCAGTCCGCGCAGCGGTCCCTGGCCATCGCCACCTTCCAGGTCGACCATGTCTACACCCAGGGGCAGCACTTCGGCGACTACACCGGATTCATGACGCGCGCCGACGTCTACCTACCGACCAGCACCGGACCCGTTGCCTCGGCCGAGCCTGATCGGCTGCGGGAGTTGACGGTCAACGAGGTGAGCCTGCGCTACCCCGATCGGGACGACGCCGCCGTCGACGACGTCACCTTGACGATCACCGCCGGGCAGACTGTCGCGTTCGTCGGGGAGAACGGCTCGGGCAAGACGACCCTCGCCGCGATGATCGCCGGCCTCCGCGCGCCCACCGAGGGCAGTATCGAGTGGAACGGCCGCCCGTTGTCGGACTGGAACGTCGCCGGGCTGCGCGCCCGGATCGCGGTGGTGACGCAGGAATACCACAAGTGGCCGTTCACCGCGGCCACGAACATCGCCCTCGGCGACGTCGACAGCGACGCCCGGCAGGATCGGATCGAGGCCGCCGCCGGCCGCGCCGTCGCCCACGACATGATCAACGAACTACCGCACGGGTACGAGACACTGCTCGACCGGACCTTCGCGCGAGGCCAGGACCTCTCCGGCGGGCAGTGGCAGCGCATCACCGCCGCCCGCGGGTTCCTGCGCGACGCCGAACTGCTGATCATGGATGAGCCGTCCTCCGCGCTCGACCCCCGCGCCGAGGACGCCCTGTTCCAGGCCATCCGGGACCGGAGAGGTCGGGCCACCACGATCCTCATCACGCACCGGCTCGCCAACGTCCGGCACGCCGACCGGATCTTCGTCCTGCACCACGGCCGGCTCGTCGAGGACGGCACCCACGCCGACCTCGTCGCCACCGGCGGCCGGTACGCCGAACTGTTCGCCCTCCAGGCCGCCGGCTACGACGCGAACCTGGCCGAGGGCAACCAGCACACCTGAACCGTCCAGTCGGACCTTCTCCCGCTCATTCGCGGGAGGCTAGGCTTCGGCCCATGTCAGGGTGGCGGGGCCGTGCTGCGGACGTCGCCCTGGTGCCCGCCGTGGGTCTGGTCGCCGTCGTGGGCCTGGTGGTGCAGTCGCGCGGCATCGCCACCGTCGCCGAGTGGGCGGCGCTGCTGGTGGTGCTGCTCTCCACCGGCGCGCTGTACGTGCGCCGACGTCACCCGGTGCCGGTGGGCATCGTGGCGCTGGCTGCCATCGGCGCGTACGGGGCGTTGCTGCACCGGCCGGGTCCGATCATGTTGGTGTTCGTCGTCGCGCTTTACACCGTCGTCGACGAGGGACATCTCGCGGTCGCCATCGGGCTCGGTCTCGCCTCGGTGATCGCCTTCGCCGTGGCGGACAGCGACAACCGCACCCCGAACACCATGAACGGGGCGACGTTGCTGCACGCCGGTTGGCTCGTCGCGGTCATCGTCGGCGTGACCCGTAACCGCCGCGCCTACCTCGCCGAGGCGCAGGCCCGAGCTGTCGCCGCCGAGCAGCGGATGGAGGAGGAGGCCCTGCGACGGGCCACCGAGGAGCGGCTGCGCATCGCCCGGGAGTTGCACGACGTGCTCGGCCACCACCTGTCGTTGATCAACGTGCAGGCCAGCGCCGCGTTGCACCGACCCGACCCGGTCCGGTCCGAGCAGGCCCTCACCGCGATCAAACAGACCAGCAAGGAGACCTTGAGTGAGTTGCGGACGACGCTGGGCGCACTGCGGCAGGCCCCGGCGGTCATGCCCGCACCCGGTCTGAACCGCCTCGGTGATCTGATCAGGACGGCCGCTCGGCCGGAGTTGGAGATCCGCACCGAGCTGACCGAGACACCGTCGCTACCGCCGGAGGTCGATCTGGCGGTGTACCGGATCGTCCAGGAGGCGCTCACCAACGTGGCGCGTCACGCGCGTGCCACCACCGCGGTGGTCCGGGTCCGGCCCGATCACGACGACGTGCTCGTGGAGGTCGAGGACGACGGCACCGGCCTGCCGGGTTCCCCGGGCAGCGGGATCCTCGGAATGCGGGAGCGGGCGCTGGCACTCGGCGGTTCGTTGAACACTGGCCCACAGCCGGACGGGGGCTTCCGGGTCCGTGCCCGCCTGCCGATGCGACCCGGTCGGGCGCCGGTGGGGGAGCAGAGGTGATCCGGCTGCTCCTCGTCGACGACCAGACCCTCGTACGCGCCGGTTTCCGGTCCATCCTCGACGGTGAGGACGGCCTCCAGGTGGTCGGCGAGGCCGCTGACGGATTCGAGGCGGTGCGGCTGGCCCGGCACCTGCGACCCGACGTCGTCCTCATGGACATCCGGATGCCCGGGCTCGACGGCCTGGCCGCCACTGGTGAGATCGTCGCGAACTGCGACGCTCGCGTGATCATTCTGACCACGTTCGACCTGGACGACTACGTCTACGGCGCGCTGCGTGCCGGTGCCAGCGGCTTCCTGGTCAAGGACACCGAGCCAGCGGAGTTGATTCACGGAGTGCGGGTGGTGGCCCGGGGTGACGCGTTGATCGCGCCGTCGATCACCCGGCGGTTGATCGCCGAGTTCGCGGCCCGGGCCAAACATCCCGACCCCGGGCCGCGACTGAGCGTGCTCACCGAGCGGGAGCGTGAAGTGCTGACGCTGGTCGCCGCCGGCCTCTCCAACGACGAGATCGCGGCACGGTTGGTGCTGAGCCCGGCGACCGCCAAGACACACGTCAGCCGGATCATGACCAAGGTCCAGGCCCGGGACCGAGCCCAGCTGGTGATCCTCGCCTATGAGTCCGGTCTGACCGTGCCAGGTTGGCTCGCTCGCTCCTGAGTCAGCCCGCCAGGCGGCCGGTGCGGCGCGCGCGCACCAGGGCCAGCCCGCCGAGCACCACCCCGGCCAGTCCGACCGCCAGTGCCACATAGGCCCCACCTCGCCCGTTGCCCGTGCCGATGCCGCTGTCGGCGGTGGCCGCCACCAGCCCGCCGAGCGCCATGCCGATCAGGCCCGTCGCCAGAGCCAGGACGGCTCCGAGGCTGCCCGAGCCGGTGCCGAGCCGACTGGCGGGGCGAGCCACTGCCAGACCTCCGATGATCGTGGCGGCCAGCCCCAGCAGGACGGCCACAGTGGCCCCGAAGCGACCGGCACTCATGGAGAAAGCGGTGGCCGCGGTCGGCTGGGCGGACACGTGCGCGGCTGCCGGTGCGGCCAGCCCCATCCCGGCGAGCGGGGCGGCTACGGCGGCGGCGAGCAGGTGACGGACGGACATGGTGGATCCCCTCGGTCGCATGGCGAAGACAGGTGGCAGCCTAGGAAGCAACCAGCTGGTGAGTCGTCATGCCGGAGTTGCCGACCCGCCTACCACCCGGGATGTACGCGTCCGGCACCACGTACCGCCGCAGTTGTCCGGCGGGTACGGGTTGCGCGGTCACGCCACGTCGTCGCCACCCGATACGGGTTCCAGCACCACCACTGTCGTCTCCGACGATCGCCGTGCCGCGTGGGCGTCGAAGTTCTTGTCGGCCGCGCGCCACCGCGGCCACAGGCGCGACCGTTCGTCGTCGGTGGCGGCGCGACCGCGCACCAGCCGGCGCCCGTCGGCCAGCTCGACGGACGCGTCCGGATGAGCCTGGAGGTTGAGCCACCAGGCGGGGGCACCCTCGCCCCACCCGTTCATCGCCACTCCGACCAGGTTCGGGCCATCCTCGAAGTACGCGATGATGACGCTGCGCTGCTGGCCGGTGCGGCGACCCGTCGTGGTCAGGCGCAGCGTGCCCCACCGGTGCTCGCGCGGTCGCCACAGCCCGACCCGGCTGCCGCTGACCCGGTACAGACCCCGGTGCACCGACCAGGCCAGCCGGATGAACCACCGAGGCGGGAGCCACGGCGCCTTCGTTACCTGACCGTCCGACATCGCGAACCTCCTTGAGCGACGGACGATGATGGGTTGCCATCACCTGTGACGTGCGGCGTACGCCGCGAAGTGATCGGCCCAGCGGCGGGTGACGTCCTCGGCGGGCTCGAGCCACTGGGTCGGCTGGGCGGGCAGTGGTAGGCCCTGCGACTCCAGGAAGCATTCGACCGGGATCATCGAACGACTTCGGGCGGTCAGCAGGCTCAGCTCGTCGCGTAGTCGCTCCAGGCGGTCGCGGTCGCCGTCGAGCAGCGCGATGCAGCATTCGGCAAGCCCGTACCGGTAGCCGATCTCGTCCATCGACGCCTCGTCGAGGATCCGCAGGCGGTCGATGGCCAGCGCGACGTCCGTCCGATCCGAGTGCCCCAGCAGGACGGTGGTGAGCAATGCGGAGCGGGTCGCGACCAGGTGACCGGACTGGTCGGCCCGATCGACGAAGTCGCGCATCTCGTCGACGCTGACGTCGCCGCGGAAGAACGCACGCCGCATCAGCAGTGTGCCGACCTCCTCCAGATACTCCCGCTGGCGGCCGGCGTCGCGCAGCTTCGCCATCTTGTCGGCGATCTCGGCGAAGTAGCGCTCCGGTCGACCGTGGGCGTACTCCGCCACCCTCGTGATGAGGCTCTGCACCGGGAGCCCTCGCGCGGCCTGGTCGGCATCTCTGAAGCGCCGGGCCAGGCTCAGAACCTGTGGACGCTGTCCCCGGTGCAGTGGCGTGGGTCTACGTGCGACCAGCTCGTCGAAGACGGCGAGCGCCTCGTCCCAGCGGTGGCGAAGCCGCAGGGTGTAGCCCAGATGCCGGCCCGCGGCCGGCCAGAGTGGGTGATCGGAGTCGAAGATCTCGCGGAGCAGACTGAGTCGCTCGTCCACCGGCGTCTCGATGGACTTGGCCGCGATGAAGTTCAGGACCAGGCGACCGTACCCGGTGCGGCTCGCGGCCGGCACCCGGGACCGTAGGCCCTGCACCGACGGGCTGAACACGATCGCGCGTGACAACCAGTCCGCGTAGTTCTCACTCGGAGCCGGCTCCAGCGTCGTGCTCTGCTCGCACACCAGCACGACAGCGACACCGATCAGGTCCAGGACCTCGCGGTTGTCTTCTCGATTCTTGGCATCGTCGTGTTGGCGTCGGACCGCGGCGGCGGCCCGGCCGGCGGCCAATTCCCAGTCGCGCTCGGCCCAGCCGCCGGATATCTGGTGGTCGGATCGGCGGATCGCCTCCCGGACGGCGTCGTGTATCCGGTACGGGAAGCGGTCGCCGTGGTGGTGGTCGATCATCGGACGTCGAACGGCCCGCTCGGCGCACCCGTGGTCGACGTCCGCCGCGGCCGCCATCAGGTGAGTGTCGAAGACCCGGAACAGGCACGCGGCCCGGATGGCCCGTTGCTCGTCGGCCGGAACGTCGTCGAGGATACGCATCACCAGCGAACCGAGCGAACCCGTGACGTCCTGGGCCTTCACCTCGCGTCCAGCCCCGGCATCCTTGATCGAGATAGCGACCTGCCGAGCCAGTTCCAGATACTGCGGCAGCCCTGCCGACGATCGGACGAGGTGCTCGACAACGTCGTCGCTCATCGGCAGGTCGACTTGGGTACGTCCGCGCATGACCAGCGCGCGGGTGTCCGAGGGGGAGAGGTTGCCCACGAGGTGCTGCCGGGGGTTGTCCGCGGCGCCAGGCACGAGCCCTGGCCACGTCCACGGACCGCGGTGCGGAAGGTCGACGCGGCTCTCGTCGTACCAGTCCAGCAGATCGCGCCCGGTCAGCACGAACAACACGTTCGGCATGCCGTGGATCAGCCGGTTGAGGTGGCCCTCCGAGACCCGTCGCGGGTCCAGGGCGAGCCGTTCGGTCGTGTCGACGAACACCGCCACCAGGGGCGACGGCATGACCTGAGCCAGCTCCCAGGACAGAGCCGCGGCGAGCTTGCAGGCCAGGGCTGGCCGAGGCTCGGTGGGGCTCGGCTCGTCGGCGCAACGGAGCAGGAAATCCTCGAAGCCCGGGAACCCGTCGACGGCGAGGCGCAGATCACGTCGGCGGCGGAGTTCACCGACCACCTTGCGGACACCACGCACCCCGAGCGAGGCGGCCGTGCCACCGGCGAGGTCCGCCAGCGAGCCGAGATCTTTGAGTACCTCGCCCACCGTCTCCGCCACGGAGTTCTCCAGCTCGTCCCGCCCCCGCAAGCGTGGCAGCGGCTCACCGGGACGTAGGGCCGACCAGTAGGCCGTGAACGCCAGGTCGAAGACCGGCCAACGGCGGCGGATGCCGGCCACGCCTGCCCGCAACGCGAGCAGTGCCGTGGGAAGGTCCATACGACCGGCGGAGCCGTGCAGGTCGATGCGGGCCGTCGCGTCGACGTTGGTGGCCGGAGGTGGCCCCCAGCCGTTGACGAGCGGGAGGTCGCGACGGACCCAGGCCTCCAGCCGCTCCGAGAGAGCGGTCTTGCCGATGCCGCCCAGACCGTAGAAGGTCAGCACGTTGTGGCGGGCGACCCCGACCTCGTCGTCGCCGTCGAGCAGCTGGCGGAACCGGGCCAGGGTCGACTTGAATGCCTGCGACTCGGTTTCCCGGTCGGTGAACAGCTCACCGGCGTGCGCTGGACCGTCGCGGTGCTCGCGTCCGCCCGGGGGTGAAACCTTCATCAGCCGCCACATCCAGGTCGTCGGCGTCACTGTGGACCGAGATCCCTAGTCTCCGGGCGTGAGCGCGGCCTGGGTCCAGGTGTCCAAGATCCGACGGAGAACCGGACCGGTCGGAGGAAGCCGTCGTGGCGACGACCGCGCGGTTACCGCTGCCAGGCGTCGATGGCGCGGACGCCGTCGCGGACGACCCGGTCCAGGATGGCGGGGTTGCCGCTGGTGCCCTCCCACCCCTGGTCGTCGAAGACCGTCACCGCGCTGTCGACGCGGGCCACCGCGATCTGGCTGGACGCGGTTCCGCCGGTACGTTCGCCGTTCAGGCTCGTCTCGGGCCACGTCCGGGTCAGCAGCAACGCCTCGTCGCCGGCCCCGGGCAGCGCCTTGCTCGTGACGGTGACGCGGTTTCCGGACTGGTCGTACGAGGGGCACGCCTGCACGGCGGTGCGCAGCCGGCTCAGGTAACCGGGGGCACCGTCACCGTCGAAGGCGAAGATGGTCTGGTGGATCATCCCCTGCGGCACGTTGCTGGCGGGCTCGCCGGCCTTCCGGTAGGTGACAGTCATCGCGGCGCTCGCGGTGACCTGCCGGCCGCCGGTGCCGAACTCGTTGCCGCACAGCTTCGGCAGCGCCTCCTCGACCGGCGTCGTCCGTCGCGGGGACTTCCGCAGCTCGGCGGGCAACTCGACGAAGGCGGAGGTCGGGATCGTCACCGGGGTGCTCGCGCTCGACGATGGCGGGTCTGTCGGGGGCACTGACGTCGACGCGGTGGCCGGTGCCGTGGTCGCCGGGGCGGAGCCGGGCGGATCCTCGGTGGCGGTGCAGGCAGCGGCCAGCGCGACGGTGCCGAGCAGCGCCAGCGCGCGTCGCGTACGGGCCATCGGTCGTTGTGCGTGTCGGCTCATGATCACCCCTCGTCGGTCCTGAGGCAGTTCCCTGCGCCGAGTCGACCGAAACGACCAGGCGACGCCCCGGCCGTCGGCCGAACCACGGGAATTCGTCTGTCGTCGGGTCGGCCGGGCCGCTAGGCTGCCCCGCATGACCAGCGTGATCGCCCAGTGCACCGGACTGTCGTGTGACGTCCAGGTCGGTGCGGGGCGACGCCGGCGATCCGTCGCCCGCCCGCGCTGACCTGTTACCTGCGACCGGCGGATCGAGCCGCCGGTCGTTCGCTGGTCGTCCTCGGTCCGCCCGAATCTCCCCCCGTCAACGGCTCGCGTGGCAGCGCGGGTCCGAGCGAGATCGGCGTACTCATGGATCTTGAGAAGTTGTTGTCCGACCGGCTGGCACCGGCGTTCGCGGCGGTGGCCGGCGGCCCGGTCGACCCGCTCGTGCGGCGGTCTCCGCGTGCGGACTTCCAGTCCGACGCGGCGCTGGCGCTGGCCCGGCGGCTCGGCCGCCCACCGCGCGACATCGCCGCGGCGGTGTTGACGCACGCGGTGCTCGACGACGTCGGGGTGTCGGCGGAGGTCTCCGGGCCGGGCTTTCTCAACCTGACGGTTGCCGACCGGGCCCTGGCCGACCTGGTCGCGGGGCTGGCCGGTGACGCCCGGCTCGGCGTGCCGTCGACGGCGACGCCGCAGACGGTGGTGGTCGACTACTCGGCGCCCAACGTGGCGAAGGAGATGCACGTCGGGCATCTCCGCTCCACGGTCATCGGCGACGCGGCGGTGCGGCTGCTGGACTGGCTCGGGCACCGGGTGGTGCGGGTCAACCACCTGGGTGACTGGGGCACACCGTTCGGCATGCTGATCGAGCACCTGATCGACCTCGGCGAGGCCGAAGCCGCACAGAACCTGTCGATGGGGGACCTGGACACCTTCTACCGGGCGGCCCGGCTGAAGTTCGACGCCGACGAGGCGTTCCAGGAACGGTCGCGGCTGCGGGTGGTCGCGTTGCAGCGCGGTGACGAGCGGACCCGCCGGTTGTGGCGGCTGCTGGTGACGCAGTCGCAGCGGTATTTCCTGACCGTGTACGACCTGCTCGACGTGACGTTGTCCGAGGCCGACTTCCGGGGCGAGAGCACCTACAACGACCTGCTGGCGGGCGTCGTCGACGACCTGGACCGGCTGGGGCTGCTGCTGCCCAGCGGTGGGGCCGAATGCGTCTTCCCGCCCGGGTTCACCGGCCGCGACGGCGAACCGCTGCCGCTGATCGTGCGCAAGAGCGACGGTGGGTACGGCTATCCGGCCACCGACCTGGCCGCGCTGCGGCAGCGGGTCGGCGAGTGGGGCGCCAACCGGCTGCTGTACGTCGTGGGCCTACCGCAGCGGCAGCACTTCGCGATGGTGTTCGCCGTCGCCGAGGCGGCCGGCTGGCTCTGCCCGCCGGCCCGCGCCGAGCACCTCGGCTTCGGGTCCATCCTCGGCGCCGACGGACGGATGCTGCGCAGCCGGGCCGGTGAGTCGGTGAAGCTGGTCGGGTTGTTGGAGGAGGCGGTCGCCCGCGCCACCGAGCTGGCCCGGAGCAGGAACCCGGATCTGGACGCCGGGACCGCCGCCGAGATCGGCCGCGCGGTGGGCATCGGCGCGGTCAAGTACGCCGACCTGTCCGTCGACCGGACGAAGGACTACGTCCTGGACTGGGAACGGATGTTGGCGCTGGACGGCAACACCGCTCCCTACCTCCAGTACGCGTACGCCCGGATCCGGTCGGTGCTGCGGCGGGCCGGGACCGCCGTGCGGCCGGACGCGCCCATCGTGGTGGCGCAGCCGGCGGAGCGAGCGCTCGCGGTCGAGCTGCTCGGCTTCGCCGCCGTGGTCGGTGAGCTGGAGCGGAGTCTCGAGTTTCACCAGCTCGCGGGTTACCTGCACCGACTCGCGACAGCCTTCAACGCGTTCTATGAGCGCTGCCCGGTGTTGCGGGCCACGGACGAGCTGCGGGAGAGCCGGCTGCTGCTGGCCGAGTTGACCGCCCGGACCCTGCGGCAGGGGCTGCACCTGCTGGGCATCCGCACGGTGGAGCGGATGTGACGCGCCGGCCTGCGGGCCCGGTCAGCGGGCCCGCTTCGTCGCCCGCTTCCGGGGCGGCGTCAACAGGTCGGCGATCTGCGCGATCGCGGAGGGCACCAGGCGGTAGTACGCCCAGACCCCGCGCTTGTCGCGTTCGAGGAGGCCGGCCTCGGTGAGGATCCGAAGGTGATGACTCACCGTCGGCTGGGAGAGATTGAGCGCCGCGGTGAGGTCACTCACTGACGCCTCACCTTCCGGCGCGGACTGGATCAGGCTGAGCAACCGGAGTCGCGCCGGATCGGCGAAGGCCTTGAGCACCCCCGCTAGCCGCTCGGCATCGGCCCGCTTGATGGGATCGCCGGTGAGCGGCGAGATCGCAGGCATGGCAGTTTTCGCAGTTCCCACGCCTGCAATAGTGACACCAACACCATCAATAAACCGGCAGATCCGGCACCAGCCCTCCGATGGCGTCCGGATGGCGCGACGGAACCACCGAACGTGAGTCGAACGTCGACGTCCGTGGCGGCACACGGGCCGTGTGGAGCTTCGGGAAGCTCCACACGGCCCTGGGCGTCAGCGGCGGGGTTTGGGTGCGATGCGGGGCAGGACGTACGGCGGCCCGGCGAAGATCAGGTCGGACTTCAACTCCTGGTACGCCCGCTTGGGCTGGTAGTTCTCGTCGTAGATGGTGGCCAGGCCCTCCGGCGGGTCGTCGAACCAGCCGGGCACCCACGAATGATTGTCACTGAAACCCCAGACCGTGTACGACAGGCAGCTCCGCACGGCGAGGCACGCCTTCATCAGCACGCTGAAGTTGGCGGCCGACGCCTGTAGCCGGGGGTTGATCTCCTCGGAGTCGCCCGCCTGGACGCCCTCCGTCAGCCGGCTGCGCACGTCGACCTCGGTGAACGCGGTCGCGACGCCGAGCCCGCTGAACTTCTTCAGCGCGGCGGTCACCTGGAGGGTGTCGAAGTTGCCGTACTGGGTGCCCAGGTGGCCCTGGGAGCCGACTCCGTCGATCGGGACGCCCTGAGCGCGCAGGCTCTTGGTCATGTCGTACACGAACTGGGTCTTGTCGTCCGCCGGGTTGCCCGAGCCGAACGCCTCGATGTTGTAGTCGTTGTAGAACAGCAGGGCCTTCGGGTCGGCGGCGCGCGCCCAGCGGAACGCGTCGGCGATGTAGCCGGGCCCGAGGTTCTGCGCCCAGAAGCCCTTGTAGTGCAGGGTCGACGGGGTGTCCCACGGGTCGCTGACCGCCTCGTTGACCACGTCCCACTGCCAGATCTTGCCCTTGTAGCGGTTGACGACGGTGGTGATGTGCTTGCGCAACAGCTCGCGCAGCTCCTGCTTGCTGATGGAGCCGTCGGCGACGCCGCTGGTCAACCAGGCGGGCAGCTGGTTGTGCCAGACCAGCACGTGACCGCGCACGCTCTGCCGGTTGCGCTTGGCGAAGTCGACGAACTCGTCGGCCGGCCCCCAGTTGTAGGTGCCGCGGGTCGGCTCCAGGCTCTCCCACTTCATCACGTTCTCGGCGGTGACCGAGGCGAACTCGGAGGAGGCCAGTCTGCGGTACTGCGGGTCGTCGACGTCGTTCAGTGCATCCATGTTCACCGCGGTGCCGACGTGCAGACCGTGGCGCAGGCCGAGAGTGCCGAGGCTCTGCGTCGTGGGGTCGTACGGTCGACTCGCGGTCGCCGGCACCGTGTTCAGCGTGGCGATGGTCGCGACGGCGACCAGGCCGACGCTCGACCACTGTCTCAACTTCATGTGCCTGCCCTTCCCGATGATCAATAGATAGATGTCGATCTAGGAGGTGAGGGTCCGGTCGTGCTCGGATGGAGACGCGAGATGGCTGGGTGACGCCGGTAGTTCCGGTCGGAAACCGGAAACTTGCTCGAAACGTTAAGCCGATCGATGTCTGGGCGTCAACGCTGAAAACTTCCGGAAATTCATCACATGACCTGCCCGGCGCGGCGTGGCCAGCCAGCGAAACTTTCGGCGACCGGAGGCCGTGGTTCGGCGACCGGTTCGGGTGGCGAGGACGTTAGCGACGCACGCCACGGGACGTCGTCGCCCCGGTGGCCGACGATGTCCGGTGGCGCTATCGAGAGGTGATCAGCGCAGACCGGCGAAGAGGTCGTCCTCGGGGGTCGGCGCGCCCGTTCGGTCCCGCACCCGCAAGAAGGTCTCCACGCCCATCAGCTCGGTGAACCGCTCCTGGCCCAGTTGCAGGAAGAAGATGTTCTCGGTCTGACTGGCGTGCGTGGCCAGCGCGTCGAACTTCTGCGCGCCGTACTTGCTGGTGTCGACCCAGGTGGTGATCTCGTCGTCGGGCAGACCGAGCTGCGGCCCCGGCTCCGACTCCGCGTCCGGCTCGGCCCACTCGACGCCGAGCTCCTTCATGATCCGACCGAACTCCGCGAACGCCGTACGCGGCACGGTGGTCCAGTAGACCTTCGCCGGGATGTCCGTCTGCTCGACAGCGGCCATGGTGATCCGATGCGCCTGGATGTGGTCCGGGTGGCCGTAGAAACCGTTCTCGTCGTACGTGACGATCACGTCCGGCCGATACTGCCGGATCAGCTCCGCGAGCCGGGCCGCCGCCTCCGCCACCGGCGTGATCCAGAACGCGCCGGGCTGGTCGTTCGTCGGCCAACCCATCATCCCCGAGTCGGCGTAGCCGAGGGTCTCCAGATGGGTGACCTTCAACGTCGCGCAGCTGGCCTCCAGCTCGGCCTGGCGCATCGCCACCACGGCGGCCGGGTCGTGCCCCTCCTCGCCCGGCTTGACCCCACCGGGGCCGTCGCCACATCGCCCGTCGGTGCAGGTCACGAGCACCGTCGTGACCCCTTCGGCGGCATAGCGGGCAAGGACGCCGCCGGTGCTCGTCGCCTCGTCGTCGGGGTGGGCGTGCACCGCCATCAGGGTCAGAGGTCGCTCAGCCATGCCATCACCCTACGGTCCTGCGGCTACCGGCCCCCGACCTCCACCGGGAACATCCGCGGGAGCGGGGGGATCGTACCCATTCCGGGACCCGTCGAGCTGTCCTTGTGTGAACGGCGATCAGGCCCCGGACAGGTCGCTAGATTCGGGCGTGATCAGCACCTCCGAGCAGGTCCGGACGCGGGGAGAAAGTCGATGGCAAAGGCCGCTGGCGGGTTCACCGACCTGCGACAGATCGACGCCGGGGTCCTGAACGTCGGTTACGTGGACGCCGGTCCGCCCGACGGCGACGCGGTGATCCTCCTGCACGGCTGGCCCTACGACATCCACAGCTTCGCCGACGTCGTACCGCTGCTCACCGCAGCCGGTCAGCGGGTCGTCGTCCCCTACCTGCGGGGCTACGGCACGACCCGGTTCCGCTCCGACGACACGATGCGAAACGGCGAACCGGCCGCCATGGGGCTCGACCTCATCGCCCTGATGGACGCCCTGAACATCGACACCGCGAAGCTCGCCGGGTTCGACTGGGGCGCGCGGACCGCCGATGTCGTCGCCGCGCTGTGGCCCGAACGCTGCCGGGGGCTGGTCTCGGTCAGCGGCTACCTGATCGCCAGCCAGGAGTCCGGTAAGGCGCCGCTGCCGCCGAAGGCGGAACTGGCGTGGTGGTACCAGTACTACTTCGCCACCGAGCGAGGGCGGGAAGGTTACGACAAGAACCGACGCGCCTTCAACAAACTGATCTGGCACACCGCGTCCCCCCAGTGGACGTTCGACGACGCCACGTACGACCGCAGCGCGGCGTCGTTCGACAACCCCGACCACGTCGACATCGTGATCCACAACTATCGGTGGCGGATGGCCCTCGCCGACGGCGAGGCACAGTACGACGACATCGAGAAGCGCCTGGCCATCCAACCGAAGATCAGCGTGCCCAGCATCTCCATGGAAGGCGACGCCAACGGCGCGCCCCACGTCGAGCCCACCGTCTACGCCAAGCAGTTCACCGGCCAGTACGAGCACCGGACCGTCGGCGGCGGTGTCGGGCACAACCTGCCGCAGGAGGCGCCGCAGGCGTTCGCCGACGCCGTGCTGGAGGTCTGAGCGGGCCTAACCCGTTGGACGTTCCCCCCGGACCGGGTCGCCGCGAACCAGCTGGATCGTCAGACCCCGGCGGACGCCCTCGTCGCGTAGGCGGTGCAGCAACTGGCTCAGCGCCCAGGCGCACTCCTGCGGCCCACGTCCGGCCGACAACAGCAGGAACGCGGTCATGAGCGGCCTCGCCGGCCACGGTGGCCCCGCCGCTGCGGGCGTGCGGAGCCGAGATCCGGCGTCTTGTAGGTGACCACTGGTGTCGTGCTGACCACCGGGGTGGCCAGCCGGTGCTCGACCAGGTCGCCGATCACCTGCTCGATGCGCTTGTACGCCGTGGGCGCCTCCTCGAAGAGCAACTGCCGGTCACCGCACACCACCAACGACCCCACCGGGGTACGGCGCAGCTCCTCGACCGTGTGCTTGGCTCTGCCCCGCCGCAGGGCGTCGGCGCGCGACATCTTGCGACCGGCACCGTGGGCCACGGAGAAGTTGGCGTCCCGTCCGGCGTGCGCGGCTACCAGATAGGACGCCGTTCCCCGGGTACCGGCGATCAGGACGTCGCGACCGTCACCCGGCGCCGCGCCCTTGCGGTGCAGGTAGACCCCGTCCCGGACCTCGACCAGGTTGTGGCACTCATCGACGATCGGCGCGGTGGGCTCGGCCCCCAACGCGTGCGCCACCCGGGCGGCCAGCACCCGGCGGTTGAGCGAACCCCAGCGCACGGCGTCGTCGTGCCTGCCCAGGTAGGCGGCGGGGTCGGGGGCCGCCCCGGCGCCGTGGACCTCGGTGTGCGCCCGCAGGATCCGCTCGCCCAGACCACGGGACCCGCTGTGCACGATCAGCACGAGATCACCGGCGTCGAGCCCGAGCCGGCCCGCGTGCCGCACGTCGAGGACGGTGTCGACGCGGGCCAGCTCCACGAAGTGGTTGCCCCGCCCCACCGTCCCGAGACCGTCCAGGTGACCGGCCGGAACGTCACCGTCGACGGCGGCCCAGGCCGGGTCGTCGGCGTCGCGTACCGGGTCGAGCGCCTGGTCGAGGTCGGGGAACCGGGCGGCGAGCCGTTCCGGCACGGCCCGCTTGAGCTTGATCGGAAACACGGCGATGCCGCAGCCGATGTCGGAGCCCACCAGGAACGGGTACAGCACTGTCGAGGCCATGGCCGCGCCGATGGGCGCACCCTTGCCCGGGTGCAGGTCCGGCATCGCGGCGACGTGCCGCATGCCGAGGCACGTCCGGCACGACAACTGATATTCCTTCACGACGTACGCTGCCGCGATGAGCGCACCGCGTCGCATCCTGGTCTACGGGGTGTACGGCTCCGGCAAGTCCACCCTCGCGGCGCGACTAGCCGAACACCTCGGACTGCAGTGGTATCCGGTGGACGACCTGCTGTGGCAACCGGGCTGGGTCGAGGTGCCGGTCGCCCAGCAACGCAGCCGGATCGAGGGGATCTGTCGACGGGACCGCTGGATCATCGACGGGGCGTACCACGGTTGGCGGGACGTCCCGATGGCCCGCGCCGACCTGGTCGTCGGCCTCGACTATCCACGGTGGCTGTCGTTCGGGCGGTTGCTCCGCCGTACCGTCCGCCGAGTGGTCACCGGCGAGGTGATCTGCAACGGCAACCGCGAGTCGCTGGGTAGTGTGCTCTCCTCGGACTCGATCCTGGTGTGGCACGTCACCGCGTTCGGCCGGGCCCGACGGCGGATGCGTGCCTGGCAGTCCGACCCGTCCGCGCCGCCCGTGGTGTTACTGCGCTCCCCGGCGGAGCTGGAGGTCTGGCTGGCCGGGCTGCCTCGCCGTTGAGTGGTGCGATCGACGGCGGTGTCAGGCCGGCCGGAGCGCGCGACCGAGGACGCAGGGGGAGGAGGGGCTGTTGCTGGTGGCCGGGAAACGGAACCTGCGCAGCTCCTGCACCTCGAAGCCGGCCGCGCCGATGGCGGCGACGGTGTCGCGGTTGGTGTGGCAGCCGGCGAACAGCTTCGGCCACAGCGTGGCGTCGAGGAGCCGTTGGGCGCGGTGCAGACCGCTGGCCCCCTCGGCGGCGACGTGCTCGAAGAACCGCACCTCGCCTCCGGGGCGCAGCACCCGGTTGATCTCGGCCAACGCGCTCGCCTGATCGGGCACGGTACACAACACCAACGCCACCACCGCCGCGTCGAACTCGCCGTCGCCGGCGGGCAGCGCCTCGGCCAGACCGTCGACGACAGTCACCGGAACCGGCGCGGTCGACGCGGCGCGCTCGGCGGCGGCCCGCAGACGCCGCTCCGGTTCGACCGCGTAGACCTGGGTCACGCCCGGCGGGTAGTGGGCGAACATCCGCCCGTTGCCCGCGCCGATCTCGATCACCCGGCCGGAGAGGCCGGCGGCCAGGTCCCGCCGGAACGACGCCGTGCCGGCGCGGTCCATGGCGACGCTGAGCCGCTCGTAGACCCGGGCGAACACCGGGTGGGACACCGTGGCCACGTCGACCTCCTGATCTCCGTCGAACCGTTCTCCGGCGATTGTCCTGCATCCGCGCACGCTTTCCGTCTTACTGGGTGGCAGCACGATCCAACCCAGTGCAGACAGGACGTGGTACGACCATGAAGATCGTCGTCATCGGGGGCAGCGGCCTCATCGGTTCCAAGCTCGTGGAGCGGCTCGGCGCCGAGGGCCACGAGGCGGTGCCGGCATCGCCGAAGACCGGCGTCAACACCCTGACCGGCGAAGGGGTGGCCGACGCGCTCACCGGCGCCGAGGTCGTCGTCGACGTGTCGAACTCGCCGTCGTTCGAGAACGCCGCCGTACTGGAATTCTTCGAGACCTCGACCCGGACGCTCCTCGCCGCCGCGTCCGACGCCGGGGTGAGCCACTACGTGGCGCTCTCCATCGTGGGGTGCGACCGGATCCCGGACAGCGGGTACATGCGCGCGAAGGTTGCCCAGGAGAAGCTGATCGTCGCGTCCGGACTCCCGTACTCGGTGGTGCACGCCACCCAGTTCTTCGAGTTCCTCAAGGGCATCATCGACACCGCCACGGACGGCGACACCGTGCACCTCGCGCCGGTGCTCATCCAGCCGATGGCCGCGGACGACGTCGCCGCAGCGGTCGCCGAGGTCGCGCTCGGCACGCCGACGAACTCGGTGGTCGAGGTCGCCGGGCCGGAGCAGTTCCGCCTCGACGAACTGGGCCGATCCCTCCTCGCCGACCAGCAGGACCGCCGCTCGGTGGTGGCCGACCCCGACGCCCGGTACTTCGGCGCCAAGCTGGGCGAACGCGACCTCGTTCCGGCCGACGGCGCCCGCCTCGCCGGCACCGCTCTGGACGACTGGCGCACCCGGGCGGGCCGGGGAAACTGAGCCGGCCGGTCACCCCGGCGTCCCGGGCGGGTCGGCCCGTCCACCGAGGCGCCGCACCAACTCCTGTACCACCTCGGTGAACGGCTCGTCGGACTCGCCCGGCCAGTGCCCCTGGATCGGTGGGGCGACGCTGTCCCCGGGGGGTGCCACCACGCCATCGGGGTCACGCTGTCGGCGATCCACTCCGGCGGCCGGGTCGCCGTTGCGGGCCGGGGTGGGTGACGTGCGCGGGGAGAACACCCAGCCGCCGATGGGGTCGGTGTCCCGCCACAGGTTCACCCACCGCCAACCCACCCGCCGGCCGATCTCGTACAGTGCCGCGTCGTCGACGTACGCGGGGAACAGCCGGGCGTAGAGGCGGCGCAGCGGGGATCCGTGGGTCAGCAGTGCGACCCGGTCGCCGACCCGCGGCGGCAGTTGGAGCACCGTGGCGGCCAGCAGAACCGAGCCGTGGCTGTGCCCGGTGAGGAGCACCGCGTCGCCGCGCTCGACGAGGTAGGTGATCCGGCGGGCCAGCTCCGGCACCGCCCGCTCGGAATAGCACGGCGGTGCGAACGGGTGGGCGGCCCGCGGCCAGAAGGTGCCGAGGTCCCACAGGACGCCGATGTGCCGGCGGTACGGCTCGGTCCGGTACGCGAAGATGCCACCGATGATCAGTCCGAGAATGATCGCTGCGATCACCCAGCTACCGAACGCGATGCCGAACGTGACGGCGTCCGCGGGCAATCCCACGTTCCGCTCGATCACGTCGCTCGGAAACTGCCCCAGCAGGCCGACGGTGGTGGTGGCGGTGGCGAGCCCGGCGAGGCAGCCGTACAGCACGGCAAGCGGCACCAGCTTCTCGGTGAAGCGGGCCCGAGCTATCGCGTCCCGGACCTGCCGCAGTCGGGGCCCTGCCCCGGCCGGCGGGTTCGGAAAGTCGCGCGCGACGATCGTCGCACCGGCGCGACGACGACCCCGGCGGGAGAGCAGGACGACGAGCCCGGCGACGATCACCGTGACCAGCAACGCCCGTAGGAAGCCGTAGATCGCCCAGGTGTAGGCCCGGGGCGGGCCGGAGGCGATGCCCTCTCCGGTCGGCACGTCGCGGTCCAGGAAGTCCGCCACCCGGTAGACCAGTTCGGCGGAGTACGCCACCGCCATGCTGATGCCGGTGGCGGCGACCACGAGAGGGCCCAACCCGAACAGCGGGGTGGCCCCCCGCTCCCGGCGGCGGTGCCAGAGCAGCACCACGCCCAGGGCGGCCAGCAGCGTCGTCTGGGCCACGAACAGGCCGGCCAGGGTCGGGTCGTAGCCGGGAAGCCCACGCTCCGGCGGCCACGATCGCGAGCTGGTCAGCACGTGTGCCACCACGACCACGGTCAGGACGACGGCAGTGGTCCGGAGGGTGCGGGTGACCCGGTCCAGCCGCTGGTCGCCGGGGGCCCGGTCCATCAGCGGGGGTGTGCAGAGCAGCCCCACGCAGCCCGCCAGGAGCACCCCCGTGACCGCCGTCAGCGCGATCGTGGCCGGCGAGGCGTCACCGGCACCTCGGGCCAGCAGCAGGACGAGATCCAGCGTCGCGAAGGCCGCGGCGATGTGCACGGCCCGCAGCCGACCGACGAGTGGTTCGGCGTCCCACTGGCCGACGGTGCCGAGCCGGGACGCGGAGCTGCCCTGATCCGGTGCCCGAAACGCCTCGAAGGTCCGCCCAGGGCGGCAGCTGACCCGCCAGATCAGGCCGATCGCGGCAACCGGGACCAGCGCGAGCACCGCCAGTTGCAGTCCGACCGGGCGTCCACTCAACCAGGACAACCAGCTCCGTCCGGCCAGGCAGTCCGGCGAGGCCAGGCACTTCCAGCCGACGAGGTCCAGGGCGACGCCGGCGATGGCGAGCACGTACAACACGGTGAGGGTGAGCGCCAGCAGCCGGCACAGGGACTTGACCGTCGCCTCGGAACCCGGGTTCGCCGGGCGCATCCAGATCGCGACGTTGACCAGCATGAAGGGGAGGAGGAAGACCACCGCCAGGGTGCGGGCCACGGTCCCGGAGGGCAGGTCACCCCAGCGGTACGCCTCAAGGGTCACCCCGTGTGCGCCGCTGCTCTCCGAATACCGGGGGCGCGGCCGGTAGAACCCGCCGCTGCGGTCACCGGCTACCTGCGCGGTCTGTTGCAGGTCCAGCACCTGTACGGCGCTCGCGCCGGAGACTCCGTGCACCCGTAGCTCCACGACGTCGACGGAGTCGTCCGGCCCGCTCAACCGCGTTGATCCATCCGACGTCCCCCCGAGGCGTCTGGCAGCCCTTGTCCCGTGATCCGGCGCCGACGCCCCAGGCGCCGGGTCGCCGGTGACGGCAGAGCCGGGTCTACCCGATCCGGACGCCCCCAATCTCCGCCGGTACTACCGCCCCGGCAGGGACCGACCGGCGGTCACCGTCGGTTCGGGTACGTCGCTCCGGGCGGTCTTCGCCAGCTCGGCGCGGTAGGCGCGCGGCGACAGGCCGGTGGTGCGCTTGAAGGCCACGCTCAGCGCGCTCTCCGAGCCGTACCCGACGGCCTGGGCGATGGTGGCGACGGTGTCGGAGCTGCGCCGGATGCGGTCGGCCGCGAGTTCTATCCGCCACCCGGTCAGGTACTCCAGCGGGCCCACTCCGACGATCTTCTTGAAGCGGGCCGCCAGCGTCGACCGGGAGACGGTGGCCGCTCGGGCGACCTCGTCGACCGTCCACGGGTGCGCGGGTCGCGCGTGCATCGCGCGTAGCGCGGGAGCGACCACCGGGTCGGTGAGACCGGCGAGCCAGCCGGAGCCGGGTCGCTCGTCACGGGCCAGGTGCAGCCGGAGGATCCGGATCAGCAGGACGAGCGCCAGATGCTCGGCGACGAGGTGGGAGCCGAGTCGCGTCGATCGCAGTTCCGCGTCGATCTCGCCGAGGGCCCACTGGACGGTCCCGGCCTCCGGGGTGTCGGCGGGCACGTGGATGACCGGCGGGAGGTCGTCCAGCAGGAGGCTGCGCGCCCGCCCGCCGAGGGTGAAGGCGCCGCCGACGAGGAACACGTCGTCACCGTCGCCGACGCGCGCCACACCGTCGGCGGCGGCGGCGAAGATGGGGTACGCGGGCTGGACCGGCACCTCGGGATCGCTGAAGAGGGTGTAGGCCGCCGGTCGGGTCAGCAGGAAGCAGTCGCCCGTACCGAGGTCGATCGGCTCGGCGTGGCCGTCGACCCGCAGCGAACATCGGCCCCGCCGGACGGCGTTGAACTTGGCTCCGGCCGGGGGGTCGAAACCGACGGCCCACCGTCCGCCTCCGACCAGACCGGCGGAGACGTGGCTCGTCGCGCCGAGCAGGGCCAGGACATCCTCCAGCGGATCCATCCCCCACCTCCTCTGGACGCTCACGAAAGTATGAAGGACTTCAGACTATAGGCAGTCTGAACCGAGCGTTCGTAGCCTGGGTGTCATGACAGCGAATCCACGCCTCACCACCCCGTTCAACGCCCGCACCACCGCCGCCGAGGTCCTCAACGGTGTCGACCTCACCGGACGCCGGATGATCGTCACCGGGGGTGCCTCCGGCATCGGTGTGGAGACGGTGCGCGCGTTGGCCGGGGCCGGTGCCGAGGTGACCATCGCGACCCGGAATCCTCGCGCGGCCGACCGGCTCGCCGAGGAGTTCGCCACCGATGCCACAGCGGGCACGGTCCGGTCGTCCGCCCTTGATCTTTCCGACCTGGCGTCGGTCGACGCCTTCGTCGCAGCCTGGCAGGGCCCGCTCGACGTGCTGGTGGCCAACGCCGGAATCATGGCGATCCCGACCCGCCAGCTGACCGGCGTCGGCTGGGAACTCCAACTCGCGACGAACCACCTCGGCCACTTCGCGCTGGCCCGGGGGCTGCACGGCAGTCTGCGGTCCGCCGAGGCGGCCCGGGTCGTGATGGTCAGCTCCGGCGCGCACCTGGCCGCGCCGTTCGACTTCGACGACCCGCAGTTCGAGCGGCGTCTGTACGACCCGTGGTCGGCCTACGGTCAGTCGAAGACCGCGGAGGTCCTGCTGGCGGTGGGGATCACCCGCCAGTGGGCGAGTGACGGGATCACCGCGAACGCCCTCAACCCCGGGTACATCTTCACCAACCTCCAGCGCCACATCGACGACGACACGATGCGGGCGATGGGCGCGATGGACGAGGCGGGCAACCTCATCGAGGCGGAGTACTACAAGAAGCCCGACCAGGGCGCGTCGACCACGGTGCTGCTCGCCGGCTCGCCCCTGCTCGACGGGGTCGGCGGCCGGTACTTCGACGACAACCAGGAGGCCGAGGTCGTCCCCGGTGGTCCCGACGCCACCGGCGGAGTCGCCGCCCACGCGGTGGACTCGGCCGCGGCCGACCGGCTCTGGGCGTACGCCGAGAAGACGCTCACCTCACGCTGAGGACGGTCGGGCCGTGCCGGGCGAGGATTGAGCCGGTCGTGGCGGGGTAGGTGCCGCCATGGTCGCTGCCGGTCGGCGCGGAGCGGACGCGGGCCCCTCGACCGTCGTCCGGCTCCTGGACCGCGTGGGAGCCGCCCTACGCGAGCGGGTCCGCCGGGTACGGACCATCGGCGGCCTCGCCCTGCAGGCCGGCCTGGCCGCCGGGCTGTCCTGGTTCGTGGCGCACTCGCTGCTACAGGTGTCACAGCCGGTCTTCGCGCCGATCTCCGCCGTCTCGACGCTCGCCGCGTCGGTCGGTCAGCGGTTGCGTCGCACCGTCGAGCTGATCATCGGGGTCACCGTCGGCGTGCTGATCGGTGACCTGCTCCTCGTGGTGATCGGCACCGGATGGTGGCAGCTCGCCCTGATCGTCGTGCTGGCGATCGTCGTCGCGCTCTTCCTCTCGGGTAGCGCGGCGGTGGTGATCCAGGCGGGGGCGACGGCGGTGCTCATCGCCACGCTCAGCCCGGCCGTCCGGGATCTGGAGATCCCCCGGTTCGTGGACGCGCTCGTCGGGGGAGGGGTGGCGCTGCTGGTCACCGCCGTGTTGCTGCCGCTGAACCCGCTGCGGGTGCTCAACCGGGCCGCGCGGCCGGCGTTGGACCTCCTGGCGACCCAGCTCGACGCCACCGCCGAGGCGCTGACCGAGCGGGATGCCGCTCGGGCCCGTACCGCCCGGGGTGAGCTGCGGCAGAGCGCGGGCCGGTTGAAGGCGTTCGTCGAGGCGACCCAGGGCGCCCGGGAGGCGAGCACCCTGTCACCGCTGTACTGGCATCAACGGCGCGGGCCGGTGGGCCGCTACGCGCAGGCGGCGGAGCCGATCGACCGGGCGGTGCGCAACAGCGGCACCCTGGTCCGACGGGCGGTGACGCTCATCGAGGACGGCGAACCGGTGCCGGAGTCGTTGCCGACGGCGGTGGCGGATCTCGCCGAGGCGGTCCGCCTGCTGAAGCGGCAGTTCGGCGCCGGTGCCGAGCCGAACCGCGCCCGCGAGCAGGCGCTGCGGGCGGTCCGGACGGCCGGGTACGCCTATCGGGACGGCGTCGGCTTCTCCGGCGCGGTGGTGGTGGCGCAGGTCCGGACGACCGTCAGTGACCTCCTGGTCGCCTCCGGATTGAGCCAAGAGGACGCGAATCAGTTGGTCCGAAGGCTGTTCGGCGATCTTTGAGGGTCGACCGACCCCCGGTGGCACCACATGGTGCACCTTGTTGAGCCATGGCTGTTGCATTGTGAGCCAAAGTGATGCCATGATGGTGCCATGGAGCTGAGGTCATACGTCGAGAACCTGCGTAACGAGTTCGCCGTGGCGGCGGAGGGCGTCGACCCGGAGGCCCGGGCGTTGGCCGAACGACTCTTCGCGCAGTTGGAGGCGGCCACCCGTCTCACCCTGCTCGAAGCGCTGTCCGACGCGGCCGACGAGATCACCCGCGATCTCGCACCGGGCTCGGTGCACGTTCGACTGCGCGGGCGCGAGCCCGACTTCGTGGTGGCACCCGCCAACCTGCCGGTCGAGACGGCGAGCGAGGCGAGCGGCCCGCCGCCGCTGTCGGTGCCGGTGCCCGCGCCCGAGGGTGAGGAGGGCGGCACCTCACGGATCAACCTGCGGCTGCCCGACCACCTGAAGGCCAGCGTCGAGGAGGCCGCCGGGCGCGCCGGGCTCTCCGTCAACGCCTGGTTGGTGCGCGCCGTCGCCGGTGCCGTCGGTGGGGGCGAGGCGCAGCGTCGTCCGCCCCGCCGTCCGGAGCCGCGCTCCGGCCAGCACTTCACCGGCTGGGCCCGCTAACCCCCCGTACCCCACCTCATCACGCCGCTGACCAGCGGCGACCTTCGCCGACCACCTTTCGGGAGACCACCATGCCTGTTTTCGAGACGCCAGAAGCGATTTCCGCCCGGATCGAGATCCCGGTCGGGGACGTCTGGATCGCGGCCAGCGACCGCACCGACACGGTGGTGACCGTGCGGCCCCGCGACCCGTCGAGCAAGGCCGACCTGAGTGCCGCGGAGCAGACCACCATCGAGTACGCCGCCGGACAGCTGGTGGTCAGGGTGCCGAAGAGCTGGCGTCGCTACGCGTTCGGTGCCGGGCCGTCGGTCGACGTGCTGATCGAGCTGCCGACCGGATCGGGCGTACAGGCCGAGTCGTCGTGGGCGGCGTTCCGTTGCGAGGGCCGGCTCGGCGAGTGCCGCATCAAGACCGGTGGCAACATCCGGCTCGACGAGACCGGGCCGCTGGACATCGATTCCAGCCACGGTGAGGTCGCGGCCGAGCGCGTCCTCGGCTCCGCCCTGGTGAAGGTGTCGTCCGGCAAGGTGCGTCTCGGGCTCGTCGACGGCAGCGCCGAGATCAAGAACTCCTCCGGTGACTGCTGGATCGGCAGCGGTGGCGGCCCCGTCCGGATCAACACGGCGTACGGCGACGTCACGGTGGACACCGCGCTGGCCTCGGTGACGGCCCGTACCGCCTACGGCAACCTCCGCCTCGGCGAGGTCGTCCGGGGAGCTGTCGAGTTGCAGACCTCCTACGGCGCGATCGAGGTCGGCATCCGTCGCGGGACGGCCGCCTGGCTGGACGTCAGTTCCAAGCACGGCCGTGTGCACAACGCCTTGGAGTCGACCGACAGCCCGGCGCAGACCGACGAGACGGTCGAGGTCCGTGCGAACACCTCCTTCGGCGACATCATGATCCGCCGCGCCTGACCCACCGCCCCCACCCACCACGGATGAGGAGACCATGACCAGCTCCATGAACCCCGCGATCGTCGCCACCGACCTGCGCAAGTCCTACGGCGACAAGGTCGTGCTGGACGGCATCGACCTGATGATCACCGAGGGCACCATCTTCGCGTTGCTCGGTCCGAACGGCGCCGGCAAGACCACCACCGTGCAGATCCTCTCCACCCTGATCGACGCCGACGGCGGTAACGCCCGTGTCTTCGGCCACGACCTGACCCGGGAACCCGACGCGGTCCGCGCGCTGATCGGCGTCACCGGCCAGTTCTCCGCCGTCGACAACCTGCTCACCGGTCGGGAGAACCTGACCCTGATGGCCGACCTGTGCCACCTGGGCAGGGCCGCCGGTCGACGGCGGATCGCCGACCTGCTCGACCAGTTCGACCTGACCGAGGCGGCGGGCAAGCCGGTGTCCACGTACTCCGGCGGCATGCGTCGCCGACTCGATCTCGCGATGACCCTGGTCGGCGAGCCCCGCGTCATCTTCCTCGACGAGCCGACCACCGGCCTCGACCCGCGCAGCCGTCGGGCCATGTGGCACATCATCCGGGCCCTCGCCGCCGAGGGCGTGACCATCCTGCTCACCACGCAGTACCTGGAGGAGGCCGACCAACTCGCCGACCGGGTGGCCTTCCTCGACCACGGCCGGTTGATCGCCGAGGGCACGCCGCGCGAACTCAAGCGGCTCATCCCGGGCGGCCACGTCGTGTTGCAGTTCGCCGACCAGGAGGGGCTCGACTCGGCGGCCCGGACGTTCGAGGCCGCCACCCGCGACGACGCGGCGCTCACCCTCCAGCTGCCGAGTGACGGAGAGGTCGGGTCGTTGCGATCCCTGCTCGACCAGCTCGACCGCGCCTCGATCAGCGTGGCGGGGCTCTCCGTGCACACCCCCGACCTCGACGACGTCTTCCTCACCCTCACCGGTCAGCCCGACACCCGGGCCAGCCGACCCAACCACGAAAGGGCTCCCGCGCGATGAGCACCCTCTCCCTCGCCGTCCGCGACTCGAGCACCATGCTGCGGCGAAACCTGCTGCACATGCGGCGGTACCCGTCGATGACCTTCCTGCTCATCGGCATCCCGATCATCATTCTGCTGCTCTTCGTCTATGTCTTCGGCGGCACGCTCGGCGCCGGTCTCGGCCCGTCCGGCGGCCGCTCCCAGTACGCCAACTACGTCACCCCCGGCATCCTGCTCATCACAGTGGTCAGCGCCGCGCAGGGGACCGCCATCTCGGTCGCGATGGACATGACCGAGGGGATCATCGCCCGGTTCCGCACGATGTCGATCTTCCGACCGTCAGTCCTGACGGGTCACGTGCTGGGCAGCCTGGTGCAGACCATGCTCAGCCTGGCGGCCGTCACCGTCGTGGCGCTGCTGGTCGGGTTCCGGCCCAACGCCAGCGCGGTCGAGTGGCTCGCGGCGGTCGGCGTACTCGTCATGATCACCTTTGCGCTGACCTGGCTGTCCGTCGCACTCGGCCTGGTCAGTGACAGTGTCGAGACGGCCAGCAACCTGCCGATGCCGCTGATCCTCCTGCCGTTCCTCGGCAGCGGGTTCGTCCCCACCGACTCCATGCCGACGGCCGTGCGGCTGTTCGCGGAGTACCAGCCCTTCACGCCCGTCATGGAAACCCTTCGCGGCCTGCTCCTGGGCACCGGGATCGGCGCCAACGGGATCATCGCGGTCGTCTGGTGCGCCGTCATCACGGTGGGCAGCTTCCTGTGGGCCAAGGCCCGGTACAACCGCAACCGAACGGCCTGACCCGACCGGCGCGTCCGGTACCACCGCAACAAAGAGCCGGCGGCTCGGCCCACAGGGGTCGGACCGCCGGCTCGTGGCGCGGCGCGCGACCGGCGGCGCCTCGCCTCGCCTCGCCCGCCCCGCCGCGGACTGCCCTGCCGCCTCTGGCCGTCAGGCGCAACGGCTGGCCGGGGATGAGCGCTGGAACCACATTCGCTAATGAGCGTGATGTCTGTGAGTCATCGTGATGACTCACAGACATCACGCTCATCGGAGTGAGGCCCGCCAGGTCATGCGCTCGGCGTTTCAGGGCGCGCGGATCGCGCCGCGAGTCGCCGACCTGCCGCAGCGGGCTCGCGGGCATCTCGCCCGTGGTCCACGCTGGCGGGATGTCATCGCTGGCCTTATCACCCTGCTTGGTGCTGCCGCGCGGCAGCAACGACAGCTGCGCGACCTGAGCCAGCGTCAGTTGGCCGCGTTGGCCGACCAGGCCGCGTTGGCCCGGTTCGAACGCGGTCGATCACTCCGCCCGCGACCCCGGACGTGACAGAGCTCGAGTGGAGCTTTGCGTCCGGGTCGCGCGACCCGCCGTCGGGCGCGCGGGGTGATCGGGCGGCGCGGGCACACCAAGACGTTGAATGTTATCGATAACACCGGGCGGTCGCCCGGCTCGGCGGCGGGTGGGTCGCCCTCCGGGGCGCTCGGCCAGGAGCCAACATGGTCGTCGATGGCGGTGAGCGGATCCGAGCCCGCGACCGTGGAGCCCTGGGAATGTTATCGCTGCCATCATCCTCGGGGGAGAAGTGGTCGCTATCGGGCGGTGAAGTCGCGATGCGCGACGGACCGGACCTGTCGCGCCGCCTGCTCACGCCTCTCCGGGTGGCGCTCGTGTCGGACGCAGGCCCCATTCATCAGATGGCTGGCGCAGATGAGGGCGAAATGTTGGTTCTGCGCCGGTTGGCGGCAACCCTCCCGAGTCGGTCCGCCTTTCGCGTTCCGTTACGGAGCTGTTGCGGGTAGATGTCTTGACGAGGCTGTATGTGAGCGTTAACACTATCCCCGTTAATGGTGGAGGTGAACATGAACCGTGTGGACGGAGCTGACGACCGCTACGTCGTCGGTGTCGACTATGGCACCCTGTCCGGGCGAGCTCTGGTGGTCCGTGTCGGCGATGGTGCCGAGTTGGGGACCGCGGTGCACGAGTATGGCGACGGCGTGATCAGTACGGCCCTTCCGGGAGGCCGAACGCTGCCCCCGGACTGGGCCCTGCAGAACCCGCAGGACTACCGCGACGTGCTGAGGTACGCCGTCCCGGCGGCGCTGTCCGCCGCGGGGGTGGACCCGACGGCGGTGGTCGGCATCGGCATCGACTTCACCGCCTGCACCGTGCTGCCGACGCTCGCCGACGGCACCCCGCTGTGCGAGACGCCCGAGCTGCGCGACCGACCGCACGCCTGGGTCAAGCTGTGGAAGCACCACGCCGCGCAGCCGCACGCCGACCGGATCAACGCGCTCGCCCACGAGCGGGCCGAGCCGTGGATCGGCCGGTACGGCGGCAAGATCTCCGCCGAGTGGCAGTACGCCAAGGGTCTGCAGCTCCTGGAGGAGGACCCGGAGGTCTACGACCGGGCCGAGCGCTTCATCGAGGCCGCCGACTGGATCGTCTGGCAGCTCTGCGGCACCGAGACCCGCAACGTCTGCACGGCCGGCTACAAGGGCATCCTGCAGGACGGTCACTACCCCTCCGAGGGCTTCCTGACCGCACTCAACCCCAACTTCGGCGACTTCGTGGCCAAGCTGGACGGCCCGTTGCTGCCCCTCGGGGCCCGGGCCGGGTCGCTCACCGCGCAGGCCGCCGCCTGGACCGGACTGCCGGAGGGAATCGCGGTGGCCGTCGGCAACGTCGACGCGCACGTCACCGCGGCGTCCGCGCAGGCGGTGCAGCCCGGCCGGTTGGTCGCCATCATGGGCACCTCGACCTGCCACGTCGTCAACGGCGCGGAGGTCGCCGAGGTGGCCGGCATGTGTGGTGTGGTGGATGGCGGCATCAGCCCCGGCGCGTGGGGTTACGAGGCCGGGCAGAGCGGTGTCGGCGACATCTTCGGCTGGTTCGTCGAGCATGCCGCACCGGCCGGCGTCGACTCGCACGAGCGCCTCACCGAGCTGGCCGCGAGTCAGCCCGTCGGCGCGCACGGCCTGATCGCGTTGGACTGGTGGAACGGCAACCGTTCCCTGCTGGTCAACCACGACCTCAGCGGGATGATCGTCGGCATGACCCTGGCCACCCGGCCGGCGGACATCTACCGGGCCCTGCTGGAGTCCACCGCGTACGGCACCCGGATGATCATCGAGGCGTTCGTCGACGCCGGAGTCCCGGTGAACGACCTGGTGATCGCCGGTGGTCTGACCAACAACGCGCTGCTGATGCAGATCTACGCCGACGTGACCAGGCGACCGCTGAACATCATCGCCTCGGCGCAGGGGCCGGCGCTGGGCTCGGCGATCCACGCCGCCGTCGCCGCCGGTGAGTTCCCCTCGATCCACGAGGCGTCGCAGGCCATGGGCCGGGTGCACGAGGCCGTCTACCGTCCCGACCCCGAGCGGGCCCGCGCCTACGACGCCCTCTACGCCGAGTACCGGGCGCTGCACGACCACTTCGGTCGTGGCGGCAACGACGTCATGCTCCGCCTGCGGGCGATCCGTAACGCGGCGGTCGAGACCGCCGCGACCGCTCACGAGGCTCCGTTGGAGGTGGTGGCGTGAACGCCGAGGTGACCCGACAGATCGCCGAGCTGCGCGAGACCGTGGCTCGCCTGCACGCCGAGCTGACCCGGTACAACCTGGTCGCCTGGACGTCCGGCAACGTCTCCGCGCGCGTCCCCGGCCAGGACCTGATGGTGATCAAGCCGAGTGGGGTGAGCTACGACGACCTCACCGCGGCCACCATGGTGGTGTGCGACCTCGACGGTGTTCTCGTCGAGGGCGACTTCGCCCCGTCCAGCGACACCGCCGCCCACGCCTACGTCTACCGGGCCATGCCCGAGGTCGGCGGGGTCGTGCACACGCACAGCTCGTACGCGACCGCCTGGGCCGCGTGTGGGGAGTCGATCCCCTGCCATCTCACCGCCCAGGCCGACGAGTTCGGTGGGGAGATCCCGATCGGCCCGTTCGCGCTGATCGGCGGTGACGACATCGGCAAGGGCATCGTCGCCACGCTCGCCGGGCACCGCTCGCCGGCGGTGCTGATGCGCAACCACGGCGTGTTCACCATCGGCCGCGACGCCCGCGCGGCGGTCAAGGCGGCGGTCATGTGCGAGGACGTGGCGCGTACGGCGCACCTGGCCCACACCCTCGGGCAGCCGGTCCCGATGGCGCAGGCCGACATCGACTCGCTCTACGACCGCTACCAGAACGTCTACGGCCAACAACCAGTCGCACCGGCGGGTTCCTGACCCTGCACCGAAGACCCGGGACCCGTCGGTCTGCACCACGACGCACCAGCACGCACCACCCGCGTACGCCGCTTCTCGCACCTCTGCGGTCGGCGCGGTTACCCACCACATCCAGCCAAGGAGATTCGATGGGAAAGATGCGAACGCAGTCCGTTCGGTGGCGCGCTGCCGCAGTCCTCGCCAGCGTGCTGCTGGTCGGCGGCGTGGCGGCCTGTGGCAACAGCGACACCGGCGGCGGCGGGTCCAAGGACGACGGCAAGATCACGATGGGCTTCTCCCAGGTCGGTGCGGAGAGCGGGTGGCGTACCGCCAACACCACCTCGATCAAGGAGTCCGCGACCGCGGCCGGCATCGAGCTGAAGTTCGACGACGCGCAACAGAAGCAGGAAAACCAGATCAAGGCGATCCGCAACTACATCCAGCAGAAGGTCGACGTGATCGCCTTCTCGCCGGTGGTGGAGTCCGGGTGGGACACCGTGCTCAAGGAGGCCAAGGACGCCGGCATCCCGGTCATCCTGACCGACCGCTCGGTGGACTCGGCCGACAAGACGCTCTACAAGACGTTCCTCGGCTCGGACTTCGTCAAGGAGGGCCGGCTCGCGGGTGAGTGGCTGGTCGAGCAGAAGAAGACCGCCTCGGGCCCGGTGAACATCGTCGAGCTGCAGGGCAACACCGGTGCGGCGCCGGCGAACGATCGCAAGAAGGGCTTCGGTGAGGCGATCGCCGCCAACCCGAACCTGAAGATCATCGCCTCCCAGCCGGGTGACTTCACCCGGGCCGGTGGCAAGCAGGTCATGGAGCAGTTCCTCAAGGCCAACCCGAAGATCGACGTGCTGTTCGCGCACAACGACGACATGGGCCTGGGCGCGCTCGAGGCGATCACCGCGGCCGGCAAGGTGCCCGGCAAGGACATCACCATCATCACCGTCGACGCGGTGAAGGACGGCATGCAGGCTCTCGCCGACGGGAAGTTCAACTTCATCGCGGAGTGCAGCCCGCTGCTTGGCCCGCAGCTGATGGACCTGGCCAAGAAGGTCCACGCGGGCGAGGAGGTGCCGCCTCGGATCGAGACCGAGGAGACCACCTTCACGACCGAGCAGGCCAAGGAAGCTCTGCCCAACCGTAAGTACTGATCGACGACGGGGTCGCCGCGCTCGCGTGGCGGCCCCGCCGCGTCGCCTCCCTACCCGAAACGGACCGGGCTTGGCCCGCGACGACCCGTACCACGCCCGCCCGAGCGTCCCCCACGGACGACCGGGCGGGCGTGGCGGGAGCGTAGCGGCCCTTCCGTGTCGACAACCCAGAAGAGGTCTGATGGGATGACGGATAGCCGTCCGGTCCTGACCATGACCGGGATCAGCAAGTCCTTCCCCGGGGTGCGCGCACTCCACGACGTCAACTTCCGGCTCTTCCCCGGCGAGGTGCACGCCCTGATGGGCGAGAACGGCGCCGGCAAGTCCACCCTGATCAAGGTGCTCACCGGCGTCTACGACACCGACGAGGGCGCGATCACCCTCGACGGTGAGCCCGTGTCGTTCACCGGGCCGATGCAGGCGACCGCCGCCGGTGTGAGCACCGTTTTCCAGGAAGTCAACCTCTGCACCAACCTCTCGGTGGCGGAGAACATCTTCATCGGCCGGGAGCCTCGGGTCTTCGGCGCCGTCCGCTGGGGTGAGGTTCGCCGTCGCGCCCGAGCCCTGCTGGCCCGCCTCGACCTCGACCTCGACGTCAGCGCGCCACTCGGCTCGTACTCGCTCGCGATCCAGCAGATGGTCGCCATCGCCCGCGCCATCGACATCAAGGCCCGGGTGCTGATCCTGGACGAACCGACGTCCAGCCTCGACGCCGGCGAGGTGGCGCAGCTGTTCCGCATCATGCGGCAACTGCGCGACGAGGGCATCGCGATCCTGTTCGTGACCCATTTCCTCGACCAGGTCTACGAGATCGCCGACCGGATCACCGTGCTGCGCAACGGCGGGCTCGTCGGCGAGTACCTCACCGCCGAGCTGCCCCAGCTCTCCCTGGTCGAGAAGATGATCGGCAAGGAGCTCGACGTCCTGGAGGGCATTGAGGAGCACTCCCGGCGGGACCTGGCCGCGCTGGAGGAGGGCACCCCCCTGGTGGCGGTGTCGAACTTCGGTCGGGCGGGAGCGGTCGAGCCGTTCAGCCTCACCATCCACGCCGGCGAGGTGGTGGGCCTGGCCGGCCTGCTGGGCTCGGGGCGTACCGAGGTCGCACGGTTGTTGTTCGGCGCCGACAAGACCGACGGCGGTCAGGTGGCGATCGACGGCAACGCGAGCAGTCTGCGTACTCCCGCGCAGGCCATCGACCACGGCGTGGGCTTCTGTTCGGAGAACCGCCGGGCCGAGGGCATCGTCGCGGACCTGACGGTCCGCGAGAACATGATCCTGGCCATGCAGGCGGCCCGGGGCTGGCTGCGGCCCGTTCCGCGTCGCCGCCAGGACGAGCTGGTCGACAAGTACGTCAAGGCCCTCAACATCCGGCCCGCCGACCCGGAGGTGCCGGTACGCAACCTCTCCGGCGGCAACCAGCAGAAGGTGCTGCTGGCCCGGTGGCTGATCACCGAGCCTCGACTGCTGATCCTCGACGAGCCGACCCGGGGCATCGACATCGGGGCGAAGACCGAGATCCAGAAGCTCGTGACGCAGCTGTCCGACGGCGGCATGGCGGTGCTGTTCATCTCCGCCGAGCTGGAGGAGGTGCTGCGCCTGAGCCACAAGGTGGCCGTCATGCGGGACCGGCAGATGGTCGCGCAGCTCGCCAACGACGAGAGCCTGGACGCCGACCGCGTCATGCAGACCATCGCCAGCGGATCCCACCGGGAGGAGGCAGACCGATGAACGACACCATGGGCCGCTATCGGACGATGATCGGTCACCGGCTGTTCTGGCCCGCCGCCGTGCTGTTCGTCATGCTCGCCGCGAACACGATCTACCGGCCCGGGTTCCTGTCCATCGAGCTCAAGGACGGGCACCTGTACGGCACGCCGGTCGACATCCTGCGGCTGAGCGCACCGCTGATCCTCGTCGCGCTGGGCATGACCCTGGTCATCTCCACCGGTGGCATCGACCTGTCGGTGGGCTCGCTCTGCGCGATCAGCGGCGCGATCGCCTGCATGTACATCAGCCAGCAGCCCGACCAGAACAGCCCGGCCGTGGTGGTCACCGCCCTCGCGCTGGCGATGGGCGTCTCGCTGGTGCTCGGCGCCTGGAACGGGGTGCTGGTAGCCGTGATCGGGATCCAACCGATCATCGCCACTCTGATCCTGATGGTCGCCGGCCGGGGTCTCGCCCAGCTGATCACCGAGGGCCAGATCATCACCATCAACTCCGAGCCGTACCGGGCGATCGGCCTGGGGCACGCGTTGACCCTGCCACTGGCCATCTTCATCGCCCTCGCCGCGGCCCTGCTGGTCGCCGCGTTCACCCGTCGCACCGCACTCGGCATGATCATCGAGTCGGTGGGCGGCAACGCCATGGCCAGTCGGCTCGCCGGCATCCGGTCCGGTCGGGTCATCTTCCTGACGTACGTGATCAGCGCCGCGTGTGCCGCGGTCGCCGGCTTCATGATGACGGCCAACGTCTCCAGCGCCGACGGTAACGCCGCCGGCCTCTGGGTCGAGCTGGACGCGATCCTCGCGGTCGTCATCGGTGGTACGTCCCTCGCGGGCGGCCGGTTCTTCCTGAGTGGCACGATCATCGGCGCGCTGATCATCCAGACCCTGACCACCACGGTGTACGCGATGGACATCTCGCCGCAGACCTCGCTGCTGTTCAAGGCGGTCGTCGTCATCGCCGTCTGCCTCATCCAGGCACCGGCCTTCCGGGCCCGGTTCAGCCGACGTAGGCGCAACGTCCCGCCGCCCGCCACCATCGCCGACAAGCCGAAGGAGCAGGTGCCGGCATGACCACTGGAACGCTTACCGCCGGTCGTACCCGGTTCCGGCTGCCGCGCAAGCAGATACCGGTCCTGGCGACGCTCGCCCTGCTGCTGGTGATGTACGGCATCGGCGTCTCGCAGTACACGGCGTTCTCCAACGTCCAGGTCATCTTCAACGTCTTCATCGACAACGGCTTCCTGCTCGTCGTCGCGGTGGGCATGACCTTCGTGATCCTCACCGGGGGCATCGACCTGTCGGTCGGTTCGGTGGTCGCGATGACGGCGATGGTGTCGGCCGCGCTGCTGCAGGACGGCATGCCGGCGGCGCTGGTGCTGGTCATCGCCCTGCTCATCGGTCCGACGCTCGGCCTGTTGATGGGCTGCGTCATCCACTTCTTCGAGATCCAGCCGTTCATCGTGACGCTCGCGGGGATGTTCTTCGCCCGGGGCATGTGCACCTTCATCTCCGGCGCGTCGATCCCGATCACCGACGGGTTCTGGACCTCGATGTCGCAGGAGCGGATCGGCGACCCGCGGGGCAACTTCGTGTCGATCAGCGTGCTGATCGCCTTCGTGGTGGTCGTCATCGCGGCGTACGTGCTGGCCTACACCCGGCTGGGACGCAACGTGTACGCCATCGGCGGCAACCCGCAGTCGGCGCTGCTGATGGGCCTGCCGGTGGGCCGCACCCGGATCGCCGTCTACACGATCAGCGGTCTGTGCTCGGCAATCGGCGGGATCCTGCTGTCCTTCTACACTCTCTCCGGCGCGCCGCTGATCGCCGTGGGGATGGAGCTGGACGTCATCGCCGCCGTCGTCATCGGTGGCACCGTGCTCACCGGCGGCGCGGGTTACGTGTTCGGGACGGTGCTCGGCGTCCTGGTCCTGGGCGTGATCCAGACCCTCATCACCTTCGACGGGAGCCTCAACTCCTGGTGGACCAAGATCGTGATCGGCGGCCTGCTCTTCGCGTTCATCCTCCTTCAGCGTCTCATCGGAATTCGTTACAAGTGACCGCCCCTCTCGCGGAAGGCAACTCCATGGCACCACACACACAACCCGAGATCTGGTTCCTCACCGGCAGCCAAGGCATGTACGGCGAGGAGACGCTCCGCCAGGTGGCCGAGCAGTCTCGCCAGATCGCGGCCGCGCTCGACGACTCACCGCAGATTCCCGCCCGCGTGGTCTGGAAGCCCGTCCTGACCAACAGCGGTGAGATTCTGCAGGTCTGCCGGGACGCCGCCGCTCAGGGTGCCGTCGGGGTCATCGCCTGGATGCACACGTTCTCACCGGCCAAGATGTGGATCTCCGGTCTGGACGCGTTGCAGACGCCGCTGCTGCACCTGCACACCCAGGCCAACGTCCTGTTGCCGTGGAACGACATCGACATGGACTTCATGAACCTGAACCAGGCCGCCCACGGCGACCGTGAGTTCGGGTACATCCAGACGCGTCTCGGGGTGGCCCGTAAGACGGTGGCCGGGCACGTCAGTGACCCGCGGGTGACCGAACGGGTCGGGGCCTGGGCGCGCGCCGCGCTGGGCTGGTCGGCCATGCGGTCGCTGCGCCTGGCCCGCTTCGGCGACAACATGCGCGACGTCGCGGTGACCGAGGGCGACAAGGTCGAGGCCGAGCTGCGCTTCGGGGTCTCGGTCAACACCTACGGGGTCAACGACCTGGTCGAGGTCGTCGGCGAGGTCACCGACGCCCAGGTGGACGACCTGGTCAAGGAGTACGAGGACACCTACCGCATCGTCGGCGCGTTGCTGCCCGGTGGTGAGCAGCACGACTCGCTGCGGTACGCCGCGCGCCTGGAGCTGGGCATGCGTGCCTTCCTGGACGCCGGCGGTTTCCGGGCCTTCACCACGAACTTCGAGGACCTCGGCGGGCTGCGTCAGCTGCCGGGCATCGCCGTGCAGCGGCTGATGGCGGACGGCTACGGCTTCGGCGGCGAGGGTGACTGGAAGACCTCGGTGCTGGTCCACACGCTCAAGGCGATGTCGGTGGGCGTGAGCGGCGGTACGTCGTTCATGGAGGACTACACCTACGACCTCACTCCGGGCAACGAGCTGGTGCTCGGCGCCCACATGCTGGAGGTCTGCCCGACCATCGCGTCCGACGTTCCCAACGTGGAGATCCACCCGCTGAGCATCGGCGGGCGGGAGGACCCGGTCCGGCTGGTGTTCGACGCCGCACCCGGCCCGGCGGTGGTGCTCGGCCTGGCCGACATGGGGGAGCGTTTCCGGCTGGTGGCCAACGAGATCGACGTGGTGGCCCCGCCGCAACCACTGCGCCGGCTGCCGGTTGCCCGCGCCGTCTGGCGTCCGCGCCCCGACCTGCCCGTCTCGGCCGAGGCGTGGATCACCGCGGGCGCCCCGCACCACACCGTTCTGTCCCAGGCGGTCGGCGTGGAGGAGCTGCACGACCTGGCGGAGATGAGCCGCACCGAGCTGGTCGTCATCGACGCCGCCACGGAGCCTCGCCGCTTCGCCGACGAGCTGCGCTGGAACCAGGCCTACCACCGGCTGGCTCGCGGCTTCTGATTCGCGCGGCCTGACGGCCCCTTCGAGACGGGTGGTCCATCCCTGCCTGCGGGCTGGGTGGACCACCCGTTCGCGTGTGGTCCTGGCAGCGACGCGAGGCGGCTGTGTTACGGCTTGACTAACAGCATGTTATCGCTCACAGTCTATAGCCAAGATGGTCGATGTCTTTGGCTGTCCGGCCACGCGCGCTCCCCACCTCTCCCGGGTCTCGGCATTCCGTCGCCGTCACGGTCGGGCCGGCGGTGTTAGCGATCACATGGCCGGGCTCGGTCAGATTGGCGCCCCGCCCGGTGCCGCGGACGCCGACTCAGATCGCTCGGTTCGCGTCAGCAGAGGAGGATCATGCTTTCCATCGGTCGGGTTCCCCGGGGTGCGCCACGTCGGCGCGGGTGGCTGTCGAGACTTGCTGTCGCCGCGACGGCACTGGTGGTCGGTGGCGCGGCCGCAGCCGTCGCCTCGTCGCCCGCGTCAGCGGCGACGGTCGACACCAATGCGTGGTACGTGTTAGTCAACCGCAACAGCGGCAAGGCGTTGGACGTCTACAACCTGGCGACGAACGACGGCGCGCGGATCACCCAGTGGACCCGCAACAACGGCAACCAGCAGCAGTGGCAGTTCGTCGACTCCGGGGGTGGCTACTACCGGGTCAAGTCGCGGCTCTCCGGCAAGGTGCTGGACGTCTCGGGCTTCTCGACCGCCAACGGCGGCAGCATCGTGCAGTGGAGCGACACCAACGGCACCAACCAGCAGTTCCGGCTGGCCGACTCGGACGGTGGCTACGTCCGGTTGATCAACCGCAACAGCAACAAGGTGATGGAGGTGCAGGGCGCCTCGACCGCCGACGGTGGAAACATCGTGCAGTACGACGACTGGAACGGCACCAACCAGCAGTGGCAGTTCGTCCGGGTCGGCGGTGGGACCGACCCCACCACGCCGCCGCCGACGACCCCGCCGCCGTCGAACGGCACGTTCTCGAACCCGGCCATCTGGCAGGACTTCGCCGACGTCGACATCATCCGGGTCGACAACGTCTACTACCTGACGTCGTCCACCATGCACTACTCGCCCGGCGCGCCGGTTCTGCGCTCGTACGACCTGGTGAACTGGGAGTTCGCCGGTCACGCCGTGCCCCGGCTCGACTTCGGCTCGAAGTACGACATGAGCGGCGGTAACGCGTACGTCGACGGGATCTGGGCGTCGACGCTCAACTACCGGCCGAGCAACCGGCAGTACTACTGGGCCGGGTGCATCGACTTCGCTCAGACCCACATCTACACCGCGTCCGCCGTCGACAGCACCTGGAGCAAGCACGCCACCATCCCGAACTGCTACTACGACGCCGGCCTGCTGTTCGACGACAACGACACCCCGTACATCGCGTACGGCAACGGCACGATCAGCGTCGCCCAGCTCTCCGCCGACGGAAAGTCCCAGGTCCGCGCCCAGCAGGTCTACCAGACGCCGTCGAGCATCGGGACGCTGGAAGGCGCCCGCTTCTACAAGCGCAACGGCGCCTACTACATCTGGCTCACCCGCCCGGCCAACGGCCAGTACGTGCTGAAGTCGACGAACGGCCCGTTCGGCCCGTACGAGCAGCGTCAGGTGCTGCTCAACCTGCCCGGCCCGATCTCCGGTGGCGGTGTGCCGCACCAGGGTGGGCTGGTGCAGACCCAGAACGGGGACTGGTACTACATGTCCTTCGTCGACGCGTACCCCGGTGGTCGGATGCCGGCCCTGGCCCCGATCACCTGGACCGGCGACGGGTGGCCCGTGCTGCAGACGGTCAACGGCGCGTGGGGCAGCACGTACCCGAAGCCGAACCTGCCCGCCCCGCCCCGGGCGGTCAAGCCGCTCACCGGCACGGACACGTTCGCCGGCACCACGCTCGGCCCGCAGTGGGAGTGGAACCACAACCCGGACAACAGCAAGTGGTCGGTCAACAACGGGCTGAACCTGCAGACCGCCACTGTCACCAATGACCTGTACAAGGCACGTAACACGCTGACCCACCGCATCCAGGGCCCGACCTCGACCGCGACCATCGAGTTGGACTACTCCACCATGCGCGACGGTGACCGCGCCGGATTGGCGGTGTTGCGCAACTCGTCGGCCTGGATCGGAGTCAGACGCGACAACGGCTCCACCCGGCTGGTCATGCAGAACGGTCTGACGATGGACGGCAGTTGGAACACCACAAGTACCGGCAGCGAGGTGGCGAGCACCGCCGTCTCCGGTGGCCGGATCTGGTTGCGCGCCAACGCCGACATCAGACCTGGGTCCGGCCGACAGGCACGCTTCTCGTACAGCACCGACGGGGTGAACTTCACCTCGTTCGGCAACGCCCTGACGCTGGCGAACAACTGGCAGTTCTTCATGGGCTACCGGTTCGCCATGTTCAACCACGCGACGCAGGCGCTCGGCGGCGCGGTCACCGTGCGGCGGTTCGACCTGACCACGCCGTGACACCGATCACACGACGATCGCTCTGACCGGTGGCGCGGGCAACACAGGCCGGGCGCATGTGGTGCCCGCGCCACCACGTCAGGTTGTCGCCGGCCTGTTCCACGCTCTGTCCAGGAGCGAGGAACAGGCCGGCGCACCACACAAGGACCGCGTCCCGTGCCGGTGGGTACGGGACTGCGGACGGGCACCGCGTCGTACGGGTGCGGCGCGTCGGGCGGTCCCCGCACAGGCATGCCGTGTCCGGGGTCTTTGCTGGCGTAGACTGTCGGCGATCCAGCGCTGGTCACCTGGGATTCAGCACCGGCGTGGTGACTGAGCGAGGGGGATCGGGCCGGACCGCTCCAGTCGACGTCGACGGGCCGCGGGCCGGAGATGTAGCGGGGGGAGCGAAATGGCCGTCCACGGTCCCGCGATGACGGACGTTGCTCGTCTCGCCGGTGTCTCCCATCAGACGGTGTCGCGGGTGCTCAACGGGCACCCCAACGTCCGTGAGCAGACCCGGCTTCGGGTACGCGCGGCGATTGCCGAACTCGGCTACCGCCCCAACGGCGCGGCGCGCGCCCTGGTGACCGGTCGATCGCAGGTCATCGGTGTGGTCGCGCAGAACACGACGCTCTACGGCCCGGCTTCGCTGCTGGCGGCGCTGGAGCAGACCGCCGCCGAAGAGGGCTTCGCGGTCAGCGTCGGCAGCGTGCGAAACCTGGACCACCGCTCCATCTCGGCCGCCGTGGAGCGGCACCTGTCGCACCGGGTCGCCGGCATCGTGGTCATCGCCCCGGTCGAGTCGGCCGGTGAGGCGCTGGAGCGACTGCCGAAGGACGTTCCGCTGGTCACGGTCGACGGTGACCCGAGTCGGCCGGTGCCGTTGGTGACCGTCGACCAGGTGGCGGGGGCCCGGGCGGCGACGCAACATCTGCTCGACGCCGGGCACCGCACCGTCTGGCACGTCTCCGGGCCGACCGACTGGTTCGACAGCGTGGGTCGGATCGACGGTTGGAGGCAGGCGTTGCTGTCCGCCGGGCTGGAGCCGCCGCCGCCGATGCCGGGGGACTGGTCCGCGGCGTCGGGTTACCGGTGCGGGCAGATGTTGGCGCGAATGCCGGAGGTCACCGCCGTCTTCACCGCCAACGACCATCTCGCGCTGGGCGTGCTGCGCGCGCTGCACGAGTTCGGTCGGCAGGTGCCGCACGAGATCAGCGTGGTCGGCTTCGACGACGTACCGGAGGCGGCGTACTTCATTCCGCCGCTGACCACCGTCCGCCCGGACTTCGACGCGGTGGCGCGTGCGAGCCTGCAGATGCTGCTGTCGCAGATCGAGTCGGGCACCGGCGGGGCGCTGCGGCAGACCATCGCCCCCGCTCTGGTCGCCCGCGAGAGCGTCGCTCCACCTCGTCGCTGACCGTCGGCGCAACCCCAGGTCGCCCCGCCTGGTGCGGGGAGCGACCGCGCTGCGGCGGCGTACGGGTCCGCGCCGGCGTGCGCGAATTCGGTTTCCTCGTCCGATAAGACGTGGCTCGATGGGTCGCACCGTGTAACCAATCGATGACAAGCGATACAAAGCCGTGCAGGTATTGAACCTCGTGAAATGTCGCCGTAACATGATGAGCGTCTCTGTTAACGCTAACAAAAATTGGCACCCAACTATCGGCGTACCGACCAGAGATCGGCGTCACGGGCGGGCGTCACCGACAGGAGGCTCGATGAACCGCAATACCCGAGGTCGTCGCTGGGGGAGCGTACTGGCGGCCGGACTACTGCTCGCCGGCACCCTGGTCGGCCTTCGTGCCCCGGCGGCGCAGGCGCTCGACAACGGCGTGGCCCGTACGCCCCCGATGGGTTGGAATTCGTGGAACTCGTTCGGCTGCAACATCAACGAGGCGCTGATCCGGCAGACGGCTGACGCGATCGTCAGCAGCGGCATGCGCGACCTGGGCTACAACTACGTCGTGGTCGACGACTGCTGGTTCAACCCCAACCGGGACAGCTCCGGCAACATCCAGGGCGACCCCACCCGGTTCCCCAGCGGAATGAAGGCGCTCGGCGACTACCTGCACGCCCGGAACCTGAAGTTCGGCCTCTACCAGGTGCCGGTCGACAAGACCTGTGCCCAGTACTTCGGCTCCTACCCCGGTGCGACCGGCAGCCGCGGCCACGAGGTGCAGGACGCCCGCCAGTTCGCCGCCTGGGGTGTCGACTTCCTCAAGTACGACTGGTGCTCGCCGGAGGGCAGCATCAACGACCAGGTGGCCACCTTCGCCAAGATGCGTGACGCGCTGGCCGCCACCGGCCGACCGATCGTCTACAGCATCAACTCGAACAGCATCCACGCCAAGACCGGCCCGCAGCGCAACTGGGGCGACGTGGCGAACATGTGGCGAACCACCGAGGACATCACCAACGCGTGGGACACCGGCCAGACCAACGGGTACCCGATGGGCATCCAGAACATCATCAACGTGACCGTTCCGCTGGCGTCCTACGCGCGCCCGGGAGGGTTCAACGACCCCGACATGATGGAGGTCGGTCGCGGCGGCATGAACGACACGGAGATGCGCAGCCACTTCGCCATGTGGGCGATCATGGCGTCTCCGCTGATCGCCGGCAATGACGTGCGGAACATGAACGCCGCCACGCAGACCATCCTCAAGAACGCCAACCTGATCGCGATCAACCAGGACTCGCTCGGGTTGCAGGGGGCGCAGGTGTCGTTCGACGGCACGCGTCGGGTGTTGGCCAAGCCGCTCGCCAACGGTGACGTCGCCGTCGCCCTCTTCAACCAGGGCGGCTCGACGACGACGATCTCGACGACGGCCGCGGCCATCGGCAAGTCCGGCTCGTCGTTCACCCTGGTCGACGCGTGGACCGGCGGCACCAGCACCAGCAGCGGGACCATCAGCGCCAGCGTCCCCGCGCACGGCACCGTGGTGTACAGGGTCAGCGGTGGCGGCACGACTCCTCCGACGACGCCTCCGCCGACCACGTCGAGCGCGTATGCCAGCGCCGCCTCCGGCCGCTGCCTCGACGTGCCGAACAGCAACACGACGAACGGCACGCAGCCGGTCATCTGGGACTGCAACGGCGCCGCCAACCAGCGCTGGACCAGGAGCGGTCAGACCCTGCAGTCCCTGGGCAAGTGCCTGGACGCGCCGTTGAACGCCGCGGCCGGATCCAAGGTGCAGATCTGGGACTGCAACGGCGGGACCAACCAGCAGTGGGCGGTCAACGCCAACGGCACGATCAGCAACGCGCAGACCGGGCTCTGCCTGGACGTCAACGGCAACGCCACGGCCAACGGCACCACGGTGATCCTCTGGACCTGCACCGCGGCGGCGAACCAACGGTGGTCGCAGCGGTAGTCGACCGGGGTCGCCGAGCACCGAAGTCGCGGCGGCCCACCTGATCCGACGGTGCTGCCGATGCCCGTGGACGACAGATGTCGTCCGCGGGCATCGGTCTGTAGAGTGCTGCCGACGACCACGCTGAGTTGCCGAGTCCTGCCCTTCCGGTGGATCGGCCACATGGCTACGCTCGCCTGGATGCTCCGTTACGAGACCGTGACACCGGTATTTCGGATCTGGTGTTGACGCAATCTATGTGAGCGCTAACACTACCCGAAAGATGACAGTGGGCCCCGGCAGTCGGCGGGGGAGTCCAGAGAGGAGAAGCCCGTGGGCAGGAAATTCCTGGTTGCTCTCGGCGGCGCGGCACTCGCGCTGAGTTTGGCGGCGTGCAGCGGCGGGGGTGCGGGCAGCGGTGAGAAGTCCGGCGACGAGAAGCCGAGCGACCTGACCATCGGTGTCTCGATGCCGACCCAGACGTCGGAGCGGTGGATCGCCGACGGCAACGCGGTGAAGTCGAAGCTGGAGGCCAAGGGCTACAAGGTCGACCTCCAGTACGCCGGCGACGACATCCCCACGCAGTCGCAGCAGGTCGACCAGATGATCACCCAGGGTGCCGATGTCCTGGTGCTCGCGGCGATCGACGGCACCGCCCTCAGCAGCCAGCTGCAGGCCGCCGCGGCCGCGAAGATCCCGGTCATCTCCTACGACCGGCTGATCCGCGGCAGCAAGGACGTCGACTTCTACGTCAGCTTCGACAACTACAAGGTTGGCGTCGCCCAGGGCACCGCGCTGCTCGTCGGTCTCGGCCTGCTGAACAAGGACGGCTCGAAGGGCACCGCCAAGGGGCCACTGAACGTCGAGCTCTTCGCCGGGTCGCTGGATGACAACAACACCCAGTACTTCTACGGCGGCGCGATGGACACGCTGAAGCCGTTCATCGACAACGGGACGCTGGTCGTCAAGTCCAAGCAGACCACCCCCGAGCAGGTAGCCATCCTGCGGTGGCAGCAGGAGACCGCGCAGAAGCGGATGGAGAACCTGCTGACCTCCAGCTACAACGACGGCTCGAAGGTCGACGGGGTGCTCTCCCCGTACGACGGCATCTCCCGCGGCATCATCACCGCCCTGCAGAACGCCGGCTACGGCAAGGGCGCGAAGAAGCTCCCCGTGGTGACCGGCCAGGACGCGGAGATCGCCTCGATCAAGCTGATCAACGACGGCGTGCAGAGCTCCACGGTCTTCAAGGACACCCGGCTGCTGGCCGAGCAGGCCGTGAACGCGGCCGAGGCCTTCCTGCAGAAGAAGGAGCCGCAGGCCAACGACACCAAGACCTACAACAACGGTGTCAAGGTCGTCCCGGCGTACCTGCTGCCGATCGCGACCGTCTACAAGGACGACATCAAGGCGACGCTGATCGACTCCGGCTACTGGACGGCGGAAGAGGTAGCCGCCGGTCAGGCCAAGAAGTAAGCCACTCGTCGGGCCCGGCGGTCACACCCGCCGGGCCCGACGCCTGGGCGCGTACCGCGTCCAGACCTGACGGAGGACAGTGACCATGGACGACACCATCCTCGAGATGCGTCGCATCACCAAGACCTTCCCCGGCGTCACCGCGCTGGAGGACGTCACCCTCGCAGTGCGCCGCGGGGAGATCCACGCCATCTGTGGTGAGAACGGCGCCGGCAAGTCCACCCTGATGAAGGTGCTGTCCGGCGTCTACCCGTCCGGCTCGTACGACGGCGAGATCCTCTTCGACGGCAAGCCGATGCAGTTCCGCGGCATCCGCGACAGCGAGGCCAACGGCATCGTCATCATCCACCAGGAGCTCGCTCTGGTGCCGTACCTGTCGATCGCGGAGAACATCTTCCTCGGCAACGAACGGCGCGGCCGCAGCGGCCTCATCGACTGGAACTTCGCCAACGCCGAAGCGGCGAAGCTGCTGGCGTCCGTCGGGCTGCACGAGAACCCCGTCACCCCGGTCATCCAGCTCGGTGTCGGCAAGCAGCAGCTGGTGGAGATCGCCAAGGCGCTGTCGAAGAAGGTGCGCCTGCTCATCCTGGACGAGCCGACGGCCGCGCTCAACGACATCGACTCGGCGCACCTGCTCGACCTGCTGCGGGCGCTCAAGGAGCAGGGCATCACCTGCATCATGATCTCGCACAAGCTCAACGAGATCACCGCCATCGCCGACTCGACCACCGTCATCCGTGACGGGCGCGCCGTGGAAACCCTCGACATGAAGTCGGACGAGGTGACCCAGCAGCGGATCATCCGCGGCATGGTCGGGCGCGACCTGGACAGCTTCTACCCCGACCGGGAGTCGTCGCCGGGTGACGAGGTCCTGCGCATCGAGGACTGGACCGTGCGGCACCCGGTCCAGGACCGGATGGTCGTCGAGGGCGTCGGGCTGTCCGTACGCGCCGGCGAGGTCGTCGGCATCGCGGGCCTCATGGGCGCCGGCCGGACCGAGCTGGCCATGAGCGTGTTCGGTCGGTCCTACGGGCGCGACATCCAGGGCCGACTCTTCGTCCACGGGCGGGAGGTGCAGGCGCGCTCCGTCGCCGAGGCGATCGACAACGGCATCGCCTACGTCACGGAGGACCGCAAGCACTACGGGCTCAACCTCATCGACGACGTGCGGCGCAACGTGTCCGCCGCCGCGCTGGGCCGGCTGTCCCGCCTGGGCTGGGTGAACGGCAACGAGGAGATCAAGGTTGCCGAGACGAGCCGCAAGGAGATGAACATCCGCACGCCGAGCGTCATGGCGGTGGTCGGCAAGCTCTCCGGCGGCAACCAGCAGAAGGTCGTGCTGTCGAAGTGGCTGTTCACCGACCCGGACGTGCTGATCCTCGACGAGCCCACCCGCGGTATCGACGTCGGCGCCAAGTACGAGATCTACACGATCATCAACCGGCTGGTGGCCGCCGGTAAGGCGGTGATCGTCATCTCCTCCGAGCTGCCGGAGCTGCTCGGAATGTGCGACCGCATCTACACCCTCGCCGCCGGCCGGATCACCGGCGAGATGCCGGTGGCCGAGGCGACTCAGGAGAGCCTCATGGAGCTGATGACCAAGGACAAGGAGCTCGTCGGATGACCAGCATCAAGACCCCTTCGACGGAGCGCCCCACGCCCCCGGACAGCGCGCCCGGCGCGGCCCTGCACAGCGGGACGAGCGACCTGCGGGCGCTGGTGTTGAACAACCTGCGGCAGAGCGGTATCTACGTCGCCCTGGTCGTCATCGTCGCGCTCTTCGCGGTCCTGACCGACGGGGTGTTGCTGAGCCCCGGCAACATCACCAACATCGTCCTCCAGTACTCGTACATCCTGGTCCTCGCGATCGGGATGGTCATCCTGATCATCGGTGGGCACATCGACCTGTCGGTCGGGTCGGTCGTCGCACTCACCGGAGCGGTCTCCGCCGTCCTGGTGATCCAGCAGGGTCACCCGTGGTGGATCGGCGTCGTGGCCGCGCTGGTCGTCGGCGTCGCGGTCGGCGCGTGGCACGGCTTCTGGGTGGCGTACGCCGGCATCCCGGCCTTCATCGTGACCCTGGCCGGCATGTTGCTGTTCCGGGGTCTGACGCTGCGGGTGCTCGACAACATCTCGCTGTCGCCGTTCCCGTCCGAGTACCAGCAGGTCGCGGCGGGCTTCCTCAACGGCCTGCTCGGTGGGCAGGGCTTCGACGCCTTCACGTTGCTGATCGGCGCCATCGCCGTGGCCGGGTACGCGGTCAGCGGCTTCCGCACCCGCGTGGCGCGTATCCGCTACCAGCAGCCCGTCGAGTCGTTCCCGCTCTTCGTCGCCCGGGTCGTGCTGGTCGGCGCGGTCCTCATGTACTTCGCCTGGCAGCTGGCGCACGCCCGAGGGCTGCCGATCGTGCTGATCATCCTGGCGGTTCTGGTGCTGGTCTACGGCCTGCTCACCCGGCGTACCGTCTTCGGTCGGCAGGTCTACGCGATCGGCGGCAATCTGTCGGCGGCGGCGCTCTCCGGGGTGAAGGTCCGCACCGTCAACTTCTGGATGTTCGTCAACATGGGCTTCCTGGCGGCGGTGGCCGGCGTCATCTACTCGTCGCGGTCCAACGGCGCCCAGCCTGCCGCCGGCAACATGTTCGAGCTGGACGCGATCGCCGCTGCCTTCATCGGCGGTGCGGCGGTCACCGGTGGCGTGGGCACCGTGGTGGGCGCGATGGTCGGTGGTCTGATCATGGCGGTGATGAGCAACGGCATGCAGCTGATGGGCATCGACCAGTCGACCCAGTCGGTGGTGAAGGGTCTGGTTCTGCTCGTCGCGGTCGCCTTCGACGTCTACAACAAGCGTCGCGCCGGCACCGCCCGCTGACCCCCGCGCAAAACCCGGAAGGGCCCCTGACCGCGACACGGTCAGGGGCCCTTCGGCGTTCCCACCAACTCCGCGATCTTGCACTTGCTGTCGACGATCTGCGGCTTATGCGGCATAAGCCGGGACAGCAAGTGCAAGATCGACGAGGTGGGGTGGGGTGGGGTGGGGTGGGTGGGGGTGGGGTTAGTGGCAGGTGGTGGTGCCGGTGTCGGTGTAGGTCTGGCCGGCTACCGGTACGAACTGCCAGTCGTAGCTGTTGGAGTGCAGGGTGAACTTCAGTAGGCCCCACGCCGAGCTGTTACGCGCCTCGCTGTTGGGCTGGATGGTGCCGAAGCCGTAGTGTCCGGCACCGCCCATCCCGGCGACGAAGCTGCGTAGACCTCGGCTGGAGTCGGCGACACCGGCCGGGTTCATCGGGGCGAACCGCTCGTACACGTGGTTGTGCCCCCAGACCACGACGTCGGCGTTGTAGTCGTAGAGAGCCTGGTACAGCGGGCGCGTCGACGTCGACGGCGCGTGGTTGGAGCTGGACGTGAAGAGCGGGTGGTGCCAGTACGCGATCGTGCACGGCTTGCTGCTGGCGGCCAGGTCCGCGCGCAGCCACTGCTCCTGCGTCGAGCCGGCCGACATGCTGATGTTCGAGTTCAGCGACACGACGTGCCAGTTGCCGAGGTCGAACGAGTAGTACCCGCGACCGCTCGGGCCGGCCGACGTACCGAAGTAGGTGTAGTAGCCGCTCGCGCCCGACGTGTTGTAGTCGTGGTTGCCCGGCGACGGGCGGGTGCGCGACTTGTGCCGACCCCAGGTGGGCTCGTAGTAGTTGGTGAACTGCGACGCCGTCCCACTGTCGTAGACGTTGTCGCCGGTGGTGAAGACCGTTCCCGGGATGCTGTCGAGCAGCGTCGCGGTGGCGCTGTCGCCGGAGCCCGAGTCGGCGATGTCGCCGGCGCCGACGAAGACCGGGTCGCCCGACGGGGGCGGCGTGGTGCTGCCGGTGGTGACCACGAGTTGCGGAGCGTCGGCGCCACTCTCGCGGGTGTCGTAGTAGGCGCCGTCACCGCTGGTCGAGGTGGCACCGAAGCTGTACGTGCCGTTGCCGGTGACAGCGGCGGTGACGTCGACCTCGTACCAGCTGTTGCCGCTGACCGCGCCGATCGTGCCGAGCGTGGCCCCGTCGATGGCCGGCTGGTTGTTCCAGGTGGTGCCGGTCTCCGACCAGGTCGTGTTGGACATCCGGCGGAACGTGCCACCGGCGTCGCTGCCGCTGTTGCCGCTGATCGTGCGCAGCCGCAGCCTGGCGCTGGTCACCGTGCCGCTGACACCGCTCACCGTGAAGCGCAGGAACGAGCGCCGCACCGGCGAATTGTCGACCACGACCTGGGTGGACGTGCCGTAGTTGGTGGCCGCCGTGTCGCTCTGGACGTAGGTGTCGGCGACGGGCGTGAAGGTCACGCTCGCCGCCGACGCCTCGCCGGCGCCGGTCACGACGACGGCGGCGGTCGCGGCGACGATCACCGTGACCACCCCCAGCGTCACCGACGGACGGGGGAATCGAATGTCCATGCAGGACTCCTTACCTCGTGGGAAGAGCGCAAGGAATGTAGGAGAGACGACGGACCGGCGGACCACAGTCGAATGAACAGTACGCTCAGCCAGTTAAACATCTCGATGTTTGTCGGATGTTCATCCGCCGCACGCCTGGCGCTCCCCGGCGGAGCCTTGCCGCCCCTGCCCTCAGTCGCAACGATGGCTGACCGTCAGCTACCGACCCGAGGAGATGCTCGTGTACCTGTCGACCGTCTCCCGACCGGTCGCCGACGAACCCGGATCGGGCCCCCGCCGCCGCCGGTTCACGATGGTCAGCGGCAACGTCGTCGCGCTCGGCACGGTCAGTCTGATCACCGACGTGTCGGCCGAGATGGTGGCCGCGGTCCTGCCGCTCTATCTGGTGCTGGGCCTGCATCTCAGCCCGGTGGCCTTCGGCGTGCTGGACGGCGTCCACACCGGCGCCACCGCGCTGCTGCGGGTCGTCGGTGGTTTCGCCGCCGACCGGTTCCGGCGGCGCAAGCTGATCGCCGGCATCGGGTACGCGCTCTCGGCGGTCGCGAAGCTCGGCCTGCTGCTGGCCGGTCGGTCGATCCCGGCGATCGGCGCCGTCATCGCCGTCGACCGGATCGGCAAGGGGGTGCGCAGCGCGCCGCGGGACGCGCTGATCACCCTCTCCACGCCACCGGAGGCGCTGGGTCGCGCGTTCGGGGTGCACCGGGCGATGGACAGCGTCGGCGCGTTCCTCGGGCCACTCGCCGCGTTCGCGGTCCTGCTGGTCGTCGGGCAGTCGTACGACGCGGTGTTCGTCACCAGCTTCTGCATCGCCGCTCTGGCCGTGGTGGTGCTCGTGCTCTTCGTCCGGGAGCAGCCACCCGGCGAGGTGGTGAACGGCGAGGTGGTGAACGGCGAGGTGGTGAACGGCGGGGCGGCGGACGAGACCAACGAGGCGAAGGTCTCCGTCCGCGAGGCGTTCGGGCTGCTGCGCGGCGGACCGGCCCGGCGGCTGGTGCTGGCCGCCGCGATGCTCGGGCTGGCCACCATCGGCGACGGCTTCGTCTACCTGCTGCTGCAACGCCGAATGGACCTCGGCCTGCGCTGGTTCCCGCTGCTCGCGGTGGGAACCAGCCTGGCGTACCTGCTGCTCGCTGCTCCGCTCGGCGTGCTCGCCGACCGGATCGGTCGTCTGCCTGTGGTGATCGGCGGCTACACCGCCCTCGGCGCGACGTACCTGCTGCTGGCCGGCCCGGTCGACGGGTGGCCGCTGATCGCCCTCGCGCTGACCCTGTACGGCGCCTTCTACGCGGCCACCGACGGCGTCCTCATCGCGCTCGCCGGTCCGGTGTTGCCGGCGCGGCTGCGGACCACCGGAATCGCGTTGGTGCAGACCGGGCAGGCCCTCGCCTACCTCGTCTCCTCCGTGCTGTTCGGCCTGGCCTGGCAGGCGTGGGGGCCGGAGAACGCGATCCGCGCGGCGGCCGTGGCCGTCGCCGGCGTCCTGCTCGGCACGCTGCTCCTGCTGGCCTCCCCGTCCCGACTCACCACCCGGAAGGTGTCCCGATGACCGCGATGTCGACCCGAGCGAAGCTCGGTGTGGTGGTCGCCTCGGCCGTGCTGCTGGGCGCGGTGGCGGCCGGCTACGCCGCGACGGCGGCGGAGACGGCCCCGCCGCCGCCGGCAGCCAGCGGGGAGCAGGCGGTCACCCTGACACCCGGGCCGCGCCTGCTGGCGATCACCGACCGGCACGTCTCCACGGTGGCCGCGACCGACCCCGCCGGGCCGCGCACCGTCGCCGGCCTGGAATGCCTCCGGGTGTACGCCGCAGCCGGCACCGGGGTCTGCCTGAAGCCGGAGACCGCCTGGTCATACCAGGTCGTCGTGCTCGACGCGACGCTGCGCCAGACCCGGGCGGTGAGCGTGCCGGGTCTGCCGAACCGGGCCCGGGTCTCGGCGTCCGGCCGGATGGTCTCCTGGACCACCTTTGTCGGCGGCGACTCGTACACCTCAGGTGGTTTCTCCACCCGCACCGGGATCCTCGACAGCCGCACCGGTGCCACTGTGTCGTCGCTCGAGGAGTTCGCGATCACCCGGGACGGTCGGGCCTACCGCAACCCGGACGTCAACTACTGGGGTGTCACCTTCACGGCCGACGACAACCGCTTCTACGCGACCATGTCGACCGGGGGCAAGCGCTACCTCGTCCGGGGTGACCTCGCCGCCCGTAGGGTCGAGACGCTGAAGGAGAACGTCGAGTGCCCGTCGCTGTCACCGGACGGCACCCGGCTCGCGTTCAAGGAGGCGGTCGACGCCGACCCGGCGAAGGGCTGGCGGCTGTCGGTCCTGGACCTGGCGAGCATGCGGGTCACCGCGACCGCCGAGATCCGCAGCGTCGACGACCAGGCCGCCTGGCTGGACAGCGGAAAGCTCGCCTACACGCTGCGCCGCGACGACGGCCAGCCCGACGTGTGGAGCGTCCCGGCGGACGGGTCCGGTGCGCCGGCGCTGGTGATCCCCGGTGCCGAGTCGCCGTCGCCGTTGACCTGACGGGTCGTCCCGGGCCCGGCGGCCCGGACACCTGAACGCCTTGGCGCGGACAGCATTCCGTCATGTCGGATTCCGCCGCGCAGCCATCGCCGTTCATCGACGTTCCCGAGGCTGTTGACCATGACAAGGCTGAGCCGTCGCATCTTCGTCCTTGGTGGACTCGTGACCGCCGGAGCCGCTGTGACACCTCTCCAGGGTGCCCGTGCAGCGGTGCCGTACCCCTTTAAACTCGGTGTGGCGTCCGGTGACCCGGCGCCCGACAGCGTGGTCCTCTGGACCCGGTTGGCACCCTCCCCGCTCAACGCCGACGGGCAGGGCGGCATGGCCAACGCCGACGTGACCGTGGAGTGGCAGGTGTCCACCACCGACCGGTTCACCTCGCTGGTCGCCTCCGGCTCGGTGGTCGCCCGCTACGCCGACGCGCACTCCGTGCACGCCATCGCGGGCGGCCTGGCCGCCGACTCCGACTACTTCTACCGGTTCCGGGCCCAGGGGCAGATCTCGCCGGTCGGGCGGACCCGGACCGCCCCGGCGCCCAGCGCCTTCGGTCGCGATCTGGTGATGGCCTTCGCCTCCTGTGCCCACTACGAGGCCGGCTACTACACCGCGTACCGGCGGATGGCCGAGGACAACCCCGGTCTGATCCTGCACCTCGGCGACTACATCTACGAGGGCGGCGTCGGCAGCTCCACGGTGCGCCAGCACGTCGGTGCCGAGATCGTGTCGTTGGCGGACTACCGCCGCCGGTACGCGCTCTACAAGTCCGACCCGGACCTGCAGGCGGCCCACGCGGCGGCGCCCTGGCTGGTGGTGCCGGACGACCACGAGGTGGAGAACAACTACGCCAACATGGTCCGCAACGACAGCAGCCCCACGCTGACCGCCGCCCAGTGGACCGCCCGGCGCGCCGCCGCGTACCGGGCCTACTACGAGAACATGCCGCTGCGGCCGGCGTCCGCCGCCAGCGGCAACAGCATCCCGCTGTACCGGCGGGTCCGGTGGGGGCAACTCGCCACCTTCCACATGCTCGACACCCGACAGTTCCGCGACGACCAGGCCTGTGGCGACGGCTGGAAGGTCTGCGCCGACGCCGACCTGGCCTCCCGGTCACTGACCGGCGCCACCCAGGAGGCCTGGCTGCTCGACGGGCTGGCCCAGCGCTACGGCACCTGGGACATCCTCGGCCAGCAGGTCTTCTTCGCCCAGCAGCTCGACGCGAACGGGGCGGCGAGCATGGACGCGTGGGACGGCTACCGGGCCTCGCGCAGCCGCATCCAGGGCGGTTGGCAGCAGCGTGGGGTGCGCAACCCGCTGGTGCTCACCGGCGACGTGCACCGCTCGTGGGCCAACGATCTCAAGGCCGACTACGTCAACCCCAACTCGGCCACGGTCGGCACCGAGCTGGTCTGCACCTCGATCAGCTCGACCGGCAACGGCAGCGGCAGCACCACCGTCCCGAACGCGGCGGCCAACCCGCACCTGAAGTTCTACTCGGACCGGCGCGGCTACGTCCGTACCACCATCACCCGCAGCCAGGTCCGCGCGGACTTCCGCGCGGTGAACACAGTGACCGAGCACGGCGCGGCGGCGTCGACCGTGCGCTCGTTCGTCATCCTCGACGGCCAGCCCGGCCTGCAGGCCGGGTAAGGGAGACAGCCACCATGACCGCGATCACCGCACTGCTCACCGCGTCCCTGCTGATCCCGAACGTGGTTCCCGGCCCGACCGCCATGACCGCCGAGGCGGTCACCTGGACCACCGCGAACAGCGTCGCCACCGGCGACCAGGACCGGCCCTCCATCGCCATGAACCGCAACGGCCACGTCGCCGTGGTCTGGGAGGACGACCGGGACAGCACCGCACCGGAGGACGACACCCACAGCGAGATCTACCTGCGGCTGTTCCGCGACGGCACACCCGCGTACGAGCTGAAGCTCTCCGGCGGGGGAACCAGCGGGGCCGCCTGGCGGCACCTCAGCCCCGACGTCGGGCTCGACGACCGGGGCAACGCCGTGGTGGTGTGGGCCGCCGACGGCGACGGCAACGGCGTCTACAACATCCAGTACCGGGTGGTGTCGCCCGCCGGCGCGGTGCTCGGCTCGGGGCAGGTCAACGCCAGCGACGCCGGGCAGCAGATCTGGCCGAAGGTCTCGGTCGACCCGGACGGCGCGCCCACCAACGCCGCCGCCGTCGGCTTCACCGTGGTCTGGGAGGACGTGCAGGGCACCGCCCCCGCCACCGTCAAGGCCGCCGGCTTCACCGCCGCCACCACCAAGGCGTACGAGGTGACCGCCTCGCAGACGACGGGCTCGCACCACCGTCCCGACGTTGCGGTGTCCGCCTCCGGCGAGGCGCTGGTGGTCTGGGACGAGGACGCCGACGCCAACGGCTCGTACAACATCGGGCTGATCCGGCTGGCCCGGTCCAACGGTGCCGTGGCGCTGTCGCGGCGCACGGCCAACGCGCAGAGCGGCGGGCAGCAGCAGCGGGCCTCGGTGGCGGCGAACTTCGCCGGTGACTTCACCGTCGGGTGGGAATCCGACCACACCGGCACCCGGGGTGTCTGGGCCCGATCGTTCACCGCCGCGGGCGCGGCCCGGCACGACGAGGTTCCGGTCTCCACCGCAACCGGTGCCATCGCTCCGGGGGTCGGCATCGACGATCAGGACAACGTGGTGGTGGGCTGGACGGTGTCCGGCGTCAACCCGGACGTCTGGGCACGTGGCCTCAACCCGGACGGCACGTCCACCGGCCGGCTGGCGGCGCAGGCGCTGAGCCAGACCACGACGGGTCGCCAGGAGCACGTCGCCGTCGCCGCGTCGCCGTGGGGCGAGGTGAGCGTCTGCTACACCGACGACAACGACGGCAACACCTTCGACCAGGTGCTTCTCGGCCTGGGTACGACGAACTCCACCTGGCTGATGTCCGCCGACGAGTTGCGCCGGCTGAAGGCGCGGGCGGGCGTCACGGCGCACTGAGTCGGGCGGGCTCCGACCGCCGAAGTCGCGGTGTCCCCGGTACATGGGCATACCGCGACTTCGGCAGTGGGCCCCGCTGGGAACCTCCGGCCAGTCACGGCGGGATCAGCCGAAGAGCAGGTCGAGGTGGGCGTCCAGTGCCCCCAGCGCCTGTTCGGCGGTGTACTGCCCGCCCAGCAGGTAGACGCCGAGCCCTTCCATCAGCGCCAACAGGCCGGAGGCGGCGGCGACGCCGTGCCGGTCGGGCAGGACGCTGGCGATGAACCCGGTGAACTGCGCGGTGTCCTCGTGCAGGCGGGGCGCGGTTGACGGTCGCACCGCCGTGTAGGCGAGGAACGCGAGCGCGACCCGCCCGTTGTCGCGGGTGCCGTCGTCGAGTGGCAGCAGCGCGGCGAGCATCGTACGCAGCAGCAGTCGAGGTGGCGGGGTCTCGCCCAGCCGTGCCACCGCCTCGGTGACCCGGCTCTGGCTGCGCTCCCGCACCACACTCAACGCGAAGGCCATCATCTCGTCCTTGGTCCGAAAGTAGTGCTGGACCATTCCCGCCGACACCCCGGCCTCGGCGGCCACGTGTCGAAGGCTGACGGCCTCCAGGCCCTGATCCGCGGCGACCCGCATCAGCGCGTCCGCGATGAGGGTGCGTCGCACCTGGTGATCGACCTTCTTGGGCATGGCCTCGATCGTTTCACAGTGGGTGGCCCGGAGACTCCGCCAGCGCGGGTGGTCACCGGCTGACGGTCTGGCTCACCGGAGTGCCCCGCGCGCTGCGGAGCAGGCCGTCCGGGTCGTCGGCGTACAGCCGCAGCTCGTGCACCGGCGTGGACCCGGCTCTCGGCAGGTCGAAGGTCAGCGGCCGGCGCAGTAGGACGTCGATGCTGGTCTGGCTGCCGACCGAGATGGACACCACCCGCCGGTCGCCCTCCTGCTCGACCTGCACCGATCTGCTCGACGGCAGCGAGCGGTAGCGCTTGCGCAGCGCCTCGACGTCCGTCCACGGGATCCAGATGTCGATGCCCGAGCTGAGCCGCACCCGCAGGCCCCGATCGCCCACGACGTGGGGGTGGATCGTCATGCTGGCGAACAGGCCGATCATCCAGAGCAACCCCCAGATGCCGAGGCCCAGCACGATCCAGCGGGCGGGCCGCCACGGCACCACGTGGGTGACCACCACGTCGAAGATCGGGATCTCCACGACCGACAGGCCGATGAAGATGCCCAGGATCGGCTTGACCACGCCGAGGTAGCCGAACGGCTCGTCGCCGGGCCCCAGCGGCAGTGGACGACGCCGTGCCCACACATAGAGGCTGCGCCACGTCGCGGCCTCGGCCTCGGCGGCCCGACGCAGCAGCGGGCCCACCCGCGCCCTGGTCGGGGTCTTCGTGTCGGTCATGGTCGTCCTTCTCGCTCGGGGGCCGACGGTTTGTGCGGCGTGACCGTTCCGGCGCCGCCGTCCACCGTGACGAGCTGCCCGGTGATGATGGTCCGGGTGGCGTCCGGCACGCAGATGACGGCGGGAATGCCGTACTCACGGGCCACCGTCGGGCCGTGCGCCATGATCGCGCCGGTCTCGGTGACCAGCGCCGCCGCGGTGAGGAACAGCGGGGTCCAGCCGGGGTCCGTGGTCGCGGCCACCAGCACCTCGCCGGGCTCGACGTGGGCGGTGCCCGGATCGTGCACGACCCGGGCGGGGCCGGTCACCCGGCCCGCCGACGCGCCCACTCCGGCGAGCATCCCGTCGCCGGTCGATGCCGCCGGCAGGACGGTCTCGACGTCCGTACCGTCGGAGAGCAGCGCCACCGGCACGGTCCGACGCCGCAGCTCCCGGCGGTGCACGGCCCGCCGGGCGGTCACGGTGCCGCGCAGATCCACACCCTGGTGTACGGCGATGTGCACCTCGTCGAGGGTCAGGAACATGATGTCGTCGGGCTGGTCCAGCATCGCGCGAGCGTGCAGGTCGGCGCCGATGAGCAGCAGTTGGCGACGGGTCTCGCGCAGCGGGTACAGCCCGGCGAACTTGCCGGCCTCGCGCAAGCCGGCCAACGACCGCGCCCGGCGCAACAGGAAACCGGCCATCCTGCCCCGCACCGGCCGGCTACGGCGAGCTCGGGTGACCAACTCCTCCAGCGCCGTCTCCGCCGCTGAGGCGGCCCGCTGGAAGCGCTGGTCGGGAGCCTGTTGCGGATCGGTCACCCGCAGGTAGTTGGCGACCGCGGCGAAGACCGGCGTGGGGTCCTCCGCCCAACGCGGCACCCCGAGGTCGACTTCGGCGACGCCCCGGTGCCCGTAGACGTCCAGGAACGCCGCCATGCCGATGTCGGGCAACGTCCCGTGCAGGTGGCGTGCGGCCAACTCGGCCGGCGGGGTGTCGAGGAGAAGCCGGCGGTGCTCGCCCACGCCCTGGGCGAGCCGCCACAGGGCCAGGTCCATCTCGATGGTGACGTTGTGCGGCATGCCGCCGAGCACGGTGTGGATCTCGTCCGGGCCGGCGACGCCCTTGAGCAGCGCGGTCGGCAGGGCGGCGGCGAGCATCCCGGCGACGATCGGCCACATGATCGCGTCGGCGGTGTCGTCGGCGTCGGTGTCCTGCGCCTGCACGAAGCGCAGCCGGTCGCCGGTGGTACGCAGGTCGGCGGGGGCGGCTGAGGCCACCCTCAGCTGCTCGATCGCCTCGAACATCCGGGTCCGCGCGGCCTCGGGGCGGGCCAGCGCCCGCAGGATCCCCGCCACCGCGCGACGGGCCGTCCGCAGTGACGCGGCTCCCGATGCCCCAGCGCGCCGGGTGCCGCCGCTGGTCGGGGCGAACCGGGGATCCGCCAGCACGTGCCGCATCACCGCCTGGGCGCGCGGCCCGAAGTCGACAGCGAGGAGCTTCACCAGCCGCTTGCGGGACGACGGGTCGCGGGCGAGGTCGGTCAGGTCGCCGTAGAGGCGACCGCCGATGTCGACGATCTCGACCCGTACCCCGAGCGCGGCGAGCATTGCGGCGATCTGCCTGCGCAGGGTCGACATGCCCATCGGCGTGACCGGTTGCAGCATCCCCTGGACGTGCCCGAACTCCAGGTAGACGCGGGGGAGGGGCTTCTCGCTGGGCGGTGGGGCGGGGAACAGGCTGGTGATCGGCCGGGACTGGAGGAGCCACAGCACGTCCTCCCCGTCGATCGCCCACTCGACATCCTGTGGGCAGCCGAAGTGGGCCTGCAACCGCTCGCCGCTGGCGCGGAGGCGGGCCAGTTGCGGGGACGTCAGGCAGCCGGCCTCTGCGCGCGTGACGTCGTCGAGAATGTAGTGGTCGACGGCCGCGGCACCGTCCACGACTGTGGTGCCGAGGCCGGCAGCGGCGTCGACGGCCATCTCGTCACGACGCCCGGTCAGCGGGTTCGCGGTGAACAGCACTCCGGCCACGGTGGGTGTGACCATGCGCTGCACGACGACGGCCATCCGTACCGTCTGGTGATCGATGCCGTGGGCGTCGCGGTAGGCGGTCGCCCGGTCGCCGTGCAGCGACGCCCAGCACTTCTCGATGGCGGCGATCAGCTCGTCGGTGCCGGTGACGTCGAGGACGGTGTCCTGCTGCCCGGCGAAGCTCGCGTCCGGGAGGTCCTCGGCGGTCGCGCTGGAGCGCACCGCCACCGCGCCCGCGCCGAGCCGCTGGTACGCGGCGACGACCTCGGCGGTGGGGACGACGCCGAGCCGGTGTGCCTCGGTCGTGACGCAGAAGCCGTCGGGCACCTGCTCGCCGTGCCGGATCAGCTCGCCCAGCCCGGCCGCCTTGCCACCGACCAGGGCGGTCATGGCGGCGGTCACCTCCGACAGTGCGATCACGTGCATGGGAGCCCACTCTCGTTGCAATACAACTGCATTGCATCCGACGGTATCTCGTTTGCGATTCGACTGCAATGTCACGCTGATGGGGTGCCACCTCGGCGCCGGGCGGTTGCCCGGATCTGCCATGCTCGGGCCGGTGACGACCGGTCGCCCCACCAGATCCCGCTCCCACCGCCGCCCTCGAAGCCGTGCCATCCGCATCCTGCTCGCACTCGTCGCGGTGGCGGCCCTCGTGGGTGTCGCGGTGGTCGCGGTGCCGATGCTGCGGCCGGCCGGTCCGCGCCCGCTCTTCCAGATGCCGGTGACCTGCGGCGAGACGTGGCAGCTCAGCACCTACCCCGGTCACGACGACTACGACGTCGACTTCTTCCCGGTCGAGGGCGAGACGTGGGGGCGGCCGGTGCTCGCCTCGTACGCCGGCACTGTCACCGTGGCGGGCATCAACGGCTCGTTGGGCGGCCGCAACCCGGAGAACCCGGAGGGCCCGCGGGGGCGCGGCGGCGGCTACTGGGTCAAGATCGACCACGGCGGTAAGTGGGAGACGCAGTACCTGCACATGCTCGAACCGCCACTGGTCAGCGTCGGTCAGAAGGTGGCCCAGGGTGATCAGATCGGGCGGCTCGGCAGCACCGGTAACTCCGGTGCCCCGCACCTGCACTACGAGCAGCGCCGCGGTTGGGAGAAGGTCGAGACCCATTTCGACGGCGCGCCGTCGGGCATCACCACCGACGAACGCGAACAGATCCTCCGGCGGGTGAGCAACAACTGCCCGACCGTCTCCTGAGGAATCCGGTTTGCCCCGCACGTCTCGGGGCACTGTTTCGGCAGACAGTTCTGACGCAGGGAGGAGCCGGCCATGGTCAAGGGTGACGTCGACACGTACCACGAGGACGGGCAGTGGAAGAACAAGCCGGAGGGCCACGAGCGGGCCACCAGCACGCATGACGTGAAGGCCGACGCGCAGGCCCAGGGTCGCGAGATGGCGGCCGACCGCGGCGTCGAACACGTGATCAAGAAGCAGGACGGCACGATCGGGGAGAAGAACACCTACCCCCGCAGCCGTGACCCCCGCGACATCGAGGGCTGACAGCTCCCAGCCCCGGCGCACCGACCCCCTCGGCCCTGCCGAGGGGGTCGGTGCGCTTTCGGGGGTCGGGTGCCGTGCCAGCTTTATCCCCGTACGAGAAATATGGGTGTTTTTGGGGGATATAGTCCATCCCGGTACTGGAGTGAAAGCTGGGAGTGGACATGTCGTTTCGGGGCCGGCGTCGTCCGAGCAGCATCGCCACGCTGGTGGCAGCCGTGACCGTGGGCGTTCTCGCGGTCGCGCCCCTTCCGGCGTCGGCTGCCGGTTCCGTCCTGTTCGACCAACCCTTCCACAACAACACCGCGAACGGCCTCGGCGCCGTGTCGGTGCCAGGTGTGCCCGTCGCGCTCGCGACCAACGCCGCCTGCCTCAGCGCAGCGGGCAACTCGACGATCGGGCCGCTGCTGAGCTGCACCACGTCCACCGACCCGCAGGGCTCGGGCAAACTGCGCCTCACCCCCGCCACCCTGAACCGGGAGGGCGGGGTGTTCGGGGCGGTCGGCGTGCCCACCTCGCAGGGTCTGCACGTCACCTTCAACACCTACCAGTACGGCGGCATCAGCACCGGTGCGGATGGCATCGCCTTCGTGCTGGCCGCCGTCGACCCGGCCAACCCGAGGCCCCCGTCCACCCTCGGTCAGCCGGGCGGCTCGCTCGGCTACTCGGCAGCGTTCAACGGCGCATCGGTTGGCCTCTCCAATGGCTACCTCGGCGTCGGGCTGGACGTCTACGGCAACTTCAGCAACAGCACCTACCAGGGCACCGGCTGCACCAACCCGCCGTACATCTCGACCACCAACGGGCGGGTCCCCGGGCAGGTCGTGATCCGAGGGCCGGGCCGCAACGGGGTCGGCTACTGCGCGATCAACAGCACCGCCACCACCACCTCGTCGGCGGCACTGGCGTTGCGGGCCGTCACCCGGGCCGCGTCCGTGGTGCCGGTCGAGGTGGTCGCCAACACCACCTCATCGCCGTTCACCACCGACACCGGCATTAGCGTGCCGGCCGGGGAGTACCGGGTCAGGTTCACCCCGGTAGGCGGGTCGGCGCGGACCCTGGCGGGCAGCCTGCCGGTCGTGTCGCCCAGCCTGTACCCCTCGCCGACCTGGCTCAACGCCAGCGGTTACCCACGGCAACTCGCCTTCGGCTGGGTGGGCTCGACCGGCTCGGTCACCGACTTCCACGAGGTCGACAACGCTCGGGCAGTCAGCTTCAACCCGGTGCCGGACCTGAACGTGTCACAGACCAGCTCCGTCGGCGCCTCCCCGCAGCCCGGTGACCCGGTCACCTACTCGATCACCGCCGGGGTCGACGCCGGCGCCACCGAGACGTCGCCCATCTCGGTCACCCAGACCGTCCCCGCCGGTGTCGTCCCCCGCGCCGCGTACGGCTCCGGCTGGGTCTGCGCCGCACCATCCGGACAGACCGTCACCTGCACCAACAGCAACGGCCCGTTCGCCGGCGGCACGTCCCTGCCACCCATCACCGTCGTCGCGACAGTCACCGGCGCCGGTGTCACACCGACGCAGATCCAGACCACGACAGTGGCGACCTCGTCGTCGATCGACGCCAACCCGGGCCTCGCCACCGGCACCACACCGGTCGCGCCGGCCACCGCGCCCAGCGGCATCACCGTCACCCCGGCCCAGAGCTCCGTCTCCGGAGGCATCCCGGTCACCGTGGGCGGCAGCAACCTCACCGGCGCCACCGCGATCACCATCGGTACGGCGGCCGAACAGCAGGCCGGCACGTCCGTGCTGCTGGTGCCGTGCACCGCCGGCCCGGCCGCCGGGTGTTTCACAGTGAACCCCAACGGCACCCTCGCCATCTCCTCCATGCCCGCCCGGTCCGGCCCGGCGACGGTCACGGTCAGCGTCGTCACCCGGGGCTCCGCCGGATCGGCGAACTTCGTCTACGCCTCCACGCCGGGCACACCGACCACCCCCACAGCGGTCGCGGGCGTCACCAGCGCCACAGTGAGCTGGACCGCGCCGGACAACAACGGCAGCCCGATCACCAGCTACCTGATCACCCCGATCCGGGACGGCGTCACCCAACCGACCCTCACCTTCGACGCCTCCACCACCAGCCGCACCCTGACCGGGCTCACCGCGGGCTCGTCGTACTCCTTCCGGGTGGCGGCGGTGAACGCGTTCGGCACCGGCGCGGCCAGCCCACCCTCGGCCGCCGTGGTCCCGTACACGGTGCCGGCAGCGCCGACGAACATCTCGGCCACCGCCGGCACCAACGCCGCCAGGGTGAGCTGGACCGCCCCGGCCAACGGGGGGTCCCCGATCACCGGTTACACGGTGACGCCGTACCTCGGCGCGGTGGCGCAGACACCCCGGGTCTTCGGCGGAACCGCCACGACCCAGATCGTCACGGGGCTGACCGCCGGTGCCACGTACACCTTCCGGGTGGCCGCGACGAACGCCGGCGGGACCGGCCCACAGTCAGCTTCCTCCGGGTCGGTGACCGTCAACGCGCCACCGACGCTGACCTTCCCACCGCCCCCACCCGGCAAGGCGTACGAGCCGTACCAGTACCAGCTGACGGTGACCGGCGGCACCGGCCCGTTCGTGTGGTCGGTCAGCGCCGGAAGCCTGCCCGCCGGGCTGACCCTCGACCCGGTCACCGGGCTGCTCTCCGGCACGCCCACGGTGTCCGGGACGTTCCCGTTCACCGTCCGGGTGACCGACTCGTTCGACCAGTTCGCGACCCGACCGGTCGACCTGATCATCACCCCGCTCGGTGGACTCTCCATCAGCGTCCCGGCGATCTCGGCGCTCGGCAGCGTCACCTCGGGCACCACCGGCGTCTCGGGAAGACTCGGCCCGGTGACCGTCACCGACGACCGCGGCCCGTTTTCCGGCAACTGGGTCAGCGTCGTCTCCAGCACGAGCTTCACCACCGGCTCCGGCTCGGGAGGCGAGACCATTCCCAACAGCAACATCACGTACGCCTCGGGGCCCGCCCTCGCCAGCACCGGGGTCGGATCGTTCGTCCCGCAGCCCGGGGCGGTGCTGAACACCCCGCAGGTGGCCGCGGGATGGTCCGGCCAGGCGGGCGGCCCGAACTCCGCCACCTGGAACCCCACGCTGTTGGTGACCCTCCCGCCCGGGGTGGTGGTCGGCGACTACGTGTCGGTCGTGACGCACTCCGTCATCTAGTGCCCCGTCCTACCTACCCCTACCCCGCCCCCGCCTCCTGCCCCGCCCCGCTGCGCCTCCCGCCCTGCCCGTCCCGCCGTGCCTCCTGCCCGTCCCGCCGCTCCACCGCCCCCGCCCCACCCCGCCCCGCCCCCGCCCGTCGATCTTGGAGTTGTGGTGGGGGGAGAATCGGTTTTGTTGCTCTCAAGTCGGGCACCACAAGTTCATGATCGACTCGCGGAACGATGCTGCCCGGCCGTTCCGGGGGGAACGGCCGGGCAGATGAGGTGGGGCGGTGGGGGTTGGGTGGTCAGGCCCACTGGGCCTGGCGGCGGCGGACGAGGTACCAGCCACCAAGGGTGACCAGCACCAGCAGGGCGATGCCACCGACCGTGTAGACCAGCCAACTCGGCCCGCTGGACGTCGCGACGGTCATCGGCGCCGCGACGGGTAGGACGATCTTCCCGGTCGCGGTGCGTTCCACGGTGCCGCTGGCGAGCTTCGCGTGGACGTCCCAGGTGCCGGCGGGCAGGGCCTGGTTGACCTCGATCCGGACCTGACCGCTCTGGCCGGGCAGGATCGTCACGCCGTTGGTCACCTTGAACGGGCCGGCCTGGACCGCCGCCTTGGTCAGCGACAGGGTGCCGGTCATGTCCAGCGCGCGTTCGCCGGTATTGGTGACCTTCGCGGTGACCACCGGGAACTCACCGGTGCCCGGCTCCGCGGCCAACCCTTCGATCCGGAAGTCCGTTGGCGGCTCGCCACCGGGACCGACGTCGAGGTAGACCCGGATGCCCACCCGGTGGATCTGGGTGACGTTGCCGGTGCGCTCCTTCGTGCTGGTGACCTGCGCCCAGATCGCGGCGTACCGCTCGCCCTTGGACGCCTTCTTCGGCACGGCGAGTTCGACCTCGACCGGTCGGCGCTCGCCCGGATCCAGCCGCATCGTGGCGGTCTTCAGCCGGATCCACCCGCTCAGTTCGTTGCCTGTGCGCCCCTCGGGCACGGTGAAGGCGTTGTTCTCCACCGACGCGCCGCCCGAATAGAAGTCGATCTTCTGCGTCTCGGCGGAGGTGTTCTGCACCTCCACGCGGCGGTTGATCGTCGTGCCGGGTTTGAGGTGATCCACGATGTAGACCTGAGCCCTCGGGTCCTGTACCCGACTGGCCGGAATGTCCAGCATCCGGATGCTGATCGCGGCCTCCTCGGCCGGGTCCTGTCGCTGCTCCCGCACGGCAACGGCTGGTGCCGCCGAAACCCCGAGCGCCACGAGGGCGACCGAGGCCAGCAGCACCAGCCGGCCGAGCGGCTCAGAACACCGAATGTGTCACCGTCCCGGTGTAGACACCCTGGACGGTGCCGACGGGGATGTTCACCACCAGGGTGGGGTTCCAGGTGGCGAAGTTGTTGCCGGTGCCCCCGGTGTGGCTCATCGCCGTCCGGGGCACGTTGATGATCACCTGCTGGGCCGCGGTGGGCTGGCCCGGTGTGAAGGTGCCGCCACCGGCGGTCGCCGTGGCGGGGCCGGACCAGTACAGAACGTTGATGTTCGGGATCGTCTCTCCGGAGGAGCCGCCGCCGGTGACGAAGTCGGTGGAGATGACGTTGGCGGTCCAGTTGGGGGTGAGCGACCCGCGCTGGTCCAGCACGGTGACCGGGCCGAGCTGGCCGGTGACCGTGGAGCCCTCCACACCGTGTCCGATGTTCGCCGTCGCCGGCACGGTGATCGACAGGCCACCGGCGGCGTCGACGGTGAGGGTCACGATCGTGTCGCCCGTGGTGTCCGCGGCGGCCGGTCCGGCGAGCGCGACGACGGCGGCGACGCCGGCCAGGCCCGCGAGAATCTTTCTGCGCATCGAGTCTCCTTTGTCCTAAAGAGCGCTGGGAAGCACTTAAGAGACTAACTACGCAAAACACCCATAAGGGCTCGAATGGCACGAGCGTCACCCGTGGGCGTTCGATGATCGTGCGGGGCCGGGTTCCCGCACGAGCATGGCCCGCCGCACGTGCGGGGTCGTCGCGGTGGGCGCGCGCACGGCAAGGGCTCGGCGCCGTACCGGCCGCCGAGCCCTCCGAACGGATTCAGGCCGCGACCACGTACGGGAACGTGGCGGAACGCGCGGCCTTGGTGACCTCCGAGGTGAGGCCGGACGTGGTGCCGGTGTTGAGGACCAGGGAGAACATCACCTCGGGCGCGTTGTCGGCCAGGGTTCGTCCGTTGCGGACCGCGAAGCCGAAGTTCGCTGCCGTGCCGACCGTGTACGACAGCAGGTCGGGGTAGAGCTGCCGGGCGACGCTCCAGCCGTACGCCTGCGGGTCCGGTGCGGTGCCGTTCGCCTCGACCACCCCGGCGACCGCGTTCGCGATCTCCTCTCCGCCCTCGGTGAGGTCGTTGCCGGGGTGCCGGAAGTTGGCGGGGTCGGAGAAGTCGGTGTCGTGCGGCCAGAAGATCGGCCACATCATGGGGTGGCCGGCGCGGTTGATCTGCCGCCACCCGCCCGCGTCGGTGGCCAGCATGGTGCGGCACCACACGCCGATCTCGGTGCCGTCGCGCAGCAGCGGCTCGTCGTGGGACACCTCGAGGACGATCGACTCGACGGTGGTGCCGGCGAAGCTGTTCTTGGCCTGGTCGACCCGCCACGCCGAGCGGTCCACCCGTGAACCGTTCTTGACCGCGCCGTTGATGGTGGCGAGTTCGTCGAGGTCGACGAAGAAGGGGTCGGTGATCCGGCCGGCCCAGATCCGGACGTTGCCGCCGGTCGTCACCTCACCGGTTCGCCCCTCGGCGATGGGGGTGCCCATCGCGGCGTCGTCGCGGGCGTCCGAGCCGGTGAGCTCGTACAACTGGAATGTCTGCCGGGCTTCGCCGTCCGGCTCGCCGAAGGCGAACCGGTAGGTGAGGTCCTCCATCGGGGTGCCGTTGATGTGAATCTTGATCTCGTAACGCGCCTCGGCGTGGAAGCCGCGCTTGATGTCGGCCCTGGTCACCGAGCTGTTGACGTCCATGACGAACACCGTGGCGCGGTCACCGTTGAAGACGTACAGGTCGTCGATGTACAACTGGCCGCCCTGAGCGGCCAGGGGCGTATCGAGGTGGTGCGACATGGGCTCACTCCCGGACTGCCGGATTCAGGACTAATCCGAACATAGTGGTCATGAGCCTGGCCTCTACGCCCATCGAGTCAATCCGGTTCGAGGAGGTGGCGAAGGCTGCAACGGCGCTGGGCCGCCCGAGTTCTCCTCGGACGGCCCACGCCTTGGTGCTCGGCTGATCAGATCCGGGACCACTTCTGGTTGGCGGCGCCGAGGCAGTCCCACAGGTGCAGCTTGCCACCGTTGTTGGGGTTGGCCTCCCGGACGTCGACGCACTTGTTGGCATTGAGGTTGACCAGGTCGCCGGCACCGTTGAGAGTGAAGCGTTGCGCGGTGTTGCCGTTGCAACTGACCAGGTTGACCTCGGTGCCGTTGGCGGTGCCGGCCCAGGCCGGGTCCATGCACTTGCCCATCGCGCGGACGGTCCCGTCGGACGCGAAGGTCCAACTCTGGGCCGCCGTGGTGTTGCAGTCCCAGATCTGGAGCTTTGCGCCCTCGACCGGGTTGGCGCCGGGGATGTCGATGCAGCGACCGCTCTGCGCACCCCTGATCCGATTGGTACCGGGAGTGGGCTCGCCCCCGCCACCCGAGGTGTAGCTGGACACCCGGACGTAGTCGACGAGCATCTGCTGCGGGAACTGGGTCGAGCCGTCGGGGTAGCCGGGCCAGTTACCGCCGACCGCCACGTTGAGGATCATGAAGAAGGGGTGGTCGAACACCCAGCGGTTGCCGCCGAGCCGAGCGGGGTCGACCCGGTGGTACTGCACCCCGTCGACGTACCAGGTGATGACGTTCGGCTCCCAGTCCACCCGGTACGTGTGGAAGGTGTCGGCGAGCGGCGCGCCGATGGTGCGGCTGCCCGTGATGCCGCCGCCTCCGGAGTAGCCGGGCCCGTGCACGGTGCCGTAGACGGTGTTGGGCTCCCGGCCGATGTTCTCCATGATGTCGATCTCGCCCGCGTCGGGCCACCCGCCGCCGGTGCCGAGCATCCAGAAGGCCGGCCAGATGCCCTGACCACGCGGGATCTTGATCCGGGCCTCGAACCGCCCGTACGTCTGGGTGAAGGTGGCCGCCGTCAGCAACCGCGCCGACGTGTACTCGCAGCGCCCGTAGTGGCACTGGTAGTTGGCGGGATTGTCCCGGCGGGCGGTGATGACCAGGTTGCCCTGACCGTCGTGGACGGCGTTGCTGGTGCTGTTCGTGTAGTACTGCCGCTCGTTGTTGCCCCAGCCGCCACCGCCGGTGTCGAACCGCCACTTGTTCTGGTCGACGGGCGTGCCGGCGGGGGAGTTGAACTCGTCCTGCCAGCTGATGGGACCGATGGCGGCCTCGGCCCGGTCGGGGTGCGCCGGGACGACGAGCGCCGTCGCGGTCGCGACGAGGGTGGCCGCCAGGAGTACGAGCGGACGGAAGCGGAGGCTGGGCCGGGCTGTGAACACGGGAGGCTCCTCAGCTTGGGGGTGATGGAGGCGGTTTACCAGGATAGAGAGCGCTCTCTAAGCGAAGCATGTCGATATGGTGTCTTTCTGTCAAGACTGTTTCCAATATCACGACCGTCCGTTACCGCCCGATGCTGAGCAGTGAGCGGCGGTGCGCCGAGGCCGGTCGTCGCCGTGGCATCGCTCGATGCCTCCTCGGTGGACGACGTCGACCCGTCGAAGAAGTTCGGCGCGGCCGAGGGTTACTCGATAGCGGTCGAATCGACCCTTCCTATTGCCGTGGGCCGTCCACGCGGGACAGGATGACGAGGCGTGCCGGAAACTTTCCCGTAACCTGCGCGCTGCTGGTCTCTGTCACAAGGAAGTGGGAGTCAGTCATGAGCGAGGCGTCGACGGCACTGGGTGTGCGTCTCTACCCGGATCTGGTCGAGCGGGGTGGCCTGGCCCCCGCGCTGATCGAAACTGCTGCCCGCCACGGGCTCGACGTCGGCCGGGTGACCGCGCCGGAGCAGGGGCGGGCCCGGTTCACCTGCGCAGAGCTGCACTCCGACGAGGGCGTGGTCTGCGTGGGGCTGGGATCACAGGCCCGATACTTCATGATCGACCTGCGCGTCTCGGGAGAGGTTCTCGCCCGCGGCGACGTCATGGACCTGGTGCAGGTCGCCCAGGTGGCCGCGGCCTGGCGGGCCGGCCTGACGTTCGCCGAGCTGACCGTCCGGTTCCCGTTCATGGAGGAGATCAAGCACCGCCCGGCGCCGGTGGCTCAGGTCGGCTAGGGCAGGTCAGCAGCGCAGCCGAGGTGGCAGTGGTGACTGCGTACCGGCACTCCGGTTGAGGTAGGTCGACGCGACGAAGTCGACGAGGCGCTCCGCGTCGGTCGCGGTCGAGGCCAGTCCGAACGAGACACGGACGGCGCCGCCCGTCGGCAGCCCCAGCGCGGCGAGGTACTCGTCGATCGTGTCGACCCCTGCCAACAGTCGCTGCCGCATCGACGTCCGGCTGATCCCGAACGCGCCCTCGGCCGCGCCCGGATTGCAGAAACAGCCGGTACGCAGGGAGAGGCCGGCCGCTGCCGCCTCCCGCGCCACGAGCCGTTCGTCGACCAGCGTGCCGTCCGGGTGGCGGAGGTTGAAGGTCACCGTGCCACCGCGCCCCGCACCCGTCGTCGGCCCGTACACCTGGACCAACTGCCCGCCGGTGTCGTGTCGCAGAGTGGCCAACCGCTCCAGCAGCCACTCGGTGAGCAGGCCGACCCGGGCGTGGACGAGGTCCACGCCGATCGAGTCGAGCCAGCGCAACCCGAACTCCACGTCCGGGATGCTCAGGAAGTTGAGCGTGCCGTCCTCGAACGCCGACTCGTCGTCCATCGGCCGGTGCCAGTCGCCCTGCACGCTCACCGCGCGGATCGTGCCGCCGGCGAACCACGGCCGGCGCAACCGGGCCAGCGCCGAACGGCGGGCCAGCAGCGCACCGACACCGGTGGGGTAGCCGAAGAGCTTGTACCAGCTCAGACAGACGAAATCCGGTCGGACGACGCTGAGGTCCAGCCGATTCGTGGGCGCGAAGGCGGCCGCGTCCAGCAGCACGTCGTAGCCCCGCTGCTGGGCCAGCTCCACCCAACCCAGCGGGTGCTGCACCCCGGAGAAGTTGCTCTGCGCCGGGTAGGCGAACAGGCCACGACGACCGGGCCGGCCCCACCGACGGGTCAGGCCAACCCGGCCGGCGTCGAGCGCCGCGACCAGGTCCGTCTCGGCGATCCGCAGTTCCGGCCCGTTCAGCGGCAGGTAGCGTACGGACGCGCGAGCCGACCGGGCGTACTCGCGGATGCCGTTGACCGAGTTGTGATTGTCCCAGGTGAGCACCAGCGGCGCGGCCCGGCCGAAGTCGTACGCCTCGCCGACCAGCCGGCAGGCGCCGCTGGCGTTCGGGGTGAAGATGACCGCGTACTCGTCCGGGTCGGCACGGAAGAAGTCGAGCACCGCGCGTCGCGCCGACTCCACCAGCGAGCCCGCCGCCACGCTCGTGGGGTTCTCCGAGTGGGGGTTGCTGTAGAGGCCGGCGAGCAACCGGTCGTGGTGGGCGCGAACCTGCGCCTGGGCGGCCACCCCGGCTCCGGCGTAGTCGAGGTACACCTGCCCGTCGGTGTCCAGGTGTCGGTACTCGGTGGCGCGCAGCTCGTCGATCCGGCCGGTGGCGGTGTATCCCGGCAGCGCCGTGGGGGAGGCGGGCTGCGTCGGGTCAGGACGCACGACGGGGATTCCGTCGGAGCAGGACCGTCCAGGCCGCGCCCAGGAAGAGCAGCACGAAACCGCCGAGCACCAGCCAGTCGACCCACACCGGCCGGGAGAAGCTGTCGCCGTACGTGGCCAGCAGCGGCGGGCCGAGCGGGGAGCCGCCGTCGCGCCAGAGCCGCTCCACCCCGGCGGTGTGCCCCAAGCCCTCGAACGCCCACCGGTTCGACATCGCGTAGCTGAGCCACTGACCGCCGACCGCCATCGCCGGCACCGGCAGGATCGCGCCGACGAACAGCACCTGTGGGAAGCAGAGCATCGGCAGCATGAGCGTCGCCTGGGCCGCGTCGGACACGGCCGCGGAGCAGAGCAGGCCGAGGGCGAGCGCCGCCGCCGAAGAGAGCAGCAGTGTCGCGTACAGGGCGGCGAAGTCGGCGCCGCCGACCGGCGGCAGCCGGTCCATGCCGCGCAGCACGCCGAGCAGGGCCAGGTCCACCAGGGCCAGCAGCGGCAGCAGCACCGCCACCTTCGCCAACAGGTACGGGACCAGCCGGACACCGGCCAGCCGTTCCCGGCGCAGGATCGGCAGCTCGGTGCAGATCTGGAGGAGCCCGTAGGTCAGCCCGAAGAAGAAGCCGCCGAACGCGATCCAGAACAGGATCATCACGGTCACCGTCGGGCTGGGTCTGGTCGGCTCGAACGCCCCCGGGCGGAACAGCAGCGCGAACATGCCGAGCACCATCAGCGGCGAGCCGAGCAGGATCGCCAAGGTCAGTCGGTTGCGGACGACGATCTCCGTGTTGCGCGCGGTGAGGACCGCCCACTGGCGCAGCCGGCCGACGCGTCGGGACGGCGTCGCGCCGACGTCACCCTCGTCGGGTGTACGGGGCGGCTGTTCGGGCGCGCGCTGCTCGGCGAAGCGATCGGGCCACTCGGCCGGCTGCGTCGTTTCGTCGAGCCGGAGGTGCACCTCGGCCAGGGAACGCAGGCCGAAGAACTCCCGGGCGGCGGTCGGGGTGCCGGTGAACGCCAACCGGCCCTGGCGGGTCAGCACGACGACCCGGTCGCAATGGTCCACGTCGGTGACCTGGTGAGTGGTCAGCACGACGGTGGTGCCGTGTCGGCGAGCGCGCGGAGCACCCGGAGCAGCTCCACGGCGATCGCCGGGTCCAATCCGGAGGTGGGCTCGTCCAGGAAGAACACGCCGGGTCGGGTGAGCAGCTCGACGGCGATGCTGGCGCGCTTGCGTTCACCACCGCTGAGCAGGCCGACCGGCGTGGCGGCCCGGTCGGTCAGTCGCAGCTCGGCGAGCACCTCCGCGACCCGGTCACTGATCTCGGCCGGCCCGGCGGTGGAGCCCAGGCGCAGTCGGGCGGCGTACCGCAGGGTGCGGGCCAGGGGCAGCTCGCGGTGGATGATGTCGTCCTGGGGAACGACACCGATGGTGCCGGCCGTGGTGTTGCCGTCGTACGTGACGGTGCCTGCCGCCGGTAGCTGCACCCCCGAGAGGATCTCCAGCAGGGTGGTCTTGCCGGCGCCGCTGGCACCGATGATCGCGACCAGCTCGCCCCGCGCGATGGTCACCGAGACGTCGGTCAGGATCTGGCGACCGCTCCGCACGCTCTGGACCAGCCCGTGAGCGGCGATGCCGACACCGGCACGTGGGGGAGACGTGGTCTGCTCGGTCGTCATGGCGAGTGCTCGATCCGGTCGGGAGTGGTCCGCCCGAATATCGTGCCTCGCCGATGTTACTGAGTGGCCGCACAGCGCGCCCGGAGTGGACGGTCAGCGACAGTCGTCCGTTCAGCCGGTGGTGGTCCGTGCCGGTGCCGGCACCTGGAGGAGGTCGAGGCAGTTGCGCCACAGCGTCTCCAGCTGGGTCGGATCGTTGAGCAACTTCGCGAGCAGGACCCGCCCCTCGATCTGCGCGACTATCGATCGGGCGGCCTCGCGGCTGTCGACCGCCGGGCCGGCCAGTCCGCGCTCCTTGGCTTCGACGACGACCTGCTCGATGAGGCCGATCTGCTCCTCGAAGATTTCCTGGAGCCGACCGCGGATCTCCTCGGCCTGGTTGCTGAGTTCGAGGGCGAGGTTGCCGAACAGGCAGCCCGCGACCACTCCGGCTTTCTGCTGGCCGACGTGCTGGATCTCCTCGGTGGCCTCGAACAGGTCCCGGAGACGCTGGAGCGGGTCGCGCCCGCTGCCGAGCAACTGCTCCCACTGCCGGCGCTGGGTGACCCAGTGCTCGTCGATGACGGTGCGGGCGAGCGCCTGCTTGGACTCGAAGAAGTAGTAGAAGCTGCCCTTCGGCACGCCCGCCGCCGCGCAGATCTCGGCGACGCCGAGCGCCGAGTAGCCGCGCTGCTCGATGAGCGTGGCGGCCGCGTCGAGGATTTTGTTCCTCGCGTCACTGGTTCGACCCATGCCTCGACGATACACGACCGGTCGGCTAGCTTTTAGTAGACCAGTCGTCTAGTGAAGGTGGTTTCCTCATGAACAGCAGTCAGGGTCAGAAGGTCGTCGTGATCACGGGCGCTTCCCAGGGCATCGGCGCCGGCCTCGTGGACGCCTACCGCAAGCTGGGGTACGGCGTCGTGGCGACCTCACGGTCGATCGGCGCTTCCGACGATCCGGAGATCGTCACGGTCCGGGGTGACATCGCCGAGGCCGACACCGCGGAGCGTGTGGTGCGTGCCGCTCTGGACCGGTTCGGGCGGATCGACACTCTGGTGAACAACGCCGGTGTCTTCGTCGCCAAGCCGTTCACCGACTACACCGACGAGGACTTCGACCAGGTCACCGGCATCAACCTCGCCGGCTTCTTCCACCTCACCCAGCGCGTGATGCCGCACCTGCTGGCCAGCGGGGCCGGTCATGTCGTCAGCATCACCACGAGCTTCGTCGACCAGCCCAACTCGAACGTCCCGTCGGTGCTCGCGTCGTTGACCAAGGGTGGCCTCAGCTCGGCGACCAAGTCGCTGGCCATCGAGTACGCGGGGCGCGGTGTCCGGGTCAACGCCGTCGCGCCCGGCGTCATCAAGACCCCGATGCACCCGGTCGAGACGCACCCGACACTCGCGGGTCTGCACCCGGTAGGCCGGATGGGCGAGACCAGCGACGTCGTCGACGCCGTGGTCTACCTCGAGTCCGCACCGTTCGTCACCGGCGAGATCCTGCACGTCGACGGCGGACAGAACGCCGGTCACTGATTCCTGCGAGACCGCGCGGGCCGCGGGTTCGGCTGATGTGGCGGGCAGATCCGCGCCGGTGGTGTGGATCTGCCCGGCGGGGTTGATCATTTCGTGCGACCGTTGGCGGGTGATCAACACGAGGTTGGTCACCGGAAGGAGACCACGGCGGGACCCACGGGTGGCGGTGGCGATCTCCGACCCGCAGAAGCCGGGTCGCTACCACGAGGTCCGGGGGCGGGTGGTGCACAACAGCACCGAGGGCGCCGCCGAGCACATCGACCAGTTGGCGCAGCGCTACCTCGGTGGGCCGTACCCGTGGTTCGGCGGGCGGGACGAGGTTCGGATCATCCTGACCATCGAGCCTGACCGGGTGCGGTCGATGGGCTGACGGCGTCACCCGTCGCCGAGCCGCGGCAGGCATGAACGGCCCGGTCAGGGGAAGACCGGCCGTTCCGCCGCCGAACAGGAGAGCCGGGATGAGAGCCGTCGTGTACGCGGGCGTCCGGACGGTCGCGGTGCGGGAGGTGCCCGACGCGACGCTGGAGGCGGAGACCGACGCGCTCGTCCGCATCACCTCCACCGCTCTGTGCGGTACCGACCTGCACATGTACGACGGACGGACCAGCGCCGAGCCCGGCCTGGTGCTCGGTCACGAACCGCTCGGCGTGGTGCAGGAGGTGGGCGCCGCGGTGCAGACCGTCCGGCCGGGCGCACGGGTGGTGATCCCCACGCACCTGTTCTGCGGCACGTGTGTGATGTGCGCCCGCGGGCTCTCGGCGGCCTGTCTGCGGGCCCGCGCCGAAGGGCCGGGTGCGGCGTACGGGTACGCGGGAATGGGCCCGTACCGCGGGGCGCAGGCCGACCTGCTGCGCGTGCCGTGGGCCGACGCCAACTGCGTGGCTCTCCCGGGCGAGCCGGGGGACGCGAACGAGGACGACTTCGTGCTGCTCGCCGACGCGTTCGTCACCGGGTGGCACGCCGCCGCCACCCTCGCCGAGGTCGGGCCCGGCGACACCGTGGCGGTGTTCGGCGCGGGCACCGTCGGTCTGCTGAGCGCCTACGCGGCGCTGCTCCGAGGCGCCCGGGTCGTGTACTGCGTCGACGGGGTCGACGCCCGACTCGACAAGGCCGGCGAAATCGGCGCCGTACCGGTCGACTTTCGCCGGGGCGACCCCGTCGAGCAGATCCGCGCCGACCGGGCTCGGACCGGGCTGCCCCTCGGCGAGGAGAAGCTCGGTGGGGTCGACAAGGTCATCGACGCGGTCGGGTTCCAGGCCCGGGACCGGGAGCACCCCGACCGGGAGCGACCGAACCAGGTGATCACCGACGCCGCCCGGCTGGTCAACGCCGCCGGCGCGATCGCGGTCGCGGGCGTCTATCCGGACCAGGACCCGCACCCCGGCCCCGGCGCGGACGGTCACGAGAACCTGGTCGCGCCCTGGGGTGCGCTGTTCAGCAAGGGGGTCGCGGTCCGGTTCGGTCGCACCCACGACCGCCGCTACACCGTCCTGCTGCGGGACCTGGTCGTCGCGGGTCGAGCACAGCCCAGCGTGATCGTCACCCACCACGGCACCCTGGCCGACGCCCCCGAGTTGTACCGCCGCTTCGACCGCCGCGAGCACGGGTTGATCAAAGCAATACTGCGCCCCTCCTAACCACCCCGTGCCGCCCCCGCACCCTGCTGACCGCGCCGGGCTGACCGCGCCGGGCTGACCGCGCCGGGCTGACCGCGCCGGGCTGACCGCGCCGGGCTGACCGCGCCGGGCTGACCGCGCTGATCTTGCAGCTTCTGTTGTCGATAGAAGGTGATATGCCCCTTGTGTCGGCACAGAAAGTGCAAGATCGCGGGCGGGGGGCGGCCTGGGCCCGTCGATCATGGATTTGTGGTGCCTGCTTTGTCGTGTTGTGAGGAGCTTGTCACCCAGCACAACTTCATGATCGACGGGGTCGGCATCGACGGGGCGGCGTTGGCGGGGCGTTCCGCTGGTCTCGGGCGGTTCGTTGGGTGAGGTGGGGCGGAAACTCTGTCACTGCTCCGCTGGGCCCGGTGCCTGCGGGTCTCGGGCGGCGCGCTCATCGTCAAGGCGCTGGGGGTGCTGGCCCGAGCCCTCGGTGTCGAGGTGGGCGAGTCGAGCGCGATCGTGAGGGAGTGCCCGCGCCGACGCCCGTGCGCCGTGCCGGGGGAGGGGGCCGCCGGACCGGCCGATCCCGCCCTTAATGGTCGTTAAGTAGCATGTCCGGCTGCTGGTGGCGGATTTGGTGGGGACGATCATCGTCGATTTGGTACCTGGGTAGAGGCGTGGGTCACACCGTCGCCCGGGGAGTCTGGTGTCATCGTGGGCGAGGTGCCGACGCTGCCGTTGGATCAAGATCAATCGATGGTGGCCAGCGTGTCCACCGCCGCGACCGCTCCGAGTAGCGGCGGATCGTGCCTGGTGACGGGGCTCTCGACGGCGACCGGAGTCGATCATGGGCCGATCTTCCATTTGACAACGTTGCCACCGACAGGCCAAGGTGCCCGGAGGGGCTCCTGAGGTAGCTGTGACGGGCGAATACTCTGCTACGTCTATATTGCCGGATTGTTACTTTTTCAACAGCTCCTCGCCTTGCGGATGGCCCTGCGGCCGCAATACGTTGCCGTCAACAACAAAACCGAGTGAAGGTTCAACCTTCCGGAGGCAACCGATGACGTTGGCGAGGTGGTACGAGCAATGAGCAACGTGCCGACCCTCCTTGAGATGCGCTCCATCACCAAGGAGTTCCCCGGAGTCAAGGCCCTCTCCGACGTCAACCTGGTGGTTCGCGCCGGCGAGATCCATGCCATCTGCGGCGAGAACGGTGCGGGCAAGTCCACCCTGATGAAGGTCCTCAGCGGGGTGTACCCACACGGCACCTACGACGGCAAGATCATCTACCAGGGGTCGGAGAGCAAGTTCTCCGACATCCGGGCCAGTGAGAACGCCGGCATCGTGATCATCCACCAGGAGCTCGCGCTCATTCCCGGAATGTCGATCGCCGAGAACATCTTCCTCGGCAACGAACCGCGCAAGCGGGGCGCGATCGACTGGAAGGCCGCGAACCGGATGGCGTTGGACCTGATGGCCCGGGTCGGTCTGGAAGAGGACCCGGACACCCTGATCAAGGACATCGGAGTCGGCAAGCAGCAGCTCGTCGAGATCGCCAAGGCGTTCGCCAAGGACGTGAAGCTGCTCATCCTCGACGAGCCCACCGCGGCGCTCAACGAGGCCGACTCCCGTCACCTGCTGGACCTGCTGCGCGGGTTCCGCTCCCGCGGCATCACCTCGATCATGATCTCGCACAAGCTGAACGAGATCGAGGCGATCGCCGACCAGATCACCATCCTGCGCGACGGCCGGACCGTGGAGACCCTCGACGTCAAGGCGGACGGGGTCGACGAGGACCGGATCGTGCGGGGCATGGTCGGCCGTGAGCTGAGCAGCCGGTTCCCGGACCACACCCCGAAGATCGGCGAGGTCTTCTTCGAGGTCCGCGACTGGAACGTCCGGCACCCGATCTCCGCCGACCGGCAGGTCTGCAAGAACGAGAGCTTCGTGGTACGCCGCGGCGAGATCGTCGGCTTCGCCGGTCTCATGGGCGCGGGCCGCACGGAACTCGCGATGAGCGTCTTCGGCCGCTCCTACGGGGTGTACGAGTCGGGCACGATCATCAAGGACGGCAAGGAAATCGTGCTGAAGTCGGTGGCGGACGCCATCGACAACGGGCTCGCGTACGTCAGCGAGGACCGTAAGGCGCTCGGCCTCAACCTGCTCGACGACATCAAGACGTCGACGGTGGCCGCCAAGCTGTCCAAGATCACGCACCACGGCGTCCTGAACGAGGTCGAGGAATACCAGGCGGCTGAGTCGTACCGCAAGGAGTTGCGGACCAAGGCCCCGACGGTCGACGAGGGCGTCTCGAAGCTCTCCGGCGGCAACCAGCAGAAGGTCGTCCTGGCCAAGTGGATGTTCAGCGACCCGGACCTGCTGATCCTCGACGAGCCGACGCGCGGTATCGACGTCGGCGCGAAGTACGAGATCTACGGCATCATCCAGCGGCTCGCCGACCAGGGGAAGGGCGTCATCGTCATCTCCTCGGAGCTGCCTGAGCTGATCGGGCTCTGCGACCGCATCTACACCGTGTTCGAAGGTGCCATCACGGGCGAGATCGCCCGGGCGGACGCGGACCCGGAGACCCTCATGAAGCAGATGACCTCGACGAAGAAGTTGGCCACCCGATGAGCCGTATCAAGGACCTTCAGAAGAACCTGTTTGGGGGCACGACCTCCAACGCCCGCCAGTTCGGGATGATCTTCACCCTGGTGGCGATCGTCTTGATCTTCCAGATCTGGACCAACGGGCTGACGCTGCGGTCGGACAACCTGATCGCGCTGTTCCAGCAGAACTCGTACATCCTGATTCTGGCCATCGGCATGCTGATGGTGATCGTGGCCGGGCACATCGACCTCTCGGTCGGCTCGGTCGCGGCATTCACCGGCATCCTGGTCGCCAAGTCGATGACCGAGTGGGATCTGCCCTGGCCCGCCGCCATCGTGTTCGGCCTCGCCATCGGCGCGGTGATCGGCGCCTGGCAGGGCTTCTGGGTGGCGTACATCGGGGTGCCGGCGTTCATCGTCACCCTGGCCGGCATGTTGCTCTTCCGCGGTGGCAACCAGTTCATCGGCAACGCGCAGAGCATCCCGGTGCCGGAGGGCTTCCGGGAGATCGGCTCGGGCTTCCTGCCCGAGTTCGGCCCCAACACCGGCTACAACAACGCCACGCTGCTGCTCGGTCTGGCCGCCGCGTTGGCGGTGGTGTGGCGCGAGATCCAGGCCCGCAACACCCGTCGCGCCATGGACGCCAACCCGGCACCCATGTGGATCTCGATCCTGCGGATGGCCGTCATGGTCGGCGTGATCGCCTTCGCGGCGCTGCGCTTCGCCAGCGGTCGCGTCGGCACCAGCTTCCCGATCTCGGGCATCATCCTGGTGGCGCTGGTCATCGCGTACTCCTTCTACACCCGCAACACGGCCGGCGGCCGGCACATCTACGCGGTGGGCGGCAACTCCCGGGCGGCCGAGCTGTCCGGCGTGAAGCTCAAGCGGGTCAACTTCTTCGTCATGATGAACATGTCGATCCTGGCTGCTCTGGCCGGCATGATCTTCGTGGCCCGTTCGCAGGCGTCTGGCCCGCAGGACGGCAACGGCTGGGAGTTGGACGCGATCGCCGCGGTCTTCATCGGTGGCGCGGCCGTCGCCGGCGGCATCGGCACCATCAGCGGCTCCATCGTCGGCGGTCTCGTCATGGCCGTGCTCAACAACGGCCTTCAGCTTCAGGGCGTGGGCACCGACAAGGTCCAGATCATCAAGGGCCTGGTCCTGCTGCTGGCCGTCGCGATCGACGTCTACAACAAGAGCCAGGGGCGGTTCTCCATCATCGGGAGCCTGATGCGGCCGTTCCGCCGCGACGACTCCGTCCCACCCGCCTCACCGCCGGACGCGGAGCGCGAGCCCGCCAAGGCAGCGGTGTCCGGCTGACGGTCACCGACCTCACCACCCCGTTACACCTCAAGAAAGGCAAGTCCTCACCATGCGTAAATTCTTCGGCACGTCGGTGGTCGCGGTCAGCGCCGCCGCCATGCTGGCCCTCGCCGGCTGCGGTTCCGGCCGCGACGGCGACAGCGGCTCCGGCGGCGAGGCCGCCAAGGGCTTCGCGGCGAACTCGCTGATCGGCGTGGCCCTCCCGGCCAAGACCTCCGAGAACTGGGTCCTCGCCGGTGACCTGTTCACCAACGGTCTCAAGGAGGCCGGCTTCCAGGCTGACGTGCAGTACGCCGGCGCGTCGACCACCGTCGCCGACCAGCAGGCCCAGATCACCGCCATGACCACCAAGGGCGCCAAGGTCATCGTCATCGGCGCGACCGACGCCGCGCAGCTGGCGACCCAGGTCGCCGCGGCGCACGCCGCCGGTGCCAAGGTGATCGCGTACGACCGGCTCATCACCAACACGCCGGACCTCGACTACTACGTCGCCTTCGACAACTTCAAGGTCGGCCAGCTCCAGGGCCAGGCCCTGCTGGACGGCATGAAGGCCAAGAAGCCGAACGGCCCGTACAACATCGAGCTGTTCTCCGGCTCGCCGGACGACAACAACGCCGGTGTCTTCTTTAACGGCGCGATGGACGTGCTCAAGCCGGAGATCGACAAGGGCAACGTCGTCGTCGCCTCGGGTCAGAAGGACGTCAAGCAGACCGCCATCCAGGGCTGGAAGGCCGAGGGTGCGCAGGCCCGCATGGACCAGCTGCTGACCTCGACCTACGGCAGCAAGGAGCTGGACGGCGTCCTCTCCCCGAACGACACGCTGGCCCGCGCCATCCTGACCTCGGTCAAGGGCGCTGGCAAGCCGACCCCGATCGTCACCGGCCAGGACTCCGAGGTCGAGTCGGTCAAGTCGATCGTCAAGGGCGAGCAGTACATGACGATCAACAAGGACACCCGCAACCTGGTGAAGGAGACCATCAACATGGTCAAGGCTCTCCAGGCCGGTAACACCCCGCAGGTGAACGACACCAAGTCCTACAACAACGGCAGCAAGGTCGTCGACACGTACCTGCTCCCGCCGGTCGCCGTCACCAAGGCGAACGCGGCTGAGGCGTACGCCAACGACCCGAAGCTCGCGCCGCTCACCAAGTAATCACCGCACGGTAGGTAGTACGCCGATGGGTCCCGGGTCTCCTCTACCGGGACCCATCGTCGTCTCCGCACCCCCGCACCGAGCGGCCTGGACCCGGAAGGAGGTCTGACCGTGGCGACACCAGTACGGGCCAGGCCAGCCGGCGTCGGCCGCAACACGGAATCCCCGCTGCCGGCGCTCCCCGGCGCCAGCCAGGAGGAGATCCGGCGGCAGAACCTCGGCGCTGTGCTGCGCTACGTCCACCTGCACGGGCCGACATCCCGCGCCGAGCTGACCAGCCGGCTCGGCCTCAACCGAAGCACCATCGGCGCTCTGGCCGCCGACCTGGTCACCAGCGGTCTGGTCACCGAGGAGGCGCCGGCCACCACCCGCCGCGCCGGTCGACCCTCACTCGTGGTCAGCCCTCGCTCCGACCGGGTCTACGCGCACGCGCTGAGCATCGACGCGGACCGGCTGCGTGCCGCCCGGGTCGGCCTGGGCGGGCAGATCCTCGATCTGCGGGAGATCCCTCGTCCCAGCGGCATGTCGGCGATCGACGCCGTCGGCCCCCTCGGCGATCTGGTCCGTGACATGGAGCGTTCCGTGGCCGGCGACGGCCTGCTGGTCGGCGGCGCGGCGGCGGTCACCGACACCACCCGTGACCCGGACGGCAGGCTCCGGATCGCCAGCATCGACGAAACCCTCGGCGTCGCGCTGGAGGCGGAGTTCAGCAGTGACCCTGGTTTCGTCGCCGGCGACCTGGCCGACATCGCCGGCCTGGCCGAGCACGCCAGGGGCGTCGCGGTCGGCATCGACGATGTCATCTACCTGCACGGAGACCTGGGCATCAGCGCCGGCATCATCGTCGGCGGCCGACTGGTGATCGGCCACCGGGGCCACAGTGGCAAGGTCGGCCACATGGTCGTCAACCCCAACGGCCTGCCCTGCGGCTGCGGCTCACGCGGCTGCTGGGAAACCGAGATCTCCGAAGCCGCGCTGTTGCGGCACGCCGGCCGTGATCCGAGCGACCGCGCGGCGGTGGCCGAGGTCCTGCGCGCCTCGGCGGCCGGCGACCCCACCGCCCGCGCGGCGGTCGAGCAGGTGGCGGACTGGCTCGGCTTCGGCGTGGCGAACCTGGTCAACGTGGTCAACCCGGACGCCGTGGTGTTCGGTGGCTCGCTGCGCGACATCTTCGCCGCCGGTGCGGACGTGGTCCGGGACCGGCTCGACACCATGCCACTGCCCGCCTCCCGCGAGCACCTGCGGTTGCGCGCGGCGGCGCTCGGCCGCGACGCCGTCCTGATCGGCGCCGCCGAGTTGGCGTTCGACAAACTCCTGGCCGACCCGTTGAACGTCGGCGTCGCGGGCCAGGTGAATTCCGCCGAACCGGTGTAGCCACCGGCGATGTCGTGTCGGTGGTCGTCGTTAGGCTCACCGACGTGGATGTGCACCGACTCGATCGGGCCCAGGCGCGGCGGATCGCCATCCGGGCCCAGCTGCTGGCCGCTCCGCGTCCGACCGACCTGCTGACCGTGGTCCGCCAGTTGACGCTGGTGCAGATCGACCCGACCGCCGCCGTCGCGCCCAGCGCCGACCTCGTCTGCTGGAGCCGGCTCGGCTCGTCGTACCAGCCAGCGCACCTGCGCCAGGCCCTCGAACGGGACCGGACGCTCTTCGAGCACCACGCGATGGTGCGACCGATGGACGACCTGGGGCTCTTCCTCGCCGAGATGGCGGCCTCGCCCGGCCATGAGCGCCACCGCGAGTGGCTGCGCGCCAACGACTCGTTCCGGCGCGACGTGCTCGACCTGCTCGGCCGAGGTGGCCCACTGCTCTCCCGGGACATCCCGGACACCTGCGTCGTGCCCTGGCCGTCCTCCGGTTGGACGAACAACCGCAACGTCACCCAGATGCTGGAGTTCCTGGTGCTGCGCGGCGAGGTCGCGATCGCGGGTCGCCAGGGGCGGCAGCGGCTCTGGGACGTCGCCGAGCGGGTCTACCCGTCCGGGGTGCCCGTCATCGAGCTGGAGCAGGCGCGCCGGCTTCGCAACGAGCGACGGCTGCGGGCGTTGGGCATCGCCCGGCAGAAGGCGGTCATCGTTCCCGGCGAGCCCGCCGAGGTCGGTGACGCGGGGGAGCCGGCGGTGATCGAGGGCGTCGCGGGGGAGTGGCGGGTGGATCCGGCCGCGCTCGGGCAACCCTTCACCGGGCGTACGGCGCTGTTGTCACCGTTCGACCGGCTCGTGCACGACCGGGTCCGCCTCGCTGACCTCTTCGAGTACGAGTACGTGCTGGAGATGTACAAGCCCAGGGCGAGTCGACGGTGGGGCTACTTCGCGCTGCCGATCCTGCACGGCGACCGGCTGGTCGGGAAGGTGGACGCCACTGCCGACCGGCGGCGCGGCACGCTCACCGTGCACGCCGTCCACCAGGACGTTCCCTTCACCCCGGAGGTGACCCGGGCTCTGCGCGAGGAGCTGCACGACCTGGCGTCCTGGCTGTCGCTGACCGTCGAGGGCGTGCGCTGACGGGTGATCGCCGAGGCCCCCGCCCCCCGACGAGCACCCGTCGCCACCTACGCGATCCGGCGGATCCGTCGCACCGCCAGGTAGAGCAGGAGCACGGCCAGGGCGACGAAGATGCCCGTCTCGATGCTCTGGAACAGCCAGAACCGGTCCGCCGGCTGGTAGAGCTGCCAGTTGTACGCGCCCGGTTCGAGGCCCAACTCTGCGCCGCAGACCCGACCGTCCGGCCCCTTACCGCCCGGGGGGCACTGGATCCGGGCACCCTCCGCGATCATCGTGCCGTCCGGGTTCCGGATGCCCTGCGCGAGGACCCAGTCGCCCCGGCTGACCTCCGGTGGCCCTTCCCCCTCGATCGAGAAGGTCTGGGTCCGGGCCGGCTGGTAGTGCCGTCGGGCCAACAGCTCCACCGCCGCCCGTACGCCGACGTACCCGGCGAGGGTGATGCCCATGGCGGGCAGCATCCGCTTCCAGACGGTGCCGGCGAAGACGCCCAGCGCCACGGCGAAGAGGGTGTACCCGATCGGGACGATGCCCTGCAGATCGAAGACGATCATGCCGAACCGGCCCTCGTGCGCGGACTTGGTGAGCGGGTCGACCCACCACGACATGCCCAGCCCGTAGACCGTCGCGAGGATCAGGGCGGACCCGCTCGCCAGACCGAACTTCACCAGGGCCCAGCGGGTCCGGCCGACGCCCTGGGTCCAGACGAACCGGTGCGTGCCCTGCTCCACCTCGCGGGCCACCAGCGGCGCACCCCAGAAGAGGCCGACCAGCACCGGCAGGGTGATCAGCAGTACGGCTACCAGACTGAGGTTGCCGTACTGGTTGGCGAAGCGCCGATAGCCCGCATCACACGTCTCCCGGGTCGCCTGCGCCACGTCGGCGCGGGCGAGTTGGCTGGCGCAGTCGGCCAGCCCGAGGTCGGCGAAGGTGTGCCGCATCGCGATGCCGATCGGCACCAGCAGGGCGGCGAGCGCCGCGAGCGCCAGCAGCGTGTAGAACGTCTGCTTGCGGTGTTGCCGCCAGGTCAACCAGATCATGCCGCTACCCCCCACTCGCTGTGACTGGTCCGCGTGGTGCCGTCGGCCAGGTATGCCAGCACGACGTCCTCCAGGCTCACGTCGCGGACCGTCCACGCCGGATCGGTGACCGGGCCGTCGGTGCGGACCAGCAACGTGGACTGCCGGTCGGTGTGGCTGGTCCGGACCACTGCGGCGACGCCCCCGATGACGCCGCCGTCGTGTCGTGGCCCGACGAGCTGCCGGTGCTCGGCGACCAGGTCGTCGACCGCGCCGGTGAGCTGCACCTGGGAGGCGTTCAGCACGATCAGGTAGTCGCAGACCCGTTCCAGGTCGGCCAGCAGGTGCGAGGAGAGCAGGACGGTGGTGCCCGACTCCGCCACGCTGCCCATCAGCGACTGGAGGAACTCCCGTCGAGCCAGCGGGTCGAGGCTGGCGACCGGCTCGTCGAGCAGCAGCAGCCGTGGCTGCTTCGCCAGCGCCAGAGCCAACGCGACCTGGGCCCGTTGACCGCCGGAGAGCTTGCCGACCGGCTTGTCCGGTGGGATGCCGAGCTGCGCCAGCCGGGTTCGGGCCAACGTCGCGTCCCACCGCTTGTTCAGCTTGCCGCCGGCGACGACCAGCTCGGACGCCGTGAAGTCCCGGTACAGCGGGGTGTCCTGGGCGACGAAGCCGATGTCGGCCAGGCCCTCGGTGTCGCCGTACGGGGACCGACCGAACACCCGGACCGCACCGGCGTCGGGCTTGAGCAGCCCGACGGCCAGGTGCAGCAGCGTGCTCTTGCCCGCGCCGTTCGGCCCGACCAGCGCGGCGATCCGGCCGGCCGGCAGATGCAGCGAGCAGTCCCGCAACGCCCAGGTGCTGCCATACCGTTTGCCGAGCCGGTCTGCTTCCAAGACCATGTCCATCCCTTGTCCTCTCGTTCCGTTCACGCCACCGCGTCGCGGTCGCGCGAGCGCTTGCGGTGCCTGATGTTCCGTTCGCCCTGCTCGCTCACGCGGGCTCCTTCTGCGGCGCGTCGTCGGCGAGGGTGGCGCGCAGCGTCGTCTCCACCAGGGCGATGACGTCCTCCGCCGTGAGGCCGGCCGCCTGCGCCCGGTGCAGCCAGGCGACCAGGTCGTCGCGCAGCTCGGCCTGGTTGGGCAGGGACGCGCTGGCCAGGGTGCGCTGGACGAACGTGCCCACCCCGGGTCGGCCGCCGACCAGACCCTCGATCTCCAACTCCCGGTACGCCTTCAGCACCGTGTTCGGGTTGATCGCCAGGGATTGCGCGACGTCCCGGACCTTCGGCAACTGGTCGCCCGGCGTCAGCAGGCCAACCCGTAGCGCCTGTTTCACCTGCTGCACGAGCTGCATGTAGGTGTTCACCTTCGACCGGCTGTCCAGTACGAACTCGATCACTACCGATGACCCTTCCTGTTGTCCTACGACAGTAGGACTAATAGACAGCTTCATCGGTGGCCCATCGGCTGTCAAGCCCGAAGGGGCACGTTCTGTTCGGGCCCGGCGCGTCTCGCCCGGCGCGCCGCGTTCTGTTCGAGCCCGGCGCGTCGCGTTGCTGGCCGACAGGCCCGTCGAGTCCTGCCGAACGGGCCGACCACGGTGGCACCGGCAGGCCACCGGTTGGCACCCAGGGGTCAGCCCGTGGGGAAGGGACCGGCAGCGATCCGCGTGGACGGGAGGTGTTCGATGGTCACCAACGAACTGACGACGTCGAGGGCGACTCCGCTGCAGGCCGCTCGCGCCCGGGGCCGCGTACGCGGGCGCTTGATCCTGCTCGGCCCGGCGTTCGTCGCCGCCGTCGCGTACGTCGACCCCGGCAACTTCGCCACCAACTCCGCCGCCGGGGCCCGCTACGGCTACCTGCTGGTCTGGGTCGTGGTGGTGGCGAACCTGATGGCGATGCTGGTGCAGACGCTCACCGCGAAGCTCGGTCTGGCCACCGGGCGCAGCCTGCCCGAGCTGTGCCGGGAACGCCTGCCCCGGCCGGTGAACCGGGTGATGTGGGTGCAGGCCGAGTTGGTGGCCATGGCCACCGACCTGGCCGAGGTGATCGGTGGCGCGGTCGCCCTGTACCTGCTCTTCGGCATCCCCCTGCTGCCCGGCGGGATCATCATCGGCACTGCCGCCTTCGCCGTGCTCGCCCTGCGCTCGCGCGGGTACCGCGCCTTCGAGGTCGCCGTCGCCGTCCTGCTCGGGGTGATCGTGCTGGCGTTCGCCGCCAACCTGCTGGCCTCCGGCTCCGATCCCGGCTCGGCCATGGCCGGCATGGTGCCGCGCCTACAGGGCACTGACAGCGTGCTGTTGGCCGCCGGCATTCTCGGCGCGACAGTCATGCCGCACGTCATCTACGTGCACTCCGCGCTCACCCGCGACCGCATCCCCGCCGCCGACGACAGCGAGCGTCGGATTCTGTTCCGCGGCCAACGCACCGACGTGCTGCTCGCCCTGAGCGCAGCCGGCGCGGTCAACCTCGCCATGCTGCTGATCGCCGCGGCCAGCTTCCGTGGTGGCGGCCCGGGCGGCGCGGACAGCCTGGAAGGAGTGCACGCCGGGCTCGGCCAGACCATCGGGACCGCCGCCGCGTTCGGGTTCGCCGTCGCCCTGCTGGTCTCGGGGCTCGCCTCCACGAGCGTCGGCACCTACGCCGGAGAGGTGATCATGCAGGGCTTCCTGCGGCGGCGGGTACCGCTGCTGCTGCGCCGACTGGTCACCCTGTTGCCCGCGCTGGCCGTGCTCGCCATCGGCCTCGACCCGACCCGGGCGCTCGTGCTGTCCCAGGTCATCCTCAGCTTCGGCATCCCGTTCGCGCTGATCCCGGTGGTCGCCTTCACCCGCCGACGCGACCTGATGGGCAACCTGGTCAACCACCCGCTCACCACTGCCGCGGCGTCCCTGGTGGCGGTGCTCGTGGTCGCGCTCAACGCCTTTCTGCTCTGGCAGGTCGTCGCCGGGTAGCTCGCTTCGGCGAGGAGTTGGCCAGGCTTGAAGTACGGAACGGGATCCGGACCCGCTGAGCGCGACGGGACCTTACGACGTCACGTCCGACGGCCCTCGTCGCGGCCGGGGATCTCCTGAAGTTGTTCGAGGGCGTCCGCCGGGTTGGCATCGGCAGGCAGCGAGGTGACCTCCTCCAGCGTGCCCGCCGGAAGGGCGCCCTGCTCGGCCAGGTCCGCCTCGGACGCTTCGGGGTCGACGTCACCCGACACCCGGTCCGGCGGCCCGTAGTCGACGGCGCTCTGCCGTTGCTCCTGGGCATCCGCCTCCGGCGGAGGGAAAGTATCGCCCTGTTCATCCCGGTACGTGCTCATCGGAGCCTCCCACCCGGCGGGTGTCGACATGCCGCCGGGCCGCTGCCTACCCGCCAGCGCCCCACTCAGGCGGCCGCCGGTCAAGATCTTGGCAGCTTTCGGGACAGGGTGGCCTCCGCAACGGCGGGAGCAGCCCCGTACCGGTAGTTGCGCGGATCTTGAGAGGGGCCCGGCGTCACGCGCGCCGGCAGCGAGCAGCGGTCGGTCTGCGCACCCTGGTGGGTGCCCCCAGGTCGACCGGGGCCGGGCCGCCCGAGCAGGCCAACGCGCCGACCTCGCCGCCGGCGAGGATGGGTGCCGACGCGGTACCGGTCAGCGCCACCGACCCGGTCACCCGGGCCCCCACCATCGTGACGTGGTCGGTGGTGCCGGTCAGCGCCGCCGCGCCGCGTACCTCGGTGTTCAGCACCTCGACGGCGCTGGCGCCCGACGCCGTCAGGTCGCCGCCGATCGTGGAGCCCTGAGCGACCAGGGCGGCGCCGGGCGCGACGGTGACCGGGCCGGTCACGGTGGCCGCGCGCAGGCAGGTGACACCGGCGGTGACGGTCAGCGGGCCGGCGTGCCGGCCGGTGACCACCGTGGTGCAGGCCGGTGGCGGCGGGATCAGCGTGGTCACGAAAGCGCGGGCCGGTGCGATGTTGCCGACGGCGTCGATGCCCCGGTATTCGATCCGGTGCCGCCCGTACCCGGGGGACCGCTCGGCGAACGGGGACACGGACAGCCCGCCCGAGCCGAGGTTGCCGTAGACCAGGCCGTCCACGTCGGTGCCGGTGGCGGTGAACAGGAACGGAGACCGGGCGTCGGTGGGCCAGCCGTAGTAGTTGTGCCACCCGTCGCCGTCGAGCCGGAACTCCGACGTGACCTGGCCGGTGCCGTCGTCGGTGCCGGTCAACCCCATGGTGAACGGGCCGTTGAACACATACTCGGTGGGTCCGCCGGGCCGCGTCGTGGTGAGCAGCGGCTCGGAGAGGGCGTACGCCACGTCGGGTCGGGTCGCGTCGACCGTCCAGGTGCGGGTCACCGCCCTCCCGGTGCCCGGCTCGCTGACCCGGGCGGTCAGCCGGTGGGAGCCCCGCGACAGGGGCAGGGCGCTGAGGTCCACGTCCCGGTCGGTGCCGGTGTCGGCCACCGGCCGGCCGTCGAGCGTCCAGCGCACCTGTGGCGCCCGATCGGTGGGCTGGCTGGTCCGCACGTACACCACGTCCTGCGCGCCGGCCGGTCGGTCGGTCGCGGTGGATGCGGTGATCGCCAGCGGCGGATCCACCTTCGGGGTACGCACCGCGGTGTCCACGGCCCAGGTGCGGGTCTGGGTCAGCGCCGGTGAGCTGCGGATCGCCGGGTCGCGGACGAAGTCCGTCGGGTCGGTCACCGTGGCGGTCACCGTGTGCCGGCCCGGGGTGAGCCGCAGTTTCCGCAGGTCCAGATGGCGGGTGTTGCCGGTGCGGGGCACCGCCCTGCCGTCCACGGACCACGTCACGGTCAACGCGTGGCTCACCGGGTGCAGGGTGTCCACCCAGAGCAGTCGGTCCGCGCCAACCGCCTGATCGGTGGCCGTGCCGCCCTGCACGATGCCGACCCGGGCGGCGATCCGTTCGGTCATCCGCTCCCGGCCGACCTGGTCGAAGTAGAAGCCGAGCGACTTCATCATCGAGTGCCGGCTCGGTCGCCACACTCCACGCTGGAGGTACAGGCCGCCCTCGTAGCGGCCGATGGTCCCGCCCGCCTCGCTCGGCTCACCCAGCCAGCGCCACCACTTGGCCCGGGTGTCGCGCATCTGCCCCTCGGTCAGCACGGTGTGGTGCACCGAACTCGGTTCCGGCCCGCTGTAGGTGTCGCCCGGCACCCCACGACCGTAGTAGTCGTACTCGTCCTGCAAGCCACCGAGCGAGTGGCCCAGCTCGTGCGGGCTGATCAGCGCGGAGAGCGCGTTGCCGCCGGAGGCGGTGGCGTTGCTGCCGCCGGCCCCACCGTAGGTGTCGCTGTTGGCCAGCGCGACCAACTGGCGGTTACCGGGGTTGGTGCCGACGGCCAGGTCGGCGTACGCGTTCGCGGCGACGCCGTCGACGGTGAGCAGGCGTTGCACGCTCGCCGGGTTGCAACCACCCCAGAAGCCCATACCCAGAGCGGTGTCGTGTCGTGGCGCGGACAGGCCGGGGTCACAGTCCACCCCGGACTCCGCCGAGACGATCTCCACGGCGTAGACGTTGAAGTAGCTGCGGTAGGACTTGAACGGCTCGATCGTCCACAGGGTGTTGAGGTGCCGGTCCACGTGTGCCCGGAAGGTGGGTAGGTCGGCCTCGGTGTAACCGTCGCCCAGCAGCACCAGGTTGAACCGCGTCGCCGGGTCGCCGGTGACCTGGATCGGCACCACTGTGGCGGCGGCCGTCGGGGCGGCGGCCGGTGTGGCGGCGGCCGGTGTGCCGACCGTCAGTCCCGCCGCGACGAGTGCCGCGACACACAAGCCCGCTCTGATCCGCACCCTGTGCCCCTTCCGTGGCCGGCCGGCCTGGCGGTGCCGAGCGTCGGGCCCGGCGGGGCGCCGTCGTCCGGACCTGCCGTGACCGTGGACATCTCGGACCGTACCGCTCCGAGGAGCGACAGGTAACCCTCGGCGGTCAGTCGGCGGTGGCCTCGGACGTGGTGTTCCGGCGGGTACTCGCGGCCAGCCCCAGGGCCAGCAGCACGCACACCGCGCCCACCAGGAAGAACAGCGACGCGGTCGGCTGGCCGAGCCACTCCCAGTACGGGTGCCAGGCCGGGTGCGGTTCGCCGAGATGGTGCGACAGCAGGGACGGGACGCTCAGCGGCAGCGGCAGCCACCACAGCACCGTGGCCACACCCATCAGACCGTTCACAGTGCCGCGGCTGCGACGTCCCTCGGTGCGTCGGCTGACCCACCCGAAGACCAGCCAACCGGCCACCGCACCCAGCACCGTGCCGAGCACTCCGGCGGGGACCACCAGCGGCGGCGGCGCGCGGTGCAGCTCGACCGAGAGGTAGCTGGCGTCGACGGCTGTCTGCGAGGAGATCGAGGCGTTCAGGATGGTGTCGCCACGTCGGGCGGTCAGCGCGGTGTCGGTGACCGCCTGCGGGGTGGCGCACCTCTTGTCCGCGCAGCTCACGCGGTCGGACACCTGTGGGTCGTACACCCGCCAGCCGGTGCTGGTCAGGCGCTCCCGGGCCACCGTGACGATCTGCTCGGCGGGCACCGGTGGCGCGCCGAGGGCACCGGCGCCGGTGGCGCTCTCCTGGTACTCGCCACCGTCACCGAGCACCAGGGTCTTGACCGTCGACAGGCGCAGCGCGTGCCCGTAGACGACGAAGAGCGCCGGCGGGGTGTCGATCTCGCCGAGGTCGTGACCGGGAAAGACGTTGGTGAGGATGGCGGCGGCCTCGGCGCGGTCGGGTTGCGGTCGGGAGGTCTCCCAGGCGGCCCGGCTGGCCAGTGCGCCGGTGAAGAGGCCGCAGACGACAGCGGCGAGCGGCACCCAGGCGACGGCGGAACCTCTGGCCGGGCGGCCGAGGCGGCGCAGCAGCCGCCGTGCGAACCGGGTGGCCGGCGCGGTGTCGCTCACGGACATGTCCACCTCCCGGCGTGAAGATCAGGCGGAGCGACACTACATCGACCAGGAGTCCGGGCGCGTCCCCCCGATGAGCGCCGACCGTGGCCGGGATCGGCCAGGATGGGCGGGTGGCCGGTCACGGCTGCGACGAGGAGGGTGGGCGATGCGGGTACGTGGACGGTTGACCTGGGGGCGGCGTGCTCGCGCCGGGGCGGTGGTGACCGCGTTGCTCGCGGGCGTGCTGCCGCCGGCCGTGGTGCTGGTGCCGGGTGCTGCCACGGCGGGCGCGGTCGCGGGGACGCCGGTCTGCCAGGTGCGCGACGACCGGCTGCGCGAGATCTCCGGGATGGTGGCCACCGACGACGGGTACGTGGTGATCAACGACGGGGCCGACGACGAGGCCCGCCGCCGGATCTTCTACCTCGACCAGCGCTGCGCCGTGGTGCGTACCGTCTCCTTTCCGTCCCGGCCCCGCGACACCGAGGATCTGGCCGTCGGCCGGGACGGCACCGTCTGGGTCGCCGACATCGGTGACAACGACCGCACCCGGACGACAGTCGGCGTGTGGCGGCTGGCACCGGGGGCGAAGCAGCCGGTGCTGCACCGGATGACCTACCCGGACCGTCCGCACGACGCCGAGGCGCTGCTGCTCGACGCGTCCGATCGGCCGCTGATCGTCACCAAGGGCGGCAGTGGAACTGTCTTCCTGTACGCGCCGGCCACCGCGTTGCGGCCGGACGCGACGACGCCGCTGACCGCGCTCGGCCAGGTGACGGTGCCGTCGACCACGACCAGCAACCCGTTCTCGTTCTTGGGGCGCGGCGTGATCACCGGCGCGGCGAACGCCCCGGACGGACGGCGGGTGGTGTTGCGCAGCTATGCCGACGCCTTCGAGTACGACGTCCCCGACGGCGACGTGGTCCGCGCGTTGACCACCGGCACCCCCCGGATCACCGGCTTGCCGGACGAGCCCCAGGGCGAGTCGATCACCTACAGCCGCGACGGCCGGTCGTTGCTGACCGTCTCCGAGTCCGCCGGTCAGCCAGCCGGCACCCGCTCGACGATCCTGCGCTACCCGGCCACGGCCACCACTGTCACCGCCGCGCCCTCCACGGAGTCCGTCGACCCGGTGTCGCCCACGGCGGTCCGTCCGGCTGCCGGAGAGGCCGGTGCAGCGGGTGGGCGGACCTGGCCGCTGGCCCTCGGCGCGGGGACACTGCTGATCCTGCTCGGGTTCGCCGGCGTGCTGTGGTGGAGACACACCGCGCGCCGCTGAGCGGGCCGGGCCTGCGGCAGGATGGGGGGATGTCCGTCCTGTCCACGTTGCGCCACCCGATCATCGCCGCCCCGATGGCTGGTGGCCCGTCCACGCCCGCGCTGGTGGCCGCCGTGTCCGCCGCGGGTGGGTTGGGCTTCCTCGCCGCCGGGATGATCGAGACCGACCGGCTGCTGGCCGACGTCGCCGAGGTTCGCTCGCGTACCGATCGGCCGTTCGGTGTGAACCTCTTCCTGCCCGACCCGGGTGGCGTCGACGACGCCGCCATCCGGGCGTACGCCGAACGGCTCGCCCCGCAGGCCGCGCGACGTGGCGTGAGCCTGGGCGAGGCGGTGGGCGGCGACGACGCGTACCCGGAGAAGCTGGCGGCTCTGCTCGCGGACCCGGTCCCGGTCGTGTCCTTCGTGTTCGGGCTGCCCGACCGGGCGGCGGTCAGCGCCCTGCGCGAGCGGGGCACCGAGGTGTGGGCCACCGTCACCCGCCCGGACGCCGCGATCGCCGCCGCCGACCTGGGTGTGGACGCGGTGGTGGTGCAGGGCACCGAGGCCGGTGGGCATCGCGGCGGTCTGCCGGACGACGACGACTACGGGTTGCTGCCGCTGCTCCGACTGACCGCCGCCCGCTGTGACCGGCCGCTGGTGGCCGCGGGTGGCCTCGTCGACGGCCCCTCGGTGGCCGCCGTGCTGGCCGCCGGCGCTGCCGCCGCGCAACTCGGCACGGCTTTCCTGCGCTGCCCGGAGGCGGGCAGTTCGCCGATGCACCGCGCGGCGGTGGCCGGTGCCGCACCGACCGCGTTGACCCGGGCGTACACCGGTAAGCGGGCCCGTGGCGTGGCCAACGACTTCCTGCGCGAGCACGACGCGGTGGCACCGCGTGGTTACCCCCAGGTGCTGCACCTGACGCGTCCCCTGCTCGTCGCCGCCCGGCGCGACGCGGACGCATCGGTGGCCAACCTCTGGGCCGGGCAGGCACACCCGCTGGCCCGGGACGTGCCGGCGGCGCAGGTGGTCGCCGAGGTGAGCGCAGACGCACGGGCCGCGCTGGCCACAGTGGTCGAGCGATCCAGCCGCTGGGGCTGACCAGGCCGCCGGCAACCGGCTCGGGCGGGCGGGACAGGCCGGGCGGGCAACCCGTTAGAGTCTCGCCGTGATCGAGATCGGTGCGCAGGTCGAGCTGTCCCACCCGGCTGAGCGGGTCTGGCGCGCCCTGACTGATCGGGAGTTGCTCGGCCGGTGGTTCGCCGAGGCCGAGATGGTCGAGGGCGTACCCGACCGGATGCTGCTGCGCACCGCCGGCCTGTCCGGCTTCCAGGCGGACGTCGAGGTCGAGGTCACCGAGCGGCAGGAGCCGGACCTGCTCGTGCTGGCCTGCGACGAGGCCGGTCGGCTCAGCGAGGTGACCTGCGACGTCACGGCCACGACCCAGGGCTGCCGGCTGGAGGTGCGGGAGGTCACCACGCACGGCGGGTGGTCGGTCGAGCGGCAGAAGCCACGCGAGCAGCAACTCCGGCAGGCGCTGACGGTCCGACTGCCGGCCATTCTCGACTGGCTCGCCTTCCAGCAGGTCGACCTGCGCCGGGCCGACGGTGGGATGACCGCGGAACTGCCGCTGGTCGGCGTACGCGGCCGGGCCGGCCGTAACCCCCGCCGGCGTCGCACGCTGGTCGCCGTGGTCGCCGGGGCCGTGCTGCTGGCGGGGACGGCGGCCTGGGTGACGTTGCCGCTCGACCCGAAGCCGGTCGCCGCGCCCGTACCGACCGCGACCGCGACCGCGCCCGCGTCGTCGACCGCGACGGCCGGCAGGGCGACGGTCGTTTCCACGGCGACCCCCTCGGCGCGCCCCTCCCGGGCCACCGCGTCGGCGACCACCCGGCCGAGCCGGACCCCGTCGGCGAAGCCCTCGCTGACGCCCACGTCGGCGGCGCCACCTCCGCCACCGGCGCCCGTCACGGCCCGCTACGAGACCGAATCCGACCGGCTGTTCGGCTACACCGGAGAGATCGTGGTCGGCAACCCGGGAGGTGCGCCGGTGGCGGACTGGGCGGTGGTGGTCACCCTTGCCGAGGGCACCACTGTCGACGACGTCGAGGGCGCGAACTGGCGACAGGACCGACGGGTGATCACCTTCACCGGGGCCGCCGTGGCGGGCGGGGGATCCCAGACGATCAGCTTCGACGTCCGCGACAGCCGGCCGAACGCCCGGGAGCCGGAGAGCTGCACCATCGGCGGACGACCCTGCGCGGGCCTCTGACTAGGCTGCCGACATGGCACTGCTGCACAGGGCGACCCTGCACCCCACGAAACTGGACCTGCTGACGGCCTGGCTGCCCTCCCGACAATGGTTCGCCGGGCCGACCGGCGTCGAGGTGGTGAGCCGGGGCGCCTACCGCTTCGACGACCCGGACGGCGAGGTCGGCATCGAGACGATGCTGGTGAGCGCCGCCGACGGGCCGGTCCACCAGGTTCCGCTCACCTACCGTGCCGCGCCTCTCGACGGTGCGGACGGCTGGCTCGTCGGCACCACCGAGCATTCGGTGCTCGGCCGGCGCTGGGTGTACGACGGTTGCGTCGACCCGGTCTACGCGGCCGCGCTCGCCCAGGCGATCCTCACCGGCCGCGGTCAGGCGGAGCAGTACTTCGAGGTCGACGGCCGGCGCGAGGTGCGTGAGCCGACGGTGACGGTCGTCGTCGACGGGGTCGCCGCCGAGGCCGGGGTACCGGCCGTCGGCGCGGTGCGGCGGGTGGTCGACGAGGACCGCACGCTCATCGCCACCGACACCGTCGAGCTGGTCGTCGTGCGCCGGCCGGGAGCCGGAGCCGACGGACCGACCGGGGGCACGCTGAGCGGCAGCTGGGACGGTCATTCCACGACCGTCGCGCTGGCGTACGCCAGGACGCGCTGATCCGGGTGCGGTGGGCGGCCCGAGCGATCGGGCCGCCCACCGCTGTCACCACTGCGCCGGCGGCGGGGGCGGCGACACGGGCGGCCGGTCGTCGCAGGTGATGGTGTTGGGCAGCAGCCACGGCGCGAGCCACCCGCCGTCGTTACCGCCGAGGTCGGTCAGCGTGAACTCCGAACCGGCCGGGGTGAAGTGGAACGACCCGCAGTTGTTGACGCCGACCGCGCCCACGTTGCGAGCGTCCACGTTGGCGAACGAGGCGGACCCGGCAGCGCGGGCGCTGAGCACCGAGGTGCCGGTGCCGTCGACCCGGACGTCCCGGAACCGCGCGTCGTCGATCGAGTAGAGGTCCTTCACCGGCCAGTCGCTGACCAGCATGATCGCGTTGTAGGTGTTGTCCAGGTACGCGTCGCCGGTCACCTCGATGGGCGCCTCGATGCTGCGGTCCAGGGCGAAGACCCAGATCGCGCCCAGCCCGATGTTCCAGTTCAGCTCGTACGTGCCGGCGCGGGCCGTGGTGTTGTTCGTGAAGCGCAGGTGCCCGGTGAACGGCTCGGCGCCGAAGCGGGCCCCGGCGTGCAGGCCGCTGCCCTCGCGTACCGGGTCGGCGACCAGGTTGTGCGAGACGGTGGTGTCGGTACCGCCGTAGATGGCGATGCCGTTGGCCAGGGTCGGTGACTGCACGGTGTTGTGGTCGAACGTGTTCCGTGCGTTGGCCGTCTTCTCCGACCACATCGCCAGGCCGTCGTCGCCGGTGTTGCGGACGAAGTTGTGCGCCACGAGGGAGTCGGTCACGCCGGTGTGGAAGTTGAGCGCGTCGGCGATCTGGTCGACGATGATGTTGTTGGTGACACGGACGTTGCGCATCGGGCCGTCGAACCACAGACCTGCCTTGGTGTGGTGCAGGTAGAGCCCGTCGATGGTGGAGTCGCTCATCGCCCCACCGATCGCGTTGACCTGGTCGGTGTCGATGCGTTCCCGCACGTCGCCCTCGATGGCGAAGCCGGAGAGGTGCACGTTGCGGCTGCCGCCGTCGGCGGCGTCCCGCCCGTAGAACCCGACCCCGGTGTGCACGGAGCCGTCCGGCGCGGGAGTCGGCAGGGCGACCTCGCGACCCTTGATCGTGGTGTACCAGTTGCCGGCGCCCTCGATGGTCACGTCATCGACGATGATGTGCCGGTTGACCTGGTAGGTGCCCGGGGGAATGTAGACCTTGAGGTGGGCGCGCCGGGCGAAGGCGATGGCCCGGTCCAGCGCGTCGGCGGAGTCCCGCCGGCCGGTGGGGTCGGCGCCGAAGGCGAGCACGTTCGCCGCGAGCAGTCGGACGTGTGGCGGTGCCACCAACTCGGAGTCGAGCAGGTCGATGACCGTCCAGGCGGCGGCGCTGCCGGTCGGCGCGGTGAGCCGGACCTTGTCGCCGGCCCGGTAGGTACGCCCGAGCAGCAGTCGCTGCTCGTCGTAGAAGTGGGTGGGCCGGAACGGCGTGATGATACTCGGGTACGGCGTGGTGGCCGACGGCACGCACTGGCACTCGGTGATCCACCAGTCCGGGTGCAGCAGTCCGGCCTGCGGGTCGTTGGTGAACGGGTACTGGTTGTAGAGCCACGAGTACTGCGACGTGAGCGTCATGGTGCGCAGGTGCTTGCCGTTGACCGCGACCTTCAGCGGCGCGGTGATCCCGCCACCCTGTGGCGCGTCCGGGATGCTGTACCGCACGGTGATCCCGTTCGCCGCGCTGGGCAGGACGAACTCCACGTACTCCCCGGGGGTGAGCCGGACCGCCCGGCGGCCGGAAGCCTCCGCGGGCAGGGTGTAGGCGGTCCGGTCGGGCCCGATGATCTCGCCGTTGGTGCGGGCGTTCTCCGCTTCCTGTTCGAGGAAGTCGACGTCCGCGCCGCGTCCGGCGACCAGCGCCGGATCGAGGGCGGCCCGGGTGACCACCGGCTGCGCGCCGGCGGACGCGGGTGGACTGGCGACGGCCGCGGTGGGTCCGGCGACCAGCACGGCGAGACCGGCCGCGAGCGCGACGGCGGTGCCGCTGGGCCGGTTGGGGCGTCCCCGCGCCGGCGTGAGGCTGCGAAACATCGGTGACCCTCCTGGGTGGGTGGTGGTGGAGGTCCGCCCGGCGCCCCCGACGCCCGACATTGATCGTCATGATGCAGCACCAGGCAGGGCGCTGCAAGACAACTATCGAACAATGAAAATAAACGACTACTAGTCCGCAAGAAATGGACGGTCGTCGAGTTGAGGTGCCGCGCGTCGCCTGCCCCCACCAGCTCACGCCCGGCGTAGGCTGATCCGCGTGGATCAAGAAGACCGGATTGCCCTCTTCCTCGACTACGAGAACCTCGCGTTGGGCGCGCGCGACCATCGTGGCGGCGCGGCCTTCGACTTCCGGCCCATCGCCGACGCGCTGGCCGAACGAGGTCGGGTGGTGGTGCGACGGGCGTACGCCGACTGGTCCTACTTCGACGAGGACCGCCGGATGCTCACCCGCTCGCACGTCGAGCTGATCGAGATCCCGCAGCGGATGGGCGCGTCCCGCAAGAACGCCGCGGACATCAAGATGGCCGTCGACGCGATCGAGTTGGCGTTCGAACGCGACTACATCTCCACCTTCGTGATCTGTAGCGGTGACAGCGACTTCACCCCGCTGGTGCACAAGCTGCGCGAGCTGAACAAGCGGGTCATCGGCGTCGGGGTCGAGGGGTCCACCTCGGGGCTGCTTCCCCCCGCGTGCGACGAGTTCCTCTACTACGACCGACTGGAGGGCGTGGACATTCCGCCGGCCCATGGTCGGCGCGCTCGTCCCGCCACCCGGCAGGCCGGCGCGGAGCAGCGCCCACCGGAGCAGGAGCAGGAGCGTCGCACACCGGACGCGGAGCCCGATCGGGATGTGGACGCCGTCGCGGTGCTCGTCGCCCAGTCGGTCGCCGGGTTGCAGGGCAGCGCCAACGGTGAGGTCACCGCCTCCCGGCTCAAGCGGACGCTGTTGCGCAAGGACCCCACCTTCAGCGAGTCCGACTACGGCTTCCGCACCTTCGGCGAACTGCTGCGCCACCTCGCCGAGCGCAACGTGATCGAGCTGGCCGAGGGGCCGGCGAAGGGTGACCCCGAGGTCTCACTGCCCGAGCACGGTGACCGGGAGGTGGCGTTCGGTCTGCTCCGGGGCGTCGTGGCGGACCTCGGCAGCGGCGGCAACCCGGTGGCGTTGTCCGGGTTGAAGAACCAGGTACGCCGGGCCCGCCCCGACTTCAGCGAGAAGAAGCTCGGCTACCGCAGCTTCCTGCAGTTCTGCAAGGCCGCCGCCACCGCCGGCGTACTGGACCTGCGCTGGAGCCCCGAAGCCGACGACTACCTCCTGACAGCCCAGGGGTGACGGCCCGACCGGGGCAGGCGGCCTCCGCCGGCCATTGACCGCTGTCGAGCGGGAGTGCCGAGCCTGCCCATAGGGTGGGTGGTAGGGCGGTCCCGAGGGGCGAGGTGAGGGTCGGCATGTCGGGACGTGGCGAATGGACACTCGTCGGGCGCGACGACGAGCTGAAGACCATCGAGGACGTCGTGTCGGCGCGCCTGCCCGGGCTCGTGCTGGTCGGCGACGCCGGGGTGGGCAAGACGCGTCTGCTGCGCGAGGCGCTGACCCGCGCCGCCGAGAACGGCGTGGAGTGCCACCGGGTCTCGGCGACCGGCGCGGCGCGGTCCATCCCGTTCGGCGCCGTCTCCCATCTGATACCCGCGCCGACCGGATCCCGTTCCGACCCGGTGGGGTTGGTGGTCAGCGTCGAGCGGGACTTCGCCCGCCGGGCCGGCGAACGGCCGGTGGTGATCGGCATCGACGACGCGCGCGGACGGGGCACAACGCGTACCACGCCACCACCATCGTCAACTCACTGCTCGGCGCCGGGGCGGACAAGGTGGTGTGGATGCTGTATACGACATCACCCCGGCCAACATCGACGTCGGACAGTACGCCTGGGCCAAGCTCAAGTCGCTGCTGCCGACCGCGACGCACTCGTACCTCCCGGCGGCCCCGGTGTCGACACTGCAACCGCTGATCGATCCGCTCTGGGTGGGCAGCGTGCGCGGCGTGATCAGTGATCTCAACTGGGCCATCCAACTCGGCGTCCCGTTCGACCCCGCCGTCCGGGTGGCGATGCCGCCACCGTTCACTCCCGGTGACCTTCAGATCACCGCTGAGGGTGGCTCGCCGCACCCCAGCCCCTCCGGGCAGGACGCTTGGCCAACACCCTGGCAGGGGTGCTCGGCGGCATGTGATTAACGCCTGATTCGTTACTCAGGACGGGGAGGAGCCGCCGTTGCGGTTCCTCCCCGGTAACGGTCCGGTTGAAGTGCGCCTGATTTACGACTATCGCCCCACTATCAACCCTCCTGCGCCGTACCCTCCACGCAAAAATTGCTATACGGTCGGCGAATGAAGGTCGAGGAGCACTGGTGGAACGGAGACACGACCCCGCGCGGACGCCGGGACGTGTACATCCGTACTGACGGGCAGGGTTGGGAGGTCCGCGCCCAGATCGGTGGGGCGTCGGGTCGTGAGCGGGTGCAGCAGTGCCCAAGCCGGGCCTCGGCGGCCATCCTCGCCGACGCCTGGCGCGGCACCCACCCATCCTGGCGCGAGCTGAAGCAGCGCTGATCCGGCACCGGGCCGGGTCGGCAACGCTCCCGGGCTACGGCCCGGCGCGCCCGCCGACCGGCCCGGCGCTCGGTAACCACTGACCAACTCGGCTACGGGCGCGCGCGGCTCCCTGAGATCTACGTCCAGCCGTCGAAGCTCCGGAAGCTCGCCAGTGCGGCTCGGCCGACCGCCCGCCCCGGGCTTTCTCGATCAAGTGATGAAAAGTAGGTCTCGGGGAGCGGATTGAGCTACTTTTCATCACTTGATCAAGGCATGTCGGCGGATCTCCGTGTCCCCGCCCTCAGGTCGGGTATCCGTTGGGCTGCCGGTCGCGCGTCCGATGGAGGTCGCCCATGTCGCAGGGTCCCGACGAGGAGAGCCCCAGGATCGACGAGGAGGTCCGAGAGGCCGAGCGTCGACTCGCCAACCTCGGCACCCCGTCCGATAACGGGCTGACCGACGACGCGCTGACCGATGACGACGCCCGCGCGTCGGACGACGCTCTCACCGAGGAGAACGCCGACTAGGGCCCGCCCGGCGTCCTGCCGGACAGGCCCCGAGGGTCGGCTCAGCGCTTCAGCGTGAAGGTGAAGTCGCCGGAGAGCCTGCCGCTCAACCGGAACGCCGAAACGACTTTGCCCTCCATGATCAGTCGGTTCACCTCGCCGCGCGACAGCCGGCAAGCCTCAGCGATCAGTCGGGTCGGCCGGACCGGGACCCGTGCCGCGTTGCGGACCGCGACGTCGATCACGTCGAGGTCCAGGTGCGCCGATCCGCCGGTGTCGAGACGCCAGGCGTCGGTCCAGTCCAGGGCGAATCGGTTCCGGTGCTGAACGGCCGCATCCTGGAGCAGTTCGGCGATCAGGCCGCCGTCGTTGCGATGGAGCCGGTCCAGCAGCTCGGGTGGGATGGTGCGAACGGTCGTCCGTTCCAGGACGGTGAGCTTCGCCGTCTCACCGCACTCGGTGCAGAGCGCGAGGAGCCAGACGTCGAGGAGCTTGTGGTTGGCGTTGACCCGGAACGTGCCGCTCGCCCGAAGGCGTTGGGACGGGCACGCGTGGCAACGGCGGTTGACGATCGGCAGGCAGGTGGGCACGACGGCCCAGTGAATGAGCACAGAGGTACACCGGTTTCAGTGAGAAGTCCGCAGCAAAAAGGAGCGCGGCGCACAGGCGCGACGCGCGACAGATCAGCTCTCGGGAGGTCTCACAGGGTGTACAACGGCACGTCCTTGCCTAGACGACCTGGTTGCGCAGCACGGTAACGGCGCACGACGGCGCCGCTCCACTGGTTTTCCGCGTCAGGAGCCCGGGTGGCGGGACGTGCGAGCCGGTCAGGCCGTCGGGACCGGCAGGACCACGCCTTCGGCCGCCGACCGGTGGGCCAGCTCGATCAACTCGACAGTGTGGACGGAGTCCCGTGGGTCCACCGGCATCGGCGAGCCGTCGCGCAGCGCGGCCGCCACCTGGGCGTAGAAGCTCTGGTACGCACCGGGTTCGGTCGGTACCGGCCGCAGGTCGCCGTCGACGCCGAGCAGGCCGTAGCGGTCCGGCGGGACCTCACCCCAGCCCGGCTGGTCCGGGCGGCCACCGTCGTGCAGCGCCGCCTCCTGCACGTCCAGCCCGTAGCTGGTGTAGCCGGCCCGGTCGCCGAGCACCCGCAGGCGCGGCCCGAGCTGAGCGGTCACCGCGCCCATCCACAGGTGGGAGTGGACCCCGTTGGTGTGGGTCAACGCCACGAAGGCGTCGTCGTCGACGGCAGCGCCGGCGCGGCGACGGTCCACCTCCGCGTACACCCGCTCGACCTGGCCGAACAGCTGCACCGCCTGGTCGACGAGGTGGGCACCGAGGTCGAAGAGGGCACCGCCGGCCTCCTCCGGGCCGGCAAGCTCCCGCCAGCCCGGCTTGATCGTCGGACGGAACCGCTCGAACCGGGACTCGAAGCGCAGCACCTGCCCCAACTCGCCCTGCTCGACCAGGCGGCGGACGGTCAGGAAGTCGCCGTCCCAGCGCCGGTTCTGGAAGACCGTCAGCGGCACCCCACGCTCGGTCGCCTCGTCGATCAGCACGCGGCCCTCCGCGGCGGTCGGGGAGAGCGGCTTGTCGACGACGACCGGCAGGCCGGCGGCGAGCGCCGCGCGCGCCATCGGCACGTGCTGCCGGTTCGGCGTCGCCACCACGACCAGGTCCAGAGCGTCCGGGGTACGCCACAGCTCGTCGGCGTCGTCGACCAGGCGGGCGTCCGGGAAGTGCTGTCCGGCCTGTTCGCGTCGCTGCGGGTCACGGGTCACGATGGCGTCGAGGCGCAGCCCGGGAGTCGCGGCGATCAGCGGCGCGTGGAACACCCGACCCGCCAACCCGTACCCCAGCAGACCAACCCGCAGCGCCTTCGCCATGCCGTGCCCCCGTCTCCCTGGTCCGCGCCCTGACCTGGCGTCGGTACCGCTGAGAAGAATCTACGCCGGGGGCGGTCGGGCCCGATCTCGGCCCGGTGCCGGTCAGGTCACCGGGTCGGCGCGCAGGTAGGTGAGGACCGCCAGCACCCGGCGGTTGGTGTCGTCGCTGGGGGGCAGGTCGAGCTTCAGCAGGATGTTGCCGACGTGCTTGCCGACCGCCGCCTCGCTGACGTGCAACCGGCCGGCGATCGAGGCGTTGGACCGTCCCTCGGCGAGCAGCGCCAACACCTCGCGTTCCCGGGCGGACAGCGCGGCGAGCGGATCGCGGGGGCGGTGCAGCAGTTGTCGCACCACGTCCGGGTCGATGGCGGTGCCGCCGTCGGCGACCCGGCGCAGCGTGTCGACGAACTCGGTGACCTCGGCGACCCGGTCCTTGAGCAGGTAGCCGACGCGTTGCCCGTCGCCGCTGTCCAGCAGCGCCGCCGCGTACCCGGTCTGCACGTACTGACTGAGCACCACGACCGGGAGGTCAGGTCGCTCGGTGCGCAGCGTGACGGCCGCCCGCAGCCCGTCGTCGCGGCGGCCCGGCGGCATCCGGATATCGGTCAGCACCAGGTCCGGTTGGTGCTCGCGGGCCGCCGCCAGCAGGTCCGGTGCGGAGCCGACGGCCGCGCACACGGTGAAGTCGAAGCGGGTCAGCAGCGCGACCAGACCCTCCCGCAGCAGCACCTCGTCCTCGGCGAGCACCACCCGGGTCACCGACGACATGGCAGCTCCACCCGGACCACTGTAGGGCCGCCGGGCGGGCTGGACAGCAACAGCCGGCCGTCCACGGCGGCGACCCGGTCGGCGAGCCCGGTCAGGCCGGTGCCCCGGGCCGGGTCGGCTCCGCCGTGGCCGTCGTCGGTCACCTCGACGACGAGGTCACCGCCGACCCGGGTGAGGCGTACGTCGGCGCGGGTCGCCCCGGCGTGCCGGGCTACGTTGCCCAGCGCCTCGGAGACCACGAAGTAGGCGGTGGTGTCGACGATCTCCGGCAGCTCGTCGCGCAGGTCGGCGTGCACGGCGACCGGGATGGTGGCGGCGTCGGCCAGCTCGCGGACGGCGCCGGCCAGGCCGAGGTCGGTGAGGCTCTGCGGGCGGATGCCGTGCACCAACTGCCGCAGCATCACCATCAGGCCCCGGGCCTGGTCGTGCGCCACGGCGAGGGGACGGGACGCGGGGGAGTCCTCGGGTACGTCCAGCCGGGCCAGCCCGAGCTGGAGGGTGAGGCTGGTCAGCCGGGGCTGGGCGCCGTCGTGCAGGTCGCGCTCGATCCGACGGCGTTCGGCCTCGTACGCGCCGACCAGTCGGGTGCGGGAGCGGGTGACCTCGCGCAGCGCCGCCGCGTCCACCGGGTGCGCCAGCAACCACCGGGCCACGGCTGCCTGGAGCGCGGCGAGCAGACCGACGGCGTAGCAGAGCACCGGGATCAGCAGCACCCCCACGATCGCGTACGGAATGGCTTCGCCGGTGCTGTCGATCGGCTGCCAGATCACCACCGGCTGGTTGGCGTCCCCGGCCAGCCAGGGGCTGGAGATCATCCCGAGGTCGAGCAGCACCAGCACCAGGAACACCCAGTAGGCGACCGGGGCGAAGCCGCCCAGCCAGAACAGGTAGGCCACCTCCCGCCAGGTCGCGGCGTTGCGGTAGCGGGCGACCAGGCCCGGCCACGGCGACGAGGGCAGCGGACGACCGTCGACGAGCCCGACCCGCCACCGCTCGACGACGGCCACCGGGAAGCTCACGATCGGCGCGAGCGCCAACAGGGTGAGGCTGCCGACACCCAGGAACAGCATCAGCGCGATGCTCGGCGGCCGGTCGTGCAGCAGCAGCCCGTTGGCGGCGGCCAGCAGGGGTCCGCCGATGACGAGCAGCCCGACGCCGAGCACACCGGCGACCGGCACCGTGGTCACCAGGTAGGCCAGCGCGCGCCAGGGCCACGCGGAGATCAGCCAGCGGCGGCGGCGCAGCGCCTCGGCCAGGTGCGAAGGGTGTTCCGTGGTCATGCAGCAGACGCTAATCGGGCGCGACCGGGTGCCCCAGCCGTCCAGATCCACTCTTCGGGGTATGCCCAGCACTACCGGCGACCGGGTGTGCGGCGTCTGGAAACGGGAAGAACGCGAGGTCACGCGACCCGCGTGACCCTGTGCTGGCGGCGGCTGGAGAGACATGGGTGCCAGAACCTTCGTGGTGGTCGGCGGGACCAGCGGTCTCGGCCTCGCGGTGGCCCGACTGCTCGTCGACGAGCATCAGGTGGTGGTGTTCGGCAACGTGCCGGCCGAGGTCGCCGCCGCGACCGACGAGCTGGGTTGCGACGGCGCCGTCTGCGACATCTCCTCCTACGAACAGGTCCGCGACTCCTTCGCCGAGGTGGTCGAGCGCTACGGCACGATCGACGGGGTGGCGGCCTGCGCCTCCATGTGGGCGGGCGGCGACCTGGGGGACCTCTCGGTGGAACACATCCGCCGGGCCGTGGAGATCAACGTCCTGGGCGTCACGTACCTGCTGCGGGAGGCGGTGCAGCACCTGCACCGGCAGGGCCACGGCAACGTCGTCTACATCGGCGCGCTGGCGCTGGCGGCCCCCCGGCCCGGCATCCCCGTCTACCGGGCCACCAAGAGCTACGGCAACAGCCTTGTCGACTCCCTGGCCGAGGCCCAGCACAGCAACCGGGTCAAGGTGATGCAACTGCACCCCGGGCCGATGCCGACCCGGCTACAGGAACGGGTGGGCGCCGAGTTCCTCGACGAGGTGTACGCCATGCCCGAACAGGTCGCCACCGAGGTCGTCCGGTTGCTACAGCTCGAACCCGACGACCTCTACGTCTCCGGTGAGCGCGTGCTGCGCGCGGACGGGCGGTGGTGACGGCCGCAGCCGGACCCGCCGACCGTCCGGTCTCGGCCTGGGCGCCGCTGCGGACGACGGTCTACCGCAACCTGTGGCTGGCCCTGCTCGCCGCCAACATCGGCACCTGGATGCAGACCGTCGGCGCGCAGTGGCTGCTGATCAACCACTCCAACGCCTCCACCCTCGTGGCGTTGGTGCAGACCGCCAGTCTGCTGCCGGTGCTGCTGCTGGCGTTGCCCGCCGGGGTGCTCGCCGACAGTTTCGACCGCCGGCACCTGCTGATCGCCGTGCAGCTGTTCCTGGTGGCGGTGGCGGTCGCGTTGACGCTGCTCACCCTGACCGACCGGATGCCGCCCGCGCTGCTGCTCACCCTCACGTTCGCGTTCGGTGTCGGGCAGGCGCTGACCCTGCCGGCCTGGGCGGCGGTGATCCCGGAGCTGGTGCCGCAGGACCAACTCCGGTCGGCCTCGGCGCTCGGGTCGATCAGCGTGAACGTGGCGAGGGCGGTCGGACCCGCGGTGGCCGGCGTGCTGATCGCCCGTACCGGCGTCGCCCCGGTCTTCGGCATCAACGCGGTCGCCTTCGCGATCTTCGCGTACGCGCTGTGGCGCTGGCGGCCCGGCAACGCCCGCGCGGTCGAGGTGCCGGAGCGGTTCACCGCCGCGTTGCGCGCCGGCAGCCGCTACGTACGTCACTCGCCGACCGTGCGCCGGTTGTTGCGCCGTGCGTTGGTCTTCGTGGTCCCGGCCAGCGCGCTGTGGGCGTTGCTGCCGTTGGTGGCGAGTCGGCGGCTGGGGCTGGGCTCCGGCGGGTACGGGGTGCTGTTGGCCGCCCTCGGCGTGGGCGCCATCACGGGTGGCGTGCTGCTGGCCGTCATCCGCACCCGGCTGTCGGCCAACCAGCTCCTGCTGATCGCCGGGGCGCTGTTCACCGTGGCGCTGCCCGTCGTCGGCACCGTCCGGGCGGTGCCGCTGGTGCTGCTCGCCCTGCTGCCCGCCGGGATGGCCTGGGTGACGGTGCTGGCCAACGTCAACGCCGAGATGCAGCTCTTCCTGCCCAGTTGGGTACGGGCCCGGGGCCTGGCCGTCTACCAGGTGTGCTTCGCCGGTGGGCAGGCCGCCGGCGCCCTGCTGTGGGGTCTGGTGGCCGAGCTGGCCGGGCTGCTCCCCGCGTACCTGGCGGCGGCGGCGCTGATGCTTCTCGGCACCCTGACGAGTCGGATCTGGCCGTTGCCGGACCTGCGCTCGGTCAACCGGGAACCGGCTGCCTACTGGCCGCAGCTGCACCTGGCACGCGAGCCGGACCCGAGGGTGGGGCCGGTGCTGGTGACGGTGCAGTACACGGTCCGGCCGGAGCGGACCCAACGGTTCCTGGCGGCGATGGACGTGGTGCGGGGCGCGCGGCAGCGGACCGGCGCGATGCGGTGGGGGCTGTTCCGCCCGGCCGAGACGGTGGACCGGTTCGTCGAGGTGTACCTGGTGCCGTCCTGGGACGAGCACCTGCGCCAGCACGGCGGCCGGTTGACCGGCGAGGACCGCGCGGCCGAGCAACGGGCCCGGGAACTGACCGACGGGGAACCGGAGGTCCGACACCTGGTGCCCGCCGCCGCCGGCCCCACACTCTCCGACGATCGCGAGGCGCTCTGACCCCGGGCGGCACCCCGGGAGCGTGCCGGGCGTGGCCGCGTACGACGTACGGCGTCGTTGTTAGGATGGCCGCACCATGGCGAGTGAGCGCAGGACGACCGCGGACCCGGCCCGCAGCCTGGCTCTTCTCTGGCGCACCCGGGAGCCGACCAGTCGCAGCGCCGGTCCGGCGCTCAGCGTCGACCGGGTGGTCCGGGCCGCGATCGACATCGCCGACGCCGAAGGGCTCGACGCGCTGACCATGCGCCGGGTCGCCGAGGCGCTGGGCGTCGGCACGATGTCGGTCTACACCTACGTGCCGGGCAAGGCCGAACTCGTCGCCGTCATGATCGACACCGCGTACGGCGAGATGCCCCGCCCCGTGGTCGAGGGTGACTGGCGCACCCGGCTGGAGCGGGTCGCCCGCGACAACCTGGCGCTCTACCAGCGGCACCCCTGGATGCTGCGGGCCGAGACCACCCGACCGGTGCTCGGCCCGCACCTGATGGCCAAGTACGAGTACGAGCTGAGCGCCATCGTCGACATCGGCCTCACCGACGTCGAGGTCGACGCGGTGCTCACCCTCGTGCTGGGGCACGTGAAGAGCGCCGCGCGGGCCGCCTCCGAGGTGGTCGACCTGGAGCGCGAGACCGGCCTGACCGACGGCCAGTGGTGGCAGTCGCACGCGCCCGTGCTGGAGACGGTCATGACGGCCGGCGCCTACCCGATCGCGTCCCGGGTCGGCACCGCGGCCGGCCAGCGGCACGGTGCCGCGTACGGCCCGGAGTACGCGTTCGAGTTCGGTCTGCAACGCGTCCTCGACGGGATCTCGGTGGTGGTCGCCGAGCGGGCGGCCAACCGGTAGCCGCTAGCGCGGTGCTGCCCGTCGGGCCAGCCGGGCCAGCGAGCGCGCCGACGGGCTGCCCGGCTCGGCGTGGTAGACCACCAGCGACTGGGTGGTGCCGCTGATCGCGAGCTTCTCGTAGCGCAGCGCCAACTCGCCCAGCTCCGGGTGCTGGAACACCCGCACCCCGCCGCCCGCGCGGGCCGTGACGTCGTGCCGGGCCCACAGCCGCCGAAACCGCTCGCTGCCGGCCGTCAGCTCCCGCACCAGCTCGGTGAGGTGGGGGTCGTCCACCTCGGGGCCGACCTGTGCGCGCAGGCCGGCCACCGCGTTGGCCGCGACAGCCGTCAGAGCCGGGTAGAGCGCCGGCACGCTCGGGTCCAGGAAGACCGCGCGCAGGAGATTCACCCCGGCGGTGAAGATCGGTGCCAGCGCGGTCGCGGCGGGGTTGGCGAAGAGCACGTCCAGGTGTCGGCCGTGCACGAAGGCCGGCGTCTCGGCCCACGAACCGACCAACTGCCGGATGCCCACCGGCACCCGCTCCGGGGGGCGTGCCGCCCGGCGGGCCGGCACCGGCCGGGCCAGCGTGTGCAGGTGTGCCGCCGCGTCCGCGTCCAGCCGCAGCGCGCGGGCCAGCGCCTCGACCACCTGCGTCGACGGGTGCCGGTCACGCCCCTGCTCCAACCGCAGGTAGTAGTCGGCGCTGATGCCGGCGAGCAGGGCGGCCTCCTCGCGCCGCAGGCCGGGGACCCGCCGACGGCCGTGCGCGGGCAGGCCGACGTCACCCGGCCCGATCAGCTCGCGCCGGGCACGCAGGTATTCGCCCAGCGGGCCGGCCGCGCTCACCCGCCCATCGTAGGAGCCGGCACCGACCGCCCATCCTGGTCCTGCCACTACCAGGAAAAACAGGGAACCGGCTGACGCCTGCCGCTCGGGTGACAGTGTCCAGGTAAGCGTGATCGAGAGACGGGACAGCAATGACAGAGCGCATCACGACTCCCTTCGGTTTCGCCTCCACCGCCGACGAGGTCATCGCCGGGGTGGACCTGAGCGGCAAGCGGGCCATCGTCACCGGCGGTGCCGCCGGCATCGGCATCGAGACGGCCCGTTCGCTCGCCGCTGCCGGCGCCGAGGTCGTCCTCGGGGTCCGCCGGGTCGCGGCGGGTGAGCAGGCCGCCGGCGACATCGCGGCCAGCATCGGCGCGGAGCGGGTCACCGTCCGCGCGCTGGACCTGGCCGACCAGGCTTCGGTACGCCAGTTCGTCGCCGGCTGGGACCAGCCGCTGCACATCCTGGTCAACAACGCGGGGATCATGGCGCTGCCCGAGCTGGAGCGCACCGCCGAGGGCTGGGAGATGCAGTTCGCCACCAACTTCATGGGGCACTTCGCGTTGACCGTCGGCCTGCACGACGCCCTCGCCGCAGCCGGCGGTGCCCGAGTCGTGTCGGTCAGCTCCAGCGGCAACCTCTTCTCCCCGGTGATCTTCGACGATCTGCACTTCGCGTTCCGGCCGTACGACCCGCTGCTGGCCTACGGGCAGTCCAAGAGCGCCGAGGCCCTGCTCGCCGTGGAAGCCACCCGCCGCTGGGCCGGCGAGGGCATTTACGCCAACGCGCTGAACCCGGGCGCCATCGCCACCGGGCTGCAGAAGCACACCGGCGGCCTGAAGTCGCCCAGGGAGATGCACAAGACCCCGCAGCAGGGCGCGGCGACCTCGGTGCTGCTCGCGGCGTCCCCGCTGCTCGACGGCGTCGGCGGTCGCTACTTCGAGGACTGCGCCGAGGCTCCGGTCGTCACCGAGCGGCCCGCCGACTACACCGGCGTGGCCGCGTACGCGGTCGACCCGGGCAACGCCGCGCGGCTCTGGGATGTGGCGTCGGACCTGATGTCGTAGCGCGGTGTCGCCGCCGGCCGGCCCGGCTCGGCGGAACCACTCCGGGCCTGGCGGTCGGGGTGGTACGACTGGGACGGCGGCGGCAGCCGCGGGGCCGGGGAAGGATGGCGATGGCGGGCGCGCTTCCGGGACGGCTGCTGCTCCGACGGGAGAACCCGGGCAAGGCGTCGTTCCTGGAACTCTTCTTCGACCTGGCGTTCATCTTCGCGTTGACCCGGCTGTCCCGCGCGCTGCTCGACGATCCCAGCCTCAGCGGCGGTTTCCAGGTGTCGCTGATGCTGGCCGCGCTCTGGTGGGTGTGGTTCGTGACGGCCTGGTCGGCGGACTGGTTCGACCCCCGCGCCCCGCTGATCGTCGCCCTGCTGCTCTGGGTGATGTTCGGCGGCCTGCTGATGGCCGCGGCCGTACCCACCGCGTTCGACGGGCACGCCCTGGTGTTCGCCGTCGCCTACGTGGCCATCCACCTGGGTCGGGGGGCGATCCTGATCCCCGGACTGCGGGGGCACCCGCTCCTGGTGCGCAGCCTGCGGGTGGCGATCTGGTTCGGGATCTCCGGCGTGCTCTGGGTGGTCGGGGCGGTCGTGGCCCCGGCCCGCGAGGTGCTCTGGGCACTGGCCCTGGCGCTGGAGTACCTCCTGGCCCGGCTGCGCTGGCCGTTTCCCCGGCTCGGACGCAGTACCTGGACCGAACTCCAGGTGAACGGCAGACACCTGTCCGAGCGGTACCAACAGATCTTCATCATCGCCCTGGGTGAGCTGATCCTGATCTCCGGCGTCACCTACAGCCAGTCCGGCATGGATCGGGACAGCACGCTGGCCTTCGTCTCGGCGTTCGCCACCGCGGTGGCCCTCGCCCGGCTCTACCTGGTGCCCGCCGGCGTACGGCTGGCCACGAGGATCGAGGCGGACGGCCCGCCTGGCAGCAAGGTGACACTCAAGGCGGGCTACCTGCACCTCGTCATGATCGCCGGTGTGCTGGCCACCTCCGTGGCCATGGAGATGGCGATCGACGATCCCGGAGGGAACGACACGGGGCAGTTGGCACTGGGCGTGATCGGCCCCGTGCTGTTCCTGACCGCCCGGATCCACCTCGCGGCAGTGGTCGACGGCAACCGGCCCTGGGCGCGCCTGATCGGGGTGCCGGCCATCCTCGTGGCCGGGCTGGCGACGGTGAAGCTGCCGCAACTCGTCAACAGCGCCGTCGTCGCCGGAGTGCTGCTGCTCATCGTCCTGGTCGACGGGATGCCCGGCCTGCGGGGATACGCGCGGCAGATCAGCGGACGCGACGGGGCCGACCAGCGGCGGCACGGGGAGCGGCCCGGTGCCTGACCGAGAGCCGGACCACGGCGACCAACCGCGCAGACCCGACGTGGTGGAGTTGCGGGTGCACGGCGTGTCCGGGGGCGACCCCACTGTCATCCTCGACCGCCCGGGAGTCCGGCAGGTCGCCGGCGACGACAGTGGCGGCTTCCACCGCCCCGACCCGGCGGAGGACACCGACCCGGACGGGGTGACGCTGGAGGCGTACCGCTGGGGGGACCTGCCCGCGGGCACCGTGGCCCGGACCCTCTCCATGGTCTTCCTGCTGCCGTTCATGTTCAGCAACGTGGCCGTGTGGATGCTGCCCACCGGCCGCCGCCGTGCCGCCGGGGTCACCATGCTCTGCCGGCTCCTCGCGCTCAACCTCACGGTGCTGTACGTGGTGTCCATCGCCGGGGTCGCCCTCGACCTGTTCGCCTGGCGGTGTCTCGGTGCGGCCCGCTGCCGTGAGCCCTTCGACACGATGGCCGGGCTCGACGGCCGGCACCTCGGGCAGCGGCTGTGCGTGCTGGCGCTCCTGCCGATCGCCGCCATCGTGTTCCTCCTGCTTGTCGGCACGCGCCGGTCCCACCCGGACGGCAACGCCGTGTGGACCGTGGAACCGCTGGTGCAGCGGCTGCGAGCGATCCACGTCGCCGCCGCGCTCGCCGTACTCGATCTCATGCTGCTGGTGGCCCGTCACAGCGCCGGCGCGACGGTCGGAACGACGCTGCTGCTGACCCTCAGCGTGGTGGTGCTGCTGGTCTGCGTCGGCCTGCTCGCCGCCCCCGGGCTGGCCGAACGGGCCGTGATGGCGCGAACCGCGGAGTGGACCGCCCGCACCGCAGCCGTCCTGGCCGTCGGTATGACTGTGGCGACCCTCGTCCTCGTCGCGCGCGACGACCATGGCTGGCCGTCGTCGACCGGGATGCCCGGCTACGGCGGGATCGCGGCCGGGGCCCTGTTCGGTCAGATGACCCTGCTGGTGGTGCTCAGCGGGCTGGTGTTGTGGCACCGTGGTCGTGCGGGTGGCGGGTCCACGCTGCGGCGTGGCCTGGGCGCGGCGGTCGTCGCCGCCTTCGCGGTCGGCCTGGCCAGCGGGCTCTCCGCCGGTCTCGTCTACCAGATCGGGCAGTTGCTCCGCGGTTACTCCGGCGACGGCGGGCCGCCGCTGCCGTACCGCTGGACGCTTCTGTCCTTCTTTCTGCACGTGGTCGCGGGGGTGCTGGTGTGTGGCGCCCTGACCCTCCTGTCGCGGCGACGACGGCGCGTCGCGGCAACGGCGATCACCCGTCGCGACTTCCCGGTGGTTCCGCCGGAGGCGGCGGGGCGGCTGCGGCTGACGATGACGACCATCGCCCGGGCGAGGTTCACCGAGTGGTTGGGTCTGATCGCGACCACGTACGCGGTGCTCGCGCTGATCGGACTGATCACGAGCCTGGTGGGGCGAACCGGGCGTGAGCCGGAGCAGTTGGCGCTACAGGTGTTCGGGCTGCCGCCACGAGCCGTCGAGATGGGGCTCACCGGAAGCACCTATCTCCTCGCCGGACTGCTCCTCACACTGTTGGCCGGGGGTGTGTTCGCCTACCGGACCGCGTGGTTCCGCCGCCACGTCGGCATCCTGTGGGACCTGGGCACCTTCTGGCCCCGGGCCGCGCACCCGTTCGCCCCGCCGAGTTACGCCGACCGGGCCGTGCCGGAGCTGGCCGACCGGATCAGCCAACTGGCCGAGCGGCACGCCGGGGTGCTGCTCTGCGGGCACAGCCACGGGTCCGCGCTGCTGGCGCTGGCGGTGCTGCGGCTGCCTCCGCGCGTACGCCGACGGGTCGCGCTGCTCACCTACGGTTCACCGCTGGACCGCCTGTACGCCCGGCTCTTTCCGGCCTACCTCAACGAGGGGGTGCTGCGGGAGGTGGGGGAGCGGGTCGAGTGGCGGTGGCTCAACCTCTGGCGGGAAACCGATCCGGTCGGCGGCTGGGTGTTCGCCGCACACCGGCCCGGTGATCCACCCCCGGACCCGGCCGATCCGGCGGGCCAGGTCGACAGGCGGTTGCGGGACCCGGCACACCTGCTGCCGGCACCGGGAGAGCGGTCCGCGCCGCCGCTGCGGGGGCATCATCCGGGCGAGACCGACCCCGAGTTCCGGGCGGCGGTGCGTGAACTCACCGAACGCCTTCGCGCTGCCGGCTGAGGGTCACCGGCCGCAGGGGCGGCGACGCGGCGTCAACGATCCATCTCGGGAATCCGGTCGGACTCCGCCACCGTCGCGCGGACCTTGCGCAGGGTGGCGTCGGGGGCCCGGATCGCCACACGCCAGCGGTCCAACGTCCGCGTGAGCACCCGGACGACGAACTGCAACTGGTTGACCTGCTCGCGCAGCACCCCCAGCTCGGACCGGGCGCTGAACGCCTCGCCCTCCAGCTGGGTGATCCGCGTCTGCAACGGCTGAACCAGCGTAAGGGCGGCCTCGGTGAGCGTGTCGGCGGCATCGGCCTTGAACTTGCCCCGCTGCACCACGACTGTGGCGATCGCGGCCAGGCCGGTGCCCCCGCCGAGGATGCCGAGCACGCTGAGCGCCACCTGCACCCAGTGCGGTGCAGCTGGCGCGGGTGCGGTAATCACGTGACACCTGCCTGCAACTGTTCGTAGGTCACAAATTCGCATGCTCGCGCCAGGCGACGGAGGTCGATGGCGATCTGCGCGGCCCGCCAGAGCGACCCGACCGTCACCGCCATCACGAACGACGTGGCGACGATGGCGTTCTGGCCTGACATGACCACCAGGGCCACCGCGTACATGCCGGTGATCGTGCCGAGCACCAGCACCGACGCGAGTTCGAGGCCGAGCCCCGTGGAGAGCCGCCCGGGCCACAGGACGCCCAGTAGTCCGCCCACGCCCACCGCGACCAGACCCAGCTCCCAGGCGACCTGGATGGGCTCCGGCATCGACGTCTGGACGGACGTCGGCCGGACATTGAGGGTCATCAGCAGAATGCCGCAGACGGGTGCCGCAGCCAGGACGGCGATCTCGTACGGCTGGTGGCGGGATCGGATACGAAGGTTTCCCACGGCAGCTCCTTGGTCGAGGACCGGCGTCCGGCAGCGGCCGGTGGGCCAGTGCCGTTCGGTGGGTCGCGACTGTGCAGCCGTGAACCGTGCGGCGGAGCCCGGTGGCGCGTTGCCTGTGGACGGTCGTTGGGCGAGAAGATGGAACGACTCGACGTCGTTGGCTGCCGGTATCTGCCTGTGTATCACCGATCGCCGGTTCGCGTCCACCTGTGTAACGTCGCATTCCCGCAGGTCAAGGGGCATTACCCGGTGGTTTTTGGGCGGTGGAAAGGATGCAGCGCGGCGACCCGGCCGCACGGTCGCCCGGTGACGGGGAGTGTCGGATATCTTCCCCAGGGTGGCGATCGTGGGTCGGGTCGCCGGTCGATCAACGAGCGAGCAGGGCGCGCAGCGCCCGGAGCACCTCGGCCGGGGCCTCCTCCGCCATGAAGTGCCCGCAGCTGACCGTCTGGTGGTCCAGATCCGGCGCCCAGGCCCGCCACACCGCCGCCGCGTCGTAGCCCAGCGCCGCGCCCCAGTCCTGCTGGAGCACCGCCACCGGCATCCGCAGCTGGTTGCCGGCCGCCCGGTCGACGGCGTCGTGGGCCACGTCGATCCCGGCCGACGCCCGGTAGTCGGCGACGATCGAAGGGACGGCGTTGCGGGAGGCGCGCAGGTACGCGGCACGCACCTCCGCCGGCAGCGCCTCCGGATCACGGGTCCAGACGTCCAGGAAGTGACCGAAGAAGGCGTCAGGGCTGCCGGCGATCAGCTCTTCGGGCAGGCCGGGCGGCTGCGCCATCAGATAGAGGTGAAACGCCACAGCGGCGCTGGCGCCGTGCAACACGTCCCACATGTCCAGCGTGGGCAGCACGTCGAGCAGGGCCAGATGACTGATCGCCGCCGGATGGTCGAGGCCGGCGCGGAACGCGACCAGGGCGCCCCGGTCGTGCCCGGCCAGGGCGAACCGCTCGTGACCGAGCGCGCCGGCCAGCGCCACGATGTCGGCGGCCATGGTGCGCTTGGCGTACCCGGTGCCGTCGGGGTCGAGGGGCTTGTCGCTGTCGCCGTAGCCGCGCAGGTCCGGGCAGATGACCGTGTGGTCGGCGGCCAGGTCGGCGGCGACGTGCCGCCACATGAGGTGTGTCTGCGGAAAGCCGTGCAGCAGCACGATCGCCGGCCCGGAACCGCCCACGGCGGCGTTGAGCGTCACCCCGTCGGCGACGGTGACACGTCGGTAGTCGAATCCGTTGATCTTCGGGTCCACGGGGAACCTCCTGGTGAGCAGTCCCGGCGGGGGCGGTGGCCCGTCGCCGTCGTACCTCACCGAGCCTGCGCGGTGGTGATCAGCAGCCGGTCAGCGTCGGATCAGTGCCGGGCGAGCCAACGGCCTAGATTGGTGCCGTGACCAGGCAGCTGACGGCACCCGTCGCGGTGACCTTCGGCGTCCTCGGGCCGGTGATCGCCGCGACCGAGCGCGGCCCGGTCCCCCTGCGGGGGCACCGGCAGCGCCTGGTGCTGGGCCGGCTGTTGATCGCCCACGGTCGGGTGGTGCCGGTGGATCGTCTCGTCGACGACCTGTGGGAGGTCGCACCGGACGGCGCGGTGGGCGCGATCCGGACCTTCGTCGCCGACCTGCGCCGGGCCCTGGAGCCCGATCGGCCACCCCGGCAGCCGCCCCGGATCCTGGTCACCGAGCCACCGGGGTACGCGCTGAAGGCCGCCCCGGACGCGGTGGACGCCGGACAGTTCGAGGCGGCTGTCGGTGCGGAGGCTCGGCTGCTGGCGGCCGGGCGTCCCGCGCCGGCCCTGGCCGCGCTGGACTCGGCGCTCGGGCTCTGGCGCGGGCCCGCGTACGCCGACTGCGCCAACGAGTCCTGGGCGGTCGCGGAGATCAACCGGCTGGACGAGCTGCGGATGCTCGCCGTCGAGCGGCGGGCCGAGGCGCTGCTGGCGGTGGGCCGACCGGACGAGGCCGCCGCTGACCTGCCGGCGCACCTGGCCAGCCATCCGCTGCGCGAGGACGCGTGGCGGCTGCTCGCGACGGCCCGGTACCGCGCCGGCCGGCAGGGCGACGCGCTGGCCGCGCTGCGGGAGGCCCGCCACGTCCTGGTGACCGAGCTGGGGGTGGACCCGGGGCCTGAGCTGCGACGGCTTGAGGCCGACATCCTCGCCCAGGCGCCGCACCTCGCCCCGCCCCTCGACCGGGCCGCCACCCCCGGTCTCGGGCAGGCCGCGCGACCCGTCGAGACGGAGCAGCGCCCGTTCGTCGGGCGCGACGCGGAGCTGGGGCGGCTGCGGCACGCCGCCGAGGCCGCGTCCCACCGCCGGCGGCCCACGCTCGCCCTGCTCAGCGGCGACCCGGGTGCCGGCAAGACCGCGCTGGCCGAGGCCCTGACCCGGCGACTCACCGCCGAGGGCTGGACCACGGCGTGGGGACGCAGCCCGGAGTACGAGGGCGCGCCTGCGGCGTGGCCGTGGACCCAGATCACCGACACGCTCGCCGGGCCCGCAGCCGCGCCCGCCGCCGTCGCTGCCGACCCGGAAGACGGTTCGGCCGACTCCGCCACCGTGCGGTTCCGTCGACACCGCGCGGTGGCCTCGCTGATCGCGGCGGTCGCCGACCGGGCGCCGGTCCTGCTGGTCCTCGACGACCTGCACCGCGCCGACGGCGACACCCTGGACCTGCTGACCGCGCTGCTCACCGGCGCGCAGCCGGCCAGCGGGCCGGTGCTGATCCTCGGCACCTACCGGGCCACCGAGATCAGCCCGGAGTTGACCGCCACGCTGGCCCGCGCCGCGGGGCTGGAGCCGGTCCGGGAATATCTCGCCGGCCTGCCCGCGTCGGCGACCGGCGAGCTGGCCGGGGCCATCGTCGGGGCGGAACTGGACCAGGCCACCGCCCGGTCGATCCACCGGCGCAGCGGCGGTAACCCGTTCTTCGTCCGCGAGCTGGCCCAGCTGTACGCGAGCACGGGACAGGCGGGGTTGGCCGCCGTGCCGCCCGGGGTACGCGACGTGATCCGGCACCGGTTGGCGCAGCTACCCGCCTCGACCCGTACCGTGCTGCGGCAGGCGGCCGTGCTCGGTCGGGACCTCGATCCGGACGTGCTGGGCGCGTTGGCCGGTGACCCGGTGGCAGCGCTGGACGCCGTGGACCGCGCCCTGGCGGCCGGGTTTCTCAGTGAGCGGGAGTCCGACGGGCGGCTGCGCTTCACCCACATCCTGGTCCGCGACACGCTCTACGCCGACCTGTCAGCGCCGCGCCGCGCCGCCTGGCACGCGGCCGTCGCCGAGGTGCTGCGACAGCGGGCACCCGTCGAGCCGGCAGCCCTCGCATACCACCTGCTGCGCGCCGGGCCGGCCCACGCCGCCGAGGCGTCGACACACGCCCAGGCGGCGGCCGAGCGGGCCGAGCGGGACGGCAACCCCCACGAGGCGACTCGGCTGTGGGGCCAGGCGATCGACGCGTACGACAGTGCCGCTGAAGTCGAGCCGCGTGGGCGGGTGACCGCGCTGCTCGGCCTGGGGCGGGCGCTCGCCGTGACGGGCCGGCTGGCCGAGGCGCGGCTGCGGCGTGCCGAGGCGATCAGCGTCGCCGAGTCCACCGGCGACCCCCTGCTGATCCAGGAGGCGCTGGCGGGCTTCGACGTGCCCGCCAGTTGGACGCGCAACGACGACGACCTGCTCTCCGGGCACATCGTCCGGGCCGCCGAACACGCCCTGACCGCGCTCGGCCCGATCGGCTCGGCGCAGCGCAGCCGGCTGCTGAGCACCCTCGCGCTGGAGTTGCGCGGCACCACCACCGATCGCGGCCGCCGCGCCGCCGTCGAGGCCGAGACGATCGCCCGCGACATCGGCGACCCCGCTCTGGTGGCGTTCGCGCTCAACGCCCGCTTCATGCACGCCTTCCACCGCGTCGGTCTGGCCGACGCGCGGGCCCGGATCGGCGTGGAACTGGTCGAGCTGGCCGCCCGGCACCACCTGGTGACCTTCGAGGTGCTCGGCCACCTCGTCCTGGTCCAGGCCAGCTGCGCGCTGGCCGACCGGCCCGCCGCCGACGCGCACGCCAACGCCGCCGACCGCCTCGCCGAGGCGTACGAGCTGCCGTTGGTCGGTGTCTTCACCCGGTGGTACGCCGCGCTGCGGCTGGCGTTGGGCGGCGACCGGGACGCCGCGGCAACCGCGTACCGTGCTGCCGCCGAAGAGCTACCCGCCGACGGTATGCCGGGCCTGGCCCAGGGGTTGCTGCCGCTCGCCCTGCTCGGCCTGCGCCTGGCCGACGCGGTGAGCGACGCCCCGCCGGCGGGTGACCCCCGGCTGGCCGCGGCGCGGCGGCCGATTCCCGGGCCGGGTGACGAGGACTGGGCGCGGTGGGACTGGGGCCCGCATGAGCCCTGGGTTCGGCCCCTGCTGCTGGCCGCCGCCGACGACCCCGGTGCTGCCACGGCGGCGTTGCGGGCCCTGCCGGACGGGCCGCACGACCTGCTTCGGGAGGTGCGGCTGTGCCTCACCGCCCGGGCGGCGCTGGCCGTCCGCGACCGACCCACCATGGAACGCGTCGCCCGCGCGCTCCGCCCGGCCGCCACCGAACTGGCTGCCGGCAGCGGGGTGCTCACCGTCGGCCCGGTGGCCGCGCACCTCGCCGATCTGGCCGCCGCGCTGGGCCGCGACGAGGAAGCCGCCGAGCATCGCCGTACCGCCCGGCTGCTCCTGGCACGCGTCCGCGCCGACGACCCGTCCTGAGCGCCGCGGCGGGTGTGCCTGGCCAACGCGCTCTGGCTCCCCGGCGACTTGCCGGTTTCGGCCGGAACCAGCCGTGGGGTGCGGTCAGATGGAACCACCGGCGTGTCCACCGTCGGCCATGATCCGAGGGGGGTACGCGTGGAGGCGCTCATCCTGATCGTGGCACTCGGCGTCACCGTCCTTGTCGGCACCACCCTCGGCGGCCGGTACCGGGTCGCCCCGCCGGTGCTGCTCATCGCGTTGGGTGTGCTGCTCGGGCTCACGCCGCCGCTGTCCGAGGTCACCCTGGAACCCGACCTGGTCCTGCTGATCTTCCTGCCGGCGATCCTCTACCGGGAGAGCCTCACCATCAGCCTGCGGGAGATCCGGGCCAACCTGCCCGTGATCGGGCTGCTGGCCGTGGTGCTGGTGGTGCTCACCATGGTCACCGTGTCGTTCGCCGCGCAGGCGTTCGGGGTGAACCCCGACGCCGCCTGGGTGCTCGGCGCGGTCCTCGCGCCTACCGACGCCGCCGCGGTCACCGGCCTGGCCAAGCGGTTGCCCCGGAAGCTGCTCACCACCCTGCACGCGGAGAGCCTGGTCAACGACGGTACGGCGCTGGTGATCTTCGCTGTGGCCGTGGGGCTGCTCAGCCACAGCGAAGACCCGGGTGTCCTGGGCATCGGCGAGGAGTTCGTCGGCGCCAGCGTCGGCGGTGTGGTCGCCGGCCTGCTGGTGGGGGCCGCGGTGGTGCTGATCCGCAAACGGCTCGACGATCCGTTGCGCGAGGGTGCGCTCAGCGTGCTGACCCCGTTCGGTGCCTTCCTGCTGGCTGACTCGGTGCACGCCAGCGGTGTGCTGGCGGTGGTGGTCGCCGGCCTGGTGCTTGCCTACGCCGGCCCACGGGTGATCCGCGCCCGGTCCCGGGTCCTGGCGTACGCGTTCTGGGACCTGTCCACCTTCCTGATCAACGGCGGGTTGTTCGTCCTGCTCGGCACGCAGATTCCTCGCGCGGTCCGGGGGATCACCAGCACCTCGCCCCCGAGGGCTCTGGTGATCGTGCTGGTGGTCACCCTCGTCGTGATCGGCACCCGGCTGCTCTTCGTCTACCTCACCGCACAGATCGCGAGGCTTCGGCGTCGCCGCATCATGGACCCGAGCCAGGGGCCGTCGAGCTGGCGGGTCGGCACCGTCGCGGGCTGGTCCGGTTTCCGGGGCGCGGTGTCGCTCGCCGCCGCCCTGGCCGTCCCGACGGTGATGGTCGACGGTCAGCCGGTGGCCGAACGCGACCTGATCATCTTCGTGACCGCGCTGGTGATCGTGCTGATCATGCTGCTTCAGGGCACCACCCTGCCGTTGGTGGTGCGCTGGGCCGGGCTCACCGGTGACCCGGAACGCGTCGACGAGGCCCGCAACGCCCGGCGGCGGGCGACCGAGGTGGGCCTGGCCGCCCTACCGCAGGTCGCCGCGGAGGTCGGTGCCCAGGACGAGTCGGTGCGCCGGCTGGAGGCCGAGTACCGACGGCATCTGGCGGACCTCGACGAGAGCGGTGGGAACACCGCCGAGGAGCGCCGGTTGGAACACCGACTGCGCCTCGGCGTCCTCGCCCACAAGAGGCGGGAGGTCACCCGGCTGCGCGACAACCGGGAGATCGACGACCTGGTGCTCCAGGAACTCCAGTCCGCGCTGGACAACGAGGAGATCCGGCTGCTCGGTCGCGGACCCAACGAGTGACGGAGGGCTCAGAGCACCTGGTCGAGGAACCGGCGCAGCCGCGGATGCTCGGCCCGCTCGAAGACCGCCTCGGGTGGGCCGGCCTCCAGCACCACGCCCCGGTCCATGAAGGCGACGGTGTCGGCGACCTGCCGGGCGAAGCCCATCTCGTGGGTCACCACCACCATGGTCATGCCGGCGGCGGACAGGTCGGCCATCACCCCGAGGACGCCCTTGACCAGCTCCGGGTCGAGCGCCGACGTCGCCTCGTCGAAGAGCATCACCTCGGGGCGCAGCGCCAGCGCGCGGGCGATCGCCACCCGCTGCTGTTGACCACCGGAGAGCTGCGCCGGCCGGGAGTCCGCCTTGCCGGCCAGCCCCACCAGCTCCAACTGGGCCCGGGCCACGGCCTCCGCCTCGTCCGCATCGAGCTTGCGCAGCCGGCGCAGCGCCAGCGTGACGTTGCGCAGCACGCTCATGTGTGGGAAGAGGTTGAACTGCTGGAACACCATGCCCACCCGTTGCCGCAGCGCGTCCGGGTCGTCGCCGAGCACGCTGCGCCCGTCCAGCAGCACGTCGCCCCGGTCCGGTTCGATCAGCCGGTTGATGGTGCGCAGCAGCGTGGACTTGCCCGACCCGGACGGGCCGATGACGCAGGCCGTCGCGCCCCGCGGCACCGAGAGGTCGACGCCGCGCAGCACCCGGTTCGGCCCGAAGGCGAGGTGCACGTCGCGGACGTCGAGGCTGACCGAGGTGGTGGTGTCGGTGGTCATCGTCGGCTCCCTTCGGTGGTGGCGGTCGACAGGTCCTCGTCGTCCTCATCGTCGGGCGCGGTGGCCGGCCGACCGTTGCGCAGCCGTCGGTCGATCCAGTTGACGACGTGCGTCAGCGGGACCGTCAACGCCAGGTAGAAGAGCCCCGCCAGCAGCAGCGCCGATTCGTTGCCGGTGGTGGCCGCGTAGTCCTGCCCGATCCGGAACAGCTCCCGCTGGCTGGCCACCAGGCCGAGGAAGTAGACCAGACTGGAGTCCTTGATCAGCGCGATGAGCTGGTTCACCCAGGCCGGCAGCACCCGCCGGATGCCCTGCGGAATGATCACCAGCCGCATCGCGTCGGCCCAGGAGAAGCCGAGCGCGCGGGCGCCCTCCAACTGGGCGGCCTCCACCGACTGGATGCCCGAGCGGAAGATCTCCCCGATGTACGCGGCGGCGATCAGCGACAGCGCCAGAATGCCCAACGGGTAGGGATCCGGCCCCCAGACCTGCATGCCCAGCGGGGCCAGCCCGACCCCGATCAGCAGGATCGTCGCCGCGGCCGGCAGCCCCCGGAACACGTCGGTGTAGACCCGCGCCGGCCAGCGCAGCCAGCGGCTGCGGGAGATCCCGGCGACGGCCAGCAACAGGCCGAGCACCGAGCCGAGCAGGGCGGCGGAGACCGCGAGGATCAGCGTGTTGGGCAACCCGACGGTCAGCATCTCGGGCAGCGCCTCGCGCATCGCGTCGGCGTCGAAGAAGGTCTCCCACAGGGTGGTCAACGGTTCCATCGGTTGCTCCTCCTACCGCCCCGCTCGCTCGTCACCGGCTCAGGACGCGGCCGACGCGGACGCCGACGGCGCGACCTTGACCGCGCCGCTGCCCGGGGCGAAGTCCGCCGGGATCGGCCGGCCCGGGTAGTACTGGGCCTGCAACCGGTTCCAGGTGCCGTCGGCGATGACCTCGTCGAGGGCCTTGTTCAGCGCCTCGCGCAGCTTGTCGTTGCCCTTGGCCACCGCGTACGCGGTCGGTGCCGGGCTGAGCTGCTTGGCCGCCACGGTGATCTTGCCCTTGCTGTCGGCGGCCGACTTCTCACCGATCTCCGCCGGGGCGATCCAGGCGTCGGCGGTGCCCGCCTTGAGCTGGTTGATCGCGCCGTTGTAGTCCGGCACCCGCACCGGGTTGAGCTGCTTGCCGGTGGCGTAGTCGTCCTGGACGGTGCCCTGCACCACCACGACCCGCTTCCCGGCGAGCTGGTCGAAGCCGGTGATCGGCGAGCCGGCCGGGACGTCCAGGCCGAAGTAGCCGAAGTCGTAGCCGTTGCCGAAGTCGACGGTCTTCTTGCGGGCCTCGGTGATGGTGATCGAGGAACTGCCCACGTCGAACTTACGGTTGTTGACCTGGCTGAGCAGTGCGGAGAAGTCGGTGCCGACGAACTCGACCTTGAGGGAGAGCTTGCCGGCCACGGCGGTGAGCAGGTCGTTGTCGAAGCCGGTGAACTTGCCGTCCTCGAGGTACACGTTCGGCGGGGCGTCGGTCAGCGTCCCGGCGCGCAGCACGCCCGACTGGGCCAGGCCGTACGGGTTGGCGTCGGAGGAGTCGTCGTTCCCGCAGGCGGTGAGGGCGGTGGCGGCGAGGATCGTGACCGCGCCCAGGGCGGCGGCGCGGGTCAGGGCAGGAAGGAATCGCACTGGTGTCTCCGAAGGGTGGTGTCTCGGCGCGCACGGACGTACGCCACCGACGGCGCGCCCGATGGGCGTACCGGTGGGAAAGGAGCTCGGGAAGGTGGTGCTAGAGCGCGGTGCCGCCACGACAGGCGGCGCTGCACATTCGCATCATGTCCACGTGCCGTCGCCGGATCAGTACGGGCGAGGGGCGACCGGTGCGGGTGCCCGCGACGTCGGTCGGTCCGGTGGTGCCGAGGATGCGCATGGTTCTCCCGGGTCTGTGCTGACCTGGGTGCCAGGCCACGCTTGCACCGACGTCCTGCCGGTGCCTGGTCTTCACCCGGGGCACCCCACCGCGGAGGAGGGTTGCCGGCCAGCGAGCCGGGGCTTCGCGCTGGCGCTCATGACCTGCGCCGAGGCTAGCAGCAGGAACGGGTGGATCGTCCAGTCGGTATGACCACGCTCACTGTGCGCGACGGGCTGTCGACTCGCAGGTCAGCCGGCATGGACGTGCGGTCGACGGTGCGGGTCGGGCTCCTGGCGGCGCAGGATCTCCCGGGTCACCGAGGCGATGGCACCCTGTCCGAAGGCCAGGTAGCGCAGGAAGTTGCGGGTGGGGCCACCCTCGGACCACTCGAAGTAGATGTGGGGGCGCCGACGGCTGCGGTCGCGGATCTCCAGCAACAGGGCGGCGAGCGCGGTGGGCACCGACGAGCTGGCCAGGCTGAGCACCGGGAAACGGCCGTCGACTTTCCCACCGCGGACCAGCAGCTCGGTCTCGAAGTCGGACGGGTCGGTGACCGTGACCTCGACGAAGATGACGTCGCTGTCGTCGGGAAAGTCGTTGTCCGCCATGGTCTGCGCCAGCTTGGCGCGGTACTCCGCCTCGTCGCGCCGGTCGGGTTCGTGCGCGACGAGGCGGATCCGTCGTCCGGCGCGTTCGTCGATCATCCGCGCCGCGGTGTGGTCCAGCTCGACGTGGTCGACGCGCAGCTCGTAGGCCCGCATCAGCCGGGACAGCACCGACACCAGGATGATCCCGCCGATGAAACAGGCCGCGATCTTCACACCGTCCGGGCGCTCCACCACGTTCGCCACGGTGGTGTAGACGAAGATCAATGCGATGACGCCGAAGGCGATGGTGCGGCCGCGCTGACGCTGCCGGCGCGCAGCGAGCGTCACCGCCGTCGCGGCCGAGGTGATCAACACCAGGACCCCGGTGGCGTACGCGCCGCCCTGCGCGTCCACGCTGGCCTCGAAGACGATCGTGATCAGAAACGCGACGGCGGTGAAGACCAGCACGAGCGGCCGGACGGCTCGCGCCCAGGTCGGCGCCATGCCGTACCGGGGCAGGTAGCGCGGCACGAGGTTGAGCAGACCCGCCATCGCGGATGCCCCGGCGAACCAGAGGATTCCGATCGTGGACAGGTCGTAGACGGTGCCGAACACCTCGCCGAGGTGGGCGTGCGCCAGGTACGCCAACGCGCGCCCGTTCGCCGGTCCGCCCGGCTGGAAGGCCTCCGGCGGGATGAGCACCGTGGTCGTCACGCTGCTGGTGATGAGGAAGACACTCATGATCACCGCCGCGGTGGTGAGCAGCCGGCGCGCGCCACGGATCCGGCCCAGCGGTCGTGCCTCGGAGTCCTGCGGGTCACCCCGTACGCTCGGCATGACCGCCACCCCGGTCTCGAAGCCGGACAGACCCAACGCCAGCTTCGGAAAGACCAACAGCGACAGCCCGACGACCAGCCACGGATCGCCGTGCCCGGTGGTCAGCATCGTGGTCCAGTCGCCGACCGCGCTCGGATGCGTCGCCACCCGCCACAGCGCGTCGGCCACCACCACCGCGTTCAGCGTCAGGTAGACCGCGACCAGGACGACGGCGATCCCGATGGCCTCGGTGAATCCCTTGAGGAACACCGCGCCCAACAGCGACACCAGCAGCAGCGTGACCAGCACCTCGTGACCCTTGAGCCCGCTCGGCCAGAACGGGTTCTCGTCGATGTGCGCCGTCGCGTCGGCGGCCGAGAGGGTGATGGTGATGATGAAGTCGGTGGCCACGAAACCGAGCAGCACCAGCACCAGCAACTTGCCCGGCCAGTAGCTCAGCAGGCGTACCAGCATCGCGATGGAGCCCTCACCGTACGGGCTCTCCACCGCCACCCGCCGGTAGACCGGCAGCGCCCCCAGCAGGGTCACCAGCACCAGCACCAGGGTCGCCACCGGTGAGAGCGCGCCGGCGGCCAGCGCCGCGATGCCCGGCTGGTAACCCAGCGTGGAGAAGTAGTCGACGCCGGTCAGGCACATCACCTTCCACCACGGGTGGTGCCGGTGCTCCGGCGGGCGCCCGTGCGGCCCCGGGTGCTGTACGGCCTGGTCCGAGCCGGCGTCGAGCAGCCACCCCCGCAACCGGCCGGTGCTGTCGACCTTCACCGGCGCGTCCCCCGTCATCCCCCACGGTCACCGTGAGTATCCGCCCGGCGGGCCGTCCCCGTCCGCCGGTGCGCGGAACCCGGCCGACGCCACGGCGGGTTTCAGGGCCCGGGGCAGCGGGGAAGCAGCGCCCCGGGCTGGACGGGACGGCGCCGGGGGAGGGGACAGGGCATGGTCGGCGGCCGTCGCTTCCGCCCGGGTGGTGGCTTCGGCCGCCAACTCGACGAGTACGAAACCAGGGTCGGTGTGCCGCCGCCCACGGAGTCACCCGCCGCCGCGTCTCACGGTGGTCTGGTGGACAGCGCGGTCTACGTCCGAGGGCACCGGTTCGCCTCGCCGTCCGGCCTCGCCGAGACGTACCGCTGCCTCCAGGAGCAGGACGGCGCGATGGCCTGGATCGGGCTGTACCGGCCCGACATCGAGCAGATCACCTCGCTGGCCCGGGAGTTCCGGCTGCACGACCTGGCCGTCGAGGACGCGATCAACGCCCACCAGCGGCCCAAGCTGGAGCGCTACGGGCACACCCTGTTCGTGGTGTTACGCGCCGCCCGCTACGACGACCTCCGGGAGGGGGTCGAGTTCTCCGAGCTGCACCTGTTCATCGGCCCGGGCTTCGTGGTCACCGTCCGACACGGTGAGGCGCCCGACCTGGCCGCGGTGCGGCGACGGCTGGAGACCGAGGCGCAGATGCTCGCCCGGGGGCCGGAGGCGGTCCTGTACGCGATCCTCGACCAGGTCGTCGACGGGTACGCGCCGGTGGTGGCCGGACTGGAGAACGACATCGACGAGATCGAGACCCAGGTGTTCGGTGGCGATCCGAACGCCAGCCGCCGCATCTACGGGCTCAGCCGGGAGGTCATCCAGTTCCAGCGGGCCGCCCGCCCGCTGCTCAGCGTGCTCGGCGCGCTGGCCGACGGCGCCGGCAGCGCCAGCGCCAACGAGGAGCTGCGCCGCTACCTGCGCGACGTGACCGACCACCTGACCCAGGTGGTGGAGCGGGTGGACGGTTTCCGGCACCTGTTGCAGAACATCCTCACGGTCAACGCCACCCTCGTCTCGCAGCAGCAGAACGAGGAGATGCGCAGCCTGACCGCGGCCAGCTACAGCCAGAACGAGGAGCTGAAGAAGGTCTCCTCCTGGGCGGCGATCCTCTTCGCTCCCACGCTCATCGGCACCGTGTACGGCATGAACTTCGTCCACATGCCGGAGCTGAACTGGCGCTTCGGTTACCTCTTCGCGCTGCTGTTGATGCTGCTGGTCTGCGGCACCCTCTATGTGATCTTCAAGCGGCGCGGCTGGCTCTGACCCGTGCGGCCGGGATTCACTCGATGCCGCGCAGGATGTGCCGTTCGTCCTCGACGTCGTCGTCGCCGGCACTGATCCGGCCGAGCAGTACGGCGGCCGCCCAGATCGTCAGTGGCGTGGCCGCCCCGGTCATTCCCCCGCCGGTCCGGTCGTCCCGGGTCTGGCTCCGCTCCGAGCGCGGTGGCCTGCGCTGAGCCTGCATGGGCCCTGCCTCTCCTCGTCGAAGCCGCCGTGGGTGGCGCGGGGTGACCCCGCGCCACACCGGCCGGGCGGACCGCCTGTGAGCAGCCCACCACCGGTACGACAGCCACTCGAACCTTCCCACGCCTGGCCGCATCCGCACCGCTTGTTTTCGGGTTTCCGACTGTCACCCGCCAAACCGGACATTACGCCTCGACGGTCGAGGCGCGGTCACGGCAGCGGGTGGGCGATTCCGCGGGCGTGGTCGGTGAGCGCCGCGCCGACCACTGTCGCGCTCAACGGCAACACCTCCAGACAGCGGCGCACCGCGGCAGCCATCAGCGTGTTCGGCACCCGCATGGAGAGCGTGCAGTGCGGCACCCACCGCCCCGGCCGGTAGTGCTCGGCGAGGGCGACGCCGGCGGCGGCGAGCCGGTCGTGCACCAGCCGGTGGTGCGCCAGCAACTCCGGGGTGGGCGCCGGGCCGAGCCACAGCACCCGACCGACGAACTGGCCGGCATGGTGGAAGTCGAGCCGCAGCGGGGCTGCCACCACCGTCCCCTGTAGCGCCTCGACGACCTGCTCCGGGTCGAACCGGGGGGCCACCATGAGCGAGACGTGCGGACGGTGGCGCCGCTCCAGCAGCGAGCGCATGCTCTGCACCCCCTCGGCCTCCAGCGCGTCCCAGAGCACCCTGATCCGGCGGGTGGCGTCCGGGTCCAGGTACAACTCCACCGCGGCGACCATCCGATCACCGTAGCGGCCGAGGTTTGCCCGCCCGGTTCCGGCGGTACCTGTTCGGAAACCGACCGGGAAGGCGTACCCGTGAACGTGAGTGACCTGCTGACCGAGGCGTACGACAGGCTGCCCGACCTCGTCCGCGCGGCGGTCGACGGCCTCGGCCCCGAGCAACTGCGCCACCAGCCCGGGCCGGGCGGCAACTCGGTCGGCTGGCTGGTCTGGCACCTCAGCCGGGTGCAGGACCACCACGTCGCCGACCTGCTCGACGCCGAGCAGATCTGGGTCAGCGGAGACTGGGCCGGTCGGTTCGGGCTGACCCCCGACCCCGACGACACCGGCTACGGGCACTCGCCCGCTCAGGTCGCCGCCGTACGGCCGGAGAACGCGCAGGCGTTGATCGACTACTACCAGGCGGTCGCGGCGCGTACCGCAAGCCTGCTGGCCGGTCTGGGCCCGGCGGACCTGGACCGGGTGGTCGACGAGTCGTGGGACCCGCCGGTCACCCTCGGCGTCCGGTTGGTCAGCATCGTCGACGACGACCTGCAACACGTGGGCCAGGCCGCCTACGTGCGCGGCCTGATCGAGGCCGGCTGACGCGTCCCTCACCCGTTGCGGGTGAGCCGGCATCACCCCGACGCGGGTGATCCTGCGGGGAACCGTGGGGAGGGGACCCGATGGGCGCGACGGCGGAGCAGTACCTGCGACAGCTGGACACCGATCGGCGGCCTGACCTGCCGGAGACCACAGCGGGAACGCTGCGGCTGGACGTCCGCGACGACGGCAGCACCGATCACTGGTACCTCACCGTCGCCGACCAACAGGTGCGGGTGGCACGGTCGGCCGACGACGCCGACCTGGTCGTCAGCGCGGACCGGCGGGTGTTCGACCAGATGGTCGACGGGCAGCTGCACCCCGGCGCGGCGCTGCTGCGCAACGACCTCGCCCTGCACGGCGACATGCGACTGCTGATGCTGCTGCGGCGGATCTTCGCAGGGCCCAGCGGCGCCCGGCATCCCCGGGAACTCGGCCGGGCTGCCCTCGCCGGGCGGCCCTCGGACCGGAGCGCGGCGGGTGCCCCGGCCCCGGACCGCGGCCTCGTGCACGCTCGGGAGGAACGGTCGTGAGGCAGGAACTGCTCCACGTGATCGCCGGTAACGTGTTCGCGATCTGCGACGCCCAGGGCGACATCGAGGCCGACCCGCGGTCACCCGTCGGGCTCTTCGCGTACGACACCCGCTTCCTGTCCCACTTTGTGCTCAGGATCGACGGCGAACGGATCAACGCGCTCTCCCGTGACGACCTGACCTACTTCGAGACGCGGTTCGTTCTGGTCCCCGGCGCGGCCAGCCACTACGTCGACGCCGACGTGTCGATCATCCGCCACCGCTCGATCCACGACTGTCTGCACGAGAACATCACGGTGCTCAACCACTCGCCGGAGCCGGCCGATTTCACGATCCGAGTGGAGATGGGCAGCGACTTCACCGACATCGCCGAGATCGGGCACCTCCGCCAGCGGGCCGTCGAGGTCGCTGCGGACTCGGCGAACCAGCGGCTCGTGCTGCGGTACCAACGGCAGCGCTTCGTGCGCCAGACCACGGTGCGCAGCACCGAACCGGTGGAGGTGGACGAGGGAGGAATGACGTTCCGGGTCCGGATCGCCCCGGAGGGGAAGTGGGAGACCGACCTGCACATCGCCATGACCATGGGCGGTGCGGACGGGCAGGATGTCCGCGACTCCCTGGAGTCCCACCAGCGGGCCGTGCGTACCGGGATGCGCGAGAGCCTGGCGGACTGGATGGACCAGGCGCCGCAACTGATGGCCGAACGCGACGGACTGGAGGAGATGTACCGGGGCAGCCTGGCCGACCTGGCGGCACTGCGGTATCGGCCACTGTCGTACGACGCCCGTGTGCCGATCGCCGGTCTGCCGTGGACGATGTGGCTGTGCGGGCGGCACAGCATCATCACGTGCCTGGAGACGCTGGCGTTCACCCCCCAACTGGCTCCCGCGACGCTGCGGATGCTGGCCTTCATGCAGGGTGGCCACCTCGACGACGATCTGGACGAGGAACCAGGCAAGATCCTGGCCCACCTCCGGTACGGCGAGTCCGGCGCGTTCGGCGACCGGGCGCACGCGCTGTACTACGGATCGGCGGACACCAGCCCGCTCTTCGTCGTCCTGCTCGACGAGTACGAGCGGTGGTCCGGTGACGGGGACCTGGTACGCGAGTTGCGCCACCCGGCCCGGATGGCGCTGGACTGGATCGACGAGTACGGCGACATGACCGGGGACGGGTATGTGCGCTACCAGCGTCGCAACGAACGCCACGGTGCCCTCAACCAGTGCTGGAAGGACTCCCCGGACGCAATCACCAGCGCCGACGGCAGTGAACCCGCTTTTCCCCGCGCCACCTGCGAGTTGCAGGGTTACGCGTACGACGCGAAGAGGCGGGGGGCCCGACTGGCCCGGGAGTTCTGGAACGACCCCGCGTACGCCGACCGGCTGGAGCGGGAGGCCGCGGCGCTGAAGGAGCGCTTCAACCGGGACTTCTGGCTGCCCCACCGGGACTACTACGCGTTGGCGCTCGACCCCTACGGTGAGCCGGTCGACGCATTGGCCTCCAACATGGGGCATCTGCTCTGGAGCGGGATAGTCCCGGACGACCGCGCGGAGACGGTCGCCGAGCACCTGGTCGGACCGCGCTTGTTCAGTGGTTGGGGGGTGCGCACCTTCGCCACCGGCCAGCGCCCGTACAACCCGGTGGGCGCCCACCTGGGGGCGGTGTGGCCGGCGGACAACGCCCTGATCGCCGCCGGTCTGCGCCGTTACGGCTGCGACGCGCACGCGGCGACGATCGCGGGCGGCATCTTCGACCTGGCGCAGACCCTCGGCGGAGCGGTGCCGGAGGCGATCGCCGGGCACGAGCGCAGCCTGACGAAGTATCCGGTGCAGTTGCCGGGGGCCGCCCGCCCGCAGTCGTGGTCGTCGGGGGCGCTGCTGATGCTGTTGAGCACCACCCTGGGGTTGCGGCCCACCGGCGACAACCTGCTGGTGAACCCGGCCGTGCCGGAGGGGTTCGGGCGGCTGGAGCTGCTGGACATCCCGGGCCGCTGGGGTCACTCCGACGCCTACGCCAGGGACCGGACCACCGAAGGGCGGGAACGCACCCGCCTCCGCTGAGGCGTGTCGACGACCACCGCGACCCGCGCGTCGGGTCAGCCCATGGTCTTGGCGCCGTCGATCGACTCCCGCAGGATGTCGGCGTGCCCGGCGTGCTGGGCCGTCTCGGCGATCAGGTGCAGCAGCACCCGCCGGACCGTCCAACTCGCTCCCGGCTCGAACCAGGGCGCCTGCGGCAGCGGGTGCGCCGCGTCCAGGTCGAGGGTGACGGTCAACTCGTCGGTCCGGGCGGCCACCTCCTGGAAACGCTCGACCAGCCCGGCGAGGGTCTCACCCGGCAACATCTGGAACTGACCGACCCAGTCGATCTCCTCACGGTTCATCGCCTCCGCGCCACCGGCGGCGAAGAGCATCCACCGGTGCTCGACGCCGGACACGTGCTTGATGAGGCCGCCGAGGCAGAGCCCGCTGACGGTGGGGTGGCTGGCCGCCTGCTCGTCGGTGAGCCCGTCGACCGTCTGCAGGAGGAAACCGCGGTGCCTGCGGAGTGTCTGCAGGAGATCGGCGCGCTCACCGGTGAGCTGCTCAGTGCTGGTCATGCCGCCACCCTTCGTTGATGTCCACCGGTGCCACCGTAGGGCGCGGCACCGACACTTCCCGGGTACGACACCTCCTCGACCGAAGTGCCGCCAGCGGTTGCCGATCCGCGCCGGTGGCGGTCCACTGAATGACATGGGTGTGATTAAGGTGGGCACGTCGTCCTGGGCGGACCAGTCCCTGCTGCGTTCCGGGTGGTACCCCCGCTCGGCCAGCACGCCGGCCCGTCGACTGGGCTTCTACGCCAGCCAGTTCCCGATGGTCGAGGTGGACACGTCCTATTACGCCATCCCGGTGCCGGAGACGACCCAGGGCTGGGTGGACGCCACACCGGACGACTTCACCTTCGACGTCAAGGCGTTCAGCCTCTTCACCGGTCACCCGACACCGGTCGCCGTGCTGCCGCGGGACCTGCGACCGGCCGGCGGCCCGAGCCGGATCCGCCGCCGAGACCTGCCGGAGCCGGCGTACGACGAGCTGTGGGCCCGGTTCCGGGCGGCCCTCGACCCGATCGCGGCGGCCGGCAAGCTCGGTGTGGTGATGTTGCAGTTTCCGCCGTGGCTGGTGCGCAGCCCCGCTGCCGAACGCCGGATCGTCGAGCTGGCGCAGCGCTGCCGCCCGTGGCGGGTCGGTGTGGAGCTGCGGCACGGCTCCTGGTTGAACGAGCACTCGGCGGCGGGCACTCTGGACCTGCTACGCGACCACGACCTGTCCCTGGTCTGTGTCGACATGCCGCAGGGGCACCCGTCGTCGGTGCCGCCGATCCTGACCATGACGGCGGAGCCGGCGATCGTCCGGTTCCACGGTCACAGCGATGCCTGGCGCGAGGGTGACAAGCAGGAGAAGTTCCGGTACGCGTACGCTGAGGACGAGCTCCGACACTGGGCCGGGCTGCTGGCCGAGTTCGCCGACCGCTCCGACGAGCTGCACGTGCTGTTCAACAACTGCTGCGCCGGGCAGGCCCAGCGCGACGCCACCCGGCTGGCGCAACTGCTCGCCGAGACGATGCTCGTCGAGCAGGCCGTCCCGGTGACCGGCTGATCTCCGCACCGGCCACCCGGTCGGACGCCGCTCCGCTCAGGACCGCCGTCCCCGGCTGCGCAGGGCGTCCTGCGTCGACTCGCCGATGTCCGCGTCGTCGGGGAAGCTCCTGCCGCTGGGGGCGGGATCGGGTGGGGCACCGGGTCCGGCCATCGTCGTACGGGTCGGCTCGACCGAGCCGAAGCCGTGCCGTCCCGCCGGGTCCGACCGGCCCACCGGGGCACCCGCGCGTCGCTCTCCGCGCCGTCCCTCGGGCACCGCGGTCTCCTCGCTGCCCTCGTCCATCGGTGAGTCGTCGCCGGTGCCCCAGGGCGCGTCGGCGTCGACGTCGTCGCCGGTGCCCCACGGCCTGGTCGCCTCCGGCTCCAGCCGGTCGTTGTTCCCGCTGCGTCCCTCGTGCGCCGTCATGGCCACCCCGCTCGTCGGTCCGCCGCTACGGCGGACGGTGTGCCGTCCTCGGGCCGGGACCGCCCGCCCAAGCGCGGCGTACGGCATGTCGCCGGCACGCCCGCCGCCCGCGCGGGACCCGTCATCGCTTCGGTGCGGGCAGGCCGGTCAGCGCCCCGCCGTCGAGGTGGCGGAGGGACGCCGGCCGGCCTGCCGTTCAGCGTCCGGCCATCGCCATCGGCCGCTTGCCGTTGCTCATTCCCGCCATCTTGATCATGCCCTTCGAGGCGCCCTTCATCCCACCGGCGCGACCGAGCACTCCGCGGAACACCTGGCCGGGCTTCTGCTGCTCACCCATGTACGCGGTGACCACGACCAGGGTCCCGGTCAGCGCCGGGATGGCCCACTGGAGCAGCTTCATCTGCCGCTGCGACGAGGCCACACTGGCCGGTGTCTGGTGGTTCGGCTCGGTGGCACCGCTCACCGACGGACCACCCGCCTTCTCCAGCCGCATGCCGACCAACCGGCTGTACCCGGTGACCGCCAGCGCGCCGATGGTCAACGCGGTCTTGATGGCGCTGACCCGGCCCACGCCGGACTGGGCCGCCACCCGTGGGCTCTCGGTCACCAGCTCGCCGACGGCGCCGGCCAGGTGGGCGCCGATCGCGGCCGCGTTGACCGGTGTCCACTTGGACCATCCGGCCGAGGCGACCGGGAGCCGCTGGGTCGAGTCGCTGATTTTCGCCGCTGCGCCGTTGACGCCGAAGGCACCCATGAGGGAGCCGCCAAACCAGGCCGCCAGGCCCAGATCGTGCATCGAGCGCAGTGCGGTGTGCCGTTCGGACATGTGATCCCCTTCCGCCGTGTCGGGCGGTGCGGCTTACCCGCCGGTCGAGCGGCTAACCCCGCCCCGGGTGGGCCGATCACCGTCGCGACCGGCCGCTACCGGACATCGGCGGCGTCGGCCGGGCGACCTGCCCCGGGCAGGAGTCGTTCGCCCGGCGGCGGGTAGATCCTCAGCGACGCCGACGAGAGGGGAACGCGATGTCGCAGCCGGACGAGAGTCGGGAGAAGACCCCCAAAACAGACGCGGTGCTCATGCACCCCGACAACGACCCACACCGGAAGACCGCAGAGGTCCCACCCCGCAAGGAGCACGCCGAGATCCAGGTGGAACGGGACGGGAACCTGGCGCCGCTGGACCAGGACGAGTGAGCCGACCGGCGGTACGGCTCAGCGGGGCGGCAGGTCGCCGACGAAACCGGCGATCCGCCGCGCCAGCGGGGCACTGGCTCGGACCCAGGTGAAGTGGTCCAGCGTCGCCCCGGCCTGCGCCACTGTGTAACGCTCCCGGGTCACCGGCGCTCCGACGAGCTTCGCGCAGAGGTGGTCCATTGTCTCGTGCGGGGTGAACTGGTCGTCGTCCACGCTGACGGCCAGCACCGGGGTCCGCACCGCGTGGACCGCCGCGTCGGTGTCCGTACCGTCGATTCGGGGGAATCGGCCGGTCCGCGCCGTGTAGGCCCAGTCACGGACCACGCCGCGCGCCTGCCGGCCGCCGAAACCCCAGCCGGGCCAGACCCCGAGCAGCGCCGCCGTCGCGGCGATCCCCTGGGTGAGGGGCAGCACCCCGAGGCCGCGCCGACCCGGGTAGGTTCGCCAGTACGGGATGCCGACCGCGACGAGCGCCAAGCCGTCCACCTCGTCGGTCCCGTGCAGGGCGAGATGCAGCAGGCTGGCCTGCCCGCCGAGTGAGTGCCCGAGGAGCAGTCGGGTGCGCCCGTCCAGTCGCGGCTTGAGAGCGGCCAGGACGACGCCGACGTCGGCGGCCAGCTCGGCGTAACCGTGCCGGTCCGCCCGACTCGGCGCGGGCGTGCTCGCCCCGGTGCCGCGCAGGTCGGCCACGACCACGGCGAGCCCGGCGGCGCGCAGCTCGGCGGCGAAGGGCCGGTAGTACCGGGCCCGGACCCCCATCGCCGGCCAGATCACCACCACCGGCGCGCCGGTCACCCCGGGCGGCTCCGGATAGACCTGCACACCCAGCCGGCCACCGTCGACGTCGACGAACTCCTGCGCGTATTCCGGGTCCCCGTTCACCGACCCAGCGTACGGCCTGACGTTACCGGCGGGTAGTACTCGGCGGCGGGGCCCACGACGGCGGTGGGCGGACGTGCCGCGCCCGGCGGACGCGACGGAGGGCCCCGCCGGTCGGCGGAGCCCTCCGAAGGAGACGCTGCGGTCAGGAGACCGAGATCGCCCCGTTGCTGGCCCGGACGCAGGCCACCGCTCGGGCGCTGGTGGAGGCCGCGCCGCTCAGGCACTGGCCGAGCACCTGGTGCCCGGTGGCGTTCGGGTGCCACGACTCCTGGCAGGTCTGGAAGTAGCTGACGCAGGTGTTGGCGATGCGCTGGATGGCGATCTTGTCCTTGCCGGCGAGGCTGGTGACAAAGGTGCCGGTCGCGCCGTCCTGGAGCCGGATCGGGGTGGCCAGCGCGCCACTCGGGCTGCTGGTCTGCTCGCAGAGCCGGGCACCGTTGAAGGCCTGCTGCACGTTGAGGTACACCAGGTCGTCGGCGGGGAACTCGGCGGCCAGAGTGTCCCGGGTGGACTTCACGATGCCGCCCAGACCCTGGGAGAAGCGGTGCCCCGGCGCCAGGCTGGCCCGGTGGATCGGGCAACCGCCCGCGTACCGCTCGGCACCCAGGTCACGGAACTTGTCCCGGGTGTCGTCCCGGCTGTCCTCCTCGTGGAACTGCGGGTTCAGGTCCAGCGGCAGCGGGTTCGTGTAGTCCTGGAACACCACCCGGTGCTGCCCGTCCGCGTCCACCTGGTCGAGGGTGGTCAGGATCTGGCGTACGGCCGCGGTGGTCTCCGCGGTCGCGGCGCTGAGCTGCGCGGCGGTGGCCAGGTCGGCGTCGCTGCACGGCTTCTGCTCCACCGGCCCGTTCAGGTACGCCCAGAACTCCCACCAGCCGGTCCAGGCGTCGGCGATGAACCGGTTGGCGCACTTCTCCGCGACGCTGCCGAAGGTGAACGAGCTGTTGTTGGAGCCGAGGCCGATCAGCACCAGGTCGATGTCCTGGGTCTGCGCGACGGCGCGCAGCTGGCTCAGCTGCGAGGCCACGGTACGACCGTTGGTCCGCGCCTGGGAGGCGTTGGCGATGTCGTGCGGCTGGCCACCGGAACAGGCCAGGTTGAACCGGTTCTGGATGCCCGGCAGGTTGGCCTGGTTGAGCGAGGCGTTCGCCGAACGGTGGCAGAAGAACGCGTTGTTGTTCGCCGCCGTCCAGCCGGGGAAGCCCTGGCTGACTCCGTTGACGTCGACGACCGGGGTGTACGCCCCGGCGCCCTCGCCACTGATGAAGCTGTCCCCGAGTGCCACCGCGGCGGTGGGTAGCGCGGCGGACGCGGGTGCGGGCAGCGCGACGGCGGTCGACAACGCGGCCATGGCGATCGTTAGTCCCGCGGCGAGCGCGGTACGCCGGAACCTGGGCATGGGGCCCCCAACCATCGAAAGATGAAAGATTCTCTGAGAGCGCGATCAGATCACCCCGGCGCGACAGGCGTCAATGGCCCGTAACAGATTCGTTCGACGAAAGACACGGGCCCGTAGGCGCGAGGGGTTAACGCGTCGAGGTGGCCCCGCGTACCGGTGGCGGTGTCTCCGCGTGGTTCCATGATCACCAGTCGGCTGTTCGTTGCCTCACGTCCAGAGCGCGCCGCGCGGCGGGTCGCACAGGGCCTCCGACACTTGTCCTAGCCTCGGGCTAGGCTCGCTGCGGCGCGCCACGCCGGCTGATGTCGCCGGTGACCGGCAGCACACCGCCGAGACCGGGGAGTACGACCAGTTGACCGCAGAGCCAGACACCCTGTACGGGGCCGATGACCTCACCCACCTTGAGGGGCTGGACGCTGTCCGCAAGCGGCCCGGCATGTACATCGGCTCCACCGACAGCCGTGGCGTGGGTCACCTCGTCAACGAGATCCTCGACAACTCCACCGACGAGGGTGTCGCCGGTCACGCCAGCCACGTCGAGGTGATCCTGCACGCCGACGGCTCGGTGCAGGTCGACGACGACGGCCGCGGCATTCCCACCGACGTGCACGCCAAGTCCGGCATCTCCGGCGTCGAGCTGGTGCTGACCCGCTTGCACGCCGGCGGCAAGTTCGGCGGCTCCGGCTACAAGACCTCCGGGGGTCTGCACGGCGTCGGCGCGTCCGCCGTCAACGCGCTGTCCCGTCGCTTCGACGTCACCGTCCGGCGGGCCGGCAAGATCCACGCGATGTCGTTCCGACACGGCGTCCCGGGCATCTTCGGCGGCGACGGGCCGGACGCCCCCTTCACCGCCGGCCCCGGGCTCCAGGTGACCGGCGCCATGAAGCGCGGCCAGCGCACCGGCACCTCGATCCGCTGGTGGCATGACGCCCGCTACTTCGAGACCGGCGCCGCGCTCGACGTCGACGCCGTTCGGATGAAGCTGCGCAACACCGCCTTCCTGGTCCCCGGCGTGACCTACCTGCTCCGCGACCTGACCGGTGAGGCACCCGCCGAGGAGAAGTTCCACTACCCCAACGGGCTCAGCGACATGGTGGAGTTCCTCGCGCCGGCCGGCGACCGGCCGGTCTCCGGCACCCTGCTGGTCAACGGCGAAGGCACCTACCGCGAGAACGCCGCCGACGCCAACGGCGTCATGCAGTCCAACGTGCAGCGGCGCGCCGAGGTCGAGGTCGCGTTCCGGTGGGGCACCGGTTACGAGCGCACCGTCGAGTGCTTCACCAACACCATCCGCAACGCGCACGGCGGCACCCACCGCAAGGGTTTCGAGCGGGCCCTCGTCCGCGCCCTCGCCGACGCGATCCGCAACACCCGCGGTCTGCTCAAGGCCAAGGAGGAGCCGCCCACCCTGGACGACGTCCTGGAGGGGATGACGGCGGTGGTGCACGTGCGGATCCCCGAGCCGCAGTTCACCTCGCAGACCAAGGACGAGCTCTCCACGACCGGCATCACCAAGGTTCTCCAGTCCCTGGTCGACGCCCACATCAAGGCATGGCTGGAGGACCGGCGCACCAAGGCCGAGGCGCGCACCGTCCTGCAGAAGATCGTCGACGCCGCCCGGGTGCGGCTCACCCAGAAGCAACAGAAGGACGCCGCCCGGCGCAAGACCGCCCTGGAGGGCGCGTCCATGCCGCCGAAGCTCGTCGACTGCCGGGCCACCGGCATCGACCGCAGCGAGCTGTTCATCGTCGAGGGTGACAGCGCCCTGGGTACGAGCCGGATGGCCCGTTCCTCGGAATACCAGGCGCTGCTGCCGATCCGCGGCAAGATCCTCAACGTGCAGAAGGCCAACCTCCAGCAGGTTCTGGACAATGCCGAGTGCGCCGCCATCGTGCAGGTCCTCGGCGCCGGCTCGGGGCGCACCTTCGACCTCTCCGCGCTGCGCTACGGCCGTGTGCTGATCATGGCCGACGCCGACGTGGACGGCGCCCACATCCGGACGCTGCTGATCACTCTGTTCGCCCGGTACATGCGACCGCTGATCGAGGCCGGTCGGCTCTACGCGGCGATGCCACCCCTGCACAAGATCACCACCAAGGGGCGCAGTCCGCAGACGGTCTACACCTACACCCAGGCCGAGATGGAGACGACGGTCCGCAAGCTGGAGAAGGCCGGCAAGCAGATCGTCACACCCATCCCACGGTTCAAGGGTCTCGGTGAGATGGACGCCGACGAGTTGTGGGACACCACGATGAACCCGGCCACCCGGGCCGTCCGCCGGATCACCCTCGACGACGTCGACGCCGCCGAACGCATCCTCGAACTGCTGATGGGCGAGAAGGTCGAGCCGCGCCGCAACTGGCTCATCGACTCCGCCGACCGCGTCGACCGGGATGCGATCGACGCGTGAGCGAGCGACAGCGAGCGAATCTCGATACAGCGCGATGGTGTCTCATGCCGTTGCGAAGCGACGGCGTGAGCGCCCGATCCGTTCCGATGGAGAGCTGAGTCATGGCACGCCGTAAGGAAAACAAGGTCGACCTCTCCTCGTTCGACCAGGCCGGCGCGCGGGTCTTCGACAACCCGCTGGTCACCGAGGTCTCCGACTCCTACCTGGAGTACGCGTTCTCGGTCATCCACTCCCGCGCCCTGCCCGACGCCCGCGACGGCCTCAAGCCCGTGCACCGGCGCATTCTCTGGTCGATGTACGAGCAGGGCTACCGCCCCGACCGTGGGCACGTGAAGTCTGCCCGAATTGTCGGGGACTGCTTCGTTGCCGGCACGCTGGTCTCCACGCCTGACGGCCTGCGACCGATCGAGGAGATTGAGGTCGGGGACCTCGTGCTGGACGGTGAGGGCGCTTCGGTCCCGGTCACCGCCGTGTATCGAAACCCGACCTCCGCCCTTGTTCGCGTCACCTGGAGTAATGGGCACACGATGCTCGTCACCCCAGGCCAACGCTTCCGGGTGGTCGCGGACGACCTCTCGGTGCAGTGGGCCGAGGCTCGGGATCTGGCGGGACGCCTTTCGCTGGCCTACGGGAGCCGCCGTAGCGAGGTGTCGACGCAACCTGGCAACGTCTACGACTACGTGCGCGGACTGCTGGTAGCCGAGGGCTTCCCGGCCGACCGGAACCGCGCGGCGGACGGCCGGGTTCGGATCCACATGTGTGACATCGAACCGCTCGATGTCGCTCACGGCTGGGCCATCGCCAGTGGGGTGAACGTCTCCCGAGGTAAGCGCGAGGCACGCAATCCCCTCCATCGCGACCAGCACATTCTGACCTTCAGTCGGCACGAAGGGCTGCTGCAGGCCACGGAACCGCTCAGCCGCGACAAGTACGTTCCCCGTGACATCGTCGAAAACCGATCGGCGTGGGCACCGTTCCTCGCTGGCTTCTTCGACGGAGACGGTTACGTCCGTAAGCGCTTCAGGGAGATCGTCTTCGTCAGCACGAGCGAGGTGCTGGTACGGCAGATCTACGCCATGCTCGCCGACCTTGGGCTGCATGGGCATCACTGGATCAGCGGTCGTGCCTCCGCCGGTAACCCACTCTTTGGCCTATCGGTCTCCGGGCGGGACGCCGCTGAGCTTGCCCGTTTGCTGTTGCCCTGGGTGCGGATCGGATACAAGCACGATGGCTTGCAGCGGGTTACCGATATCGGCTACGAGTACAGCGGCAAGCAGGGCGACGACCGGTTGCCGTACGGTCCGGTCGTCGCGGAGTTCACGGCCGCGCACCAGGGCGGCGGGTGGTTCCGGGACCAAGACGGCCAGGCGTTTCGCGCCTCGCTCTCGGCGAGCGGCGGACCGAAGGTACGGTACGGCAAGGACCGCAATGGCGTAGCGCTTGCGGACCGGTCGTTCCAGTTGGAGCGTGCGGTCCGGGACGGTTGGATCGACAAGCTCCACCGCCTCGGCTCTCCACTCGCAGCTCGACTGGAAGCGTTGGTCGGGAGCTCGTTTCTCCGAGTCACCTCGGTCGAGGAGCTGTCACCCGACGTTACGTACGACATTCAGGTTGGCAGTGACGAGCACGCGTTCGTCGCCGAGGGCTACGTCGTTCACAACTGCATGGGTAAGTACCATCCGCACGGCGACACGGCGATCTACGACGCCATGGTCCGCCTCGCCCAGGACTTCTCCCTCAACGTGCCGCTCATCGACGGGCACGGCAACTTCGGCAGCCCCGACGACGGCCCCGCCGCCTCGCGTTACACGGAGGCCCGGATGTCCCGCGAGGCCATGCTGCTCGTCGGCGAGCTGGGCGAGGACACCGTCGACGTCGAACCCAACTACGACGGGTCGCTGACCCAGCCGACAGTGTTGCCGGCGGCCTTCCCCAACCTGCTGGTCAACGGCGCGTCCGGGATCGCGGTCGGGATGGCCACCAACATGATCCCGCACAACCTGGCAGAGGTCGTCTCCGCGGCCCGCTGGCTGATCAACCACCCCGACGCCACTCTGGACAAACTCATGGAGTTCGTCCCCGGCCCCGACCTGCCCACCGGCGGCGTGCTGCTCGGCCTGGACGAGGTGCGCCGGGCGTACGAGACCGGCCGCGGCGTGGTGCGGATGCGCGGCAAGGTGGAGATCGGCCCGATCGAGGGCAGCCGGGGCCGTCAGGCGATCACCGTTGTCGAGCTGCCCTACGGCGTCGGCGCGGAGAAGGTCATCGCCGCGATCACCAACGAGGTCACCAAGACCAAGCGGCTGACCGGCATCGCCGACGTCAAGGACCTCACCGACCGGGAGAGCGGCACCCGGCTCGTCGTCGAGTGCAAGGTGGGCGTCAACCCGCAGGCGTTGCTCGCCGACCTCTACCGGTTGACCCCGCTGGAGCAGTCGTTCGGCGTCAACAACCTGGTCCTGGTCGACGGGCAGCCGCGCACGCTGGGCCTCAAGGCGCTGCTGGAGGTCTTCCTGGCCCACCGGTACGAGGTCGTCACCCGGCGTACCTCGTACCGGCGGCGCAAGCGTCAGGAGCGGCTGCACCTGGTCGACGGTCTGCTGATCGCGCTGCTCGACATCGACGAGGTGGTCCGGCTGATCCGGGGCAGCGACGACGCTCAGGCCGCGAAGGACGGGCTGATGAGCCGGTTCGGCCTCTCCGACATCCAGGCGACGTACATCCTGGACACTCCGTTGCGCCGGCTGACCAAGTTCGACCGGATCGAGCTGGAGGCTGAGCAGGAACGGCTGCGCTCCGAGATCGCCGAGCTGAGCAAGATCCTCGACGACGAGCGGGTGCTCCGGAAGGTGGTCTCCGACGAGCTGGCCACCGTGGTCAAGCAGTTCGGCACCGAACGTCGTACGACGCTTGTCGACGGTGACCTCAAGGAGGTGCTGGCCGCGTCCGCGCCGGCCGGCCCGCTGGAGGTCGCCGACGACCCGTGCCAGGTGATCCTCTCCGCGACCGGGCTGGTCGCCCGGACCGCGGCCGAGTCGGAGGAGAGCGCCGAGGGGCGCCGACGCAACGGCCGGGTCAAGCACGACACGGTACGCGCCATCGTGCACTCCACCGCCCGTGGTCGGGTGCTGCTGTTGACCAACGCCGGTCGGGCGTTCAAGGTCGACGTCCTGCCGCTGCCGGTGCTGCCCGAGCAGGCGGGCACCGTGTCGCTGCGTGGTGGTATGTCCGCCGCCGAGCTGGTGCCGTTGGCGGCGGGGGAGACCGTCGTCGGTCTGGCCCCGCTCGGCGGGCAGGCGGAGGGCTCACCGGGGCTGGCGTTGGGCACCCGGCAGGGCGCGGTGAAGATCTGCGCGCCGGAGTGGCCGGTGCGCTCCGACGAGTTCGAGGTGATCGGTCTGCGCGACGGCGACGAGGTGGTCGGGGCGACCTGGCTGACCGACGGCACCGAGACGCTGACCTTCGTCACCTCGGAGGCGTCGCTGTTGCGCTTCCCCGCCGGGTTGGTCCGCCCACAGGGCCTCAAGGGCGGCGGTATGGCCGGCATCAACCTGCCGGTCGGGGCGCGGGTGGCGTTCTTCGGGGCGGTGCGCACCGACGACCCGGGGCACGGCGAGCCGATGGTGGTCACCTCCACCGGCGCGACGGTCAAGGTGACGCCGTTCAAGGCGTACCCGGCGAAGGGCCGGGCGACCGGCGGCGTGCGCGCGCACCGCTTCCTCAAGGGTGAGACGGACGTGGCCGTCGCCTGGGTGGGCCCGCGACCGGTCGGCGCGACCGCCACCGGCGAGCCGGTGGAGCTGCCCGCGGCGGACCCACGCCGCGACGGCAGCGGCTTCGCGGTGATGCTCGGTCCGACGGTGGTAGGCCACCTGATCGAACGCGACTGACCCCTGCCACGGGCGTCGGCGCGCCGCCCCCGAGGGGGTGTGCGGCGTGCCGGGCCCGCTCGGGGATGTGCGGCGTGCCGGGCCCGCTCGGCCGGGCGCCCCAAGATCTGCACAACGTGGGGGAAGTTGCTGCTTCCGGGATGCCGCAGGCAGCAGTCTCCCTGAAGCTGTGCAGATCTTGATGGTCGAACTGCTGAGGATCGTGCTCGATCCAGGAGGTAGGGGTTTCACCGACGCGGTGATGCCACTCGATCCTGGATCTAGCACGATCATGCGAAGTGGGGCGTCCGCCGGCGCGCTATGGTGGTGCCCTCTGTTGTCGGTGAGGGTCCGGGTGCACCGCGAAGCACCCCTCAACATGATGTCTTCCTTGTCCGGCGGAGTCGCCGACGCGGCGTGAGCGCCGCCATCCGGGTCCGACCGAGGCGTGAGCTCCGTGCCGCCCGCCGTCCCCGGCCACACCGCTGTTGGGGTCACCTGATCGCCGCGCCACTCTGGCCGCTGCACGGCGCGAATCTCGGCACCCTGTTGCGGACGTGCGATGCGGTCGGCGCCTGCCTCGCCGTACCCCCGTTTCGTTGGGTGGACGAGGCCGTGGCCCGGGGCAACACGCTGCGTCGGCCGGGCTGCGTCCACCGGGTCGGCAGTCCGCTGCGCTGGCTGGCCGCCGAACGGGCCGCCGGCGCCCGGGTCCTCGGGGTGGAGTTGGCCGACGAGGCCGTCCGGCTCGGTGATCTGCCCGCCGCTCGAGGTCGCACCGTTGTGCTGTTGGGGCACGAGGCGACGGGCATCCCGCCCGAGGCGCTCGACCATCTTGACGCGGCGGTGGAGATTCCCATGGTCGGCCACGGTCACAGCCTGAACGTCGCGGTAGCCGGCTCCCTGGTCCTCTACAAGCTCGCCGGCCTCCTCTAGGGCAGCCGCCGGTTGAGATATTGCTGGGGCGGACCGGGTAGCTGAGGCTGCCCGATGCCACGAACCGCGAGGTAGGTCCGGACAATCGGACCTACCTCGCGAGTCGCTGGTCACTCGTGGCGATCGGCCACTCGCGATCGTCCCGCCTCCCACGATCCCGTCGATATCACCCCGGTAGGGAGAGGGCTGGCCGGCCAGTTGGCCAGGTAGCGCTGCATCGCCTTCCAGCTGTTGGTCCCGAGCGCCCCGTCGATCGCGCATCCGTCGAAATTTTCCCGGATCCGCGCAGCGGCTGGCCTGCTGTCCGCCGCGTCGCGGTGCTGGGTGAGGTCAGCAGGTGCGGGAGTTGTAGGCGGCCCAGTAGGGGCCGCCGCCCTGAGGCGGGTAGAACCGGTAGTTTCCGTCGGGCGAACGCTGCAGCACGAACTGGTGCGAGCCGTACGGACTCCGGGAACCCGTCGCCCCTCGGTACACCACGTATACCCATCCGTTCTGGCTGTCGTCCTGCGCCAGCCTGTCGCCGGCCTTGGTCCAGCTGTTCCGGCCTGCTGAGCCATCCGCTGAAAGGCCCTTGTCGCGCTGGAAGTTCCTCGTCGCGGCATCGGTCTGGTCGCCGAAGACGCCGTCGATCCCGGACGAGGGCAGGTAGCCATTCGCCCAGAGGATCGTCTGCCACAGACAGGCGACGTTCGAGTTGCGGTGCGTGGTGACGTTTGTGACGCCTTCGTCGTCGAAGTCGTCAGACACCGCGCCGGTGCCATGGACGTACGCCCTGCCCGTGTAGGAGCCGCTGGCTGCGGCCGGCGTGGCGATGGTGACGCTGACGCCGATGGCCAGTGCCGCGCCGATGGCGGGTACCGCAGCTTTCTTGAGGACGCGGCGGATGGAGCGGTGCGACGACATGCATCTCCTTCGGTCGGGATTCATTGGGGGGCAACGGTGCTGGGCGACGCGCAGCCGACGGTGTCAGACCTGGCACGACGAGGCGAGGTGCCTCGCGCCCGGTGTGGACGGTCCCGTTCGACTTCGTTCCATCGTCGTGCGACCAGTCCTGGCTATTGGTGCTCCTGGATGGGGCGGTGAGGACGGCAGAACCGTCCTCACCGCTCCGGGGCCCCCCGTGGAGAAGGTACGGTGGGGCCGGTACAACCGCCGTACAACTAGCGCATAGATCATTTACTCGCCCGCGTTGTCGGGGTGTTGTGCGCGTTGCGGTAATGGCTGTGCCCACATGTGAGGTGCCTGGTTGCGTTTCGAACTCCTTGGCCCGATCCGGGTGTACCGCGACGACCGTTCGGTTGCACTGGGCCCGGTGAAGCAGCGTCTCCTGCTGGCGACCCTGCTGCTGCGCCCGAATGAGGTCGTCGGCACCAACGAGTTGGCCGCGATGCTGTGGGGCGATGAAGAGCCGGCGTCGGCCGCCGCGAATCTGCGCACCTATGTCCGCGGGTTGCGGCGGTCGCTGGGTGATGGAGCGACCTGGGATGGGATAACCGCTACGGCAGGCGGCTACCTGCTGCGGGTGGGCCCAGGCGAACGGGACCTGGACCTGTTCGACGACGCGGCGGCGCGGGGCCGCGAGGCGCTCGCCGCTTTCGATCTGGACCGGGCTGAGGCCGAACTCTCCGCCGCAATGCGCCTGTGGCGTGGTGTTCCGCTGTCTGACCTGCCGCTGCGCTTGACGCTGTCTCGGCGGGTGGTGCAGTTGGAGGAGCGTCGGCTGCTCGTCGAGGAGGACTACGCCGAGGCGATGCTGGCCCGCGGCGCGTCGGCCGACGTCGTGCACCGGTTGCGCGGCCTGCTCGACCGGCATCCGTTGCGGCAGCGGGCGTGGGGCCAGCTGATGGTGGGCCTGTACCGCATCGGAGACGTGGCCGGCGCGCTTGATGCTTTCCGGCAGGCCCGACAGAGGCTCGCGGAGGAGACCGGCCTCGATCCCGCGCCGGAGCTCGTCACGCTGTACGACGACATCCTGCATCACCGCCCGGGCCTGACGGCGCAACCGCCAACGGGGCCGGGCCGGCCGGCGCCGGAGACGACAGGGGGGCCGCTCATTCAGCGCCCCGAGCAACTGCCGCGCGCGGTGCCGGGGTTCGTCGGACGCAGCGTCGAGTTGGCGGGCCTCGACGGGCTTCTGCACGGCGGTGCTGAGGGGCCGACGAGCGTGGCCATCTCCGTGGTGTCCGGCATGGCCGGAGTCGGCAAGACGGCCCTGGCGTTGCACTGGGCACACCGGGTTGCCGACCGCTTTCCGGACGGTCAGCTCTATGTGAACCTTCGTGGCTACGACGAAGCCGGCGTGGTGTCCCCGTCCGACGCCCTGTCCGGCTTCCTCGAAGCGCTCGGCGTGCCGCACACCCGGATACCCTCCGACATGGAGGCTCGGACTGGTCTCTACCGCAGCCTTTTGGCTTCGCGTCGGATGCTTCTGGTGCTGGACAACGCTCGCGACTCCGCCCAGGTACACGCCCTGCTGCCCGGTGCGGGCAGCTGCATGGTCGTGGTCACCAGCCGTGATCGTCTCGGCGGCCTGATCGCCGCCGAGTGTGCCACGCCGTTGACACTGGACGTGCTCACGGCGGAGGAGTCGAGGAGCCTGCTCGCCAGACGTCTCGGGGTCAGCCGGCTCGCCTCCGAGTCGGTGGCTGTGGCCGACATCATCGAGGCCACAGGCCGGCTTCCGCTGGCACTGTCGATAGTGGCGGCGCGGGTGGCGACCCATCCCACGTTCCCGCTCGGTGCGATCGCCGCCGAACTGCACTCGGCCGAGGCGAGGCTCGACGCGTTGGCCGACGGTGACGTCCGGCGCGTCTTCTCGTGGTCGTTCCTGGCCCTGAGGGCGGACGCGGCCCGGCTGTTCACCCTGCTGGGGCTGCACCCGGGCCCGGACCTGACCACCGCTGCGGCCTCGGCGCTCGCCGGTGTGTCGGCTGCTGCGGTCACGCCGATCCTGCGGGAACTGACTCGGCTCCATCTACTGGCTGAGCACGCGCCCGGCCGGTTCGCCTTCCATGATCTTCTGCGCGCCTATGCGGCCGAGCTCGCACAGTCGTCGGAGCGCGGCGACGAACACGTCGCGGCCCGACGGCGCCTGTACGACCACTACCTGCATGCCGCCTATCCGGCCGCCCGGCTGCTCCAGCCGCAGTGGCCCACGATCGAGCCGGTGCCGCCCCTGCCCGTACCCGCCAGGTCACCGGTGACCGATCATGACGGCGCGCTCGTCTGGTTCACGGCGGAGCATCGGGTGCTGGTCCGGGTGGTCCGACAGGCCGCCGAGAACGGCTTCGAGACGTACGCCTGGCAGATCGCCTGGGCGCTAACCACCTTCGTGGCACCGCGCGGTCTCTGGCAGGACCAGCTCGACATCCAGGAGGTCGCGCTGGGTGCCGCGGAAAAGATCGACGACCTCCCCGGTCAGGCCGTCGCCAACCGGCTGGTCTCCCGCGCGCTGACCCGACTGGGCGACCGCACCACGGCCGAGTACCGGCTCAAGCGTGCGCTGGAGCTGCACGAACGTCTTGGCGACCCGATCGGCCAGGCCCAGACGCTGCACAACTACTGCGAACTCTGCTACCTGGACGGCCGGCTCGACGAGGCGCTCGCACACGGTCGCGAGGCACTGCGGCTCTACCGGCTGGTCGGCAATCACGCGGGCGAAGCCCGGACGCTCAACGCGATCGGTTGGCTGCTCGCCACCACAGGCGATTACGTCCAGGCCATCGCCAGTTGCACCGAGGCCCTCGACCAGCAACGACGGACCGACGACCGCAATGGTCAGGCTGCGACGCTCGACAGCCTCGGCTTCGCCTACGACCGCCTGGGTGAACGCGACCGCGCGGCCAACTGCTACGAGCAGGCGATCGAGCTCTTTCGCGACTCCGCGGACCGGTACCACGAGGCGGAGACCCTCATCCGGCTCGGGGAAACCCGGGAAGGGATGGGCGACCGCGACGCTGCCGCTGCCGCTTGGCGGCTGGCTGTGCGGATCTACGAGGACGTCGGCGACCCCGCAGCCGAGGAGGTCCGCAGCCGCCTTGAACGCCTGGTTCCGTCCTAGTCACGCGACGTTGTGGGGGCGGAACTGGACGCTCACCCGGGGGCCCACCGGGCGGGTGGTCTTGGGGATGGCGTGTTCCCAGGTGCGTTGGCAGGAGCCACCCATCACGATCAGGTCGCCGTGGCCCACCGGGAAGCGCAGGCTCTCGCCGCCGCCGCGGGGGCGCAGCAGCAAAGGCCGGGGTGACCCGAAGGAGACGATCGCGACGATGGTGTCGCTGTTTGCCGAGCGACCGATGGTGTCGCCGTGCCAGGCGACGCTGTCGCGCCCGGAGCGGTAGAGGCACATGCCGGCGGTGACGAAGGGCTCGCCCAGCTCGTGCGCGTAGTGCTCGCTGAGTGCGGTCCGCGCGGCGGTGAGGACGGGGTGGGGGAGTTGCCGCGCCTCGTCGTACCAGCAGAGCAGGCGGGGCACGTCGACCTCGGCGTCATACATGGTGCGCCGTTCGGCACGCCAGGGCACCTCGGTGAGCAGGGTGTCGAGGACGGTGTCGGAGCCGCGCACCCAGCCGGGGAGGTGGTCGACCCAGGCGCCCCGGCTGAGCTGGTGCCGGCGGATCTGGCCGGGCAGCGGCCCCAGGGTCGGCCCGGTGTCGGCCAGGTCGAGCATCGACGGCTGGTAGGCGGCCTGCGTCATGGGCCCACCCTAGCAGCACTTTCGTACACCCGTACTAGTGGCGTCCGGCGTCAACCCCGGCCAAGATCGCGATCGTCGAACACCGCGTCCACCACCCGCGCCCGGCCCTGGCCGTCGACGGTGGACCAGGCGCGCGCGGCGAGCGTCGCGCGCCGCTGCGGCGAGCTGAGCAGCCCGTGCAGGGTCCGCGCCGCCGCCGCGCGGGCGGCTCGTCCGGCGACGCCGCCGGCGGTCAGTTCCGGCAGCTCGCCGAGGCCGGCGGCCAGGCCGTGGCGAACCACCCGGGTGTACGACTCACGTTGGTTGTCGACCACGCAGACCAGTGCGCTGGATGCGCCGAGGCAGCAGAGTTCCCAGGTGGACGTGCCGGCGGCGCTCACCACGAGGTCGGCTTCGGTGATCAGCGCCGGCAGCGAGGTGGTGGGCGGGACCGCTCGGATTATCTGCCCCCGACCGGGGGCGACGTCGTCGACCTCCGCCTCGATCTCGGGTCGGCCGACGATGACCGTGAGGTCCATCGGGTGGCCGGTGGCCGCCAGCACCCTGGTCAGGACGGGGGCCGCGCCGACCGCATCGGTGCCGCCGAAGAAGGCCAGCACCCGGGGGCGGCTGACCGCCGTGGCGGGAGGGGCGACCGGCGGCCGGGCGCTGATCACGGCGTCGCGCAGCAGGGCGTACCCGCTCCCGGCGAGCAGTCGGCCGGGCAGCTCGGCGGTGGAGCCCGGCTCGGGCAGCCTCGCCCCGGGACCCAGCCCTGGCGACTCCGCTCCGGAACCCAGCTCCGCTCCGAAGTTCTGGTCGAGGTAGAGGTCCGCGACCTGGCCCCGGCTGTCGCCGTCGATGATGGCGAGGGTGTGGACGCCGGCGGCGCGCACGGCGCCGGCTCCGGCCGGGTCCAGTTCGTAGGAGTCGAGGACCAGTACGTCCAGGTGGTGTCGGCGGGCCGCCTCGACCAGGTCGGCAGCCGAATCCGGGCCGGGGAGCAGCGGGATGCCCCGCGCGGCCAGCTCCGCGGTTGCCCAGTCGAGCCGTTCGACGGTGCCGAACACCGTGACGTCGGCGCCCCTGGCGAGGAACTCCTCGGCGAGCGCGAGGCAGCGGACGAGGTGGCCGACGCCGCGCCGTGGCCCGGCGTCGCAGCGCAACCCGACCCTCAGGGTGCTCAGGATTCCTCCAGGTGCTTCTGACGTACGTCGGCGTTGAGCGCGCGCAGCCGGGGTTGGCCGTCGAGCCAGTCGGCGAGCTTGGCCAGGGGCACGCTGACGTCACCGAAATGGTCGATGATCGCGCTGACCAGCGTCCAGTCCTGCTCGGTGTCGAGGGTGAGCCGCAGCGCGGAGCGGTCCGGGGTGAGCGTCACCCCGAGCACCCGGAACAGCTCCGGATGGGTGTACGCGTACGAGGTGACGTGCACCCGGTGGTGGTCGGTGGCGAGCCGGCCCAGGGTGCGCAGTGTCTCCGCTCGGATGATCTCGACGTCCAGCCCTCGGGGCAGGGTCCGGGCGATGGAGGTGCTGGCGTAGTCCAGCCCGGGGACCGCCCGGTACACCGAGGCGACCAGGGTGATGATCTCCGGGTCGAGCAGGGGGCAGTCGGCGGTGAACCGCATGACGGCGTCTCCCGGGTGCGCCGCGAGAGCCCGCACGAACCGGTCCAGCACGTCGTCGACCGGCCCGCGGTGGCACGGCACGTCGAGCCGCGCGCACTCGGCGGCCACCGCGTCGTCGACCGCGTCGGTGCTGGTGGCGACGACGAGGTCGGCCAGGACGCCGCTGTCCCGGGCGGCGCGTACGACCCGGCCCAGCACCGAGCGTCCGGCGAGCGGGCGGAGCACCTTGCCGGGCAGCCGGGACGAACCCATCCGAGCCTGCACGATGCCGACGATCCGCGGTACGCCGGTCACTGCTGCTCCTCCTGCTTGGGGGACAGCACCGCGGTGGCCCGGCGTTTGGCGGCCCGGGCACCCCGTTTGGCCAGCCGGGCCGGGGTGATGGCGAGCCTGCCCACCCGGTAGCTGATCGATCCGCTGAGCAGGCTGATCGTCGTCTCGGCCCGGCGCAGCGCCCGTTCCCGCGAGGTGAGCAGGTCCTCGGTCCACGCGGCCAGCGCCGCCAGTCGGGCGAGTTCCTCGCGCTGGCGCAGCCACGCCTCGCGGAGCTGCTGGTAGCTGTGCCCGCCGACCGGCGGGTCGGTCGGCGCGACGGCGTGCAGTTCGTTGGCGAGGCCGACCGTGCCGTCGGCGTCGAGCCCGTGCAGCGCGGCGGTGATGGCCGCCTCGGCCTCGATCGCCTCGCTGACCGTCGCGCGGTCGAGGTCGTGGCCGGCGAGTCCGCCGAGCACCACGGTCAGTCCCTCGACGTCGAGAGTGGACGACCACGGGTGAGCGTACCCGCCGGTGAGCAGGCCCGCGGCGAAACGCCACAGCCCGCGCGCGAGCACCACGTCGGCGGGCAACGGGGCGGTGGCCCGCCAGCTGGGGTCGAGCACCGCGTACCGCTCGCCGTCGACCACCACGTTGTCGGCGCCGGCCAGCGCCGCCGCGCCGGCTATCCGGCCGTCGGCATCGGTCTGGTCGGCGAGCCAGACCGCGTACCCGTGCAGCAGCGCGCGCAGGGTGGCCAGGTCGCGGCGCAGCGAGGCGTCGAGCAGCAGGGTACGCAGGAGCCGGCCGGACGGCACCGGTCCGGACAACGCGTCGGCGTCCCGGTAGGCGGCCTCGCGGCTGGCGAACGGCGCGACGGCCGGCGTCGTCGGGTCGGTGGCCGGGATGAGCCCCCAGCGCCAACCGGACGGGCCGTGCAGCACCTCCAGCACGCCGATGCCGGGGCGACCGGTCTGCACGAGAGCCACCGGCAGGTCCGCCTCGACGGTCGGCGTGGCCGGGTCCGTGGTGTCGGCGGGCCGGTGGGCGAGGGTCAGCCAGCCCGGTGCGAGGTCGGCGGCACGCCCGGCGTGCAGGGCGTCCACCGCGAGCCGGGCCGGGTCCTGCAGCACTGTGGAGCTGGTGAAACCCCCGGCGCAGGCGCCGTGCAGCACCGCGTCGAACAGGCCGGAGCCCGCGTCGCGGTCGAGGTGGTCGGCGTCCAGCAGCGCCGTCGGGGTGCTGACATCGGGGTACGCGGCCCAGCACGCGGCCGGCCGCAGCCCCGCCGCGCGGAGCCGCTCGCGCAGTTGGTCCCGGTTGGCCGGGTGGGCGCGGTCCAGCACGCCGCCGATGGTCCAGGCGGAGTCGTCGCGGCGGGCGTACCAGGGGCTGGTGTCGACGAGCCGGTGCAGTCCCAGCGGGTTGTCCAGGCGCAGCAGCAACGCGCCTCCCGGCCGGATCGCGGCGACGAGTCGTGCCAGCACGGCGTCCCAGCCGAGGCGGGTGCCCTCCACCGACTCCACCGGGTCCAACCCGGCACCCGCGATCACCACGTCGTACGTCTCGTCGTCAGGTATCCCGGCCGGGCCACCCACCACCACGCGGGCGGCCCGGTCCGCCAGCGCCACCGCGTCCGGGTGGCTGCGCAGCAGACAGGTGACCTCGGCGTGGGTGAGCTGGTCGAGCAGTGCCGGGTCGTGTGGACCGGCCACCAGGACCCGGGCGCCGGGCGGCACCAGCCGTGCGGCCAGCGCGGCGAGCGGCCCACCGTTGGCCAACCGTTCCTGCGGCAGGTCCGACCAGGCCAGCATCTCGCCGCCCGGCAGGGTGATCCGGTCGGCGGGTGCCGTCTCAGTCGTCACTGTCTTCCTCTTCCTCCTGGAGATTTGCCCAACCGAGCAGCTCGCGAAGCTCGGCCGGCGCGCAGCGGTGGTCGGTGCCCAGCTCGGCGCGGGCGATCTCGACGGCGGTGGGCAGGTCGACAACGGTGCCGTGCAGCTGTGGCCACTGCCGTCGGATCCGAGCGGTGCCACCGAAGGTGGGGTCCTCGTTGGACAGGATCATCGGGTCGCCGTAGACCGCCGGCTCGCATCCGGCCGCGATGCCGTAGAAGATCGCGCTGGTCAGCCGGTTGGATGCTACCCGGCGGTGACGGCGCAGTTCGGTGAGCTGTCGGTCGAGGAACTCCGGATCAGTGTCCTTCCACCAGTGTCCCCGGTAGCCGTGGCAGATCACCCGGAACCCGGCGCGCTCGTAGAGCCGGCGCACGTTGCGCATCCGGTACTCGTGCCAGTAGAGGCAGACCGTGACCGGGCCGGGTTCGGTGTCCTGGATGAGGGCGATCAGTTTGCGGTGGTCGCCCTTGACGTGTTGACCCTCCCAGCCGTGGAACGGGTACCAGATGGTGCCCTCCCGCTCCTCGGCCGGTGGTTCCTCGGGCCGCATGGCCAACAGGTAGCTGAACGGTGCGCCGATGACGACCACGTTGCGTCGTCCCACCGACCAGGCCCGACGACGGGTCTGCTCCGACCAGAGCAGGCTGGGGGTGCGTTCGGCGTACGGGTGGCCGGGGGCCAGGCCGTCACCGATGTTCCAGCCGTGCTGCACGTACCCGTTGATCCGGGGTGGGTGCCGGTCGCCGAGGCCGGCGTAGCGGGCCAGCACGTGCGCGTGGCCGTAGAAGTGGTTGGCGTGGTGCATCAGGTTCCCATCAGACGGCGGGACGCACCGGGCCGCCACGCACGGCGGCGGTCAGCGCGTCGATGACGCGGTCCTGGTCGGCGTCGCTGAGCCCCGGGTACAGCGGCAGCGACAGCTGCTGGGAGTAGAACGACTCGGCGACCGGGCAGGACCCGCGCCGGTATCCCAGGTCGGCGAAGGCCGGGTGCCAGTGCACCGGGATGTAGTTGACCTGAACGCCGATGCCGGCGGCGCGCATCCGGTCGTACACCTCGCGCCGGCGTCCGTCGAGCACCCGGATCGGGTAGAGGTGCCAGGCCGGGTCGGCCCACGACCTGCGGTTCGGCACCAGCACGCCGTCCAGGTCGGCGAGCGCCTCGTCGTAGCGGGCGACCAGGGCGCTGCGGCGGGCCGTGAACTCGCCGAGCCGACGTAGCTGGCTGCGGCCCAGGGCGCAGAGCACGTCCGGGAGCCGGTAGTTCAGCCCGAACTCGTGCACCTCCTGGTGCCAGCCGCCCTCGTCCGGGAACCGCAGGTCGTCGCGGTCGCGGACCACGCCGACACCACGGAACCGGCGGGCCCGCTTCAGGACCTCCGGGTCCAGCGCCGCGACGGCGCCACCCTCGGCGGTGGTCAGGTTCTTCGTGGGAAAGAACGAGAACGTGGTGAGGTCGGCGAGCGAACCGACCGGCCGAGCGTGGTACGTCCCGCCGATGGAGTGCGCCGCGTCGCCGAGCAGGAGCGCGTCGCTGCCTCCGATCGACGTGCGCAGCGCGTCGTAGTCGGCGGGGTGGCCGGCGTAGTCGACGGCGGCGACGACCTTCGTGTGCGAGGTGACCGCGGCGGCGGCCGCCGCCGGGTCGAGGCAGAACGTCTCGTCCTCGACGTCGGCGAATACGATCTTCGCGCCGAGGGCGACCGCGCTGCTGGCGGTCGCCACGAACGTCATCGGCGGTACGACCACCTCGTCGCCCGGTCCCACCCCGGCCGCCGCGTACGCCACGTGCAGCGCCGCGGTGCCGTTGGAGACGGCGGCGACACCGACGCCGCCGGTCCACCGGGCGAGGTCGGCCTCGAAGGCGTCGACCTGCGGACCGGTGGTGAGCCAGTCGCCGCGCAGCACGTCGGCGACGGCTGCGACGTCGTCCTCGTTGATCGACTGCCGACCGTACGGGAGCATCCCCGTCATCCGTTGATGCCGAGCATGTCGCGCAACTGCTCGACGGTGAGCCACTCGTCGTTGGTGTCCGACTGGTAGGCGAAGCCGTCCGGCACCGGGTCGCAGTCGATTGGTGCCTGGTAGCCCCAGGTGGCGATGGTCGGTTGGACGATGAACCGGCCGTCGGCGCGCAGCGTCCGCCGGCTGTCGTCGGGCGCGATCATCTCCTCGTGCAGCTTCTCACCCGGCCGGATCCCGATCTCGTGGGTGGTGGCGTCCGGGGCGACGGCCTCGACCAGGTCGAGGATGCGCATGCTCGGGATGCGCGGCACGAACAGCTCGCCGCCCTGCATCTGGTCGAACGAGTCCATGACGAACTGCACGGCCTGGTCCAGGGTGATCCAGAAGCGGGTCATCCGCTTGTCGGTGATCGGCAGGCTCTTGCCCTCGGCGGCGAGCCGACGGAACAGCGGGACCACCGAGCCGCGGCTGCCCACCACGTTGCCGTAGCGCACCACCGAGAAGCGGGTGGGGTGCTGGGCGGCGTAGTGGTTGGCCGAGACGAACAGCTTGTCGCCGACCAGCTTCGTCGCGCCGTACAGGTTGATCGGGCTGGACGCCTTGTCGGTGGAGAGCGCGATGACCTTCTTGACGCCGGCCTCGATCGCCGCGTCGACGACGTGCTGGGAGCCGGTGATGTTGGTGGCGATGTACTCCGAGGGGTTGTACTCGGCGGTGTCCACCTGCTTGAGCGCGGCGGCGTGCACCACGTGGTCGACGCCGTGCATGGCCCGGGTGAGGCGGTGCCGGTCCCGGATGTCGCCGATGAACCAGCGCAGCCGCGGGTCGTCGCCGAGCTGCTGGCGCAGCTCGTACTGCTTGAGCTCGTCGCGGGAGAACACCACCACGCGGGCGGGGTCGGCCTCGTTGAGGATGTGCCGGAGGAACGTCCTGCCGAAGGAACCAGTTCCCCCGGTGATCAGAATGGACGATCCATTCAACTCACTCAATGTGGTGCTCCCGTGTTCGTGGATGAACGAGCGGCCCTGGGCCGGCCGACCGGGGTGACACGCTAGCCATGGCGGGTTAACTCCCCGGCGCTCGCGGGTGAACCGCAACCTCTGCTCCCGTGAATGCCGGACACCGCGCAGGCGAACACTTCCGACCGCCCGGGACGGGGGCTGACCAGGCCGGATCGGGCCGCTACAGTGACCGCGCGAACGACCCGGCGGCCCCGCGCGCAGCCGGCTCCCGTGTTCACCCGACATTCACACCGGCATGGTGTGAGCGGGCCACCCCCAGCGTCACCGCCGCCGGCCGACGGGCTCGTCGGATCCGCGTGGGCCCGGCCCGGCCGGCAGTTCTGGAGGCGTTGATGGCACCCGTTAGTGACGTGGTCGACCGGCCGGCGGTGGCGGTCGAGACGCCGAGCGGCCCGCCCGCCCGGCGGTGGCTGGTGCCGCTGCTGCTGGTCGTCGGTTGGGTGCTCAGTGTGGCCTGGCGGATGTGGTGGTCCCGGCACATCGTGCTGCCCATCGCGCACACCGACGAGGACAGCTACCTGAACACCGCCCGTGCGTTGGCCGGTGGTCCGGGGGGCTTCAGCAGCGAGAACGACCTGCTGCGCCGGCTCGGCTACCCGATGCTGATCTCGCCGGCGTTCCTCGGGGACCGGGACTTCACCGACAGCTACCGGATCGTCCAGCTGATCAACGCGATGGTGAACTCGACGCTGCTGCCGCTGGCGTACCTCTTCGGTCGCCGCCTGTTCCAGCTGCGCCGCTCCTACGCGCTGCTCGGCGCGGTCGCAGCGGCGACCCTGCCGGCCACCGCCTTCTACGCGGGCGTTGCCATGATCGACGCGGTGATGGCGCCGCTCGTGGTCGCCTGGCTGCTCGCCGTGCACCGCTGGATCACCCGGCCCGGCCCGCTCGCGGCCGCCACGGTGGGTCTGTTCGTCGGCGGGTTCCACCTGCTGCACTCCCGCGGCCTGGTGATCGTGGCCGTGCACGCCGGGCTGGTCCTGCTGCTGTTCGTCCGCCGGCGGATCAGTCCGCCCGTGGTGCTCGCGGCGCTGCTGCCGGTGCTCGCCATGGCGCTCGTCAACGAGGCCGCCATCCGCTACCTCGGCGGCAAGGTCTACCTGCTCGGCAGCACTCCCGGCGGCAGCACGCTCGACGCGATCGCCTCCGCCCAGGGCGTGGTCCGGGTGGGTGCCGCGGTCACCACCCAGCTCTGGTACCTCGTGGTGATCACGTTCGGACTGGCCGGGGTGGCCTGGGCCGGGGCCGTCCGCGAGCTGTGGCGTCCGCGGCACGGCGACGCGGCCCGGTGGACGATGGGCGTGGCACTGGTGGTGACCGTCGGGGTGGCCGGCGGCGCGTCGGTGATCCTGTCCGGCATCACCGGCAAGCCGCTGGACGCGATCTACGGCCGGTACGTGCAGATGCTCGCGCCGTTCTGGCTGCTGGTCGGGTTGGGGGTGCTGTTCACCGCCGGCTGGGGGGTGGTGCTGCGCCGGGCAGCGGTCGCGGTGGCGCTGCTGGTCGGTGGCGGCGCGCTGATCGCGGCCCGACTCGCGTACGTGGCCAACCAGGACCACCAGCTGCGCTACGGCGGTTTCAGCGCGCCGGACCTGGTGGCGTTGACCGGGGGCTGGCATGAATTGCGACCGGTGGTCGGGTCGCTGGTCGGCATCGCCGGCTGTGTGGTGCTCGTCGCCGCGGCCCGGGTGCCCCGCCTGCGGCTGCCGATCCTCGGCGCCCTCGTGGTGGTCAACCTCGGCACGATGCAGGTGATCGACCAACGGATCGTCCGACCGGCCGCTGAGAGCACCGCCCCGACGCCCCGGGTGGCCGACGTCGGCGTACGCCCCGGCGAGCGGGTGTGGGCCTCGACCGGCGTGCACTACGTCCTGCGGTTCAATCTGAGCCACCAGGTGACCTGGACCGACGTCCGGTGGTTCGGCGTCGGGCAGCCGCCAGCCGCGGCGCAGGTCGTGTTCGCCCGCTGGGCGCCCGGGCAGGCCGACGACTGGGACGGCACCGCCTACGGCTTCGTCCGCCTCGGCGGGAACCCGGAGCAGCACTGGGCCGCCTGGCGTCGGGTCTGACCCGGCACGCCCCGGTGGACACCGCTATTCGTGAACGGCGGATGTCCACCGGGAGCACTGCCGGTTAATGTGTCCTGTCCATTCCGGAAAGGGTCCGACAATCAGCGCTGGCGGCGGTCCGCCCGAGCCAGGGAAATCGGGACGACGGTGATTTCGCGGCCGTCGGACAGCTCCTGTCGCGGCGTGCCCTCGACGAATCGGAAACGTCGGTTCATCTGCCGTACGACGGTATTGTGGCCGAGTACCTCGCCGTCGAGTCGATCCAGGTGCAGCCCGTCGAAGGCGTACTCGACGGCCTCCCGCATGACCCCCAGCCAGGCCGGCAGCGTCTCGCCCCTGTCGTCCAGGCCGTCAGCGTCGAGATAGAAGCCCCACGCGCCCGTCCGGGGGCCGTCCAACCGCAGGTCGAAGAAGGTGACCACGCCACAGGGCCGGTCGTCGCGGACGTACACCAGCACTCGCCGGGACGGGTCGTCGCGGATCGCCGACCACCAGCGGGCGTGCTCGGCGGCGGTGATCTCGTGGCTGGTCTTGCTGACCTGTCGATTGGTTTCCTGATTACGCCAGGACAACATCAGATGAACGTCGTCCGCCGTCGCTTCGCGCAGCACGTGCGTCTCGCTTTCTAGCCGTTCACTTCGGGTTCCGGAACCTTACCCGGGCCTACCGGGAAATCGGATATGCATTCGTTGGGTTGTAGACTGCGGCGCATGAACGAATTGAGTCGCGCGCAGATCCGCGACCTCATGGCTCAGGTGCTGAAGAATCAGGACAAGGAGCTGCCCGCGGACGACGCGGCGCAGTTGCGGGAGATCGGCTTCCGGTCGCTCGACTTCTCCGAGCTGGCCCTGCGGGTGGAGGACGAGACGGGGGAGGAGCTCAACTTCGACGCCCCCGGGCTGCGTCGCATCGCCACCGTCGGGGATGTCCTCGACTTCCTCGTCGAGCTTCAACACCAGTGACCGTCGCGACGTCGCGCCCCCCGACCCCCGCAAGCCCGGGGCCGGCCGGTGTCGACAACCGGCTCGTCGTCGGTGGCGCCACGCTGACCTGGCGTTCGCTGCCGACGCCCACACTGCCCGACCCGGCGGCGGTGCTCGCCCGCTCGGCCGTGCACGCGCTCACCGCGGCGCGGCAGCACGCCGTGCACGGCACCGAGTTGCTGCTCAGCACCGCGGGTCGGGTAGACGCGGTCATGCGCACCGAGCTGCTGGAGGCCGGGTTCACCGTCGGCGTCCTCGACGACGACGGCGTGCACCCGAGCGCACCGGCCCGGCCGCGAGCCGCCGAGCCGGGCCGGCTCTGGCTGCTGACCTCGGGCTCCACCGGGCGTCCGAAGCGGGTCGGGCACACCCTCGACACGTTGACCACGGTGCGGGCCGACCAGCCCGACCGGACCTGGCTCTGCCCGTACGCGCCGGGCACGTACGCCTGGTGGCAGGTCGTCACCCTGTCGCTGACCCAGCCCGGCCAGCACCTGGTGGTGGTCGAGCCCGACGAGTTGGACGACTGGCCCACGGTCGCGGCCACCCACGGGGTGGACGCGGCCTCCGGCACCCCGACCTTCTGGCGGCGCACCCTCTACCGCGACGCCGAGGCCCTCGCCCGGGTGCCGCTGCGCCAGATCACCCTCGGCGGGGAGCCGGTGGACCAGGCGATCCTGGACCAGCTGCGGGAGGTCTTCCCGGCGGCCCGGATCTCCTGGATCTACGCGTCCTCCGAGGTCGGGGCGTCCATTGTGGTGCACGACGGGCGGGCCGGGTTCCCGGTCGACTGGCTGGGCCGGGAAACCCCGGGCCGACCGACGCTCTTCGTCCACGACGACGAACTGGTGGTCACCTCCCCGTACCACGGGGCCGGTCTCGCCGGCCCGATCCGCACCGGGGACCGCGTGCAGGTTCTCGACGGCCGGGTGCTGATCACCGGCCGACTCGACTCCGACGAGATCAACGTCGGTGGCAGCAAGGTCTCCGCCGGTGTGGTCCGCGGCGTGCTCGCCGGTCATCCGGGGGTGGCCTGGGCCCGGGTCACCGGTCGCCGCGCCCCGGTGCTCGGGCGGATGGTGGTCGCCGAGGTGGTCCTCGCCCCGTCCTCTGTGGACACCGACGAGGCCGCGCTGGTCCGCTGGTGCGCCGACCGGCTCCCCGAGCACGCGGTGCCGCGCCGCATTCGCGTCCTGACCGACATTCCCGTCAAGGAGACCCTGAAGAGCGATGTCTGAGCCAGCCGACAACCAGCTCGTCCCGCCCAGCTCCGTGGTCCTCGTCTCCGGCGGTTCCCGTGGCCTGGGCCTGGCCATCGTCACCGACCTGCTCGACGCGGGCGTACGCGTGGCCGCGTTCGCCCGCACCCTCACCCCGGAGTTGGAGAAGCTTGCCGCCGCCCACCCCGACCGGGTGCACGTGGGCTCGGTGGACGTCACCGACCTGCGCGCCGCGCAGAGCTTCGTCCGCGAGGTGGAGCAGCACCTCGGCCCGATCGACGGCCTCGTCAACAACGCCGCCATCGGGCAGGACTCGCTGCACGCGCACACCGCCACCGACGACATCGCCCGGATCATCGAGACCAACCTGACCGCCCCGCTGCAGCTGACCCGGCTGGTGATCCGTCGGATGCTCGCGAAAGGGCTGCGCGGGCGGATCGTCAACATCACCTCGATCTGCGGGCAGCGCGGGTTCCCGGGCCTCGTCGCGTACTCGGCCACCAAGGGCGGCATGGACGCCGCCACCCGCTCGCTCGCCCGCGAACTGGGCGGCCGGATGCTGGTCAACTCGGTCGCGCCCGGGTTCTTCGCCTCGGAGATGTCCGCCGTGCTCGGCCCGACCCAGCTCGACCAGATCGTGCGCCGCACCCCGACCGGTCACCTGACCGAGCCGGAGGAGGTCACCCCGGTCGTGCGGATGCTGCTGCGGGAGCACACCAACATCAACGGCCAGGTCATCGTGGTGGACGGTGCCGCCGCCATCTGACCTGCGGTCGGTTCGCCCGCCGGTGCCACCGGCGCGGCGGATCGGCCGCACCGGCCCGGCCCTGTCGCCGGGGGTGGGCGGCGGGGTCGCGCCTCGTCCGGTGCCGGGGCTGCTCGTCGCCGCCGAGCAGCATCTGCGCATCGGGTCGCCGGAAGCCATGGCCGACGCGGTGACCCGGAGCCACCTCGACGACGGCCGATGCGTCGGCTGGTACGGCCCGTCGACGCCCGGTTGGCGGGTGGCCATCGACGCCGAGCGCGCCGACGCCCCGGTGCCACCGGCGCTGGCCCGCCGCTTCGGCGCGGATGACTTCTGGGCCCGCTGGACCCGGGCGGAGTGCTGCTGCAAGCTGGCCGACGTGCCGGTGGCGGCCTGGTGGCGGCGTCACGGCCTGGGCGCGCCGGCCGACGGCTCGGCGGTCTGGCGGACCCTCCGGCTGGCTGACCTGGTGCTCACCGTCGGCTTCGCCTCCAGTCAAGGCGCCGCCGCCCCACGCCAACCCCGATAAACCCCACCCGCCCCACCCCACCCCGGTCGCCCCGCCACCCCATCCCGTCGATCATGGAGTTGTGGTGCCTCACCAAGCAGGCACCAGGGGTGTTAGCGCCCACCACAAGTCCATGATCGACGCGGGCGGGGCGGGGCGACCGGGGTGGGGGCGGGACGGGGGTTAGATCTGGTTCCAGTTGAGGGGGGTTCCTCGGGGGACGTCGGTGGTGAAGGTGCGGCCCAGGACCCGGTCGATCTCCACGGGGGCCAGCCCACCGGCCGGCCGGATCGAGCGGACGTTGTGCGCGGTCACCGGATCGCCGGCCCGGACGTCCTCGACCACGAAGAGCGACCGGCGGAACCGGAGTCCCTCCTGCTCGGCGGGGGTCGGTCCGATCGCGGTGCCGCCCAGCGCCTCGAACGCCCGGCCGGACTCGGCGACCAGGGCCGTGAGCTCGGCCGGGTTCAGGGAGAAGTCCGAGTCCACACCGCCGTCGGCCCGGTCCAGCGTCACGTGCTTCTCGATGAAGCAGGCGCCGAGCGCCACCGAGGCGACCGCCACCCCGATGCCGGGGGTGTGGTCGGAGAGCCCGACCGGCACGTCGAACGCGCCGGCCAGCACGGGCAGCCGGCGCAGGTTGCTGTCGGCCGGCGGGGCCGGGTATGACGCGGTGCAGGCCAGCAGGACGATGCCCGCCGCGCCGCCGGTCCGGGCGGTGCGCACGGCGGCGTCGATCTCGGCGACCGTCGCCATTCCGGTGGAGATCACCATCGGCTTGCCGGTGCTGGCCACCAGCCGGATCAGCGGCAGGTCGACGAGCTCCGACGAGGCGATCTTGTACGCGGGCGCGTCCAGCGACTCCAACAGTTCCACGGCGGTCGCGTCGAACGGCGACGAGAAGACGGTCAGGCCACGCTCGCGGGCCCGTTCGAAGATCGGGGCGTGCCACTCGTACGGGGTGTGCGCGCGTTCGTAGAGGCGGTACAGGTTCTCCCCGCCCCACAGCTCGTGCCCGCCGGAGATCCGAAACGCCGGGGTGTCGACGTCGATGGTGATGGTGTCCGGCCGGTACGTCTGGAGCTTGAGCGCGTGGGCTCCGCTCGCTGCCACCGCGTCGACGATGGCCAGCGCCCGGTTCAGATCGCCGTTGTGGTTGCCGGACATCTCGGCGACCACGAACGGCCGCTCCCCGGCACCGACCGCGTGCGGTCCGATCTTGATTGTCGCTGTCATTCCGACCTCTGCTCACATCTGCCCGCACCGGGGTGCGGTGGTGCTGTCGTCATCCACCCGGCGGGCGGACGACCTGGAAAATCAGGGCGCCGGGAGTCGCCCCGGCTCCCGGCGTGCTCAGTGGTGGGGACGATCACGGCCGCCGGCCGACGGCCAGCGCGTCGCGCCGCTCCGGCGCGAGCCCACCGTCGCGCGTCGACCCCGCGCTCGCCCCTCGCCCCGGGTCCTCGTCGGCGGCGAGCGGACCGCCCTCGGCACCGCCCTCCGGGCCGGATCGACGCAGGCGGCCGGCGACCCGGTGGGCCTGGCGCAGCGCCGAGTACGCCAGCCAGTCGCCCCGCCCGACGAGGCGGTGCTTGAGCCCGCTGACCCCCGCAGGCAGCGGGTAGCCGCCGCTGGGCAGGTAGCGACGGTAGTGCGCGGCGGCCCGGTGGAAGAAGTCGCGGCGCAGGTGTGGGTGCAGCCGACCGTCGTTGCCCACCACCACCAGGTAGTGGCTGATCATCAGCTCGAACAGCTCGGCCTGCAACCGCTCGTCCGGGTGCTTGCGGTCGACCCAGTCCATCAGCCGCTCGTACTGGGCGAAGGCGTCGAAATGCCGGCTGCTGCGGGTGGAGGTGATCGCGCCCTGGCGGCCCTGGCGGTACAGGTAGCAGACCCGGTCCAGCACGGAGATCTTCTCGGCCCCGATCAGCAGGGGGTGGCTGAACGGGATGTCCTCGTACCAGCCGGGGAAGAACCGCAGCTCCAGCTCGTCCATGAAGTCCCGGCGGACCACCTTGTTCCAGGCGGTGTGCTGCACCCGCAGCAGTTGCGGCTGGTCGGCCAACCGGGTCACGCCGGTGATCCCGCGCAGCAGCGGGCTGCTCGCGTCGACCTCGCGCCGGCCGTCCTCGTGCACCCGCAGGTGGTCGAGCATCAGCACGTCGGGCTGGTGCTGGCGCAGCCGGTCCAGCACCGCCGCGATCGTGCCCGGTGGCAACCAGTCGTCGCTGTCGACGAACCAGACGTACCGGCCGGTGGCCACGTCGAGCCCGGCGTTGCGGGCCAGCCCCAGACCCACGTTGCTGCCCAGGTGCACGACCCGTACGCCGTCGCGGCTGACCGCGTACGAGCGGAGCATGTCGCCGCAGCCGTCCGGGGAGGCGTCGTCGACGGCGATCAGCTCGACCGCGTCCGACTCGCTCGCCGGAATGTCGGCCCGGATCGACTCGAGGCACTGGTACAGGTACGCCTCGACGCCGTACACGGGCACGACGATGCTCAGCAGCGGTGCGTGCGTCGGCTCATTGACCACGTCCGCCACCTTCGACGACCCGGGTGGCCGGCCCCGGAACCTGACGTTGCCGCCGATGGTGAACTCTCTGAACTCCCGCCCAGCGGAAGGTTAACGCCGAGCCGCTGGGCGGTTCCCGAGCCGGGGGGACGCGGGTCCATGCGGCGGGTGGGATGCGTCCGGTTCACCCGGTAGTGACCCGGTAGGGTGCCTCGGTGCGGCCCTGCCGGGTCGTCGTGGGCGTCGCCGTCGCGCCGTCCGACGCCGCGCCGAGGAGGCTACGACAGTGCTGGTGACCCTGCCGACCGCCGGGATCCCGGCATGACGAGCGTCGCCGCGACGTCGGCCGCCCGGCCCGCACCGTCCCCGCCCCGGCTGCCCTCGCTGACCGGGCTGCGGTGGATCGCCGCTCTGCTGGTCTTCGGCTTCCATGCCGGCACCATGCGGATCATCGCCGAGCCGGACTACAAGGCCGTCATCGACGCGCTGTTCACCCTCGGTCTCTCCGGGGTGCAGTTCTTCTTCATCCTCAGCGGTTTCGTGCTGGTCTGGTCGGCCCGCGAGGGCGACTCCCGGCGGACCTTCTGGCGGCGACGGATCGCCAAGATCTACCCGAACCACCTGGTGCTCTTCGTGGCGACGCTGGTGGTCGCCGGGTGGTTCGCCGACCCGGTCCTGCCGGCGGCGGCGGTGGAGAACCTGCTGCTGTTGCAGGCGTGGGACCCTCGGCCGGGCTGGTTCTACAGCATCAACACCGTCAGCTGGTCGCTGTCCTGCGAGTTCTTCTTCTACCTCTGCCTGCCGCTGGTGCTGCCGTTGCTGCGCCGGGCCCGACCGAAGCTGCTCTGGGCGCTGATCGCGGCGATGCCGCTGCTGATCCTCGCGCTCTGGCCGGCGCAGCAGCTGGTGCCGGAGGAGAGCCGGTGGTGGTTCACCCAGGTCTTCCCGCTGACCCGGTCGCTGGAGTTCTGGCTGGGCGCGGCGGCGGCCGAGTTGATGCGTCGGGGTCTGTGGCGTGGCCCCGGGCTGACCTGGGCCAGCGTCATCTTCGTGGTCACCTGGGTGACGGCCGCCCAGTGGATCCGCGCCGAGCTGTGGACCACGCTGCTGGCGGTCGCGTACCTGTTGGTGATCGCCGCCGCCGCGGACGCGGACGTGCGCGGTCGGCGCTCGCCGTGGCGGTCCCGGCCGTTGGTCTGGCTCGGTGAGGTCTCGTTCGCCTTCTATCTGGTGCACGTGCTGGTGATGACGAGCGTGCTGCGGTGGAGCGGCACCTGGGGGGTCGGCTTCGGAGGCTGGCGTGGCCCGGCCGTGGTGCTCGGTTTCCTGGCGGCGAACCTGGTCCTCGCCGGGCTGCTGCACCGCTTCGTCGAAACCCCGATGATGCGCCGGCTCGCGCCGCGCCGCGCGGCCCGTCCGGCGCCCGTCCCCCGACAACGCGCGGCCGGCGACGACGACGCACGAGACCCCGCGAGCATCGCCCGCGGCGAGGTCGACAGACCCGCCGACGAGGTCGGTCAGGCCAGCGGTCGATCGCCGTACGTCGACCTGCGCTGAGGGCGTCCAACCTGGTCAAAGGGGCCGGCGCGGCGTGATCCGACACGCCCGTGGTCGGTGCGCCCGGGTCGGCGCGAGGCGTAGCGTGGGGGCGTGCTTCCGGTCGCGTTCACCTGTCCGCTGTGGTGGGTGGCGCGCTGGGCGACGCGGGTGCTGACCAGCCTCGCCGTCGTCGCGGCCCTGGCGCTCGGCGCAGGCCCGGCCACGGCCGCCACGTCGACGCCCGGCCCGGGGCCAATGTCCAGCGTGGTGCCGACCACTGTCGCCGGCTCGTCGGCGGCCTTCTGCCGGCACGCCGCGCCATCGGGGCCGACCGTCACCACCGCCGGCCGTGCGCCGGGCGACGATGGTGCCGACGCCACCGGGTCGGGGGCTTCCGGCGCGGTCCGTCCGGCCCCCGCGCCGGCCGCCGAGGAGTCGGCCCCGACCTGGTCGGTCGACGCGCCGGTGGCGCTCCCCGGCGATCAGGGCACCATCGCGGCCGGCGTGCTGCCGGTCCGCGCGGCCGACTCTGCCCGGCTGCCCCTCGTCGACCTCGCCGGCGGTCGGGCTTCCCGGGCCCCACCCGGGCGCTGAGCCACCGGGACGACCGTCCCGCCGCCGCGCCCTGTCGACCCACCCGCTTCCTGACCCGCCGACCCGTGGCCCGCCGTGGCCCGCTGGTCGGCGCGGCTTTCCATCGCACTGCTCACTCTCCACGAGGTGCCGACCATGGAGACCGTCGTCTTCTACCAGTTCGTGACCGAGGTGCCGCGGGCCGCCGCCATCTGGTCGACGCTGTTCCTCCTGACCCTGGGCCTGCTCACCGTGCTGGCCGCCCGCCCCGAACGGGACCGGCCCACTGGCGAACCGCTGCCGGCCGGGCCCACTGCCCAGGAGCTGGCCGCGGCCGAGGCCGTCGACAGGCGCCGCTACGCCGAGGAGGTGGCCGTCGCCGCGGCCGGCGCGGCCACCACCGCCAGGCGGCGGCGCGCCGCCTGGCTGACCGCTCAGGAACAGCTGAATCGGGCCTGGACCGGGTACGACGAGGCGGACGCCGCCGCGCGTCGCTTCGCTGGCGCCGGAGCGCTGCCCACCCCGCAGACCCCGCACACCCCCGCCGAGTACGCAGCCCGGGAACGTTATCTGCACCGGGCGGCGATGGCGGCGTACTGGCGGGGGGACCTGACCATGGCGCAGCTCGGCGACGTGTTCGGGCACCGGCGCGGCTGGGACCCCCGGCGACACCCGGTCGAGCAGGAGGTGCTGATCAGCAGGGTGATCCGGGATGCGCGGCTGGCCGACTACCAGGTGGCCGCCGACCGTGAGCGGGTCGCCTGGCGCGACGCGGAGTTGGCCGCCGAGTCGGCCCGTGCCCTCGCCGAGGAGGCGTACGCGGCGGCGGCCCGGCTCCGCCCGACCCTGGTGCCGGCGCGCCGCACGGTCGCCGGGGCGTTGCGTCCCGCCGTCGTGGCACTGTGGCGTCCGGCCCGGGTGGGTTGAGCCCAATCTGTTATGTGAGCCGGGTCACCCAGGTGTGAAATCGGACGTCCGGCACGATCGACGGCATTGTTGCCGCGATTGTGGTCGCGTTCTTTGCGGCCTGTCCGGTTGTCGCCCGTAGGCGTCGCCGTAACTGGTTGTCCCATCGAGTCACATCATCGGCAATTCGCGCAGAAATTGTGGCGCCGATTGGGGTTTACGCAGGTGAAGCTGGCTTGGCAGGGTGTTGAGACGCCAGTAGTGTCGTCCCGTCCGGTGCGGTAACCGATCGCAAGACGCGACGCCGCATCGACCCGCTCAATCGTGATCAACGAACCGGGGACCCACCAGTAAGTCCGGGGTGAATCCGCGAGCCACGGCCCGCGGTAGGGCGTCTTCCCGCCCGAATCCGTCAGCTAACCCGGTAGGCGGTGTCGGAAGGAGTCCCATCGTCGTGCAGCACCTTTCCACCCCTCGGTTGTTCCCTCGCCTCCACGGCGCGGCGGTGCACCCGCTCAACCGTCGCGTGACGGTGAGCTGACCCCCGGGTCATCGCCTTCCCCGCCCGGCCGATCCGGGCGTTCCCCTGAGCGGTTCACCATCCGCGGACCACGGTCCGCGCGCTGGCGCCTGCCCGGATACCGGTCCGGCCCCGGTGTGCCGCTCTCCCCCCGATCCGTGGAGGACCCCGTGAAGCACACCCTGCAGCGTCAGCTCCGCCGCCTCGCCACCGAGCGCCCGTACCAGATCGTCGCCGCCTCCGCCGCAGCCCTCGCGATCGCCACCACCACCGGCGCCCTGCTCACCACCGCCGACGACGCCCCGGCCGGCCAGCGCACCGCGACCACCGTCGCCGAGATGCGCAGCGACGTCGCCGCCTCCCGCGGCGAGGCTCGGGACGCGTCCCCCTCGGCCAGCGCCGCGCCGACCACGGCCGCCCCGGCCACCAGCGCCGCGTCGCCTGCCGCCAAGGCCAAGAGCAACCCCGACCTCACCCGTAAGCCGACGCCGCCGAAGCCCCCCGCGACGAAGGTGCTCGACTACGACTACGAGGCGCAGAACACCTATTACAACTGCGGCCCGGCGGCCACCCGGAACGCGCTCAGCGCCGCGGGCATCGACCGCACCCAGGAGGAGCTCGGCGCCGAACTGGGCACCACCGAGATGGGCACCAACTCGGCCGAGGACACCACCCGGGTGCTCAACGCCGAGGTGAAGGGCTCCCCGTACCGGACCCGGATGTTCCCCGGCGCGCCCAGCCCGGCCCAGATGGACCGGCTCCAGGCCGACGTGGTGAAGGCCGTCACCGACGGCCGGGGCGTGGTGGCCAACGTCGTCGGGGACGCCGTGGACACCGACGGCGGTTGGCACTCCTACGGCGGCGGGCACTACATCGCCGTCGTGGGCTACAAGGACAACGGTCGCACCGTACGGATCGCCGACTCGGCGAACCCGGCCGACCCGTCGTACTGGATCACCACGATCGACCTGGCCAACTGGATCACCAGCCGGGGCTACTCCGCCTGACCCGGGCACGCTGACCGCCGCGGGCGCCGTCTCCCACAAGGGGCCGGCGCCCGCGGCGTCTGGCCGCCCGGCCCGCCGTCGACGGCTCTCGTACCCGGCCGCGAACCGTGGGAGACTGCGGCCGTGGTGGATGAGACGGGTGGTCACACCGGCCGCGGGTCGGTCCTGCTGCTACTGCACGGCATGGGAACGACCGGGGACGTGTGGTTGCCCTGGGCCCCGTACCTCGAGCGGCACTGGCCCGGGCGGTGGCTGGCACCGGACCTCGCCGGCCACGGCTGGGCGCCGCCACTGCCGTCGTACTCCTTCGCGGGCTTGGCCCGGCAGGTCGCGCGGGCCCTCGCCCCCGACGACCGGCTGGTCGTCCTCGGGCACTCGCTGGGTGGGGTGGTCGGCCTGGCGCTGGCCGCCCGCGACGCCGGTGCGCCGGTGGACGCCGTGGTCGGGCTGGGCATCAAGGCACTCTGGTCGCCCACCGAGCTGACCCGCGCGGCCGAGGTCGCCGCCCGACCGGTGAGCTGGTTCGCCACCCGCACCGAGGCGGCTCGCCGCTACCTGCGCGTCGCCGGGCTCACCGGTCTGGTCGCGCCGGACCACCCGGTGGTGGAAGCCGGGTTGCGCCAGGTCGACGGCCGGTGGCGTCTCGCCATGGACCCGGCCGCCTTCGCCGTCGGCGAGCCCGACCTGGCCGCGCTGCTGGCCGCGACCGACGTGCCGGTGGTGCTGGCGCGCGGGGAGAACGACCCGATGGTCACCGACGAGCAGCTCAAGGAGTACGGGGTGCCGGTCGCCACGCTGCCCGGTCTCGGACACAACGCGCACGTGGAGGACCCGGCGGCGGTGCTGGCGCTGCTGGATCCGTACCGTTGAGGTGCGGTGAATATCGGTCGTGTGACCGCACCCCGCAACGTACGCTTCCGCGTCGATGCCTATCAGCGAATCGACACTGCTCGTCAGCGTGAGCCTCAATGTCGTCGACACCCGCCTCGACGACGCGGTGCGTCGCTGCCAACCACTCGCCGCGGCGCTTGACGCGCACAGCCTGAAAGCGGCTCGGACCGATCCCGACGGTGCCCGCGCGGGAGTGAACGTGGAGCTGATGCTCCGACCGCCCCCGCCTAACTCCGTCGACGGCCGGAAGGCGGCGTACCAACTGGCTGCGCCGCTGCTGAGCCGCTTCGGGTGGGTGAACGGCGATCTGGAGGTGGGGGAGTCGGTGCGCGGCCATCCGACGCTCTTCGCGTCCGGTTCGGAGCGGACCAAGGGCGGAATGACGCCGCTCAGCGTCTCCGTCCTCGCCGTGGCCGACAGCGCCGACGACGCTCTGGAGCTGCCGGGAGGTACGTCCGCCGCGGAGGCCACCACCTCGGTCCGTCGGCTGCCCGTGGTGGCCGCCGAGGATGACGTCGTGGTGCGGGTGCGAGCCCGCCTGGAGGCCCCGAATCTCGACGCGGCGCTGACCAGTTGCCTTCCGCTGTTCGGACGGCCCGACGTGTGGTCCGCCGTCGTCCAGCCGTGGGCGACCGAGATCGACGGGGTTTGGGAGCTGACCCTGCTCCTCGTGCTGCGGCCGGTCGGTGTGTCGCCGCGCGCACCCTTCGGGCGGGCGGTGGTCGCTCTGGCGACGGAGTTCGGGCTGGCGGCGACGGAGTTGCGCATGCACCCGGTCAGGTCGTGGTCGGTGGCGTGCTGGAGGCTGGCCGCTCACCCACGGCAGCGCCGACGGTCCAGGCCCTGTATCTGCGCGCGGGCGCTGACCCGTGCGACCCGCACCCGGTGGACCACCCGGTGGAGACCCGGGAGATGGTGCTCCGGGGCCAGGACGGGGACGAAGTGGACGGGGTCGAGTTGTTGAACGCGATCGAGGAAGCGTTGCGAGACGAGGTGCAGCTCGGGCCGGTGGTCGACGTCGCCGGTCCGGTTACGGACGCCGCAGAGCCGCACCCGTGGGAGCGGAGGTGACCGCCGGGCGTCGGCCGGGCTGAGCTGGCCTCCTGCCTGACCCGACAGCCCGGCTCAGGCGAGGGGAGAGAGCTGCGCCGTGTTCTCGGCGGCCGGGTCGTCCGTCGCCGCCAGCTCCCGGCGGGCCGCGGTCAGGAACGCCTCGGCGTACGCCTCGGCCGGGAAATCACCCAGGTAGCGGCGGCGGGTAGCCCAGCGGGCCTCGGCCAGCGGGTCGGTGTCCAGCAGAGCGGTCAGCACCTCGTCCACGTTGGACATGTCCCGACGCAGCACGTAACCCGACCCAGCCAGCGGGAACCGCTCCACGAACCGGTCGCCCTCGTCGCCCATGTCGGTGACCGCGTACGGCTTGCTGGAGTAGAGGAAGTCCGAGATCACTCCGGACACGTCGGAGACCAGCGCGTCGGCGGCGTTGACGCACTCGGTCAGGCTCAGTTCCCGAGCCGCCGCGCCGACCACGTGCTGGCGGCCGCTGTGAGCCCGGTCGGCGGCCAGCAGGTCGGTCAGGCGGCCCAGTTGCCGCGCCGATGCCGGGTTCTGTGTGGTGTACGGGTGGGCTCGCAGGATCACCGTCGCGCCGCGCTCCAACAGTCGGCGCAGCAGGCTCTCGGCCACCGGCAGCGAGCAGTAGTCGGCGTCGGCGTGGTGCCCGGTCCAGGTCGGCGTGTAGAGCACCGTCGGATGCGCCAACCCTCGTGCGGGCTCCGGGCGCACCTCGATCGACTCGACCTGTGGGCGACCGACCATCACGAACTTGTCCGCCGGGATCTGCACTCCGGCGCGGGCGTACCGGTCGATCGCGGCCTGCCCGGCCACGAAGATCCGGTCGAAGATCCCCGACACCGGGTTGGCGCTCGGCGCCTTGTCGCTGTCGCCGTGGTGCAGCTGGATGTGGGTGAGCTGGGTGAAGCGGACGCAGTGGCTGTTCTTCGCACCGTGGTTGACGTAGAACGCCGCCCGCAGGCTCGGCACCAACGCCTGGTCCATCGCCCCCAGGGTCGGGCAGTAGACCACCGGCGCGTCGGTGGCCGCCGCGATCGGGGCCAGGAACTCCGGCTCACGCAGCACCACCAGGAACGGCCGGCCGATCCGTTCCAGGTACGGCAGCCACATGGTGACCTGGTATTCCGAGCCGGGGGGCGCGGAGAAGTAGAGCAGGAACTCCGGCTGGTGCCGGCGCAGCGCGGCGGCCACCGACCCGCCACCGGCGCGTGGCCGGAACCGTCGCCGGGCCAGGTCCAGCGCGACCGCACCGGCGCCCGCCCCGACCAGCAGGCTGGCGGCCAGCGCCACCCCGGCCGGCAGGGCGAGCGCGGCGGCGAGCGCCAGGGCGGCGAGCAGCCCGAGCAGGGCGGTGCCGAGCCGGTCGGCGATCAGCGGCGTCCAGGCGCGTACCGGCAGGTTGGCGGCCCGAATTTCCAGGCCGCCAGCGGTGCGCAGCGGCCCCACCAGCAGCACCAGACCCAGCAGGACCAGCCCGGTGGCAACCAGGGCGAGGTCGAGCCCGTCGTCCAGCCGCCGGGAGTAACCGACCAGGATCGCCGTGGCGATCAACGCGGTCTCCGCCACCAGGTCGGCGCCGGGCCGGATCCGCTGCTCGACGGCCGAGGCGGCCAGCGCGGCGACTGCCAACGCCAGCCCCCAGCCGGTGGCGCCGGTCAGCGCCAGCACGACGAAGGCCAGCACGGCCAACCCGGTGCTCAGGCACCGGGCGGCCAGCTTTCGGACCAGGTCGCCGCGCATGTCGCTCCGTTCGTGGTTCCGCAGCCGTCGGCGTCAGTTGGCGGACGTCGCGCCGGCCGGTGCCTCGACCCGACTCGACCCGGACTGCGCCGGCACGCTCGGCCCGTCACCGGGTGCCCGGCGTACGTCGATCACCTGACCGGTCAGTTCGGAGATCAGCACGTCCAGCGACGACTGGGCGACGGCCTCGGCGGCGAGCAGGGTGTGCTCCGGCTCCTCGCCGAAGGCCCGCGTCCGCATCGGGGTGGCGGTGCGCTCCGGGTTGATGCAGTTGACCCGGACGCCCATGTCGGCCCACTCGTCGGCGAGCGCCTGGGTGAGGTTGACCAGGGCGGCCTTGGTGGCCGAGTAGAGCGCGTAGCGGGCCCGGCCCCGGGTGTAGGAGCTGGAGGTGTAGAGCAGCAACTGGCCCTTGGTCTGCTGGAGGTACGGGAGGGCCTGGCGGGCGATGGTCACCGGGCCGACGAAGTTGACCTGGAGCACCCGGTCCATGGTCTCCTCGTCCATCTCGGCGAGTTCGCCCCGCTCCAGGATGCCGGCGGTGACCACCACGTGGTCGATCCGGCCGGTCGCCTGGAAGGCGGTCGTCAGCGCGGCCTCGACGTCCTCGGCCCGCTCCACGTGGGTGCCCGTGCTGGAACGGCTGAACGGGAAGACCTGGGCGCCGAAGCGGCGGGCCAGCTCGGTCAACTCGTGGCCGATGCCGTAGCTGCCGCCGAACACCACGATGGTCCGGCCGGTCAACTCCTCGCTGTAGCTGCGGTGGTCGGTCAGCCGGGGGGCCTGCGCGGCGGCGAGCTGGAAGAGCTTGTCCGCCAGGTGCACGTCGACCGGGTGGGTGACCTTGATGTTCTCGTCGGAACCGTCGATCACCTTGATCGGGGTGCCGGGAAGGTAGCGCAGCACCACGCCACAGTCGTCGGTGGCGGCGAAGTCCGGGTCGTCCTCGGCGATCCGGTACGCCTCACGGATCGTGGGGGAGCGGAAGGCCTGCGGGGTCTGACCACGGCGCAGCCGGGAGCGCACCGGGATGTCGGTGATGCAGTCGTTCTCGTCGACCTGGATGATCGTGTCCGCGGAGGGGATGGCCACGTCCACGGCGTCGTAGCTCCAGAGCGCGTTGACGCACTCGCGCACGATCCGGCCGCTGAGCAGCGGGCGTACCGCGTCGTGGAAGAGGATGTTGCAGTCTTCCGGGCCGACCGCGTCCAGGGCGATCCGGGTGGTGGCGTTGCGGGTGTCACCGCCCTCGATCACCTTGGTGACCTTGCGCAGGCCGGCCTTCTCGACGATCTGCTGGGCGTCCTCGACGTGGCCGGTGGCCATCAGCACGATGATCTCGTCGATCTCCGGTGCCGCCTCGAAGACCGCCAGGGTGTGCTCGATGATCGGCTTGCCGGCGATCTTCAGCAGCTGCTTCGGGATGCCGAGGCCCAGCCGCGTCCCGGTGCCGCCGGCCAGAACCACCGCCACTGTCCGCGAGGGCCGCCACGGCGTCGGGGTTCCCGCTTCGGCGTCCGGGCCAGGGGTCTGGTCCTGCGTCATTGCCGGATCCTCACTCTCAGGGATGCGTTAACGGAAGGTTCCGCCCGAGCGGCGACGGGATGAACCTTAACGCGCGGACCGCGTCGCCCCAACGCGGGCGACGCGGTCCTCAGGTGCCGTGTCGATGCCGGACGTTCGCCGGAACTCTACTTGCTGTTCGCGTACGCCTCGTACGCCCGGATGACCTCGTCGGTGGGGCCGTCCATCCGGATGACGCCCGATTCCAGCCAGATCGTCCGTTCACAGGTGTCCCGGACGGAGGAGAGCTGGTGGCTGACCAGGAACACCGTCCCCGCGCCCTCCCGCAGCTCCCGCACCCGCTGCTCGCTGCGCTTGCGGAAGCCCTTGTCGCCGGTGGCGAGCGCCTCGTCGATGAGCAGCACGTCGTGCTTCTTGGCGGCGGCGATGGAGAACCGCAGCCGGGCCGCCATGCCCGACGAGTACGTCCGCATCGGCAGGCTGGCGAAGTCACCCCGCTCGTTGATCCCGGAGAAGTCGATGATCCCCGCGGCCTGCTTGGCCACGTCGTCGGGGTGCATGCCCATGGCCAGGCACCCCAGGACGACGTTGCGCTCCCCGGAGAGGTCGTTGAGCAGGGCGGCGTTGACGCCCAGCAGCGAGGGCTGCCCCTGGGTGTGGATGGCGCCGCGGTTCACCGGCAGCAGACCGGCGATGGCCCGCAGGATGGTGGACTTGCCGGAGCCGTTGCTGCCGATCAGCCCGATCGCCTCGCCCCGGTACGCGGTGAACGAGATGCCCTTGACCGCGTGCACCTCCCGGACGTTCGGCGCGTGGGTGCGCTTGACCAGCCGGCGCAGCGCGGCAACCGGCGTGGTGCCACCGGCGGCGCCCTGGTGCACCCGGTAGATGATGTGCGCGTCGTCCACGACCACTGTCGGGATGCGCTCCTGGGTCCGGGTCATCGTCGCGCTCGCCTCGATGGGGGCGTCGAAGTGCTCAACCACGGCCGTACTCCTGTTCGCCGCGCCAGAAGTAGATGAAACCGCCGATGCCGGCGACCAGCGCCCAACCGGCGCCGACCAGCCAGAGCTGGGTCAGCGACTCGTTGAGCAGCGGCGCCTCCTCGAGCAGCGCGTAGCGCGCCAACTCGATGTAGACGAGCAGCGGGTTGTACTGCACGAGGGTCGTCGCCCAGCCGGGCAGCCGGTCGAAGAGGCTGACGCTGTAGAGGACGCCGGAGCCGTACATCCAGGTTCGCATGATGAACGGCATGACCTGCTTCAGGTCGCTCGACTTGGAGCCCAGCCGGGCCACCAACAGCACCACGCCGGCGTTGAACACCGCCTGCAGCAGCAGGGCCGGCACCAGCAGCAACCACTCCCAGGTGAGCGGTTCGCCGGTGGCGAGCACGATGCCGACCAGGACCACCATCGAGGCCAGCAGTTGCTGGAACTGGGTGATCGTGGTGGACAGCGGCAGGCTGGCCCGGGGGAAGTGCAGCGCCCGGATCAGCCCCAGGTTGCTGCTGATCGACTGGGTGCCGGCCAGGACCGCGCTCTGGGTGAAGTTGAAGATGAACAACCCGGTGGTCAGGTAGGCGATGAAGTTCGGGATGCTGTTCTGTGCCAGCACCACCCCGAAGATCAGGTAGTAGACCGCCGCGTTGGTCAGCGGGGTGAGCACCTGCCAGAGCTGACCCAGCTTGGCGTTGCTGTACGAGGCGACGAGCTTGGCGTTGGCGTACGCGGCGATGAAGTGCCGGTAGGCCCAGAGTCGGCGGCTGTACTCGACGAGGCTGGGTCGCTCACCGGCGACCCGTAGCCCGTGCCGAGCGGCCAGCTGCGCCTGGGTCAGGCCCGTGTCGGGGTCGACCAGCGCGGTGGTGGCCATGGAAATGGCGCTCCGATCTTTCGTGCAGACGGGGGTTGCTCGCGACGATCGAATCCTAGTGGGAAATTTGCGCGGGGCGCCGCCTCGTCGCTGCGAGGACAGTAGTCCGAAACACGTCGGGACGCAACCGTACCGTCGTTGCGCTACGCTGTCCGGCGTGACCTGCGATAAGAGCCCTCGATGACCACCGAAAAGAGGCGGGTGCCGGCCGGCGCGGCGGTGCTGCGCGACGAGATCACCACGGCGATCCGGCGGGCGCTGACGCAGGAGCTCGCCGCGGTCGGCTACGGCCGGCTCTCCATCGAGGCGGTGGCCCGGCGGGCCGGCGTCAGCAAGACGGCGATCTACCGACGGTGGAGCTCGAAGCTCGACCTGGTGCTTGAGGTCGTCGCCGCCGCGGCGCATGGCAAGCTCCCCGCACTGGACACCGGTACGCTGCGCGGTGATCTCGCGCTGCTGTTCCAGGCGGTGGCGCACGCGCTGCGCCACCCACTGGCGTCGCAGATCATTCCGGATCTCCTGGCGGAGGCAGCCCGCAACCCCAGCATCGACGCCACCCTGCGTCAGGTGCTGCACGCCCGGCAGCAGGAGATCGGCGGTCAGCTGGTCGTCCGTGCCGTGCAGCGCGGCGAGCTGCCCGCCGACACCGAGTCGGACGCCGCGATCGACCTCATCGTCGGGCCGCTCTACTGGCGGCTCGCCATCGCCCGTCTCCCACTCACCGACGACTACCTCGACAACCTCGTCGAATCCGTGGCGGCGGGGCTCGGCGCCGACAGCGTGCTGCCCCGCCCGCGGGCTGCCCCGGTCTCCGGCTGACCACGCCCGCGACACCCCACCACACGGAAATGGTTCAGCTACCGGTCTCCGCTACGCTGCCCCATTGACACCCGGCCGTCACCGTGCCGAAGCCGCCCTGCTCCCCTGATGAGAAGGACACCCGTGGCCAACGTCGACAGCATCGCCGTCGCGCCCACCGGTTCGGACCCAGCGCCAAGGTCCGACCAGGCTCCCCAGCCCTCCAACGGCACCGGCCGGGCCCCGGCGGCCCGGGTCCGCGCGCTGGTCGCGGCCGCCCCGGTGCTGCTCACCGATGGCGCGGTGCTGGCGTTCGCGCTCTGGACCGTGCTCTACCACCTGGCCTTCCTGTTCGGCCTGGCGCCGTCGACGACGTTCCTGATCTGGATCGCCGGCTGTCTGGTGGTGCTCGGGGCTTGGCTGTGGCGCCGACGCCGGGGCCGTGCGTCTTCCGCCGCTGCCGTGGGTCAGGAGGCCGTCGAGGGCGCCGTTTTGGCGTATCCGCGTCCCCTGCTCGCCCTGGTGCTCGGCGCGGGCACGGTCGCCGCGGTCACGGCAGGGCTGACCACCGTCAACGACGGCGTCGGCGAGGGCATCCCCTGGTGGATCCCGGGCGGCTTCGGCGCGCTCGCCGCGGCGGGGGCCATGGTGCTGGTCCGACGTCGCTGGCTCGCCACCCCGGCCGGCGACGCCCCGGCGGCCGTCACGACTCCGCTCTCGTCGGCGTACGCCCTGATCGTTGCCGTCTCGGCCGCGATCTCGGGGCTCTTCTTCGCCCGCAACTCCGTCGACGACGCCTTCTTCCTCGGTAAGTCGGTCTGGGTGGCGGAACGCGACGAGGTGCCCCTGCGGGACTTCCTGTTCACCGACGGTGTCGCGCCCGCGATGAACTCCCAGCCGCCAGTGCCCTCGATCGAGGTCTTCTACGGCGCGTTCGCCCACGTCTTCGACCTGCACGCCGCCTCCGCCACGTGGTACATCGTGACGCCGGTCATGTCCGTCGTGGCGGTGCTCGCCCTGTGGCGGCTGGTGCAGCGCTGGGCGCCACGCCGCGCTGTGCTCGCCTTCACCGTCGCGGTGGCCTACCTCTACCTGGTCGCCGGCGAGGACGCTGCCCTCGGCACCTTCCACCTGACCAGGCTGCACCAGGGCAAGACCATGTTCGTGGCGGCGGTCGTCCCGCTGATGTGGGTCTACCTGACCGAATGGTTCGACTCGCGTTCCCGCCGAGGGCTGCTGCTCATCGCCGCGCTCTCCATCGTGGCCACCGGTCTCTCCACCACCTCCGCCATCGTCCTCCCGCTGCTGGTCGGCGGCGCGGCGTTCGCGATGATGGTGGTCGGCCGTTGGCGGGACGCGTTCCTGGCCGGTGCGGCGGCGCTGGTCTACCCCATCGGCGCGACGATCTGGTCGCGGCTCAACGCCGGTCCCATCACCGAGAACGCCGCCGCGGCCTTCTACGACGCCGAGGTCACCTACCGGCGGACCATCCTGTTCGGTGTGCTCGGCGTGATCGGTGGCCTGGCCCTGTGGCTCGGCCCCCTGGTCGTTCGTCGGCGGACGCCCCAACTGCTCGTCGCGGGCAGCACACTGGCGATGAGCGTGCTGCTCTTCCCCGGCGTTCTCGAGGCGCTCAACAGCCTGACCGGCATCGGCGTCGTGCTGTGGCGGATGCCGTGGATGTTCGCCCTCCCGGCGGTGATCGGCATCCTGTGCACCGTCGACCTGCCGCGCCTGCGGGTGTTCGGGAGCGTCGCGATCGCGGTGGCACTGGTCGCTGGCTTCGCCCTCGTCGGCACGCCCATGTGGTCGGCGAAGAGCTATGTGACGGTGCACGAACAGCCGGTCTGGAAGCTGCCTCAGCAGCGCAAGTTGATCGTCTTCTGGATGACCCGGCTCGACCGGCCGGACGGCGTGGTGCTGGCCCCGTCCACCCTCATGCACACCGCACCGATGGTGACCAGCAGAATGCGGGTGGTCAGCCCCAACGACCGCTACCTGCCCGACTACGGCATCGACTCGCCGTTCGCCCAGGACCGGTTGAAGTTGGTCGCGCTCGCCAACGGCAAGCCCGAACTCGCGCCGCTGCCGGAGTTGGCCGGGGCGATCGAGCGGCTCAACGTCACCACCATCTGTGTCTACTCGGGCAACCAGGTGGCCCGGGACCTGGCTCCGCAGTTGGGTTTCCAGCAGTTCGCCAGTCGTAAACGGCCGGGAGCGATGACCTGTTTCCGGCGCGGCTGAACCCCTGGCACCCACTCTGGTCCACAGAGCACGGGCGGAGCGCGCTGGACGTACGGCTACCGAGTTTGTAACCGGAAAGGGCATTGATACCTGAACGACACCCCGATGTCCGCTCGCGTTAAGGTCATAGGGGCGCGAGCGGCGCGTAGGGGATTCGGTCGCCGCCGTGCGGGCTGTCATGCGGGAGTTCGGACATGGGTTGAGGCTGCCAGCTGTCGACATTTGTCCAGTTCCGCAACAGTTACTCACGGTGATGGGCGGCGGACCGCGCGCGACGCCTCGGTCTGTCCTTGTCGGGTGTTGCCGTGACGAATCCAGGCCCTGCCCGTAACCGATCTAGTAGGGAGCGAAATTCGTTGTTCGGCACGTTGACAGGACGCCTCGGGGTGGCCGCCCAGAGTGCGCTACTGGTACTGGCCTACCTGGTCATGCTCGTCGGTGGCGTGTTCGGTTGGGTCGGCCTGTTCGCCGTCGCCGGGCTGGCCGCCATCATCGGCGAGTTCGCCGTCGCCCGCTGGTCACCGCCGTCACAGGTGCTGCTGGAGAAGGTGGGCCTGCACTGGTCGTACCGGCAGCTGACCCGTGACCTCGCCGCCGTGTTGCTGGTCGTCGCCGAGGTGCGCCTCAGCGGCGGCGAGCTGACCCTCCTGTTGGTGCTGCCGGCCGCGGTGTGGGTCGTGTCGGTCTTCGCGGGTGCGCTCTCCACCATGATCGACCGTCGTAACCCGCTCTCCGCCATGGTGCGCAACATCGAGCTGGGTCCACTGTCCAGCGCCCCCCAGCCGCCCGCCTGGGCGGCGGCGGTCGCCGGTGACCGGATGCCTCTGCTCAACCTGCTGCTGGTGCCGGCCGGCGTGGCCGCCGCGGTGCAGCACGATCCGACGCCGTTCTTCGCGGCCGCCGCGGTGGCGGTCGTCGCGACGGGTCTGGTGGGCGCCATCATCGCGCTGACCTGGCTGCGGGGCCGGGGCAGCGGGCAGGGTCCGTTGCTGCCGGCGGTCCAGCGCTGGATGGACAACTACCGGCCGGAGGTCGCGCTCTACTTCGCCGGCCCGGCCAAGGACGTCTACCAGGCGAACATGTGGTTGGCCCCGACCGAGGCGCTCCAGCAGCGCGCGGTGGTGCTGATGCGCAGCCGGGAAGCGTTCCTCGAGTTGGCCGACACCCGGCTGCCGGTGATCTGCGTACCGGCCGGCGTCGACTTCATGAATCTCGACCTCGGTGGCATCCGCGCGGCGCTCTACGCCGCGAACGTTGGCGCGAACATCCACATGCTCCGCGAGCCGGGTACGAAGCACGTCTTCGTCGGGCACGGCGACAGCGACAAGCAGGCCAGCGTCAACCCGTACAGCAAGGTGTACGACGAGGTCTGGGTCGCCGGCCTGGCCGGCCGGGAGCGCTACGCCCGGGCCGGCGTGGGTGTGCTCGACTCGGACATCGTCGAGATCGGCCGGCCGCAGCTCGCCGGGGTGCACACCTTCGGCGCGGAGTCGGTGGACCGGCCGTTCACGGTGCTCTACGCGCCCACCTGGGAGGGGTGGCTCGACGACGACCCGTACCACACCTCACTGGTGCTGATGGGTGAGAAGATCGTCAAGGGGCTGCTGGCCACGAATCCCCGGGTGCGCCTGATCTACAAGCCGCACCCGCTCACCGGGTCGCGGTCCAAGGCGGCGAAGGCCGTGCACGAGCGGATCGTCACCGCGATCCGCACGGCCGGCGGCAACCCGGACGCGTCGTCGCTGGACGGCACCGAGCACCTGGTGGTCACCGGCCGCACGCCGGCGTTGTTCGACTGCTTCAATCAGACCGATCTGCTGATCAGCGACGTGTCCAGTGTGGTGTCCGACTTCGTGCAGAGCCAGCGGCCGTACGTGGTGGCCAACCCGGCCGGCCTGCCCGAGGACGATTTCCGCCGCGAGTACCCGACGGCGCGGGCCGCGTACCTGCTCTCCAAGGACTGCGGCGAGCTGGAGAAGATCGTGTCGGTCACCCGGGCCGGTGACGACCCGATGACCGAGGCCCGCCGGGAGCTGAAGACCTACCTGCTCGGCCCGGCCGAGGCGAACCCGATGGACCGGTTCCAGCAGGAGATCGAGCGGCTCTGCCGCTGAGCCCCGCGAAGGGCGGCGACCAGCTCTGCCGCTGAGCGCCGCCGCTACGGCATCGCGCCCGGCCCGACACTGTCGGGTCGGGCGCGTCCGTGTCTGCCGGTGGGGCGGCGGCCACCGGGTCAGCCCAGTAGAGCGGCCACCGCGTCGGCGACCGGAAGGTCCGCCGGCAACGCCCGCGCCGCCAGCACCGCCTCGACGGGCAGCGGGCCGTACACGTGCGGGAAGAGTTGCCCGCCGCGCGACGGCTCCCACCGCAGCGCGTCGCCGAGGCGTTCCTCCTCGACGCTGAGCATCGTCAACCCGGTCGCCCCGGTGAAGTACCGTCGCGCCGTCTCGACCACCTGGTCGGCCCCGGAGAGGTGGATGAACCCGTCCTGCCGGTCCACCGCGGAGCCGGTGAAGGCGCCGGCGACGAGGGCGTCGTCCCACTCGGCGCTCGACAGCAGTTTGTAGATCACCACACCAGCGTACGGGCCGGTGGTCGGCGCGCCCGCCCGGTTTTCGCCGGTACCGCCGCGCCCGTCGCCTCCCGCCGGGCATGCTCAGGTCAACGGCCGCGGAGGGATGGGCGATGCAGAGCTACGACGACGACTGGACCGACAGCCAGCGGGCGCTGTACGACGAGTGCTACCGGGCCGGCGGTGAGTGGGCCGAGGACCCGGACACCCCGTCCGAGGACGTGCAGTACGTGATCAACCTGGCGGAGGCGGACGACGACGCCTTCCAGGACGCCGAGATCGACTACCCGCCCCTGGTCGACGCCGTCACCCAGGCCGGCGGGGTCACCGTCACCAGCGTGCCGGCCAGCCACGAGGACCCGGGTTTCCGCGGCTTCACCGACGGCGTCCGGGACGCCACCGCCGACGACACCTTCGGCCTCTAGGGCGTGGGTAGCCCGCCCGGCGCGGGTGGGCGGCCTCCCGGTCCGCGCGGACTTCTGCCACCATTCGCAGAACAGCGCTGCGAGGGACGGGGGCACGGGTGCGGATCCTGCTGGTGGAGGACGACCGCCGGGTGGCCGCTGCGCTGTCCTCCGCCCTCACCCGCCGGGGGTACGAGGTCGAGCACGCCGCGACCGTCGCCGCCGCGCTCTCCGCCGCCCCCTGCGACCTGGTGCTGCTCGACCTGACCCTGCCCGACGGGGACGGCACGGACCTGTGCCGGGAGCTGCGCCGGCGCAGCAGCCAGCTCGGCATCATCGCGGTGACCGCCCGGGGTGAGGAACGTGACCGGGTGCTGGGTCTGCGCCTGGGCGCGGACGACTACGTGGTCAAGCCGTTCTCGATGGTGGAGTTGCAGGCCCGGATAGAGGCGGTGTTGCGCCGCGCCGCGAACGCCGCGCCCGAGCGGCACCTCATCGAGGCCGGGCCGGTCCGCATCGACGTGGCCGCGCGGACGGTGACCGTCGACGGCCGTGACGTCACGTTGACCCGCAAGGAGTTCGACGTGCTGCTCTCGCTGGCCCGTCAGCCCGGGGTGGCGGTGCCCCGCGATCGGATCCTGCTCGACGCCTGGGGCACCACCTGGGCCGACCGGCACACCGTCGAGGTGCACGTCGGGTCGCTGCGCGGAAAGCTCGGCGACGCCCGCCTGGTGGAGACCGTCCGTGGCGTCGGCTACCGACTGCGCGACGCGTGAGGAGCTGACGTGCGTCGTCGCCTGGTGATCAGCTATCTGCTGCTGATGGTCCTCGTCCTCATCGCGTTGGAGACCCCACTGGCCGCCACCATGGCCAGCCGCGAGACCGAACGGGTCCGCGCCGACCGGCTCGCCGACGCGACCCGGTTCGCCTCGTTGGCCGGACCGGCGTTGCGTGACGGCGGGCCCGGTCCGATCGAGTCGGAGCTGACCAGCTACGACGACCTGTACGCGATCAGCGCCGCGATCGTCGACCGGGACCGGAACATCCCGGTCTCGTCGCCGGGTTGGCAGGCCAGCCCGGGGACCACGACGGTGCTGGACGTGGCGCTGTCCGGGCAGCAGACCAGCGCCCCCGAGTCGGTCTGGCCCTGGACGACCGACCCCGTGGTGGTGGCGGTACCGATCAACGACGGCGGTGAGGTGCTCGGGGCGGTGGTGATCGTGACCCCGGCCGGCCCGATCCGCCGAGCCGTCGTCGCGTGGTGGCTGCTGCTCGCCCTGGCCGGTCTGCTCGCCGTGCTGGCCTGTGTGCTCACCGCGTTCGGGCTGGCCGGTTGGGTGCTGCGCCCGGTCACCGAGCTGGACGCGGTCACCCACGAGATCGCCGAGGGCGATCGGGGCGCCCGGGTGCAGCACCGGCTGGGCCCGCCGGAGCTGCGCCGCCTCGCGGCCAGCTTCAACCACATGGCCGACGTGGTCTCCGACGTGATGGACCGGCAGCGTGCCTTCGTCGCGCACGCCAGCCACCAGCTGCGCAACCCGCTCACCGCGCTGCGGCTGCGGGTGGAGGAGTTGGGGCCCAGTCTCACCGACGCCGACGGTCGGTCCGAGCACCGGCTGGCCCTGGAGGAGACCGACCGGCTCGCGCTGGTGCTCGACGCGCTGCTGACCCTCGCTCGGGCGGAACGGGAGGAGAACGAGCGCGTCACGGTGGACGCCGCCGCGGTGGCCGCCTCCCGGGTGGCCGCGTGGGCGCCGTTGGCCCGGCACCGGTCGGTCGCGTTGCGGCTGGCCACGACCGACGCCCCGGCGTACGCGCAGACCGTGCCGACCGCCGTCGACCAGGCGCTGGACGCCCTCATCGACAACGCGGTGAAGTTCAGCGGGGCGGGCGGGGCGGTGACGGTGACGGTGGACCGCCGCGACGGCGGGGTGACGCTGGAGGTCCGCGACTCCGGCCCCGGCATGACCGAGAGTCAGCTCGGCCAGGCGACCGAGCGGTTCTGGCGGGCCCCGGACGCGCAGAACGTGGACGGCGCGGGGCTCGGTCTGACCATCGCCGCCGTGCTGGTGGACGCCTCGGACGGACGCCTCACCATGCGCCCGGGGGAGTCGCGGGGGCTCATCGCCGCCCTGTGGTTCCCGGCACCGGCCCTCCCGGTGGAGCCGGCGGCGGAGGAACCGGCCGGCGACCTGCGACCGACCCCGGCGCGGTGAGGACCAGCCGTCACGGTTTGGTGGCGCGGTACCAGGACGCGGCGCCGGGGTGCAGCGACAGCGGCGCGGTGACGATCGCCGAGCGAGGGCTCATCCGTCCCGCCGCCGGGTGGGCTGCGGCCAGTTCAGCCCGGCGTTCCATCAGCAGCCGGGTCACCTCACGGACCAGCGGCTCCGGCAGGTCGGCCCGGACGATCAGGTAGTTCGGGTCGGCCACGGTGGTCACCGCGTCCACCCCGTACACCGAGCGGGGGATGTCGCGGGAGACGTAGACCTGGCCGTACCGTGAGCGCAGCGGCTCGGTCCACTCGCTGAGGTCCAGGATCCGGATGGCGCTGGCCTTGGCCAACTCCTCGATGCCGCGGACCGGCAACCCGCCCGAGAAGAAGAACGCGTCGATCCGCCCGGAGCGCAGCGCCGCCACCGAGTCGTCCAGTCCGAGCCGTTCCCGGCGTACCCCGTCACCACCGAGGCGGGCCACCTCCAGCAGCCGGGTCGCGGTGATCTCGGTGCCCGAGCCGGCCGCGCCGACGGAGACTCGCCGGCCGCGCAGGTCGGCGACGGTGCGGACCGGGCCGCCGCTCGTGGTGATCAGGTGCAGTTGGTCGTCGTACACCCGGGCGACGGCGTCGACAGTGGGGCTTCCCGCCGTGCTGGTGGGCAGCACGTCGGCCTGGGTGAAGCCCAGCTCGGCCCCGCCGGAGCCGACGAGTCGCACGTTCTCCGCCGAGGCGGCGGTGACCACCACGCTGGCCCGTACGCCGGGCAGCTCCCGGTTGAGGATGGCCGCCAGGGACTGCCCGAACGCGTAGTAGACAGCGGTGGGGCTGCCGGTGGCGATCCGGATCGACGTCGGCTCGGTCGGCGTGTCCCGGCAGCTGGCGATGGCCAGGTTCGCGATCAGCAGCACCGTCAACAGGGTGGCCGGGCCGGCGCGGCGGGACGAGGTACGACTCACGCGGTGCACTGTGCGCCGTCGGGCGGGTGCGCGCAAGCCCGGGTTGGCGATGCGCCCCGGCGGTCGGGCCTGATCAGCAGGCCGCGCGACCTGCCGGCGTCATGCCCACGCCCCGTGTGGACGCCGGGGTCACCCCGCGCGTCGTCGCCGTCCCGGGTTCCGCCATCGGGCCGCGCGCCGGTTCCAACGCCGCGCTGCGCAGGATCCGCTGCCGGTCCGGGCCGTCGGCCACGCTGACCAGGAAGCAACCGGTGCCGGGGCGGAGCCGGGCCGGTACGTCGAGCACGGCCGCTCCCCGGATCAGCACCGCGGCCAGCTCCCGGTCGGTGAGCCGGACACCGAGGATGTGCCGACGGACGTGCCGCCCGGCGGCCAGCAACGCCGAGCGCCAGGCCGCCTCCGCCAGGCGGGTCACCAACCGTCGGCGGGCCGGTGAGGCACCGGGCAGCGGCCCGCCGAGCAGCTCCCGTCGCCCCTGCCACCAGCCCGCGTCCAACATCCGGGTGTACGCGCCCTGGTGCTCCCGGGGCACCCACAGTCGATGCAGCTCGTAGCGGCGACGCAGGCCGCCGACGGCCACCTCGTGGGTGACCGGGATGTCCAGCCGGTTGAGCAGCTGCCGCATCCGCTGCGCGGCGTCCTCCCGGTTGAACTCCACCCCGGCGGTGTGCTCGGCCCGGACCGCGCTGGGCCGGGCGGCGGTCGGTGGTGGTGTGCAGCGCAGCAGGCAGGCAGCCTCGAACGCGTCGCCCAGGGTCAACCAGCCCAACGGGGATGGGGTGCTCGGGGTGTGCGGCCGGTCGAGCAGGGCGGGTTCGTGGGTCAACGGAGGCTCCCTTGTCGGAGTCTGGGTTGCCCTACCGTGGCCCCTGCCGCGCCGTTACGGAACTCCTCCGGCCCAGCCTTGAGCAAATCTTGCGGCTGCGGTGCCGCTAAAGGTCGGTGACCACCAGATCCACCTGCCGCACCCGTCCGGGAGCGGCGGGCTGCTCCAGCACCGTGTGCTTCAGCTCCCGCAGCGTGCCGACCAGCTCCGCCGCGGTGCGCGGTCGGGCGTCGGCAACGAGCAGGTCCCGGACCAGCCGCCCCTTGGTCGCCTTGTTGAAGTGGCTGACCACCGATCGGACCGGCACGCCGTCGACCTCCCGCTCGTGCAGCACCCGTACGGTGACGGTGCGCTCGGCCAGCTCGCCGCGCGGCGTCCAGGTGGCCGCGTACGCGCCGGAGCGCAGGTCCAGCACCGGGCCGCGTCCGGCCGCGCCGTCCACCGTCGGCGTCAGCTCCCTGCGCCAGTACGTCGACAGCGCCCCGACGTCGGGCAGGCGGGCGCCGATCGGGCAGCGGTACGGCGGAATCCGGTCGGCCAGTCGCACCGCGCCCCACAGCCCGGAGCTGATCAGGATCGACCGGCGGGCTGCCCGCTGCGCCGTGGCCGGCAACGAGGCCAGGTCCAACGCCTCGTAGAGCACCCCGGTGTAGAGCCGTTCGGCCGGCGCGGTGGCCGCCTCCCGCAGCCGGGCGTTGCGCCGCAGTTCGCCCCGCTGGCCCTCGCTGAGGCCGAGCGCCGCCCGCGCGACCGCCTCGTCCGGCCCGGCGCTCAGCGCCACCAGGGCGTCCAGCACCCGCTCGCGGGCCGGGTTCAGCTCGGGCAGCGAGAGTCGGTCCGCGGCCCAACGCCGTCCGGTGCCGGCGTCGGCCTTTCCCTCCGAGGGCGGCAACAGGATGAGCATGGGTCTCCTCGACGGGCGAAACGGCGGCGCCCCACGCGCCGGCCCGGCCAGCGTACGACCAGCGCCTACCGCCAGGGCCGCACCGGGGTGTCGGGGTGGTACACGCGATAGCCGCCGACCTCCCGCACCGGCGCGGCGTCGGCCCGGTCGGCCAGCAGCCTCCGCAACCGCCGGTCCATCGGCGAGTCGATCTCCACCACGTAGCCCGGCCGCTCCGCCCGCCCCACCTGCCGCCAGTACGGTCGGTAGCGGTTCTGCCCCGGTGACAGGTTCCCGTCGAGCACCCCGCAGACCACCGACTCGTCCGTGTTGAAGATCAACCGGTTGCAGGTCCAGTAGTCCCCGTACACCTCATGGGGTCCGTCGGCGCGCAGCGCGGCGGCCAGCTCCCGGGCCTGGCGTTCCTCGGTCCGCGACGCCGCGGTGCCGGTGGCCGCGAACAGCACGGTGATCACCAGGGTGGTCACGGTCAGGGCGACCAGCACCGCGGCGGACAGCGCGCCGGTGAACCGCCCCAGCACGCTGCTGGTGCCCCGCCAGGCGGTCAGCGCCGCCACCCAGAGCGGCCAGAGCACCGCCGGCAACGACAGTTGCAGCACCGACAGGTAGCGGGCGTTGTCCAGCGGGCTGGTCGCGGCGAGCGGACTGCGCACGTACGACAGCAGTGTCAACGTCGCGCCGGCGACCAGCGCGAGCTGCACGACCGGTCCGACCCGATCCCCCCGTAGCCCGCCGGCCCCGCGTCCGACCCACTCCGCCCGCGGCGTCCCGGCGGCGCGACGGTACGCGAGCACAGCGAGCGCCGCGCCGGCCAGCAGCAGCACCGGGTACACCACACCGAACCACTGCTGCCAGCGTCCGCAACCGTCCACCGGGCAGAGCCCGTGCGCCAGCGGAACGCCCTCCAGCAGGCCGCCCCGGATCCGGTCGGACCACGGCGGCTGCGGGCCGACCTTGGTGCTGACCTCGCGGAACACCGACAGCGAGTCGTCACCCGGCCCGGCCCGCAGGTTGTCGACGATCATCGGGGCCACGCCGACGACCGTCCCCGCCACCAGCAGCAGACCGGACCAGCCGAGCAGCTCCCGCCGTACCGCCCAGATCAGGGCCAACCCGGCGACCGCGAGGTACGGCAGGATCAGCCAGTCCGACCAGACGGCCAGCCCGACGAGCAGCCCGAACAGGCCGACCGCCAACCGTCGGCGGTGGACCGTGCCGGCGGCCAGCCCCACGGTGATCAGCAGCATCAGCAGCACCGCCGGCTTCACCTCCGGCCGCCCGCCGACGACGGTGAGCTGGTCGCGCACCACCCGCTCCGGCCCGAGCGCCAGCAGACCCACCACGAAGGCGGCGAACCACGGGGTGCAGAGGCGGCGGGTCAACCGGTGGATCAGGTAGAGGAAGATCGCGTACAGCGCGAGCATCGGCAGGCGCAGCACCGGCCAGCTCGGCCCGGCCACCGCCACCAGGGGAGCGGCCAGGTACGACTCCAACATCCCCATGTAGTGCTGGCCGTAGAGGAAGACCGGGCGTTCCCGGCCCTGCCCGATGTGCAGCGCGGCGAGACCGAACGTCGCCTCGTCGCTGTTCGACACCGGCACCGTGAACAGCGTCAGGACCAGCCGGTAGACGACACCGGCGAGCCCGAACAGCAGCGCGGCGAGCGCCGGTCGATCGAGTCGCGGGCGCCATCGCCCACGGTGCTGCTCTGGATGCGACACGACCAACGCCCCCGTCGTCGTCCCGACCGGAGTGTTTCACGTTCGGCCGGGCCGCCGAGGCCGATCGGCGCAGCCCGGTGGGGCTGGGTGGGCCGCACGGACGTCCGGGCCGGATCGGCGCGGCCGGGGTCGGCTCGCGTGGCCGTGGCTGTCGACGTGTGGCAGGGTTGGCGGGTGCCACCCACTCCCGCCGGCCAACTGGCCGTTCCGAACCTGCACCGGGCTGCGCGGATCGAGGACGCCGTGCACCAGCTCGTCGAGCGCCGGCTGCGGCGCACCGGCTGGCGGGTCAACATCGTCGCGTACACCGGTTATGGCGCGCCGGGTTGGGTGCGGGTGATGTGTCGGGTGCTGCTGGGCCGTCCGGACACGCGTCAACGGGGTCGGCTCGACAAGGTTCGCGGCTGGCGCAGCTTCACGACGCTGCCCAACAAGCACGTCACGGTGACCATCGAGGCCGGCGGGGTGCGCCACGAGACGCGGGCCGACCGCAGCGGGTTCGTCGACACGCTGGTCGAGGCGGACCTGCCGCCCGGTTGGGGTACGGTCCGGCTCAGCGTCCCGGACGCCGAGCCCGTCGACGCCCCGGTGCGCATCCTCGACCCGGAGGTCAGGTTCGGCATCATCTCCGACATCGACGACACGGTGATGGTGACCGCGCTGCCCCGGCCGCTGCTCGCCGCATGGAACACCTTCGTGCTCGACGAGCACGCCCGCAACGCGGTTCCGGGCATGGCGGTGCTCTACGAGCGGCTGGTCACCTCGAACCCCGGCGCACCGGTCTTCTACCTCTCGACCGGCGCCTGGAACGTGGCCCCGACCCTGACCCGCTTCCTGTCCCGCCACCTCTACCCGGCCGGGCCCCTGCTGCTCACCGACTGGGGCCCGACCGCCGACCGCTGGTTCCGCAGCGGCATGGAACACAAGCGGTCCACCCTGGCCCGGCTGGCCAAGGAGTTCCCCGACGTGCGCTGGCTGCTCGTCGGCGACGACGGCCAGCACGACCAGGAGATCTACCGGGAGTTCGCCGCCGCCCACCCGGAGAACGTCGCCGGGGTGGCGATCCGCCGTCTCTCCCCGACGCAGTCGGTGCTGGCCGGCACCCTGCCCGCCCCGGCCGGCCGCCCGTCGTCGGGGCCGGTGGGGCAGAAGTGGCTCTCCGCCCCGGACGGCGCCGGCCTCTGGCAGTTGCTCCGCGACGCCGGCCTGGTCTGACCGTCAGCCCCGCTGAGCTATCGGCCGTCGAACACGTCTTCGAGGACAAGTCTCGCCCGGCCGGGGACCTCTTCGTCCGGAAAGATCTCGGCGCAGAGGTCGAGGACCTCTTCGGGGTTGTTCAGCCCGAGGTGCTCCACCAGGAAGCGGATGTCCTCGGCATCTCGGCGCCGTGCCGCGAGTACCTTCATGGCAAGCAGGTGTTCCGGGGACGCCGCCGAGACCCGCAGGCCAGGGTGATCGAAGACTCGTGGTGCCCCCGGGTCTCCGCCAGCGGCGACGTACACGCTCGCCTGTTCGTTCAGCCACCACCGCGGCAGCCCGAGCTCATCCGCGACGGCCCGCGCTTCGTCGAGCACGATGCCGTGCGGCTGAAACACAGCGTCGATGTCCCGGGTCGCCCGACGGGCGTCGTAGGCCAGCGCCATTGCAGCTCCACCGAAGATGTACAGGTCGGCGATCACACCTCGCTTCGCCAGCCGGTCACCGAGCCTCCGGAAGGCGTCCTCGATGGCAGTACGGTCCAGCAGCGGGTCGTCGGCGCTCACGCGACCTTCAACTCCTGTGGGGAGATGAACACCCCACGGCGCCGGAACGCCGCAGGCGAGTGCACCACGGCGTCGACGCGGGCGGCGCGAGTGTTGAAGGGGAACCAGAACCGCCGTAGCGACCGCGTCTCGACCCACGAGGGAGCGCCGCGCTCGTCGCGGGCGGCGAGGTACTCCGTCAGCGCCGCGAGGAAGACGTCCCAATGATCGTCACCGGTCGGCGCTGGCTCCTGGATCAGCAAGTCAGCGCGACGCTCGGACGCTTCCCAGCTGTACTCCTCCAGAAACTCCGCCACCAGACGCCACCGCCTGGAGTCGTCGACCCCGGCGAGCAGGACGCCCAAGCGTGCCACCGTCATCGGCTCGTACATCGCAGGACGATTGCTCACAGCGTCAACGCTAGTACAAGGCCGCGCCGATCCTCGGTAAGGCTCTGTCCTTTCAACTGCAGCGGATGGTTGCCCTACCGCCCGTTACGGTTCCCTCCGACCCGCGCGAGCAGCGGACGGGGAGCGACGCGGACGTGGACAGAGACGTGACCGCGCGCCTACAGGGCGAGCAGATCGCGGCGTACGAGCGGAGCGGGCCGTTCTGGGGGCGTCTACGCAGTTGGCGGGATCAGCTCTGGCGGAGCCAGACGGCGCCCAGCGGCGGCACCTGGAGGGCCGCCGACGCGACCATCCCGTGCCACGGCACGTCCTCGGCCCGTACCTCGCCCAGGTTGCCCACCCCCGACCCGCCGTAGTGGTGGGCGTCGGTGTTGAGCACCTCCTGCCAGGTGCCGCCGGCCGGCAGGCCGATCCGGTAGTCGTGCAGCGGCTGGGCGGAGAAGTTCGCCACGCACACCAGCGTCGAGCCGTCCGGGGCGATCCGGACGAACGACACCGTGTTGTTGGCGACGTCGTCGCCGGCGATCCAGCGGAAGCCCGCCGGCTCGGTGTCCTGCGCCCAGAGCGCCGGGGTGTCCCGGTAAACCCGGTTGAGGTCACCGACGAGTCGTTGCACACCGGCGCGGGCCGGGTCGTGGAGCAGGTACCAGTCGAGGCCGCGCTCCTCGCTCCACTCCCGGTCGTCGGCCATCTCGGAGCCCATGAAGAGCAGCTGCTTGCCGGGGTGCGCCCACATGTACGCCAGCAGCGCCCGCACGTTCGCCAGCCGCTGCCAGGTGTCGCCGGGCATCTTGCCGGCCAGTGAGCCCTTGCCGTGCACCACCTCGTCGTGGCTGATCGGCAGCACGTAGTTCTCGCTCCAGGCGTACGCCAGGGAGAAGGTGAGCTGGTGGTGGTGGTGCTGGCGGTAGATCGGGTCCTTCGAGGTGTAGAGCAGCGTGTCGTGCATCCAGCCCATGTTCCACTTGAACCCGAAGCCCAGCCCGCCACCGGCGGTGGACTGGGTGACCCCCGGCCAGGCGGTGGACTCCTCGGCGATCATGACGACGCCGGCGTGGTGCTTGTAGACCGTCGCGTTCACCTCCTGCATGAACGCGATGGCCTCCAGGTTCTCCCGGCCGCCGTACCTGTTGGGGGCCCACTCGCCGTGGTTGCGGGAGTAGTCCAGGTAGAGCATCGAGGCGACCGCGTCGACCCGCAGCCCGTCGACGTGGAACTGGTCGCACCAGTAGAGCGCGTTGGCGACCAGGAAGTTGCGGACCTCGTTGCGGCCGAAGTCGAAGACGTACGTGCCCCAGTCGGGGTGTTCGCCGCGCCGCGGGTCGGGGTGCTCGTAGAGCGGGGTGCCGTCGAATCGCGCGAGGGCCCACTCGTCCTTCGGGAAGTGCGCGGGCACCCAGTCCAGGAGGACGCCGACGCCGGCCTCGTGCAGCCGGTCCACCAGGTGGCGGAACTCGTCCGGGTCGCCGAACCGGGAGGTCGGCGCGTAGTAGCCGGTCACCTGGTAGCCCCAGGAGCCGCCGAACGGGTGCTCCATCACGGGCAGGAACTCCACGTGCGTGAAGCCCAGCTCGGTGACGTACGCGGTGAGCTGCTCGGCCAGCTCGCGGTAGCCCAGGCCGGGCCGCCACGAGCCGAGGTGCACCTCGTAGACGCTCATCGGCTCCTGGTGCGGCTGCCTTTCGGCCCGCCGGGCCAGCCAGTCCGCGTCGTTCCACCGGTACGTCGAGTGGTGCACCACCGAGGCGGTGGCCGGCGGCACCTCGGCGTACGCCGCGAGCGGGTCGGCCTTGTCCCGCCACTGCCCGTCTGCGCCCAGCACCCGGTACTTGTAGCGGGCTCCGACCCGGGCGTTGGGGACGAACAGCTCCCACACCCCGCTGGAGCCGAGCGACCGCATCGGCCAGCCGTCGTCGGGGCCCCAGCCGGTGAAGTCGCCGATCACCCGCACCCCACGGGCGTTGGGCGCCCAGACGCTGAACGCCACGCCCTCGTCGAAGACCCGGGCGCCGAGCGCCTCCCACAGCCGCTCGTGCCGGCCCTCACGGATCAGGTGCAGGTCCAGCTCACCGAGGGTCGGCGGGTAGCGGTACGGGTCGTCGTGGGTGGTCCCGTCGACCTCCAGCCGGTAGTCGAGCACCGTGCCGTCGACCTGTGCCTCGAAGACGCCCACGTCGTGCACCCGCTTCATCGGGTGCCGTTCGTCGCCGACGAGCAACGCGACGTCGCCGGCGCCCCGTCGCATCGTGCGGATCGTCGTCGAGTCGTCGGCGGGGTGCGCGCCGAGCAGCGCGTGCGGGTCGTGCGTCGCGCCGGAGATCAGCTGGTCCATCGGTCGTCCTTCGGTGCGGCATCGGTCGGTGCCGGGGCGGACCGGCGGGCGGTCGACCGGCGCGGAGGGGTCGGAACGGGGCCGGACCGGCGGGGCGGAGTCGGCGCCGGGGTCGTCGGCGCGGTGCCGCCGGACAGCTCCGCCGGGACGTCGGCGACGGTGAGGTCCGCCGGTTCGGCGCCGGCGGGATCCGGCGCGGCGGGTGCGACCGGGCGGCGCACGGTCAGCACGTGCGCGGGTTGCAGGTACGGGTCGAGGCGTACCGCGTTGCGCTGACCCCAGTCGTAACTCGTGCCGGTCAGCTCGTCGTACACGGTGAACCGCTCGTGCCAGTCGAAGCCGAGCGCCGGCATGTCGAGCGTGGTGTTGCCCCACTGCACGACGCGCGGGTCGAACGAGCAGATCACGATGACCGTGTTGCCGGTCTCCGGGTCGTGCTTCGACCAGCAGAGCAACGCCGGGTTGTCGATCTCGTGGAAGCGCAGGTTGCGGAGCTGGTGCAGGGCCGGGTTGTCCCGGCGTACCCGGTTGAGGGTGGTCAGGAACGGTGCCAGCGAACGGCCCTGCGCCTCCGCCGCGGCCCAGTCCCGGGGTCGCAGCTCGTACTTCTCGTTGTCCAGGTACTCCTCGGCGCCCGGCCGGGCCACGTGCTCGAACAGCTCGTAGCCCGCGTACAGGCCCCAGGAGGGGGAGAGCAGCGCGGCCAACACCGCCCGGATCTTGAACATCGGCGGGCCGCCGTGCTGCAACGACTCGTGCAGGATGTCCGGGGTGTTCGGCCAGAAGTTCGGCCGCATGTAGTCGGCCGCCTCGATCAACTCTTCGCAGTACGCCCGCATCTCGGCCGCCGTCGTGCGCCAGGTGAAATAGGTGTACGACTGCGTGAAGCCGATCTTGCCGAGGCCGTGCATGATGGCCGGCCGGGTGAACGCCTCGGCCAGGAACAGCACGTCCGGGTCGATCTTCTTGACCTCGGCGATCAGCCAGTGCCAGAAGTCGAACGGCTTGGTGTGCGGGTTGTCCACCCGGAAGATCCGGATGCCCTCGCCGACCCAGTGCAGCACCACCCGCAGCACCTCGGCCCGGATGCCCTCCGGGTCGTTGTCGAAGTTGACCGGGTAGATGTCCTGGTACTTCTTCGGCGGGTTCTCCGCGTACGCGATGCTGCCGTCGGCGCGGGTGGTGAACCACTCCGGGTGCTCGGTGACCCACGGGTGGTCCGGCGCGCACTGCAACGCCAGGTCCATGGCCACTTCCAGGCCCTGTGCCGCCGCCGCCTGCATGAAGGCCCGGAAGTCTGCCGGCGTACCCAGGTCGGGGTGGATCGTGTCGTGGCCGCCCTCGGCGGCGCCGATCGCCCACGGTGAGCCCACGTCGGTCGGCCCGGCGGTGAGCGCGTTGTTCGGGCCCTTGCGGTTGACCCGGCCGATCGGGTGGATCGGCGGCAGGTAGAGCACGTCGAAGCCCATCGCGGCGACACCCGGCAGCCGCTCGGTGGCGGTCGCGAAGGTGCCGGAACGCCCGCCCGCCGCGCCTTCCGAGCGGGGAAAGAACTCGTACCAGGCCGAGTAGAGCGCCCGCTTGCGGTCAACCCAGATCGAGTACGTCTCACCGGCGGTGACCAACTCCCGCACCGGGTGCTCCCAGAGCAGGTCGGCCAGGGCCAGCGCCGGACCGACCCGCTGGGCCAGCGGCAGGTCGGTGTCGACCAGCGCGGTGAGCGCATCGGCGACGCGGGGCCGGTCGGCGGTCGGCACGAGGTGCCGGGCGGCGGCGAGCACCCGCGCGCCCTCGGCCAGGTCGTTGGCCAGGTCCTCCGGCCCCTGCCCGGCGGCGATCTTCTTGGTCACCGCGTTCTGCCAGGTCAGGTACGGGTCCTGAAACGCCTCGACGGAGAAGGTCCACGCGCCGACGGCGTCCGGTGCGATGGTGGCGTGCCAGCGGTCCTGGCCGGGCTCGCCGGGGCGCATCCGGGTGAACGGCCGGCCCGCGCCGTCCGGACCAGCCCACACCACGTTGCAGCCCAGCGCGTCGTGCCCCTCCCGGTAGGCGCGCGCCGACACCGGAACCGGCTCGTCGACCACCGCCTTGGCCGGGTATCGCCCGCACGAGACGACGGGGGAGACGTCTTCGATCGGGAACCGTCCAGTCACTCCGCCAACCTACTGCGCGAGATCCGTTCGCGCGCGGCCAAGCCTGCCAGCCGGCGGTCGGGCTCTCCCCGAACCGGGCCCGTCGCTCGCCTCGGCGGGTCGAGTCCGGGGGACGGACGTCGCGGTGAGCCTGATGACACAGGGGCATCGTGATGACTCAGGGACATCACGCTCGCCGCGGTGTTTCCTCGCGCGGAGGTCACTCTCCGTTGCGTACCGGCGCGAAGGGCGGAGGTGACGTAGCCTCCGGCCATGATCGAACGGGTGAGGGTCGCGGTTGTCGGGGTCGGTAACAACACGTCGGCACTGGTGCAGGGGCTGGCTCTCCACCGTCAGAGCGGCAGCCTGGTCGGAATCCGCAGGCCGGCGATCGACGGGCTCGGGGTGGGGGACATCGACATCGTCGCGGCCTTCGCCACCTCCGAGGAGAAGGTCGGTCGGGACCTGACCGAGGCGATCTTCCTGGCACCCAACAACTTCCCCCGGCTGGACTGCGACCTGCCCACAGCGGGTGTACCGGTCACGAAGGGCCTCGTCGACGCGACCGAGGTGCCGCGGGTGGCGGCGGCTCTGGCGGGCGCGGAGGTGCTGCTCTACTCGGCGCCCAGCGGCCGGCCGGAGACCGCTCAGGCGTACGCCGAGGCGGCTCACACGGCGGGCCTCGCATTCATCAACACCACCGCCGACCCGGTCGCCCGCGATCCACGCCGGATGGAGAGGTTCGAGGCGGCCGGTCTGCCGCTGCTCGGCGACGACCTGGCCAGCCAGTTCGGCACCTCGGTGCTGCACAAGGCGCTGCTACGGCTGCTTGAGGAACGCGGCCTCACCCTGGTCAGCTCCTACCAGGTCAACCTGGGCGGCACCGAGGACTTCCGCAACCTGGTCGAGAACCCCGACACCAAGATGCGGTCCAAGCTCAACGCCCTGCCGAAAGGCCGGGCCGCCGACAGCGTCGAGGTCGCCCCGCTCGGCTACCTGCCGCACCTGCGCTCGCAGAAGGTGGCGCACCTCAACCTGGAGGCGCAGGGCTGGGGTGCGACAGCGGTGAGCCTCGACGTGAAACTCAAGGTGCACGACCCGAGTGGTGCCGCCGGGGTCAACATCGACCTGATCCGCATCGCCGCGAGCGCGCTACGGGACGGGCGTGGTGGTCACTGCGACGAGGCGACCTCGTTGTTCAAGTCGCCGCCGGGAACGTCGATCTGACGTCGGTCCCCTCAGGCCGCGCCGACCGAGCGGTAGACCTCCAGGGTCTGCCGGGCGATGGCGTCCCAGGAGAAGTGCTCGACAGCGCGCCGGCGGCCGGCCAGGCCGAACCGTTCGGTGCGCGCCGGGTCGGCGAGCAGCGTGTTGACCGCTGCCGCCAGGTCGGCCACGAACTTCTCCGGCTCCAACGGGGTGCCGGAGCCGTCGGTGGCCTGCTCGATCGGCACCAGCAGGCCGGTCTCGTCGTCGGCCACGACCTCGGGGATGCCGCCGGTCGCGGTCGCCACCACGGCCGTCTCGCAGGCCATCGCCTCCAGGTTGACGATGCCCATCGGCTCGTAGACCGACGGGCAGACGAACACGGTGGCGTGCGTCAGCACCTGGATCACCTCGGGCTTGGGCAGCATCTCGGCCACCCAGACCACGCCGGAACGGTTGGCCCGCAGCTCGGCGACCAACTCCTCCACCTCGGCGGCGATCTCGGCGGTGTCCGGCGCGCCCGCCAGCAGGACGAGCTGGGTGTCCGCCGGCAACTCCCGGGCGGCCCGCAGCAGGTACGGCAGCCCCTTCTGCCGGGTGATCCTGCCCACGTAGACCACGCTGGGGCGGGACGGGTCGACACCGAGCCGGTCGAGCACGTCGGTGCCCTGATCCGGGGCGTACTGGACGGTGTCGATGCCGTTGTAGACCATCCGGACCCGGCCGGGGTCGATCTGCGGGTACGCGGTGAGCACGTCGTTGCGCATCCCGCCACTGACCGCGATCACCGCGTCGGCGGCCTCCATCGCGGTGCGCTCGATCCAGGAGGAGAGCGCGTAACCGCCTCCGAGCTGCTCGGCCTTCCACGGCCGCAGCGGCTCCAGGCTGTGCGCGGTCACCACGTGCGGCACCCCGTGCAGCAGCTTCGCGGTGTGGCCGGCCAGGTTCGCGTACCAGGTGTGGCTGTGCACCACGTCGGTGCCGGCCGCGCCGGCGGCCATCTCCAGGTCCACGCCCATCGTGCGCAGCGCGGCGTTCGCGCCGGTCAGACCCGGCGGTTCGGCGTACGCGGTGACGCCCGGCTCGGTGCGCGGCAGGCCGAAGCAGTGCACCCGTACGTCCGCGAGGCCGCGCAACTCCCGAGCCAGGTACTCGACGTGCACGCCCGCGCCGCCGTAGACCTCCGGTGGGTACTCGCGGGTGAGCAGATCGACGCGCAGGGATCCGGTGGCCGGGGAGGAGTCGGTCATGTGCGCACCCTAGTGCAGAAGACTCCCCGTACGAGTGGTGAAGTGGGACGCGGGTGGATAGCGTCGTGGCATGGCTGCCAAGGTGCTCGCGATCGTCCTGGCGGGTGGGGAGGGCAAGCGCCTGATGCCACTCACCACGGATCGGGCCAAGCCGGCCGTCCCGTTCGGCGGGATGTACCGCATGGTCGACTTCGTCCTCTCCAACCTGGCCAACGCCGGCTATCTCAAGATCGTCGTGCTGACCCAGTACAAGTCCCACTCTCTCGACCGACACATCACCAAGACCTGGCGGATGTCCACGCTGCTCGGCAACTACGTCACCCCGGTGCCCGCGCAGCAGCGTCGTGGCCCGTGGTGGTTCGCCGGCTCGGCCGACGCCATCTACCAGAGCTTCAACCTCATCAACGACGAGCAGCCCGACTACGTGATCGTCTTCGGCGCCGACCACATCTACCGGATGGACCCGCGGCAGATGGTGGAGGACCACATCGCCTCCGGCGCGGCGGTGACCGTCGCCGGCATCCGCCAGCCGCTGTCGATGGCCGACCAGTTCGGCGTCATCGAGGTCGGCGAGGACGGCAAGCGGATCCGGGCGTTCCGCGAGAAGCCCACCGACGCTGTCGGCCTGCCCGACGCGCCGGACGAGATCTACGCCTCGATGGGCAACTACGTCTTCACCACCCGGGCGCTCTGCGAGGCGGTCGAGCGCGACGCCGAAGACAAGTCCAGCAAGCACGACATGGGCGGCAGCATCATCCCGATGCTCGTCGAGCGCGGCGAGGCGAACGTCTACGACTTCCGCGACAACGAGGTGCCGGGCAGCACCGACCGCGATCGCGGCTACTGGCGCGACGTGGGGACGCTCGACTCGTTCTACGACGCGCACATGGATCTGATCAACGTGCACCCCGTCTTCAACATGTACAACTTCGACTGGCCGATCTACACCGAGCAGCTGCCGTGGCCGCCGGCGAAGTTCGTCCACCAGTGGGGTGAGCGGGTCGGCCGCGCGGTCGGCTCGATGGTCTCCCCGGGTGTGGTGATCTCCGGCTCGTTGGTGGAGAACTCGATCGTCTCGCCGAAGGTGCGGGTGCACTCCTGGGCGCACGTCGAGGGCTCGGTGCTGATGGAGGGTGTGGAGATCGGCCGGCACGCGGTGGTCCGGCGGGCCATCCTGGACAAGAACGTGTTCGTCCCGGAGGGCGTCGAGATCGGCGTCGACCTGGAGAAGGACCGGCAGCGTTACACCGTTTCCGACAACGGCATCGTGGTGATCGGCAAGGGCCAGAAGGTCGAGCCGTGACCGACAGGCACTCCCCGAGGAGGATCCCGCAGTGACCCACCCCCGTGCCGGCCAGCCCGCCGAGCCCGCCGACCTGGTCGACGTGCCGCGCCTGGTGACCGCCTACTACGCCGAGCATCCGGACCCCGCGGACCCGGCCCAGCAGGTCTCCTTCGGCACCTCCGGCCACCGTGGCTCCAGCCTGCGCAACGCGTTCAACTCCGACCACATCCTGGCGGTCACCCAGGCGCTCTGCGACTACCGGCGCGAGCAGGGGCTCGACGGGCCGCTCTTCCTCGCCCGGGACACCCACGCGCTCTCCGCGCCGGCCGCGGTGGACGCCCTGGAGGTGCTCGCCGCCAACGGGGTCACCGTGCTGGTGGACAGCCGCGACGGTTACACCCCGACCCCGGCGCTGTCGCACGCGATCCTCACCCACAACCGCGGGCGGACCAGCGGGCTCGCCGACGGCATCGTCATCACCCCGTCGCACAACCCGCCCGACGACGGCGGTTTCAAGTACAACCCCACGAACGGTGGGCCGGCCGACACCGACGTGACCAGGTGGATCCAGGACCGGGCCAACGCCATCCTCGCCGCCGGGCTCAAGGAGGTCCGCCGGATCACCTACGCGCGGGCGCGGGCCGCCGACACCACCGGGGAGTACGACTTCCTCGCCACCTACGTCGACGACCTGCCGGCGGCGATCGACATCGACGCGATCCGCGATGCGGGGATCCGCATCGGCGCGGACCCGTTGGGCGGGGCGAGCGTGGCGTACTGGGGTGAGATCGCCGAGCGGCACCGCCTGGATCTGACAGTGGTCAACCCGAACGTCGACCCGACCTGGCGGTTCATGACCCTGGACGGCGACGGCAAGATCCGGATGGACTGCTCCTCGCCGAATGCGATGGCGTCGCTGATCGCCGCGCGGGCCGACTACCAGATCTCCACGGGCAACGACGCCGACGCCGACCGGCACGGCATCGTCACCCCGGACGCCGGGCTGATGAACCCCAACCACTACCTGGCGGTGGCGATCGGTCACCTGTTCCGTACCCGCACCGAGTGGGGGCCGGACGCCGCGGTGGGCAAGACCCTGGTCTCCTCGTCGATGATCGACCGGGTCGCGGCCGACCTGGGTCGGCCGCTGCTGGAGGTGCCGGTCGGCTTCAAGTGGTTCGTGCCCGGCCTGCTCGACGGCGCGGTCGGCTTCGGTGGCGAGGAGAGCGCCGGGGCGTCGTTCCTGCGGCGTGACGGCTCGACGTGGACCACCGACAAGGACGGCCTGCTGCTCTGCCTGCTGGCCGCCGAGATCCAGGCCACCACCGGCCGCAGCCCGAGCGAGCACTGGGCGGAGCTGGCCGAGCGTTTCGGCGCGCCCGCGTACGCCCGGATCGACGCTCCGGCCACCCGGGAGCAGAAGGCCGTGCTCGCCAAGCTCTCCCCGGAGCAGGTCACCGCCACCGAGCTGGCCGGCGAGCCGATCACCGCGACGCTGACCACCGCGCCCGGTAACGGCGCGGCGATCGGCGGCCTCAAGGTCAGCACCGAGTCCGGCTGGTTCGCCGCCCGTCCGTCCGGCACCGAGGACGTCTACAAGATCTACGCCGAGTCCTTCCAGGGCCCCGACCACCTCAAGCAGATCCAGGAAGAAGCCAAAAACCTGGTAGACCAAGCCCTAACCCAGCCCTAACCCCGCAACCCCCAGTCCCCACCCTCTCCCGCCCCGTGGCAGTTGATCATGGAGTTATTGCCATTCGACACGGCGTGTCATGGCAATAACTCCATGATCGACGATGGTCAATGGTGGGGGTGGGGGTTTGGGTGGGGGGTCGGGGGTTAGCAGGGTGGGGGGTCGGCGGGTGGGGGGAGTTCCTGGCCGCGTCGGCGTAGCTCTTCGGGGAGCAGTTCGCGGAGCTGCTCGGGGAGGAACGGCAGGTCGAGCAGCGTCATCTTCAACTGGTTGCGCTCCTGGTAACGCAGTGGGTCGAAGCGGACCACCAGACCGGCGTCGCGCCGGTACGAGATGTCCACCGCCCCCTCCGTCGCCGCGTCGCGGAACACCAACCCGTCCATCTCCACGACGACCGGCGACGAGTTGGGCTGCAACTCCAACCGGATCTTCTCGTTCGGGGAGAGCACCACCGCCCGGGAGATGCCGGCCATCGGCGCCGCCGGGGTGATCACCACCGAGTCCGCCGCGGGGGAGATCAGTGGACCACCCGCCGCGTAGCTGTACGCCGTCGAGCCGATCGGGGTCGCGACCACGACGGCGTCGCTGCGGTAGTAGCCGTACTGCTGGCCGTCGATGGCGAGCGTGACGCTGACGAACCCGGCGCCCGGCTGACGGACCAACGCGATGTCGTTGAACGCCACCACGTCGTCACCGCACACGTCACAGGCGAGGCAGGCGTGCGACTCGATCGTGAAATCTCTCGACAGCAGCCGGCTCAGCGCCTCCGGCAGCCCCGGCGGTTCGATCTCGACGAGGAAACCCACCCGACCCAGGTGTACGCCGAGCACCGGCTTCGGGTCGAGAACGGCGGACCGCAGCGCACCCAGCATGGTGCCGTCGCCGCCGATGCTGATCAGCGCGTCGGCGCGGGACGCCACCTGGTCCCCCGGCACCGGTTCGACCGAGGACGGGACGCGGTGCTGGTCCTCCTCGCGCACGTACAACGTCTTGTGGTGACGCGTCGCCCACCGTTCGATGATCCCGACCACCTCGGTGACATCCCGGGTGGGGTGCAGCACAAGTCCCAGCCCCGACACCCGTACAGCTCACCACATCGGCGGCGACCGTACGCGGTCTGGACCAAGTTCAAAATCCGAGACAATGACGTGTACGAGCGTGCCCTCGGCTACATCCGCGAG